>NZ_CP065217.1:2120562-2827416 GCF_015767675.1 Vibrio navarrensis | reverse complement strand
GTTCGTGAGAATTAAGTGCAATTTCGATTTCGGCAAGCACGGCTTCTGTAAGTCCATTTGCGCCCATGAGCACAACAGGTTTTAAACTGTGAGCTAGGCCTTTTAGGTGCTGCTTTTGTTTGGTGCTTAGGTTCATTCCGCCGCCATTTTTATTTAAACTAAGGGTTGAAAAAACCTATTTTAGCGCCATCTATTGCTGAAGACTATAATTTATTGAGCGATAGAGTCTGCCTATCAAAGTAATAGGTCTGCAAACAGCTTCGTTGAGATTAGAATGAGTAAACAGAAACATTCGGCCAGTTCTGGTCGTTGGTTAAAAGAGCATTTTGATGATAAGTATGCAAATGAGGCCAGAAAAAAAGGCTATCGTTCCCGTGCTTACTTCAAAATTGAAGAGATTCAAACGAAAGATAAGTTGTTGAAACCAGGTATGACTGTGGTCGATCTAGGAGCTGCACCTGGTGGGTGGTCTCAGTATGCGGCTAAGATTCTCGGTGAACAAGGGCAAGTGATTGCTTGTGATTTGTTACCCATGGATCCGATTGCGGGCGTTAGCTTCTTACAAGGTGATTTTCGCGATGATGCTGTACTAGAAGCGCTTTTAGAGCGAATACAACCTTCGATGGTGGACGTAGTCATGTCAGATATGGCACCAAATATTGCGGGCAATAACTCGGTTGATCAGCCACGTGCTATGTACTTGGTTGAATTAGCTTTAGATATGTGTCGACAAGTTCTGGCGCCTAATGGTAGCTTTGTGGTCAAGGTTTTCCAGGGGGAAGGCTTTGATGAATACGTTAAAAACGTTCGCGACATGTTTAAGGTCGTAAAAATCAGAAAACCAGAGTCATCGCGAGCGCGTTCACGCGAAGTCTTTGTTGTAGCCACTGGTTACAAAGGTTAACTATTTAGCTCAAGCTGGGCAAAGTTAACACTATAGATACAGGTTACAAACTGTAGTACCCTACCTTTAATTACAATTAGTTATCGAGAGGCTGACACCTTGAGTGACATGGCAAAAAATCTAATTCTGTGGCTGGTTATCGCTGTGGTTTTAATGTCGGTATTTCAGAGCTTTGGCCCTGGTGAAAGTAACGGCAGAGCAGTTGATTACACCACATTTGTACAGGAAGTTGGCCAAGGCCAGATTCAGGAAGCAACCTTTAATAATGGTGAAATTAGTTTTGTTCGCCGAGGCGGAGGTGCGAAGTTCGTCACTTATATGCCTGTGTACGATCAAAAGCTACTTGATGACCTGATTAACCAAAATGTGAAAGTGCAAGGCACGCCTCCAGAAGAGCAGAGTCTACTTGGTACCATCTTTATATCTTGGTTCCCAATGATCCTTCTGATTGGCGTATGGATTTTCTTCATGCGTCAGATGCAAGGTGGCGGCGGCAAAGGCGCCATGTCATTCGGCAAGAGCAAAGCGCGCATGATGAGCGAAGAGCAAATCAAAACGACATTCGGAGATGTGGCTGGCTGTGATGAAGCCAAAGAGGACGTAAAAGAGCTTGTCGATTATCTGCGCGATCCCAGCCGTTTCCAGAAGCTCGGTGGTAAGATTCCGACGGGCGTTTTGATGGTCGGTCCTCCAGGTACGGGTAAGACGTTGTTAGCTAAAGCGATTGCTGGTGAAGCGAAAGTACCGTTCTTTACTATCTCTGGTTCTGATTTCGTTGAGATGTTTGTTGGTGTCGGTGCTTCTCGTGTTCGCGATATGTTTGAGCAAGCGAAAAAAGCGTCTCCATGTATCATTTTTATTGACGAAATCGATGCGGTTGGTCGCCAACGTGGTGCTGGTGTTGGTGGTGGTCACGATGAACGCGAACAAACGTTGAACCAAATGTTGGTGGAAATGGATGGCTTTGAAGGCAACGAAGGCATCATCGTCATTGCTGCGACTAACCGTCCAGATGTACTAGATCCTGCCTTGTTGCGTCCTGGCCGTTTCGACCGTCAGGTTGTAGTTGGCCTGCCAGATGTACGTGGCCGTGAGCAAATTCTCAAAGTGCACATGCGCAAAGTACCGCTTGCGGGTGATGTTGAGCCTTCATTGATTGCGCGTGGTACTCCTGGCTTCTCAGGTGCTGATTTGGCCAACTTGGTCAACGAAGCGGCTCTGTTTGCGGCCAGAGGTAACAAACGTAACGTTTCTATGGTTGAATTCGAGCTGGCAAAAGACAAAATCATGATGGGTGCAGAGCGCCGCTCTATGGTGATGTCGGAAGAAACCAAAGAATCGACTGCTTATCACGAAGCAGGCCATGCAATTGTTGGCCGTTTGGTGCCTGAGCATGATCCGGTTTACAAAGTCTCGATCATTCCGCGTGGTCGTGCACTGGGTGTGACTATGTACTTGCCAGAACAGGATCGTGTCAGTATGTCTCGTCAGCACCTCGAGTCGATGATCTCTAGTCTGTATGGTGGTCGTTTGGCTGAAGAGCTGATTTATGGCGCAGAGAAAGTGTCTACTGGTGCATCTAATGACATTGAACGCGCCACAGACATAGCGCGTAAAATGGTCACTCAGTGGGGCTTCTCTGAAAAGCTTGGACCGATGCTTTATGCCGAAGATGAGGGTGAAGTTTTCTTAGGACGCAGCGTGACACAGACAAAACACATGTCTGATGACACCGCAAAACTCATCGATGATGAAGTACGTAAGTTGATCGACCGTAACTACGAGCGTGCGAGACAAATCCTGATCGATAATATGGACATCATGCATGCAATGAAAGATGCATTGATGAAGTATGAAACGATCGATGCTGGCCAGATTGATGATCTTATGGCGCGTAAAGAAGTGATTCGAGATCCTGCTGGATGGGCGGATCACGTGCAAAATTCGCAGCCTGAGAAACCAGCTGCGCCAGAAGCAAATGCGGAAGCAAAAGTCGAAAAACCTGAGCAAGTTGATGAATCAACGGTTGAGGCTGCAGATAAAAAAGATGCAGAATAACGGTTAACTATGAAGGAAAGCCCCGAGGAAACTCGGGGTTTTTGTATTTATTGCTATGATTTTACGTTCTGATAAAAAACAACTTGACCTTTCTACCCCAAAAATAATGGGTATTCTCAACGTCACGCCAGACTCTTTTTCTGATGGTGGGCAATTTACACACTTAGATGCTGCACTTCGCCAAGCAGAGAAATTGACCCAAGCGGGTGCAACCATCATTGATATTGGTGGTGAATCGACTCGCCCCGGAGCGCCGGAAGTGTCACTAGAAGAAGAACTCACTCGAGTGATTCCTGTGGTTAAAGCGATCCGAGCAAATTCTGATGTCTGGATATCAGTAGATACCAGTAAAGCGGAAGTGATGCGCCAAGCCATTGAGGCAGGCGCTGATCTGATTAATGACATTCGCGCATTGCAAGAGCCAGGTGCACTGGAAATTGCCGCCAAAGCACAAGTTCCCATTTGCTTAATGCATATGCAAGGTCAGCCTCGAATTATGCAACATAGTCCTAACTATCAAGACGTGCTGCAAGAAGTCGGTGAGTTCCTGAGGGAAAGAGTTAAAGTGTGCGAACAAGCGGGGATAGCAAAAGAGTTGCTGATTTTGGATCCTGGCTTTGGCTTTGGGAAAACGATCGAACACAACTATCACCTTCTCGCGCATCTCGAATCCTTCCACCAATTTGGTTTGCCACTACTGGCTGGGATGTCGCGCAAATCGATGATCTTTAAATTGTTGGACAAAAAGCCTGCCGATTGCATGGTCGCTAGTGTAACATGTGCCACCATTGCTGCTTTGAAAGGGGCTCAGATTATTCGCGTCCATGACGTTGAAGAGACGGTTGAAGCGATGAAAATCATCCAGATGATGGAAAGCAACCACTGAGCCGAGAAGAAAAATAAAGGGAAAACTATGTCAGAAAAAAGACGTTACTTTGGTACTGATGGTGTGCGTGGAAAAGTTGGGCAGTACCCAATCACTCCGGACTTTGTACTAAAACTTGGCTGGGCGGCGGGTCGTGTCCTCGCCAAACAGGGCACAAAAAAAGTGATTATTGGCAAAGATACGCGTATTTCTGGTTATATGCTGGAGTCGGCTCTTGAGGCTGGCTTAGCGGCGGCAGGTTTAAAAGCCACGTTCACTGGCCCGATGCCAACGCCAGCGGTGGCGTATTTAACGCAAACTTTTCGAGCAGAGGCGGGGATCGTGATCTCGGCATCACATAACCCGTACTACGACAATGGCATTAAGTTCTTCTCTTCCGAAGGGACCAAATTACCCGATGAAGTGGAATTGGCGATTGAAGCAGAGCTAGACAAAGAGATCGAATGTGTTGAATCTGCGGCTCTCGGTAAAGCGACGCGTTTAAATGACGCCGCAGGCCGATACATCGAGTTTTGTAAAGGTACTTTTCCCTCTGCATTGAACCTTTCAGGGCTCAAAATTGTGGTCGATTGTGCCAATGGTGCCACGTACCACATTGCACCTAGTGTCTTTTCTGAGCTGGGTGCTGACGTCATAGCAATGGGTGTTGAACCGAATGGCATTAACATCAACCACGAAGTAGGCGCAACCGATGTGCGTGCATTACAAAAGCGCGTAGTAGAAGAAAATGCCGACTTAGGTTTGGCGTTTGACGGTGACGGTGACCGCATTATTATGGTCGATCATCTTGGCAATAAGGTCGATGGCGATCAAATTGCGTACATCATTGCCCGTGATGCTTTACGTCGTGGCGAATTGAAAGGTGGAGTGGTTGGGACATTGATGACCAACCTTGGCATGGAAAATGGGCTTAAACAGTTAGGTATTCCCTTTGTTCGCGCCGCAGTGGGTGACCGCTATGTGATGGAAAAGCTTTTGGAAAAAGGCTGGAAAATCGGAGCAGAAAATTCAGGTCATATCATTTTGCTCGATAAAGTCACCACGGGAGATGCGATTGTGGCGGCGTTACAAGTGTTAGCTTCAGTTGTCGGTAGCTCAATGACCTTGCATGACCTGTCGCAAGGGATGACACTTTACCCTCAAGTACTGGAAAACGTACGTTTTTCTGGCGACAGTAATCCGCTCGAAGCCGATGCCGTTAAGCAGGCGGTGACGGAAGTGGAAAATGTACTTGGCAGCAAAGGCCGAGTACTGTTGCGTAAATCTGGAACTGAACCGCTGCTGCGCGTGATGGTGGAAGGTGAAGATGCAGAACTGGTTACTCAGAGCGCTCTTAAAATCGCCGATGCAGTAAAAGCGAGCTGCTAGCGGCCGGTGCACCTTATCTCAGAGCCATCAATGGATGGCTCTTTTAGTAGCAAAACCTCCGATTTGTCCCTTTTTTGACCGCTTAATGCTTGAGTGAGGATTTTTTCTTAATTTTCGCTTGTCAGCACAGCATGCTTTCGATAGTATTGCTCGGCCTTCAGTTAGGAGGACGCTAGCCTTGTTTTAATGCTCTGTTTCTAGAGCCAAAAAACGGCGCTGGCTCAACAAATCGGAACATAGGTGGAAAAATGTTTACAGTTCTACTTGTGATTTACCTGTTGGCAGCGCTTGGTGTGATTGGCCTCGTGTTGATTCAGCAAGGTAAAGGCGCAGACATGGGAGCTTCATTCGGTGCTGGTGCGTCAAACACCGTGTTTGGTGCAAGCGGCTCAGGAAACTTCCTAACCAGAACGACTGCTATTTTAGCAACCGTATTTTTTGTTGTGAGCTTGTTGCTTGGCCGTATGTCAACGCACAAAGTCGAGTCTCAATGGGTTGATCCAACGCAGGGTCAAGTTATCGAACAAGTTCAGGACAATGTGAGTGATAAGCCTGCTCAGTCAGACGACATTCCTCACTAATCAGATTTGATTGCCGAGATGGTGAAATTGGTAGACACACTAGCATGAGGTGCTAGCGCCTATGGTGTGAGGGTTCGAGTCCCTCTCTCGGCACCATTGATTTACAAACTTGTAAATACTGCTGTTGCGCGTATAATGCACAGCAAGTCGGACGCGGGGTGGAGCAGCTTGGTAGCTCGTCGGGCTCATAACCCGAAGGTCGTCGGTTCAAATCCGGCCCCCGCAACCAATCTCCTTGAGATGCTATACAAGTTTGTCGTAGTGCTAACCACACTACTGTTAAGCGTTATCGGACGCTTGACATTTCAGGGTCCAGCAACAAAAAACCCCGACTGAATCGGGGTTTTTTGTTATCTGAATCTTCCTTTTTTAGGAAAATCAGATAGTTGCTTGGTTTTAGTATTGGGCTCTGAGCCCTTTTTTTGTTTCTGGAGTGGTTTAAATGACTGGTTTAGAGAGACAACTTACTGAAATGCTTGAAGCGCCTGTCGGTGCTTCAGGCTATGAACTCGTTGGATTAGAGTTTATCCGCGCGGGTGAACACTCAACATTACGTATTTACATTGATCATGAAAACGGAATTACGGTTGAAGATTGCGCCGAGGTTAGCCGTCAAGTCAGTGCTGTGCTGGATGTTGAAGATCCGATCACTGTGGCCTACAACTTGGAAGTTTCTTCACCAGGTTTGGACAGGCCGCTCTTTAAGCCAGCGCATTATGAGCACTTTATTGGTCACGAGGTCAGCATCGTTTTGAAAATGGCTGCAAGTAACCGCCGTAAATGGAAAGGTGTTATCCAGGGTGTGGATGGCGAAACCATCATGGTTATCGTTGATGGACAGCAGGAAGAATTTGCCCTGAGCAATATTTCAAAAGCTAACCTGATCCCTAAATTTTAGTTCCCTAAAAAAGTTTTCAGCTTAGAGGCTAATTAAATGAGTAAAGAAATTTTAGCGGTAGCAGAAGCGGTATCCAACGAAAAAGCGGTACCTCGTGAGCGTATCTTTGAAGCGCTAGAAATTGCTCTGGCGACATCAACTAAGAAAAAATACGAAATTGAAATTGATGTTCGTGTTGCTATCGATCGTAAAACGGGTGAATTCGAAACTTTTCGCCGTTGGCTAGTGGTAGAGAATGTAGAAAACCCAACCAAAGAGATCTCGTTTGAAGCGGCAAGCTTTGACGATGATTCGGTTGAAATCGGTGACTATATCGAAGATAAGATTGAATCAGTTACTTTTGACCGCATCACCACACAAACCGCAAAACAAGTGATCGTGCAAAAAGTACGTGAAGCTGAACGTGCACAGATCGTCGAGCAGTTTATCGACAACGAAGGTGATCTGATCACGGGTGTTGTGAAAAAAGTAAACCGTGAAACGGTTGTGCTGGATTTAGGTAACAACGCCGAAGCGGTGATTCTTCGTGATGATCAGCTACCACGTGAAAACTTCCGCCCAGGAGACCGTGTTCGTGGCCTACTATACAAGGTTGCACCAGAGGCTCGCGGCTTCCAACTGTTTATCACACGTTCAAAGCCAGAAATGCTGGCAGAGCTATTCCGTGTAGAAGTGCCAGAAATTGCGGAAGAGATCATTGAACTAAAAGGCGCTGCACGTGACCCAGGCTCTCGTGCTAAGATCGCTGTTAAAACGAACGACAGACGTATTGACCCTGTCGGCGCTTGTGTTGGTATGCGTGGTGCTCGTGTTCAAGCGGTTTCCGGCGAACTTTGCGGTGAGCGTATTGACATCGTTCTTTGGGATGATAACCCAGCGCAATTCGTGATCAACGCGATGGCGCCAGCGGATGTAGCATCTATCATCGTCGATGAGGATGCACACTCAATGGACATCGCAGTAGAAGCGGGTAACCTAGCACAAGCGATCGGCCGTAACGGTCAAAACGTTCGTTTGGCTTCTCAACTAACAGGTTGGGAACTGAACGTCATGACGGTTGAAGATCTGCAGAAGAAGCATGCTGAAGAGTCTCAAGCGTCTATTAATAACTTCATGAAATATCTAGATGTCGAAGAAGATTTCGCTCAACTGTTGGTTGAAGAAGGCTTCTCTACTCTTGAAGAGATTGCTTACGTTCCTGTGAATGAGCTGCTCGATATTGAAGGCCTTGATGAAGACCTGATTGAGGAGCTACGTAGCCGTGCAAAAGATGCATTGACCACTATCGCATTGGCACAGGAAGAAGCGTTTGAAGGCCTAGAGCCAGCAGAAGATCTGCTTCGCCTTGAAGGGCTCGAACGCGAAATGGCATTCAAACTGGCAGCAAAAGGTGTTGCGACACTGGAAGATTTGGCTGACCAGGGTATTGATGACTTAGAAGGTATCGAAGGCCTAACAGAAGCACGAGCAGGTGAACTCATCATGGCTGCGCGTAACATCTGTTGGTTCGGAGAAGAAGCATAATTTCAGCAAGGGGAGAAAGCGGCATGACACAACTTACAGTTAAAGCACTGAGTGAAGAAATTGGTACGCCAGTTGACCGCTTATTAGAGCAACTTGCTGATGCTGGAATGAAAAAAGCGAGCACAGATAATGTGACGGATGAAGAGAAGCAGAAGCTTCTCTCTCATCTGAAGAAAGAGCACGGTGACACGTCAGGTGACACGGCTCCGACTCGCTTGACTTTACAGCGTAAAACTCGCAGCACGCTTAGTGTAAGCGCTGGTGGCGGTAAGAGTAAGAATGTTCAGGTTGAAGTGCGCAAGAAACGTACCTACGTAAAACGCAGTACAATCGAAGACGAAGCAAAACGCGAAGCTGAAGAAGCGGCGCAACGTGAAGCTGAAGAAGCAGCAAAACGTGCAGCCGAGGAAGCAGCGAAGCGTGATGCGGAAGAAGCGGCAAAACGTGAAGCAGAAGAAGCTGCAAAACGTGCCGCAGACGAAGCAAAACGTGATGCTGAGAAATCGGTTGACCGTGATGCACAAGAGAAAGCGGAACGTGCTGCTGAAGAAAAAGCAAAACGTGATGCAGAAGAAAAAATTAAGCAAGAAGCAGCGCGAAAAGAGGCCGAAGAGCTAAAACGTCGTCAGGAAGAAGAAGCTAAGCGTAAGGCTGAAGAGGAAAGTCAGCGCAAGCTTGAGGAAGCTCGCGAATTGGCTGAAAAGAACAAAGAGCGTTGGTCTGCTGCAGAAGAGAAAAAGGGTGATATGGAAGATACAGATTACCATGTAACGACTTCACAATACGCACGTGAAGCCGAAGATGAAGCAGATCGTCAAGAAGAAGCCGCTCGTCGCAAGAAGAAAAAAACCAAGTCATCAACCAAAGCAAGTGAAGATGATGAGCGTGGTGGTCCACGCGTTCAGCGTGGCGGGAAAGGCGGACGTAAAGGCAAACTGTCTAAGCCGAAGTCAATGCAACATGGTTTCGATAAAACAGCAGTTGTGGCGAAATCCGATGTAGTTGTCGGCGAGACTATCATTGTCTCTGAGTTGGCGAACAAGATGTCGGTTAAAGCGACTGAAGTCATCAAGGTTATGATGAAGATGGGCGCGATGGCGACTATCAACCAAGTGATTGACCAAGAAACTGCGCAACTGGTTGCTGAGGAGATGGGCCACAAAGTCGTTCTGCGTAAAGAGAACGAACTCGAAGAGGCCGTTCTGTTGGATCGTGACGACAAGTTCGAATCCGTACCTCGTGCGCCTGTTGTGACTATCATGGGTCACGTTGACCACGGTAAGACGTCAACGCTGGACTATATTCGTCGTACACACGTTGCTTCTGGTGAAGCGGGTGGTATTACGCAGCACATTGGTGCCTACCACGTAGAAACACCAAACGGCATGATCACCTTCCTAGATACTCCTGGACACGCGGCCTTTACCGCAATGCGTGCTCGTGGTGCTCAAGCGACGGATATCGTTGTCCTTGTCGTTGCGGCAGATGATGGCGTAATGCCACAAACTGTGGAAGCGATTCAGCACGCGAAAGCGGCAGCTGTTCCTCTGATTGTTGCCGTGAACAAGATCGATAAAGAAGAAGCGAATCCCGACAACGTGAAGAACGAGCTGTCTCAATACGGCGTTATGCCTGAGGAGTGGGGCGGTGAAAACATGTTTGTCCACATCTCTGCGAAACAAGGTACCAACATCGACCAGTTGCTAGAAACGATTCTTCTACAAGCAGAAGTTCTCGAGCTGACAGCGGTGAAAGAAGGTATGGCTTCTGGTGTGGTTGTTGAATCTCGTCTTGATAAAGGACGCGGTCCGGTTGCTACCGTACTGGTGCAGTCCGGTACGCTACGCAAAGGTGATATTGTTCTATGTGGCCAAGAATATGGTCGCGTGCGTGCAATGCGTGATGAAATCGGCAATGAAGTGAACGAAGCGGGCCCATCAATTCCTGTAGAAATTCTTGGTCTTTCTGGTGTTCCAGCCGCGGGTGATGAAGCTACTGTTGTTCGTGATGAGCGTAAAGCGCGTGAAGTTGCGAACTACCGTGCAGGCAAGTTCCGTGAAGTGAAACTTGCTCGTCAGCAGAAGTCTAAACTTGAGAATATGTTCTCTAACATGACGGCTGGTGATGTGGCTGAGTTGAACATCGTACTGAAAGCAGACGTACAAGGCTCTGTTGAAGCAATCGCAGATTCACTGACGAAACTTTCAACAGAAGAAGTGAAAGTGAACATCGTTGGCTCTGGTGTTGGCGGTATCACGGAAACTGACGCAGTCTTGGCTGAAGCGTCTAACGCAATCATTCTTGGCTTTAACGTTCGTGCCGATGCCTCTGCACGTCGTGCAATCGAAACGGCAAGCGTTGATCTACGCTACTACTCAATCATCTATCAGCTGATTGACGAAGTGAAACAAGCAATGAGCGGTATGCTTGCTCCAGAATTCAAGCAAGAGATCATTGGTCTAGCTGAAGTTCGTGACGTGTTTAAGTCACCAAAACTGGGCGCAATTGCTGGCTGTATGGTGACAGAAGGCCTGATCAAGCGTAACGCACCAATTCGCGTACTACGTGATAACGTGGTTATTTACGAAGGTGAGCTTGAGTCCCTACGTCGCTTTAAAGATGACGTTGCTGAAGTTAAGAATGGCTACGAGTGTGGTATCGGCGTTAAGAACTACAACGATGTTCGCGTTGGCGACCAGATCGAAGTATTCGAAACGATCGAGATTCAGCGTACCATCGATTAATTGACTAACGTTATTGCCACCTGGCAATGATAGGTTGTTGAATACGCCATGGGGGGCTGGATTATCCATCCCCCCATTCTTTCTATATATGAGAAAAGATATGTCAAAAGAATTTAGCCGTACG
Organism: Vibrio navarrensis; assembly: GCF_015767675.1. Classification (NCBI taxonomy): domain Bacteria; kingdom Pseudomonadati; phylum Pseudomonadota; class Gammaproteobacteria; order Vibrionales; family Vibrionaceae; genus Vibrio; species Vibrio navarrensis. The sequence goes on along the minus strand of NZ_CP065217.1, from coordinate 2,816,329 downwards.
CAGCGTGTCTCCCAGCAGCTGCAAAAAGAACTTGCGATGATCCTTCAGCGCGAAGTTCGCGATTCTCGTCTGGGAATGGTCACCATCTCCGATGTTGAGGTTTCCCGTGACCTGGCTTACGCCAAAGTGTTCGTTACCTTTTTGTGCATCGGCGAGCAAACACCAGAGTCTTGTTTGGCTGCGCTGCGCGAACATGAAGTACACATTCGAATGATGCTCGGTAAGCGCATTCGCCTGCGTTTGACTCCAGAAGTGCGTTTCTACTACGACAATACCTTAGTTGAAGGTATGCGGATGTCGAACTTAGTGACAGAAGTGGTCAACAAAGACAAGCTCAAGCAGAAAGATTCTGGCCGTGAGGACGAAGAGTAATGGCTCGTCGTCGCAAAGGTCGTCCGATTGATGGCGTTATTTTGTTGGATAAACCCACGGGTATCTCTTCTAACGATGCGCTGCAAAAAGTCAAACGAATCTACTTTGCTGAAAAAGCGGGGCATACAGGCGCATTAGATCCGTTGGCAACTGGTATGTTGCCGATTTGTCTTGGCGAAGCAACCAAGTTCTCTCAATTTTTGCTCGATTCAGATAAGCGTTATCGCGTGATCGCCAAACTTGGTGAGCGTACCAACACCTCCGATTCCGATGGTGAAGTGGTCGAAACACGTCCAATTGACGTGAGTCTTGCTAAGCTCGAAGCCTGTATTGAGCAATTTCGTGGCGAATCGGATCAAGTTCCTTCGATGTTTTCGGCGCTGAAGTATCAAGGTAAGCCCTTGTATGAGTACGCACGCAAAGGCATCGAAGTTCCGCGAGAGTCGCGCAAAATCACGGTACACGAGATCGTGCTGCACCGTTTTTCTGGCGATGAAGTAGAGATGGAAGTGCATTGCTCGAAAGGCACTTATATTCGTACCATTGTCGACGATCTCGGTGAAATGTTGGGTTGTGGTGCACACGTTACGATGCTGCGTCGCACTGCGGTCGCTAACTACCCTTACCAGAAAATGGTAACGCTTGAGCAACTCAACGAATTGCTGGAGCAAGCGCAACGTGAAGAAATCGCTCCGCGCGAACTGCTTGATCCCCTGTTGCTGCCGATGGATACCGCCGTTGAAGATTTGCCGGAGGTGAATCTTATCCCTGAACTAGCGGATATGGTGCAGCATGGTCAAGCCGTGCAAGTGTTTGGTGCGCCAACCGAAGGGACGGTGCGTTTGACCATGGGTGAGGAAAGGCTGTTTATTGGTGTCGGAGAAATGAACGACGACGGTAAGATTGCGCCCAAACGTTTAGTGGTCTTTCGTCACGAAGAGTAATGAAACGACTGACAGTGACAATGCTGGTCAATGTGCCAGCATTTTTTCATTGCGTGGCAAGTGAATATTCCCTATAATCCGCGCTTCGCGTGTCGGCTGAATCAGAGATTGGCTGGCACAAACACTAACCTACTCTTATTAGGAGAGAATTATGTCTCTGAATGCAGAAACTAAAGCAGCAATCGTTGCTGACTACGCACGTGGCGAAGGCGACACTGGTTCACCAGAAGTACAAGTAGCTCTACTGACTGCTTCTATCAACCACCTACAAGGTCACTTCCAAGCGCATAAAGGCGATCACCACAGCCGTCGTGGTCTGCTACGCATGGTTTCTCGTCGTCGTAAGCTTCTAGATTACCTAAAAGGTAAAGATCTAGCTCGCTACCAAGACCTAATCAAACGTCTAGGCCTACGTCGCTAATCAGTGGCTGCATAGTACAGTTTGTTTAAAAAAGGGGCGTAAGCCCCTTTTTTGTTACCTAAATTTAGCCAAATCGGTTTCAAGTCGTTATACTACGCACGGCTTTATCTCAACTCATGAGATAACTCATCAGTTCAGGCATTACAGTCAACCTCGTCGACCTAAAGGTCGCGACTATTAAAAGTCGGTTTGTTTTCCCATCGTGTCAAACGCGCAGCGCAAGCCTATTTTTACTAGTCGCGATTCGTAGTGTTCTGAGCCTCATTTAATTTATCTAAGCGTGTGCTTAGAGCAAGGAATAAACATGTTCGAAAAACCAGTTGTTAAAACATTCCAGTACGGCAACCACACCGTGACACTGGAAACTGGCGTAATCGCGCGTCAGGCTACTGCCGCTGTGATGGTGACCATGGACGATACTGCGGTATTTGTTTCTGTGGTTGGTAAAAAAGAAGCGGTTGCAGGTCAAGACTTCTTCCCGCTAACCGTAAACTACCAAGAGCGTACTTACGCTGCAGGTAAAATCCCTGGTGGTTTCTTCAAGCGTGAAGGTCGCCCATCTGAAGGTGAAACTCTGACGGCTCGTCTAATCGACCGCCCAATTCGTCCTCTATTCCCAGAGGGTTTTAATAATGAAGTACAAGTTATCGCAACGGTCGTGTCTGTTAACCCAGACGTACAACCAGATATCCCAACCATGATTGGCACCTCTGCAGCGCTTGCTATCTCTGGTATCCCATTCAACGGTCCTATCGGTGCTGCACGTGTTGGTCACATTGATGGTCAACTCGTACTAAACCCAAGTAACACTGAACTAAACGCATCTCGTCTAGATCTCGTTGTTGCGGGTACTGAATCTGCAGTTCTAATGGTTGAGTCAGAAGCGGACAACCTAACCGAAGAAGAAATGTTATCTGCAGTGGTATTTGGTCACGACCAACAACAAGCCGTGATCAAAGCGATCAACGAATTCGCAGCAGAAGTTGCGACGCCATCTTGGAACTGGGTTGCTCCTGAAGCGAACACCGTTCTAAACGAGAAAGTGGCTGATCTAGCAGAAGCGAAACTGGTTGAAGCTTACCAAATCACTGAAAAAATGGCTCGTTACGACCGTATCCATGAGATTGCGGCAGAAGTGAATGCAGCTATCCTTGCAGAAGACCCAGAAGCCGATGCGAAAGAAATTCACACTATCTTCCACGATCTAGAGAAGACCGTTGTGCGTCGTAGCATCATTGCTGGCAACCCTCGCATCGATGGCCGTGAAAAAGACATGGTTCGTGCACTAGATGTTCGTACTGGTGTTCTTCCACGTACTCACGGCAGTGCGCTGTTCACTCGTGGTGAAACTCAGGCGCTAGTAACGGCAACGCTAGGTACTCAGCGTGATGCACAAATCATCGATGAGCTCACTGGTGAGAAGAAAGATTACTTCCTACTACACTACAACTTCCCTCCTTACTGTGTAGGCGAAACGGGCTTTGTCGGTTCTCCTAAACGTCGTGAAATTGGTCACGGTAAACTTGCGAAGCGTGGTATTGCCGCGGTAATGCCATCAATTGATGAGTTTCCATACACAGTACGTGTTGTTTCAGAAATCACGGAATCTAACGGTTCATCTTCAATGGCTTCTGTATGTGGTACTTCTCTAGCGCTTATGGATGCTGGTGTGCCAATCAAGGCTTCTGTTGCGGGCATCGCAATGGGTCTAGTGAAAGAAGGCGACGATTTCGTTGTTCTTTCAGATATCCTTGGCGATGAAGACCACCTAGGTGACATGGACTTTAAAGTCGCGGGTACTTCAACTGGTATCACTGCACTTCAAATGGACATCAAGATCGAAGGTATCACTAAAGAGATCATGCAAATTGCGCTTAACCAAGCTCAAGGTGCACGTAAGCACATCCTATCGGTTATGGATCAAGCGATTGCTGGTGCTCGTGATGATATCTCTCAGTTCGCGCCACGTATCCACACCATGAAGATCAGCGTTGACAAGATCAAAGACGTGATCGGTAAAGGTGGTGCAGTGATTCGTCAGTTGACTGAAGAAACTGGCACTACCATCGAAATCGAAGATGACGGCACGATTAAGATTGCAGCTACCTCTGGTGAGCAAGCGAAAGAAGCGATCCGTCGTATCGAAGAGATCACCGCTGAAGTGGAAGTTGGCCGTATTTACACTGGTAAAGTGGCACGTCTTGCTGACTTCGGTGCATTCGTTAACATCCTGCCAGGCAAAGATGGTCTAGTGCACATTTCTCAAATCGCTGACAAGCGCATCGAGAAAGTGTCAGATGTGCTGTCTGAAGGCCAAGAAGTGCAAGTTAAAGTACTGGAAATCGACCGCCAAGGCCGCGTGCGTCTGAGCATGAAAGAAGCGGTAGAAAAGCCTGTGGAGGCAGAAACGCCAGCAGCACCAGCGGTAGAAGAGTAAGCCAACACGCGGCATAACGCCGTAATTTGGCGCTTTTCTCGCTTAAGGCGCTGAAAGCATGTTATAAAGGGAGCAACTTTGCTCCCTTTTTTATTGCGGTCTAACAGGAGTCTCCCTGAGTGAAATGGTTTCAAACCGTCGGCCTTTGCCTAGCCTTAGCGACAACAGGCTGTGCCTCTACCCTTAGCAGTAACAAGAGTCAGTGGATGTACCCTCCAATGGCCGTACCTTTGCAGGCGAGCGTGCAGCAAGAAGTGCAGATTGCACGCCTATCTCAGCTTTTACAGCGCCCAGATCTCAGCGATCCCGTTCGGGCAAAAATGCACTATGAACGCGGCAATTACTATGACAGTGTCGGTTTGAGAGATTTAGCGCGCTTGGACTTTAGCCAATCTCTACAACTGAATCCATCTCAGCCAGATATCTTTAATTTGTTGGGCGTCTACTACACTCAGGTTGGTGAATACGACGCGGCCTATGAAGCTTTTGATTCAACCTTAGAGCTTGACCCACACAATAGTTACGCAGAACGCAATCGTGCTATTGCTCTCTACTATGGTGGTCGTTTGGATTTGGCTCGCGACGAAATGGCGAAACATTATCACGATGACCCAAGCGATCCTTTCCGTGCACTGTGGCTTTATATTATTGAAGCGGAAATCGATCCCGTAGTGGCAAAAAATGATCTGCTTGAGCGCTATCGCCAACGCAGTGAAGAGTGGGGATGGGTTTTAGTGGCGCTGATGGCGGAGCAAGTCTCAGAAGAACAGGCATTCAAAGCGATCATTGACGCATCGAGAGAAAATGTTTTGCTGGCTCAGCGTTTGACGGAAGTCTACTTCTATCTGGCGAAACGCTATCAGCTGAAAGGCGACTTTGCTAATGCTATATCATTGTATAAACTGGCTATTTCTTTTAACGTCTATGAATACGTTGAGCACCGTTATGCTTTTCTTGAGTTAGGTAATATTTTTGACCAGCTACAGGCTGAACGCATGGCGAAGGCTAAATAGTTACATTATCCCGTTATTTTATGACCGCCTTTTTGGCGGTTTTATTTTTTGGGGCTAGGCAAAACCAATTGAGTTATCATAATAGTTAGTTAGGCTAATTAAATGAGTGTGTTATGACCCTGAGTTTACAGCTAGAAAAGTTGGAACGCTTTTCTGCCAAAGTATGGCGACAAACTGCCAAAGAAGATCCTATTGGCCATTTGAGTTTTAACGAGTACGACTACCTAAAAGCGGTGCAATCTTTACCCGATCCTATTCGACTCACCGACTTAGCGAATGCTTTAGAAGTGTCGAAGCCTTCTGCGACCAATATGGTGACCAAATTGGAGAGCAAAGGGTTGCTTGTTCGCGTACCGTGTTCAACGGATGCGAGAGCCAAACGGATCTCTTTGACCGAACGAGCGAAGCAACATTTGGCACTTGAGCTTGCGGCCTATGCACTTATCGCCGATGAAGTTGGCAAAAATCTCTCTCAGGATGAGCGTATTCAGTTAGACAATCTGCTAACCAAGGCATTGGGATAAGCCCAAGGTTAGCTTGTTGAATTATCTCTTCGTTGAAGAGCATACAGAGTAGTAAAAAATGCAAGTGTCGATTTACCGCCAATTTTGGCGCTACGCGATTCCCACGATTGCCGCCATGTTGGTTAACGGTTTATACCAAGTTGTGGATGGGATTTTTATTGGCCACTACGTTGGGGCAGAAGGGCTGGCGGGGATTAATGTCGCTTGGCCGCTGATTGGTTCGGTGCTCGGCATCGGTTTGATGGTTGGAGTCGGCACTGGCGCTTTGGCGTCAATCAAACTGGGTGAGAAAGATCTTGAGCAAGCCAGAAAGCTTCTGTCGACAGGCTTGTCGCTGCTGCTGTTGATAAGTCCCATTGTTGCCTGGCTGCTGGCCAACTACGCGGACGATTTTCTCCGTTGGCAGGGCGCCGAAGGTGCGGTATACCAGCTTGGATTGCAGTACTTAGAGGTGCTGGTGTACTCGTGCGTCTTTACCTTGGGGTCGATAGCGATGCCCATCTTACTGCGCAACGATGGCAGCCCCAATCTGGCGACTATGCTGATGATCCTGGGTGCGGTGAGCAATATTGTGCTCGATTATCTTTTGATCGGGGTGTTGCAGTGGCAATTGACGGGCGCAGCAATCGCAACGGCGTTGGCGCAGATGATCGTCACTGTTGTCGGACTGAGTTATTTCCTATCACGCAAAGCGAAACTGCGCTTAAGTCGCGATAGCTATGCGTTCCAATGGCGCGCATTGCCGAACATAGTGGCAGTCGGTACTTCCAGCTTTTTTATGTACGCTTATGGTTCGATGATGGTTGCGCTGCACAACAGTTTACTCCTTCAATATGGCAGCCCGATTTTAGTGGGGGCGTATGCCATTTTGGGCTACATCGTGGTGGTTTACTACTTGATTGCAGAGGGGATTGCCAACGGCATGCAGCCTTTGGCCAGTTTCAATCACGGTGCGGGTAATCGCAGCAATATTCGTAAGTTGCTCAAAGTGGCGATGAGTTCGGCTGTGCTCACCGGAGTCGTGTTTGTCGTGCTTTTGAATCTTTTTCCGGAAAATGTGGTCGCGGTGTTTAACGCTCATGATCAAGCTTTAACCGAAAGTACCGTCACCGGAATTCGACTGCATATGTTCGCGATGTTTCTCGACGGTTTTTTAGTGGTGTGTGCCGCCTACTATCAGTCGATCAATCGTGGCGGCAAGGCGCTGTTTGTCAGCATCGGCAATATGCTGGTGCAACTGCCTTTTCTTTTCGTCATGCCTAAGTTATTTGGCATTACTGGCGTGTGGTTGGCATTCCCGTTATCGAATATTGCCTTAAGCAGTGTGGTGGCGGTGATGTTATGGCGAGATATGCGGCAAATGCCAGCGGATGCGCTAGCGGCGAAAGCCAACTAAAGTGCGGAGCGAAGAGAAATCGATCCTCGGCTCCGCCTTGATGAATGGATCAACAGATGTTTTTGACTTCCAGTCCAGCAATCTGATGCCAGTAACCATTGCATTGATGATCACCAATTGTGCTCGGTTGCTGGCCATTTTCATTGGCTCTGAATCGATCGAGCTGCGAAAAGGTATCCAGACCAAGCGGGCTTAGGCGCACCACATCAACCAAACCGTGCATCCCCGCCAGATCGTTTATCAGGTTGTAGCAGTAACCGGATTGGGTTTGGATGCCATTGAGGTTAAACACGCTCTGCCCCTCTTGGCTGCAAACCTGAATACCTGTGGGATATTTGATACAGCAAGTTTCGCAATCGTCTTTGGCGCGATTCTCCGCTCGAGCGGTAAAACAACGCGCCGAATACGCCAAAGGCAGATAACCGTGGCTGAATACTTCCACTTCAAACTGCTGACGGATGCCGAGCGACTCACATTGAGTTAAGACATTCTGCAACCACTGCTTTGATAGCTCAACCGGCATACACCAGCGAATCATGCCTTGCTTTAGCAACACATTGAGTGTGTGGGCGTTGTAGCTGTTTATCGCCGGGCCGACGATAAATGGCACCTTTTTTTCATGCGCCATTTGAATCGCGGCCACGTCGTTGGCTTCGATGGCAAAGTCACCATTATCGATGTATTTCTTCATCACATTGACTTCGCTTGGTGCTTCAAGCAGTGCCATGGTCGAAATCACCACTTGTTTTCCTGCCGAAGAGAGCTCTTTAGCCAACTCAAACCAGTGAGCGGGTTTCATTTCACGTCGTTTTGAACAGACCGATTCGCCTAGATAGATGATGTCTGCCGAGCTCTGCTTTGCCTGTTGGTAGAAGGCTTCGACATTCTGTTTTGGCCAAAAGTACAGCAAAGGGCCAAGTGAGTATTTCATGCTAATTCCTCGTTACTGCCACTGGCGATGGTAGGCGCCGAGCGTGGTTTGTCGGCCTTCTGAGACATTGGCCAGTGCGGCATTCCACGCCTCTTGCACTTGATAAGCGTGTGGGTTGGCTTGGTAGTGATCGATGGCCGCGCGCCAGGTACGAGTCACTTGCTCGACGTAAGCGGGGCTACGTTGTCGCCCTTCGATCTTCACCGAGGCTACATTGGCGGCAAACAGTTCCGGCAAGAGTGAAAGGGTATTGAGGCTGGTGGGCTCTTCCAGTGCGTGATAGCGTTTGCGTTCGCCCTCAATATCAACCTCAAAGCGACCTTTACACAGCGTCGGGTAACCTGCGTTTTCTCCGTGTGCGTATCGGTCGATCAAAATGTTGTTCAATCTCGACTCCAGACCCGAGTCGGTCTCTTGCCAGCGAACATATTTAGCGGGCGAACAGGCTCCGACGGTGTTCGGTGACTCGCCAGTCAGGTAGGAAGAGAGATAGCAGCGACCTTCCGACATGATGCACAAGCTACCGAAAGCAAACACTTCCAGTTCAACATCTTTTGGGGTGTTTCTGGAGAGCTGTTTCACTTGATGGATGGAAAGAACACGTGGTAGCACGACACGTTTGACGTTGAAATTCTGCTTGTAGAACTCGATAGCCGCAACATTGGTGGCGGAAGCTTGTACTGAAAGATGCAGCTCTAATTCAGGGTACTTCTCGGCGGCGTATTGCAAAATGGCGATGTCTGCAACAATCAAAGCATCCACGCCGATCTCAGCGGCCCTGTCCACGGCGTCAGTCCAGCGATGAAAACCATCCGGATGGGCAAAGGTGTTTAATGCTATGTGGATTTTTTTTTGTCGGTCGTGAACGTACTCAACCGCTTTATCCAGTTTTTTGCCAGTAAAGTTGAGGCCAGCAAAATGGCGGGCGTTGGTATCATCTTTAAAACCGATGTACACCGCATCGGCACCGCAATCGATGGCGGTTTTTAGCGCAGGGAGGTTACCTGCCGGGCAAAGGAGTTCCATATGCTGTCTAAAATCGAGACGAAAAGGTGGCAGCATTTTATGAAGGATTATGAATAGTCGATTTGATGTAAATTAGGTTTGTCGCAATAAATCCGATATTTACCCATTATGGGTAGTGGCGATAAAGGGGTAATAGCCAACATTGATTAGTTTTTGTGGCGACGGTTTTGCGCGAACAGCTCTTCGATTTCATGCTTAGGCTGAGGGCGATAGAAGTGAAAGCCTTGGATAGAGTGACAACGTAAATTGGAGAGCAAAGCGGCTTGTTGATGGGTTTCCACCCCTTCTGCCACCACAGTGAGATCCAGTGATTTGCCGAGATTGATGATGTTTTCGATCACCGTAACTTGTTTGGGTAACACGTCAATGTCGTTGATAAAGGCTCGGTCAATTTTCAGCTCATCAATCGGAAAGCGAGCGAGGTAGGCCAGTGATGAATAGCCAGTGCCAAAATCATCTATCGATAATGAAAAGCCTAATTTCTTGATGGAGTTGAGCATTTGCAGCGTATGCTCGCTGTCGCTCATTACCGCGCTTTCGGTCAGTTCAAAGGTGATGCAGCTAGGATCGAGCTCTGTGGTTCTGAGCAGCTTTTCCATAAAATCAATCAATTGGGGATTACCGAACTGCTCGGGAGAGAGGTTGATTGCCACACGACCGGGTAAAATACCTTGCAGCTTCCAGCGTTTAACCGTGTTAAACACTTCACGCATCACCACGCGGCCTAAGTGCTCAATGAGGCCCGCTTTTTCAGCGACCGGGATGAACGCGGCTGGGCTGATGTAGCCTTCGACAGGATGTTTCCAGCGTACTAACGCTTCGGCGCCATTAATGCTGAAGTCACGCGCGTTAACCTTTGGTTGATACCACACTTCCAAACCGTTCTGTTGCAGCGCTTTTTGTAGCTCTATCTCCAGCCATAAGCGCATCCGCGCTTCTTTGTTCATCTGATCATTAAACTTAATCAGACGATTGCGGCCGCGATCTTTGGCTTCGTACATCGCGGTATCGGCATTTTGCAGCAAGACACGAGCGTCTTGCCCGTCTTCTGGGTAACGCACACTACCAATCGAGCAGGCGAGGCGTTTACTGAAATGGTGCAGATCAAAGGGTTGATTGATCAATGCGATGATTCTATCTGACAACAGCTCTGCCATGCGGTTGTTTTCAGGTTCGGGTAAAATGACACCAAACTCATCTCCGCCTAAATGGCCAATCACGGCATGCTGCGGTAAAAGGCGTTTTAACCGCGCAGAGACTTCCAGAATCACGCGATCGCCAATATGGTGGCCTAGCGAGTCGTTGATGTTTTTGAAGTTATCAATGTCCAAATACAAAAGCAGCAACGGGGTTTGGTTTTTTATTAACTGTTCGAGTCGTTTGGTAAAGCCAAAGCGGTTATACAGCTTAGTCAGAGAGTCGATATGAATATCGTCATCGCCTTGATTAGAGAGCTGTTTGGGCGTTTCATCCGCATCTTGGATCAAAATGAGTTGTGACTGGTTGCCCAATACCGTGGTGTTGTCGGCATGCAACTGAACGCGGCGCTCGAAACCGCAACGTGCACTGGTCATACAGACAAACGCTTTGCTGGAAAGCAAAGTCGAAAGCTTGTGGCGAAAGACCATTTTGGTCTTTTCATCCATGAACAAGCGGCTCAACTCTTCCCCGAGCAAGTCATGAGGGGAGTTAAAACCCAGCAGCCGAGCGGCAGCAGGATTGGCAAATAAAACCGAATCATCCTCAACCAGCAACAAACCGTCTGGTAGCAGTTGCGTTAACTGTGAGAACTTACTTTCTGATTCTTCAAGCGATTTGATTAAAATCTGTTTTTCTGAGGTGTCGATGGAATGGAAAACGATGTGCTTAATGCCATTTTCGTCGCGCAGTGGCGATAGGCTGAAATGCAAACTGGTTTCCAGATCGGTTTCATCCAGAGTCACTTCCGCTTCTATATATTCACCGTCAAACGCACGTTGATAGTAGGGACGTAGTTTTTGGTAGAAATTTTCGCCGAGAATTTTTGCATCATTCATACTGATCAACTCTTGCTCAGAGAGTCCAGAGATATCGCAGTAGCGCTCATTCACCATGCAGTAGCCATGCTGACGATCGAGGATAGCAAAGAAGAATGGGCTGTTGGCTGTAAGTGTCTTAAACCAATGATGTAATTGCTTGGATGGCATTAAAGTACTACCGAGCTCCAGGGAGCGTGATTATTCGTCCATGTAATGAAAAACGCAGAGCCATCTAACTATAACTGTGAAAGTATGCTTATTAAAGGGTTTATCAATACAATAGTGACAATAAATTATCAAAGGTCAAAAAAACGTCGGACATTGTCATCTATTTACTCAGTGTGTTATGCAATCGGTATAAAAGTCTTTTTTGATGCACAACAGGTATTCCTCTCATGCTATCCACTAAGATAGATGCTCTTTTGACAAAGTAACGGAAAATGAGCGTGATAAACAAGATTCGCAGTCAACTAGTTCAAAACGCCGCATCAATTTTGCGATCTCCAGTCCAGTTATTGCCGCAAGCTGTACAGAAAAAAGCCTTGCTTGAAGGGCTGAAACTGGTTTTTAAAGAAGCGCTCGATGATGGTGATTTTGAATTTCTACAAGATAAGTGGCTAAAAGTAGAGATAAAAGACCTGCAACTGTATTGGTACATCAGCTATCAGAATGAACAACTGGTGGTGGCCAAGAATGAGGTGGAAGCGTCGGTGAGCTTCGCTGGTAATCTCAATGATCTAGTACTGATCGCTGGACGTAAAGAAGATCCAGACACCCTCTTTTTCCAACGCCGTTTGTCAATTGAAGGCGACACGGAACTGGGTTTGGAAGTGAAGAATCTGATGGATAGCGTTGACTTAGAACAGTTACCGAAAGCGCTACAACAGTTGTTAAATCAACTGGCCGAGTTTGTTCATAAGGGAGTACAATCAGCCCAAATAGACAATGGGGTTGTAAATGCTTATTCGAACTGAAGCGCCAGCGGATCTCCTGGCGATTGATGCACTGCTCAAAACGGTGTTTCCCACCGACGCAGAAGCGAATTTGGTGATGGCGCTGCGTGAGAATGGGCGTTTGACTTTGTCGCTGGTGGCGTGCAGTGAAGAAGGGGAAGTGATCGGCCATGCGATGTTTTCTCCGGTGACGCTCAATGGCGAGGACTTTTCATGGCAAGGCTTGGCGCCGCTCGCTGTCAAAGCGCAGTACCAAAATCAGGGCATAGGGGCAGAGTTGGTGCGAGAAGGGCTGACCTGCTTGGCGGAATTCGGTTATCCGGCCTGCTTTGTGTTAGGAAATCCAGCCTACTATCACCGCTTCGGTTTTACTGCTGCGAATGAGTTGGGTTTTGCATGTCAGTGGGAGGTACCTGAAGGGGCTTTCCAATCTCTCGCGTTAGCCGACAATGAATTTCAGGGCCGCCAAGGTAACATTGAGTACAGTGTGGAGTTTTCCATGTTTTAAGCAAAACGGCCTGCAGTACAGGCCGTTTTGCGTTCCGAGGCTCGCAGAAAGTCAGTTTCAGACTTGCTCTGACTCGACGACAAATTTTTGATACTATTGTGCCGTTGATGGAAATGGTCAGATGATGTCAGAAAACGAAAAACTCTACTTACAGCAAATGGGTATCGCCACCTGGGAACTCACTCATCCTGAACGGTTGGCCGGATTTCAATTTGCCCAAATCGAGCTACCGGCTGAGTGTTGCTTGCTATTGGTGGCAGAACAGTGCCCCAAAAATCAAACCGCGCAGCTGTTTGAAAGAGTGCTGAAAAGCATCAAGCTTGAACTTTCACAAGCGAGACACGTCTCTCCCGCAGAGCTTGCGCTGGTAAACCTAGAACCTCTCACTTGGATCTGGTTTGCTGGCACAGTCGCTCAGCCAGTACCTGCCATGGTGAACGTACTGCATTCTCCTACATTGAGTGAAATCGATGGGAATACCGAGCATCGCCGTGCACTTTGGCAGCAAATTTGTGCTTATGAGTAAATAGAAATGAGTTGTACTTTAGTCGCTATGAACGTCGAGCACCTCGACGCGGTTTATCAGATCGAAACTCGTGCTCACACTCACCCTTGGGCGCAAAGCTTGATCCGCGATCTCTCTAGCCGTGGTGCAATGCATCACGTGATGCTGGTTGATGGCAAAGTGGTGGGCTATTTTTATGCGCAAAATATTGTCGGTGAGGTGACTTTACTCAATATCGCCGTCTGTCCGACGCAGCAAGGCAAAGGTTACGGACGTGAGCTGTTGGACGCTTTTATTGAGTTAGGTGAGCAACAAAACGCACAAAGCGCTTGGCTTGAGGTGCGTGAGAGTAACCAGCGTGCATTGGACTTGTATCAAGAAGCTGGCTTTAACGAGGTGGATCGTCGCCGCAATTACTACCCGACCCAAACCGGTCAAGAAGATGCCATTATTATGAGTTATCTGTTCAACTGCTTTTGAGCATCACTGCGGCTCGAGTCTCTCCGTAGCTGTTCTCTTTTAATCTTTGCGTGATGATATCAACTGGTTGGGGCTTATCAAAGAGATAGCCCTGAAACTGCTCACAACCAAGCTTCATTAACGCTTCCATCTCTTCGTGCTCTTCCACACCCTCGGCGATCACTTCTAAGTTGAGACGATCCGCGGTCATGATAATGGTATCGACGATCGCTTGGTCGCTTTGATCCAGATGCAATTGAGTAACAAAGGAGCGGTCGATTTTCAGCACATCCACCGCCAGATGTTTGAGGTAGCGCAGGGATGAGTAGCCTGTACCGAAATCATCGATGGAAATTTTCAGATCAAGCTCTTTGAGCTGTGCCATCTTGTTCATCGCGCTTTCAACGTTTTCTAACAACAAACTTTCCGTAATTTCCAGCTCGATATGCTCGCCGGAAATCCCCGCTTGTTTAAGGGCATGGGTAATGTGCTCGACAAAAAACTGTTGAGAAAACTGCAGTGGGCTGATGTTGATTGCTAAACGACGGAAGGTGTCCGGCAAAACGCCCAATTTTTTCCACTGTGCGTATTGGTAACAAGCTTGTTCGATAATCCAGTCACCGATTTGCAGAATTTGTCCGGTTTCTTCTGCAATAGGCATGAAAACACCAGGAGGGAGCAATCCGCGCTCTGGGTGATTCCAACGAATCAAGGCTTCCACGCCAATGATCTGCATCTTGTCGTTCACTTGAGGTTGGTAATAGAGTTCAAGTTGTTGTCGATGCAGCGCTTCATGCAGACCTTTTTCAATCTCCAGAAATGACTCAACTTGAGCGTGCATTTCCGGCTCATAAAACATGTATTTGTTGCGTCCAGCGACTTTTGCGCGATACAAGGCTGTATCAGCCTGGCGCAATACGTCAATGCTGGAGATTCCTTCACTGGGGAATTTAGAAATACCAATACTCACCGTGCAGTAAAGTTGGTGGTCATCTATCGAATACGGATTCGATACTAAAGCGAGTAGCTGCTGTGCTTTGTTTGCTGCATGCTCAAGCGACAAGTTGGGGATCAGAATGGCAAATTCATCGCCACCGATACGAGCTGCCGTTTCTCCATCATGCAACCAACCCTCCAACCGTTTGGCGATGGCCCGCATTAAATTGTCGCCGATGGTGTGGCCGAGTGAATCGTTGATGGTTTTAAATCGATCCAAGTCCATGTAAAACAAAACCCCACTACTGTTGTTTCGCAGCGCTTCATTCAGGCTATCATTGAGCGTTTTCAACAGCAGACTACGGTTGGCGAGGCCAGTTAAGGTGTCGTAGTACGCCAGTTGGTTTAACTGGCTTTCCGCCGCCGCGCGCGCTTGCCATAAATTGTGAAAAGAGAGCGCCAAACGGCCTAGCTCGTCATTACTGTTGCGAGGAGGAAGTTCGATGGCTGTCTTGCGGTTTTGCAGCGAGTTCACCCAATTGTTTAAAGTAATAATCGGTTTGGAGAGCTTCATATAGAAAAAAGCCAACAAAATGGTGGTCAATAGAATATTGCGAAACAAATCAAATAACAGGATGCGGCTCGATTTGTTGATAAACGCTTCGGCAATGCTGGAGCCATTGACGGAAAAGCTGAGCGTGCCAACCACTACGTTTGAGTTGGGCTGGTGGAGCTCCGTTTTGTAAAACGGTGAGGCTGGCGTCAAGATGGTGGAGAGCAGTTGCGTGATCATATCTTGAGCTTCAATCGGCCTGTTTTTTTGCGTGAGAACATCACCGAAATCGTCGACAATTGCGACACTGTAGACGGCGTTATCCATCATCAAACTGGAGGCGACTTGCTCCGCGAGCAAGTGGTTTAAGTGGTATGCCGCTTGGCTGGCGTTGGAGTAATTTTGCATCAACTTAAACTGATAGTGTTCTTCGATGCGCCGTTGCTCCTGATGGAGATCAATCAGGATATGGTACAAGCTAAAACACAGGCCGAGCACAACCGAAACCAGAAACACGGTTCTTGCCTGCTTAAAAGCTAAAGAATGTACTTTTTTATTTTTTAGCATACCGTCAACCAATCCTTCTTACTCCTATAGTTATAGAACATATAGCCAAGTAACCCAAAATACTTGAACGAGATAAAATGGTTTGTGTTGCTACACATAGATGTGAAAAGTTGTGCCATTGTGATGGGATTTTGCCTGCTCGCAGGCCGTCGATTATCTGTTGAGCACATGGCTCTTTGCTGTCCAGAGTTGCCGATTGGCGAATAATAAGCGAGAATACCGCGCAAAATTGAATCTACCTTAGGAAGGGGCGTCGCAGATTCCTATCTGCAAGGGTTATTGAGCAAAAGCGATAGCCGCCCGTTTCCCCGTCCAGAACACACAAGAAGACCAGTTTCATGTCAAATGCTCCATTTTTGAGCGAAGTTGCCAAGCGCAGAACGTTCGCTATTATCTCGCACCCGGATGCGGGTAAAACCACCATCACAGAAAAAGTCCTGTTATTCGGACGTGCTATCCAGACGGCAGGTACCGTGAAAGGTCGCGGTTCAAGCCAGCATGCCAAATCCGACTGGATGGAAATGGAGAAAGAGCGTGGTATCTCGGTGACCACCTCTGTGATGCAGTTTCCTTACAATGACTGCTTGGTCAACCTGCTTGATACCCCAGGACACGAGGACTTCTCTGAAGATACCTACCGTACGTTGACCGCCGTAGACTCGTGCTTGATGGTGATCGATGCCGCCAAAGGTGTTGAAGATCGAACGCGTAAGCTGATGGAAGTCACTCGCCTACGTGATACACCGATCGTGACCTTCATGAACAAATTGGACCGTGATATTCGCGACCCGATGGAGCTGCTGGATGAAGTCGAAAGCGAACTCAGTATCGCGTGTGCGCCTATCTCTTGGCCAATCGGTTGCGGTAAAGAGTTCAAAGGTGTCTACCACATTCACCGCGATGAAACGATTTTGTACGCCACTGGACATGGTCACACGATTCAAGAAGAGCGCATTATCAAAGGGCTAGATAATCCAGAGCTGGATAATGAGATTGGCGCTGATCTGGCTGAGCAACTGCGTGAAGAGCTCGAATTGGTGCTGGGCGCTTCGCACGAGTTTGATCTGGAGATGTTCCTCAAAGGCGAATTGACGCCTGTGTTTTTTGGTACCGCTTTAGGTAACTTTGGTGTTGACCACATGCTGGATGGCCTGACGCAATGGGCGCCTGCGCCACTGCCGCGTATGGCCAATGAGCGTCAGGTTGAAGCGACCGAAGACAAATTCACGGGGTTCGTGTTTAAGATCCAAGCCAATATGGATCCGAAACACCGTGACCGCATCGCTTTCATGCGCATCGTTTCAGGCACTTATAACCAAGGAATGAAAATGAACCACGTTCGCCTTGGTAAACAGGTCAATATTTCGGATGCTGTGACCTTTATGGCGGGGGACCGTTCTCGTGCTGAGGATGCCTACGCTGGTGACATCATTGGTTTGCACAACCACGGCACGATTCAAATCGGTGACACCTTTACTCAAGGTGAAACACTGAAGTTCTCGGGTATTCCCAACTTTGCCCCAGAGCTGTTCCGTCGTATTCGTCTACGCGATCCTCTAAAGCAAAAACAACTACTCAAAGGGCTGGTTCAGCTGTCTGAAGAAGGCGCAGTGCAAGTTTTCCGTCCGCGGCAAAACAACGATTTGATAGTCGGCGCGGTCGGTGTGCTGCAGTTTGATGTGGTGGTGGCGCGTTTGAAATCAGAATACAACGTGGAAGCGATCTACGAGGGCGTAAACGTCGCTACGGCTCGTTGGGTTGAATGTGCGGATGCGAAGAAACTCGATGAGTTCCAACGTAAGAACCAAGCCAACCTAGCGCTGGATGGTGGTGACAATCTTACCTACATTGCGCCAACCATGGTCAACTTGAACTTAGCCAAAGAACGCTTCCCTGAGGTTGAGTTCCGTGCCACACGTGAGCACTAAGCGCTGAGTGATTGAGAATCGTCGCCCTGGGTTTGCAGCCCGGGGCGCTTTTTTATATGGTGAGTAAAACAGTATGGAGGTGATGAGCATGCAGTGGTTGAAAAAGTGGTTAAAGCGCTACGACGATTGGTGCCGAGAGCTTGGTTTAACGCCGGAGCAAAAACGCAGTTGCGTACCTTACAAACAAGATCCCGCGCGAGAACGCAATAACAATGACGCTGTTTGATAGTCACTGCCACCTTGATTTTCCGGTGTTTGAGAGCGAATTTTCACATATCTTGCACTCTGCTCAGCACGTGGGTGTGAAGCGATTCCTCATTCCTTCCGTTGGCCCGGAAAATTGGTCGCGAGTCGCTGAGCTGTCGTCGCAACATCCAGAGATTTACTACGCACTCGGCTTGCACCCTTACTTCTTAAAAGCTGACTATACGCTCTACCAAACACAGCTAATGGCACGATTAGATGCGCGTCCGGCGCGCTGTGTCGCCATTGGTGAATGTGGCCTAGACTTTGCCATTGAGGTTGACTCGGCCTTACAAGAAGAAGCGTTACGGTGGCAATTCGAGTTAGCGAGGCAGTATGGCCTGCCCGTTATTTTACATTGCCGTAAGGCGCACAATCGTCTGATCCAGATGGTCAAAGCCGCTCAGTTGCCTAAAGGGGGCGTGCTGCACGCATTCTCAGGCAGTTATGAACAGGGAATGGAGTGGGTGAGATTGGGTTTCTCGCTCGGTATTGGCGGCACGATCACCTATCCGCGCGCCAACAAAACTCGCCAAGCGGTGGCGAAACTGCCGCTTGAGCATCTGCTTTTGGAGACCGATGCGCCAGATATGCCACTGAGTGGCTATCAAGGGATGGTAAATACGCCATCACAAATAGTTAACATCCTGACTATACTCTGTGAGCTGAAAAATCAGACAAAGCAAACGGTTGCTTCGCAACTTTGGAAAAATAGCAATTCGCTGTTCTCTATCTGTGAATAAAATCCAACATTCCCACTCAAACGATACGTCGTCTCATATATTATTGTGAAGATACTCACAAACAAAAGTGAATTTGCACCGAGTCTGATGGGAAAGTGTGAAGGTGGCATTACTTTAATTATTAAGGCGTGAGTATAATTGCCCCCGCTTTATAGCTCCATTTTGTAACACGCCAATAAATAACTTAATAAGGAAGTCATAAACTATGAGCCTGTTTATGAGCCTAGTCGGTATGGCAGTATTGCTAGGAATTGCATTACTACTGTCAGATAACCGTAAAGCTATCAATCTTAGAACTGTGGCTGGCGCTTTTGCTATCCAATTCATCATCGGTGGTTTCGTTCTTTACGTTCCATGGGGTCGTGATCTACTAGCGGGTTTCTCTGCTGGTGTTCAAAACGTGATCGACTACGGTAAAGACGGTACTGGTTTCTTGTTCGGCAGCCTAGTTAACTTCTCAGTTGACGGTATCGGCTTCATCTTTGCTTTCCAAGTACTACCAACACTGATTTTCTTCTCAGCACTTATCTCTGTACTTTACTACATTGGTGTGATGCAGTGGGTTATCAAGATCCTAGGTGGCGGTCTTCAGAAAGCGCTAGGTACTTCTCGTGCCGAGTCAATGTCTGCAGCAGCGAACATCTTCGTAGGTCAAACTGAAGCACCACTAGTGGTTCGTCCGTTTGTACCAAAAATGACTCAATCTGAGCTATTTGCAGTAATGTGTGGTGGTCTAGCGTCTGTTGCTGGTGGTGTACTAGCAGGTTACGCATCTATGGGGGTACCTCTTGAGTACCTTGTAGCAGCATCATTCATGGCAGCGCCTGGTGGTCTACTGTTCGCTAAAATCATCAAACCAGAAGTTGATACTCCAAATGAAAGCTTGGAAGACAACATTGATGGTGGTGACGACAAGCCAGCTAACGTTATCGACGCAGCAGCAGGCGGTGCATCAGTTGGTCTACAACTAGCCCTTAACGTTGGTGCAATGCTACTGGCATTCGTTGGTCTAATCGCACTAGTTAACGGCATCCTCGGTGGCGTTGGTGGTTGGTTTGGCATGGAAAACCTCACTCTAGAACTACTTCTAGGTTGGTTGTTCTCGCCGCTAGCATTCCTAATCGGTGTACCATGGGCTGAGGCAACATTTGCGGGTTCTTTCATCGGTCAAAAACTGGTTGTAAACGAATTCGTCGCTTACCTAAACTTCGTACCTTACGTTGGTGATGCAGCACAAGTTGTCCCAGCAACAGGTCAAGTAATGTCTGAGAAGACTCAAGCAATCATCGCCTTCGCTCTATGTGGTTTCGCAAACCTTTCTTCTATCGCGATTCTACTTGGTGGTCTAGGTAGCCTTGCTCCTGCTCGTCGTCACGACATCGCTCGTATGGGTGTTAAAGCGGTTGCAGCGGGTACGCTATCTAACCTGATGGCAGCGACCATCGCTGGCTTCTTCCTGTCTTTCTAATTTAGTTAAGAGACAGTATTTATAGACGCCGTTTAGCTTCGCCCCGTAGCAAGAGATTGCTGCGGGGCGTTTTCAGTTTTTGCGCCACAGTGAATGAAATGGGCTCAGTTAGAGCGAATCGTCATGGGCGTTGAGGCTGAGTTTTTTTGAGATACAAACCGTTTGCGCTCTATTTGGTGCTACAGTTTTGCGATGAATATCTATAATGTATTAATCACAGAAGAGGGATGAAGCAGGACGTTTCATCGCTCATCTGAATAGATATGTTTAGGGCAAATGAGCTGCCCGACACTCTCTGCCTTGGTCAGTAAGCTAATAGAGCGGTTGACACCAAGTGCAGATAAAAAGACACCGCAATCATAGATTGTTGTGCCATAGGCCAAATTGGTACTGTGCGGTGACAAGGATAGCAATTGGCAAGTAATGACTGCCGAGTCTTCAGGGAACCAAGTCCGTTCATCAATGACTGTTTAGCAAAGACCTTTTTTACTGATTTGCTGTTTGCTTTTGAGGTGAGCAGAAACAGGGAAAAGGGGCTGAGTAGTAAAATTTTTGAATATTGATCGGAGATAGAAATGAGCGATTTAAAAGCAGCAGCACTACGTGCACTGAAACTTATGGACCTAACCACGCTAAATGACGATGACACGGATGCGAAAGTCATCAAGCTTTGTCATGACGCCAAAACGCCTGTAGGTAACACGGCTGCGATCTGTATTTACCCTCGCTTTATTCCTATTGCTAAGAAGACACTTCGTGAGCAAGGTACACCAGAGGTTCGCATTGCGACTGTAACCAACTTCCCACACGGTAACGACGATATCGCTATCGCCGTGGCAGAAACCAAAGCTGCAGTCGCTTACGGTGCTGATGAAGTTGACGTCGTTTTTCCATACCGCGCGCTGATCGCTGGTGATGAAAAAGTCGGCTTTGAACTGGTTAAGCAATGTAAAGAAGCCTGTGGCAATATTCTTCTGAAAGTGATCATCGAAACCGGTGAGCTAAAAGAAGAAGCGCTGATTAAGAAAGCATCGCAAATCTGCATTGAAGCGGGTGCCGACTTTATCAAAACCTCAACGGGTAAAGTGCCAGTTAACGCAACCCCAGAATATGCACGTATGATGCTCGAAGTTATTCGTGACATGGGTGTGGCTGAAAAAGTGGGCTTCAAGCCTGCTGGCGGCGTGCGTACTGCGGAAGACGCTGCGGCTTACTTAGCAATGGCAGATGAGATCCTAGGTGCTGACTGGGCGGATAATATGCACTACCGTTTTGGTGCATCTAGCTTGCTAACCAATCTACTCAATACATTAGAAGTGACAGATCAAGTCGCCGATCCTGCGGCGTACTAATTCTAATAAATGTCTGAGCGTGGCGCGTTTTGCGCCACGCAACCTTCTTACTCTACTGTTACCACGGCTCATTTTGAGCTTGGGAGGCTCTAATGTATTTACCTCAAGAAATTATTCGTAAAAAACGTGATGGCGAAGTGCTGACTGCCGATGAAATTAATTTTTTCATCCAAGGCGTGGCGAAAAATACCGTGTCTGAAGGTCAGATTGCGGCCTTTGCTATGACGATTTTCTTTAATGAAATGACCATGCCAGAACGCATCGCGCTGACGTGTGCCATGCGCGATTCCGGTATGGTGATCGACTGGAGTCACATGAACTTCGGTGGCCCAATTGTCGACAAACACTCCACTGGTGGTGTGGGCGATGTGACGTCACTGATGCTTGGCCCTATGGTGGCAGCATGTGGTGGTTTCGTGCCAATGATTTCCGGTCGTGGCCTTGGTCATACTGGCGGCACCTTGGATAAACTGGAAGCGATTCCGGGCTACAACATCACTCCGAGTAATGACGTTTTCGGCCAAGTGACAAAAGACGCTGGCGTAGCGATCATCGGCCAAACGGGCGATCTGGCGCCTGCGGATAAACGTGTTTATGCCACGCGTGACATCACAGCAACGGTTGATAACATCTCGTTAATCACCGCGTCCATTCTATCGAAGAAGCTGGCGGCTGGCCTTGAATCACTAGTGATGGATGTGAAAGTCGGTTCGGGTGCCTTTATGCCAACTTACGAAGCGTCACAAGAACTGGCGAAATCGATTGTAGCCGTGGCAAACGGTGCGGGCACCAAAACCACCGCCATTCTTACCGACATGAACCAAGTGTTGGCGTCGTCGGCGGGGAATGCGCTGGAAGTGCGCGAAGCGGTGCAGTTCCTCAAAGGCGAATACCGTAACCCTCGTTTGCTCGAAGTGACGTTGGCGCTGTGTGCGGAAATGTTGGTGCTGGGTAAGCTGGCGCAAGACACTGACGAAGCGCGCGCGAAGTTGATGGCGGTGCTGGATAACGGCAAAGCCGCCGAGTGTTTTGGCAAAATGGTGGCTGGTTTGGGCGGACCTGCGGACTTTATCGACAACTACGATCACTACTTAGACAAGGCGGAAATCGTCAAGCCGGTTTATGCCAAAGAGAGCGGCGTGGTGTCGGCAATGGATACGCGTGCTATCGGTATGGCGGTGGTGGCGATGGGCGGTGGACGCCGTGTTGCGACCGACAGCATCGATTATGCGGTTGGCTTTGATAGCTTCATCCGCTTGGGTGAAATCGCAGACAGTAACAAGCCTTTGGCGGTGATTCATGCGCGTAGCGAAGCGCAATGGCAAGAAGCGGCAAATGCGCTGCAAGCGGCGATTAAAGTGGGTGGCGACTACGTACCCACCCCCGACGTTTACGGCCTGATTCGCGAAGAAGATATTTAATGACTATTGGGCCTGCTTGCACATTTTCGTACCGGCAGGCCTGAGGAAGAAGTAATGAAAAGAGCATTTATTTTAGTACTGGATTCTTTTGGTATTGGCGCAACGGCGGATGCCGAGCAGTTTGGCGATGTGGGGTCTGACACGCTTGGTCATATTGCGGACCAGTGTGAGCAAGGCTTGGCAAACAACGACAAGCGCCAAGGGGCTCTTCGTCTGCCAAATCTGTCCAAATTGGGCTTGGCAATGGCGCACAAAGAGTCAACGGGTCGTTTTGCACCGGGTTTGGATGCCAACGCGGAGATTATTGGCGCGTACGGCCATGCCGCTGAGCTCTCGTCTGGTAAAGATACGCCGTCTGGCCACTGGGAAATCGCGGGTGTGCCAGTTCTGTTTGAATGGGGCTACTTTACCGACAAAGCCAACAGTTTCCCGAAAGAGCTGACCGATCGCATTCTTGCCCGTGCTGGCATTGATGGTTTCCTCGGCAACTGCCATGCGTCAGGTACACAAGTGCTTGATGACCTAGGTGAAGAGCACATGAGAACGGGCAAGCCAATTTTCTACACCTCTGCGGACTCTGTATTCCAAATCGCCTGTCACGAAGATACATTCGGCCTTGATCGCCTACTTGAGCTTTGCCAAATTGCTCGTGAAGAGCTGGAAGATTACAACATCGGTCGTGTGATTGCGCGTCCATTCATTGGTCCGGGTAAAGGTCAGTTTGAGCGCACTGGTAACCGTCGTGACCTTTCTGTTGAGCCGCCATCAGCGACGGTATTGCAAAAGCTGGCTGAGGAAAAACAAGGTCAAGTGGTCTCTATTGGTAAGATTGCCGATATCTACGCTAACTGCGGCATCACCAAAAAAGTGAAAGCAACGGGCATCCCTGCGCTTTTTGAAGCGACACTTGAGCAAATCAAAGCGGCGGGCGATAACACCATCGTCTTCACCAACTTTGTTGATTTCGACTCTGCTTATGGCCACCGCCGTGATGTGGCGGGTTACGCCGCTGCGCTTGAGTACTTCGATGGACGCATCCACGAAGTGATGGAATTGATGCAAGACGATGACATCCTTATCCTCACGGCTGACCACGGCTGCGACCCAACTTGGCCGGGCACTGACCACACTCGTGAGCACATTCCAGTGCTTGTCTATGGTCAAAAAGTCCCAGCGGGCTCATTGGGTCTCCGCGAAACGTTCGCGGATATTGGCCAAACACTGGCGAGCTACTTTGGTACATCGCCAATGGATTACGGCAAAAACTTTCTCTAATCCAGAGCTATAATGGAACTTATCGAATAGAGAGGTATGCCTCTCTATTCTTTTGCGAATACAAAGCAAGTCTTTTGTGAATGAAAAACAAGGAAACAAAAACATGGCAACTCCGCATATTAATGCTGAAATGGGTGATTTTGCAGACGTCGTTCTGATGCCTGGTGACCCACTACGTGCAAAATACATCGCAGAGACGTTCCTAGAGGACGTCGTTCAAGTGTGTGATGTTCGTAATATGTTCGGTTTCACTGGTACTTACAAAGGTCGTAAAGTATCGGTTATGGGTCATGGTATGGGCATCCCATCTTGCTCTATTTATGCGACTGAACTTATCAAAGACTACGGCGTGAAGAAAATCATTCGCGTAGGTAGCTGTGGTGCAGTGAGCGAAGCGATCAAAGTGCGTGATGTCGTGATCGGCATGGGCGCGTGCACGGATTCCAAAGTGAACCGCATCCGTTTCAAAGGTCATGACTTTGCCGCTATCGCGGATTACAAAATGGTCAAAGCCGCTGAAGAAGCAGCGAAAGCGCGTGGTATCGATGTAAAAGTGGGCAACCTATTCTCTGCTGAACTGTTCTACACGCCAGATCCAGACATGTTCGACGTGATGGACAAATACGGCATTGTCGGCGTAGAAATGGAAGCGGCAGGTATCTACGGCGTTGCTGCGGAATACGGCGCGAAAGCACTGACGATTTGTACCGTCTCTGACCACATCAAAACCGGTGAGCAAACCACGTCGGAAGAGCGTCAGAACACCTTCAACGATATGATGATCATCGCGTTGGACTCTGTGCTACTGGGTGATGCTGAGTAAGTGTTTTAGATTTTACAACGCAATATCAAGAGCCTGCGACAATGCAGGCTCTTTTTTATGGATCTTTATGGGTGAGTAACAGGTTCTCGACTTTGGGCTGCGGCTTTTTGCGTAGGATGAGAATAAAGAGCATGCCGCCGACGAAACTCATCAAGATCATCAAAAACATATAGCGGTCACTTTTGCGATAGTGATGATCAGAAATTGCCGTCACCTTGCCTGTCTCAAACGTGATGCGGATAAAACCTATGATGCTGTTATCGGCATAAACGGGTTCGACCAACTGTTGGCGGCCAATGCCCGCTGTCGCTAGCGGCGTATCTAGCCCCAACACCTCACGCACCGTCAGCGCTTTTTCGCTGGAGGCGAGACGGATGCCTTCTGCGTCGTAAATGGTGGCATCAAAGACCAAACGCTCTTTCGCTAACTGATTGGTTAACTTGAGCAACTGTTCCTGATCTTTTTGCACAATCATATCACTGGCCGAAAGGGCAGCCTGAGAGCTTAACACCTTGGTTAAGGTTTCCAGTTGTTGCGCCTGGATGCGTTCGTTCCCTTTGCTGATCACCACGCTGTTTTTAATGGTGATGAAAAACATCACCCCTAAAATGATCAGCGCGACGACGCGTAAGGCATTCCGCAGTGAAAAAAGAGACTCTTTCATATCTAGCACTAACTTTGATTCGCGAACAAATGCCAGTTTGGGGCTTGCCTTTTCAAATTGCAATAGGTTAACGTTTGCCAAGGTTCACAAAGGATTAGATTCATGGAAGCGCTAAAGACACTGCCGCTGAGAAGGCATACTCAACTTTTGACTCGTTTGCCAGAAACTCGATTTGCTACACAACTGGATAAAAACAGAGCCAACTGGCTGATGTATGCTGAGTATTTAGCTCCGGGGCATTTTGAGGACATCGATTTTTTTACCGGAATGTACAACCCGATCATCGATACTTGGAAAGTCGGACGCTACGAGGTGGCGCTGATGGCGGGCGAACTGACCGCAGAACACGAAACCATTTTGCAAAGCCTCCAAATTGATTACGCCAATTTGCAAGATGTCCCTGATCTCTCCAAACCGGGGTTGATCGTTCTGGATATGGATTCCACCGTCATTCAAATTGAATGTATTGATGAAATTGCCAAGTTGGCGGGTGTGGGCGAAGAAGTTGCCGAAATCACTGAGCGGGCCATGCAGGGCGAGCTGGATTTTGAGCAGAGCTTGCGAGCACGTGTTGGAAAGTTGCAAGGTGCCGATGAGTCGATTCTCGAAAGTGTGCGTGCGCAGTTGCCCTTGATGCCGGATTTACCCGAGCTTATCAACACCTTAAAAGCGTTTGGTTGGAAGACGGCGATTGCCTCAGGTGGATTTACCTATTTTTCTGATCATTTAAAGCAGAGTTTGGGTTTAGATCATGCCCAATCTAACCAACTAGAAATTATTGACGGACGGTTGACGGGGCAAGTGTTGGGAGAGGTGGTCTCTGCGCAAACCAAAGCCGATATCCTCATCGAGCTTGTCGAGAAATATGACGTCGAAATGCACAACACTGTTGCTGTCGGCGATGGTGCTAATGATTTGGTGATGATGCAGGCCGCTGGGTTGGGGATTGCGTATCATGCCAAACCCAAAGTGGAAAAGCAGGCACAAAACGCGGTGCGCTTTGCTGGTTTAGGTGGCATTGTGTGCATTTTGTCTGGTGTATTGGCACGGCAGCAAAAAATCAGTTGGCAAACCAAGCCTTAATCGATTGAGATTTCTCTAAACAACAAGGAGCGATTATCGCTCCTTGTTGTTCATGAGCTTTAATCGCTTAACTCAAGACGAATCAATACTTCTTCAGTAATGTCTTCCATTTCGCAATAACCCATTAAGGTGGAGAGCTCTTTCTCCAGCTTGCTGGCTTGGTGCATGCTCAGATGGGCTAAATCGTTAAGATCTTTTTGCAGTAAAGAGGTCATCGGGCTGAAAATCGGCGCGGTGGAAAGCCTCAGCACATAAAATTCACCAGACATTTTTGCCTTTTTCACAAATTGGATGCGCTCTTTGACGCTGTCGAATTCCATCGGCATCTTGGTCTGAACGGCTTTGATCTTGTCGCTGAATTTAGTCACCGCAATATAAATTTCATGATGAGTCGGCTCTATGCCGTCGATCCTCTTCGTTGGATTCGCGATCAGCGTATTCGAGCGGCCTTTGTAGATTGGCTCGAGAGAGAAGTTCTCTTTGTGGCCTAGCTTTGCCAACAGCATTAAGTGCTTCTCTAGTGGAAAATTCACGCCAATCACTTTAGTGCGATAACCTGATGGTGTTTTGCTAATAAAAATAGGTGTGCTCACCATCTTGGAGAGCAATATGCTATGCAATGACTCCAATAGCTCATTGTTCGGCAGGATCTCTTGCTGGGCAATCAGCTTATCTTGGTTGTGTTCTATAATGCTGTTGAAAAAAGCGATGGTTTTGATGGTTTGACTATTTTCATCAATCACCAGCTGCACTTGCTGGCCGTCTGGGCTTACACGTATTACTCGATACGGCACTTTATCTAGCGGGAGTTTTTTGTCATACAGTTGCAGTTCAAGGTAATTGACCTCAACCTCTTCTCCGGCAACCAGTACCAACGGCGCATTCAATTGCAAACTCAGCCCGCGCTTGGACAAATCAAGCGTATTACCTTGCGCTTGTAAGCCGCCACTCTTAGTCAAAAGCAGTGGCGACTGAAAGCTGTATCTTGGCTCTTTGCGCCTCGACTTTGCGTCGAAGAAAATTCCCTTGGGCGAGCCGACGATCTTTCTTGGGTGACGAAATGTATTTAGCGTGCTGGCTGGAATACGAGGTTTCTCGGTAAATAGATAATCGTCACCCACACTGTCATCGGCAATTTCTTGCAAAATACCGCAGTGAGTCAGGGCGGTTGACGCATCGGCAAGCTCAGAAGAAAAAGAGGCTAATTGCTGCTTCTCTTTGTCTGAAAGCTCAAAAATGGTAATGCGGAATGCGCGCCAGCTTGAACGACGTGCTCCCAAATGCCAAAAAAGCTGTCGTTGTTCTCGAGTCGCTTCAGGCATCAGCATCGAATAGAAGAAGGTCTTGCCCTCATGCTCGTGAGTAAAGGAGTAGATGACATTGCTGGCCCCTTTCACGCCAGACTTAATCAACATCTCCATTCTTTGTGGATTAAATAGCGTGCCGAAGACTTGCTGCTTGCGCTCATCGTGCCAGTAATTCCAAATCGGCGCATTGTTGGGCGTCATCATCGCCAGTTTGAGCTCACTTCCTTGGAAAAACAGCGGCAGGTTGCAGGTGTGTTTAAGATAGATGTGCTCGTATCCACGCGTTCTTGAACGAATGATTTTGTCTTGGTTATCGTGGCGAGTCCGTTTGGCCGAATTGCTTAGTGATTCATCAATCACGCGGGCAATGATGTTGGTTTCGGTCAGGCGCAGACAACGTAGAAATTTGACCGCATCGTTCTCATAAGAGTCTTCTACGGCAATCACGCGATACTCCAATTTTTTGTCGATGTTCGCCACTTGCGAAGTTTTGGCGAGCTCGGAAAAGGAGACCTGTATAATTTCACCGAGGTTGTAATTAAAGGCACTCGGCACTTTGAATTTAGCGCCAGAGCTAGAGAGATCGACGCTCACACCATGCAAAACTTGTCCTTTAGACAGTTTTATTTCCACCTGCGACTGCACGCGCAGGCGCTTTTCTTGTCTTTTAAGATCGTAGCCAAGGTAAATGGTTTCCGCTTCATAAGGGCTAGCCGGATCCGTTAACCCGAGACCTTCCGGCTGTTGCGTGTTTTTGCCCAACACACGGAAACTATTACGTGTATTGCTTAATGCTTCCCATACCCCTTCGGTATAGCGGCCAAATTTCTTCGTGTTTTTGTGGTAGGCATTAAAAGCGACATCATCAAGCCAGTGCTTTAAACCATCCAACTCATATTCACGGCACTCACCTTGCACACGACCACGTAAGTCGATACTTTTTTTGCATGGCGCCATGATGCGGTTAAGCTCCATCTTCACCAGCAATTTAGCCGATGGCGGTTCTCCCTCGGTCAGTTGACTCAGGACAAAATCAAAATCTTCCGCGTTGTACAGCGGGATGAGTCTTTCTGCGATTGAGAGAATTTCAGCTTGTTCCATCTTTTCTGTTACAGTATCTGTTCTTGATAAGAGTATCGGCAAAGTGATAATAAACTTAAGTATAACAGCACTTTGTTCTGTGTTTAATGAATCAGTGGTCTGACAGGATCACAGGCTGGACAATTTGAGGCGGCATGGTGAAAGCAAAACGCGCGTATGTATGTAACGACTGTGGGGCGGATTTTCCTCGTTGGCAGGGGCAATGCAACGCCTGTGGTTCTTGGAATACCATTACTGAAGTCAGGTTAGCGGCTTCGCCGAGTGTCGCACGTAATGAACGTTTGTCAGGGTATGCGGGCAGTGCAACCGAGTCCAAAGTACAGACTTTGTCTGATATCGATCTGCAGGAAGTCCCACGTTTTACCAGTGGTTTTAAAGAGCTGGATCGCGTGTTGGGTGGTGGTATCGTACCCGGTGCGGCAATCTTGATTGGCGGAAGCCCAGGTGCGGGTAAGTCGACGTTGTTGTTGCAAACGATGTGTGCACTCTCGGCACACATGCCAGCGTTGTACGTCACTGGCGAAGAGTCTTTACAACAGGTTGCGATGCGAGCTTCTCGTTTGGGATTGCCGAAAGAGCATTTGAAAATGCTCTCAGAGACTAACGTGGATAAGATTTGCCAAATTGCCGAAGAAGTGCGACCACGCATTATGGTGATTGATTCGATTCAGGTCATGCATGTTTCAGATGTGCAATCTTCACCCGGTAGTGTTGCACAAGTACGTGAATCCGCGACGGCATTAACCCGTTATGCCAAACAAAACAATGTCGCTGTCTTTATTGTTGGGCACGTAACTAAAGATGGCACCTTAGCGGGGCCGAAAGTATTAGAGCATATTATTGACTGTTCTGTGCTGCTTGATGGCGATACCGATAGTCGTTTTCGTACCCTGCGTAGCCACAAAAACCGCTTTGGTGCGGTGAATGAGCTCGGCGTATTCGCGATGACCGGGCAAGGGCTGCGAGAAGTAAGTAATCCATCGGCGATTTTCTTGTCACGTGGAGAAGAAGCAACCTCTGGCAGTTCGGTAATGGTGGTTTGGGAAGGTACTAGGCCGCTTCTGGTCGAGATCCAAGCTCTGGTGGACTACTCGCAGCTTGCTAATCCTCGTCGGGTCGCTGTTGGTCTTGAGCAAAACCGTCTCTCTTTATTATTGGCGGTCTTACATAAGCACGGCGGCTTACAAATGGCTGATCAAGATGTCTTTGTTAATGTGGTCGGTGGGGTAAAGGTGAGTGAAACCAGCGCTGACTTGGCGCTGATTATGGCGCTGCTGTCGAGTTTTCGTGATCGGCCGCTGCCTAAAGACGTAGTGGTTTTTGGCGAAGTGGGCTTGGCTGGCGAGATCCGCCCAGTCCCCAGTGGTCAAGAGCGTCTCAATGAAGCGTTCAAACATGGCTTTAAGAAAGCGATTGTCCCAATGGCGAATATGCCGAAAGGCGGAATTGCGGGCATGCAGATCCACGGGGTGAAAAAACTTGCCGATGCGATCAGTGCCTTTGATGAACTCTAGAGAGTAGAGAGTTCGATCTTCATAGTCAGGAAGGAAAATTTTGTGCGTGAACAGAGGAAGCAAAAATATAGTTTCGCGCCGCTTTGCAAGCTAAGCATTGGTAAGCTTTACTGTTGTAGAAGAAAATTTTTCTTAACGAATGGCATGCAAGGGTATCAGTCTTGAACGATTGTGATATACTCTGCGCGCACTTTATACCTTATTAACAGAGTAAGACAATGGCAGATTTATCAAAATACAGAAACATTGGTATTTTCGCGCACGTTGACGCGGGTAAAACCACTACCACTGAGCGTATCTTGAAGCTTACTGGTAAAATCCACCGTCTGGGTGAAGTACACGACGGCGCTTCAACGATGGACTTCATGGAACAGGAAGCTGAGCGTGGTATCACTATCCAGTCTGCTGCGACTACCTGTTTCTGGAAAGACCACCGTTTTAACGTAATTGACACCCCTGGACACGTTGACTTCACTGTTGAAGTTTACCGTTCTCTGAAAGTTCTTGACGGTGGTATCGGTGTATTCTGTGGTTCTGGCGGTGTTGAACCTCAGTCAGAAACAAACTGGCGTTACGCGAACGAATCAGAAGTATCTCGTCTGATCTTCGTTAACAAACTAGACCGTATGGGTGCAGACTTCTTCCGCGTTGTTGAGCAAGTGAAGAAAGTACTAGGCGCCAACCCTCTAGTGATGACTCTACCTATCGGCCGTGAAGACGAGTTTGTAGGTGTAGTTGATGTATTGACTCGTCAAGCATTCGTATGGGATGACACAGGTCTTCCAGAAAACTACGAAATCAAAGAAATTCCAGCAGACATGGTAGATCAAGTTGAAGAATACCGTGAGATGATGATCGAATCTGCTGTTGAGCAAGACGATGATCTGATGATGGCTTACATGGACGGCGAAGAGCCATCTATCGAGCAAATCAAAGCTTGTATCCGTAAAGGTACTCGTGATCTAGCGTTCTTCCCAACGTACTGTGGTTCTGCATTCAAAAACAAAGGTATGCAGCTTGTACTAGACGCGGTTGTAGATTACCTACCGTCTCCAACTGAAGTTGAGCCTCAGCCTCTGACTAACCCAGAAACGGGTGAGCCAACTGGTGAAGTAGCAACAGTATCTGTTGATGCGCCTCTAAAAGCGCTTGCGTTCAAGATCATGGATGACCGTTTCGGTGCTCTGACTTTCGTTCGTATCTACTCAGGCAAAATTAAGAAGGGTGATACCATTCTTAACAGTGCAACTGGTAAGACTGAGCGTGTTGGCCGTATGGTTGAGATGCACGCAAACGACCGTAACGAGCTTGAAGCAGCACAAGCGGGTGACATTATCGCGATCGTTGGTATGAAGAACGTTCAAACTGGTCACACTCTATGTGATCCTAAGCATGAATGTACTCTTGAGCCAATGATCTTCCCAGATCCAGTTATCTCTATCGCGGTTAAGCCAAAAGATAAGAACGGTTCTGAGAAAATGGGTATCGCGATCGGTAAAATGGTTGCAGAAGATCCATCATTCCAAGTTGAAACTGACGAAGATTCAGGTGAAACCATTCTGAAAGGTATGGGCGAACTTCACCTAGATATCAAAGTGGATATCCTGAAACGTACTTACGGCGTTGAGCTTGAAGTGGGTGCTCCTCAGGTTGCTTACCGTGAAACTATCACCAAAGCAGTAGAAGACAGCTACACGCACAAGAAACAGTCTGGTGGTTCAGGTCAGTTCGGTAAGATTGACTACCGTATCCGTCCAGGAGAGCAAAACACTGGTTTCACCTTCAAATCAACCGTTGTGGGTGGTAACGTTCCTAAGGAATTCTGGCCAGCAGTTGAGAAAGGCTTCAAGTCTATGATGGCGACTGGTACTTTGGCTGGTTTCCCTGTGCTTGACGTTGAAGTTGAACTGTTTGACGGTGGCTTCCACGCAGTTGACTCATCTGCAATCGCATTTGAAATCGCAGCGAAAGGCGCATTCCGTCAGTCAATTCCTAAAGCGGCTCCTCAGCTTCTTGAACCAATCATGAAAGTTGACGTGTTCACTCCTGAAGATCACGTTGGTGACGTAATCGGTGACTTGAACCGTCGTCGCGGCATGATCAAGAACCAGGAAATGGGTGTAACTGGCGTTCGCGTTAAAGCAGACGTACCACTTTCTGAAATGTTCGGCTACATCGGTACTCTACGTACAATGACTTCTGGTCGTGGTCAGTTCTCTATGGAGTTCTCTCACTACTCAGCATGTCCAAACAACGTAGCAGAGCAAGTGATTGCTGAAGTTAAAGAGCGTAACGCTAAGAAGTAATTCTTAACTTAACTCGATAACAGAAAAACCCGCAGGCAACTGCGGGTTTTTTATTATTTGGATATCAAGATGCGGTAAGCTGCTCTTAGCCTCTTTATCTATTCGCCTCGACTAATCGATATTGCTGATTACATCAATGCCAGTGAGTGGATAAGCGTACTGAAAGTTCGCTATTTCGTCGAGAAGCCACTGGCGAAAAAGCAGGACTTTCTCTCGTCGGAAATAGCCAGCATGCGCGCACATGTAGTTGCTGAGAAAGGTCATATCGATGTTTTTAATTGAACAAACCGCAGACTCTATATTAGGAGTGAGGCTGCGGCTTTTGAGTCTTTAAGGCGTGTCGATGAACAGGTTATTCTTCCCAAACCACCAATTTATCTTTTGGCCAGTTGTGACCAACTTCGTGATACTTCTGCTCAAGCACATGACGTTTTATTTTCAGGGTTGGCGTCAAAATGCCGTTTTCGATACTCCATGGCTCCTTAATCATCAGAACTCCCTTGATCTGCTCATGAGATTCCAATTCGGCATTCATGCGTTTGATGACCTTTTGCGTTGTCCGTTCATACCGCTCACGGTCAAAATGGGGGAAGTTATGTGGCACAACAAGCAAGATTGGTGCAGGTAGCCCCGAGCCTATAAGGCACATCATTTCCACTCGGCTGTATTCAAAGAGTTTTTTCTCGATGGGGACAGGAGCGACAAACTTGCCTTTGGCGGTTTTGAAGGTGTCTTTCTTACGACCTTGAATGGTCAAATAGCCTTCGCTGTCGATGGATCCTATGTCGCCAGTATGTAGCCAGCCTTCTTTATCAAAGGATTCTTTGGTCGCAATGTCATTCTTATAGTAGCCAGAAAAGAGTCCTTTGCTGCGAACCATGATCTCGCTATCTTCGGCGATTTTCAGTTCAATACCCGGCCCGGCATTGCCAACACTGCCGATTTTGTCGGCCTTAAAAGGGTAGTTCAATGTGGTGTAGGCAAAGGCCTCTGTCATCCCCCAGGCTTCAGTAATGTTGAGCCCGACACTGTGGTACCACTGGAGCAGAGCCGGGGAAACTGGGGCGGAGCCACAACCCAACACGCGTGCTTGATCCAAACCAAGTCCATCGGCCAATTTCTTTTTGATCAAGGAATTGACCAAGGGAATCTTCAGCAAAAAATTAAGACGTTTTTGCGGCAATTTGTCTTGGATGCGCTGCTGGAACAGTGTCCATAAGCGTGGTACGGAAATGAACAGCGTTGGGCGCTGCATTTTGACATCTTCGATAAAAGTATCCAGCGATTCGGGAAAGGCAGTAGGAACACCGCCGATCACTGAGGAGCCAAAGATATAGACGCGCTCAGTGATGTGCGCGAGAGGTAAATAGGAGAACAGGCGGTCGTTTTCTTGAATTCCGATGTGTTTAATCAGTTGATGCACCGACCAACAAAATGCGCCATAAGTGAGCATCGCGCCTTTCGGCAGACCAGACGTTCCCGAGGTATAAACTAAAGACATCAGTTTATCATCGTCGTGCTGTGGGCGCTCTTGACTCGGCTCGGCCTTGGCAATCAAGTTTTTGTACTGATACTGGCATTGTGGCGCAGAATCATACGGTAACGCGATGCTCTTGATATCGGTCATCTCATCAATGACTTTTTGTGTGGTCTCCGGATTATCAAGTTTACCCGCGATCAAAATTTTACTTTCACTGTGGCTCAAACAGTATTCAATCGTTTCCGCACTCGCGGTTGGAAAGATCGGGACACTGACGTAATCACCAAGCATCATCGCCAAATCGCAAATAAACCATTCGGCGCAGTTTTTCGAAATCAGAGCGACGCGATCGCCCGGTTGTGCACCAAGTTCGCGAAGAGCGGTGACTAAACGCAGGGCTTGGTCAGCGACTTGCGCATAGGTGAACTCGACGAACTGGCGGTTAATGATTTGTTTTAGATAGACCTCATTCGGGCGTTCCGCTGCCCATTTTAAGATCATTTCATTTGGCGGTGGGAGAGCACAGTTGGGTTTGCTTAACTCGTTAGGCTGAATCATTCTCTAACTCCATGTTATTGGCAAAACAATCGTTATTGTTATGTTAATTTGTTGTTAATTTAGCATGTTTTAGAGGAGTCAGAAATAAAAATCCACGTTTTGCTGTTGAGAATTTGCGCCAAGTAATTGATCCAATCCGTTTCGCTGACTTTTTCTGGATGTGGTATTGAAAAGAGAATTAGGCGTTGCCCAACTGCAGTCAAAACAACCCGTTGGGCAGACAACACGCTTAGAGATCCAGCGAGCAGGACTAGAACCCGCCGCTGACAACACCAGCGAGCATAAAGAAAATAACCAGTACTAATATGGGTAGCTTTATCTGTTTGTGCAGAAAAAATCCGCACAAAATTAGCCCGACATCAAGACCAGAGCTTACCGCACTGCTAAACACGGGTTGATAAAGCGCCGCTACCAGTAGGCCCACCACTGACGCGTTGACCCCCATCAATGCGCCACTGACTTTCGGCTTGTTCGCCAGTTGTTGCCAGTTTTTCAACACAGCGAGCATCAGAAGAAAACCAGGCAGAAAGACGGCGCATGTCGCGACTAAGGCTCCGAGAATCGGTGCCTGTGGATGAAGCACATAGCCAATGTAGGTGGCAAAGGTAAACATAGGCCCGGGCACGGCTTGTGCAGCGGCGTAACCGGTTAAAAAGGCGTCTTGACTGAGCTTATCGCCCACAATGTTTTGCAAAAGAGGCAGCACTACATGACCACCACCAAATACCAGACTGCCTGCTTGGAAGAAATCGTTGAAAAGCGCGAGAAGAGAGTGTTGTGTCGTAGCAATGGGCACAGCCAAAAGCAGCAGAACAAACATCACCAGTGGCCATAGTGACGGTTTAAACTCGGATGGAGAAGCGACCTTATCGTTTTTTATAAAGGCCACACCAATCACGGCAGCCAAAAGCAACAGCAACATTTGTGTCGCGATAGAAGCGAAAACCAACAAGGCAAAAGCGGTGACAACACACAGCGCTGTGGTTAGACGTGTGCGGCAAAAATTCTGATACATGCCCCAAGCCGCATCGGCGACCACGACCACGGCTAGTAGCTTGAGACCATGCACGACCTGTTCGAACCAAAAGTTGCCCATGATTTGGCTGCTCAGCAGCGCCAACAGCAACATGACAATGACTGAGGGAAGCGTAAAACCGAAAAAAGCCGCACAAGCACCGGGCAGGCCCCCTTGTTTGTAGCCTAAACCAAAGCCGACTTGACTTGATCCCGGCCCAGGCAAAAACTGACTTAAGGCGACCAATTGGGCGTACTCCTCGTCGCTCAGCCAATGGCGTTTTTCCACAAACGTATGACGAAAGTAACCAATATGTGCTGCAGGGCCGCCGAAACTGATCCAGCCCAAGTAAAAGAAGGTTTTGAAAATTGTGAACATGGATTTTTCTCATATAAATGATGAGCACAC
Organism: Vibrio navarrensis; assembly: GCF_015767675.1. Classification (NCBI taxonomy): domain Bacteria; kingdom Pseudomonadati; phylum Pseudomonadota; class Gammaproteobacteria; order Vibrionales; family Vibrionaceae; genus Vibrio; species Vibrio navarrensis. The sequence goes on along the minus strand of NZ_CP065217.1, from coordinate 2,780,077 downwards.
TGTACGCAGCGACTTATAATGATTCAAATTAATAGTTTTAATTTTTTGTATGAACAGGATGGGATGAAAGTGCTCGGCGATCTGAATTGGAAGAATATGGATCTGAACCTGCTGGTGGTCTTCTCACAGCTTTACCGCTACCGGAGTGTCAGCGTAGCCGCCGAAATGGGCTTCGTTAGTCAGTCTGCCATGAGCCACAGCTTAGGCCGACTACGCATCATGTTGGACGACCCGCTGTTTGAACGCAAAGGACACAAGATGGAGCCAACCGAGTACGCGCATAAAATTGCGCCGTTTATTGATGGGCTACTTGAATCGATTGCACGCGAGCTTTTGACTCGGCGTGAGTTCTGTCCATCACAGTTTGCAGGTGTTTGCCGCATCGGATTGACAGACTATGCGGAGTTTATCTTTGCCGCCCAATTGTATGACGCGATACGATCTGAAGCGCCTGGCGCGCAAGTCAGCTTTGTCAATGTCAATCGTCAAAACTATATCTCCTTGACGGAACAAGAAAAGTTGGATGTGGTGATAGGATCGATCCCGCAATTGGACAGCAAGTTTTGCGAGCAGTACCTCTACACTGAGCGCCATGTATGCCTGTGCGATCCACAGCTTATTGATGTGCAAGGCATGACGTTAGAGAAATTTGCCGCGCTCGAACAAGCGTTGGTCAGTACCGATGGCAGTTTGACGACACAAACCGACAAAACGTTAGCTTCATACGGTTTGAGCCGCCGTGTCTCTTTAGCCAGTCGAAATTTTCTCACTATTCGCCATCTTCTCGTTGGCCGAGAGTTAATCGCCATCGTGCCGGAACGTATGGCGAAAGCGAACGGTTTTGACGATGGTCTTGTGACGTTTCAGCCACCTCTCACCGTGGCCGATTTCGATATCTCCTTGGTTTGGCATTCGAGTGTCACGCAGAGTGATAAGGGACTTTGGCTGAGAGAGGTGGTGAAGAGAACCATCATTCAGGCGAAATGGCTAGAATAGAAGTATAACCACTGGGTGCATTTCATGGTCTTGCATAATGTTTTTTGAGCTCAATAACAATCTGCATATCTATACTGGCAAAGTAAAAACCGTCGACCATGATAAATACATTCAGTCCCAAAATAACAAAATTATCAGTCTCAACATTTATTCAAGATTGATTTAGGGTGGTATCGCGTCATGTTGAAGCTAAGAAACATCAAAGTCAGCTACAAGCTGGCTATTATTATTGCGGTTGGAATACTGGGATTTCTCTCTCTTCTGGCTATTTCTGCCAATGTACTCAAACAAAACCTCATTTTTGAAAGAGAAGCCCGCTTAAATGCGGTGATCCGCGGTGTGTTTTCTCAAGTGGCTTACCTCAATCAGACGTTACCGAGACAAGAAGCGCAGCAACAAGCGCAAGCATTGATCAAACATACGCGCTTTGACGGCGAAAATTACCTGTTTGTGATGGATGAAAACCGCTACACCATTGTCCATCCCATTCGTGATGATCTGGTCGGAAAACAGATGGGCAATGGCAGTGACGGGCAGTTCTGGTTCACTATGGTAGAAAAAGGCAGTGATGGCCGAAGCGGGTCATTGATCTATCCTTGGCAAAATAATGCTGGGCAGCCAGCCGATAAACTCTCAGTGGTGCAAGGATTTGCTCCGTGGGGATGGATTATTGGTTCGGGTATGCTGCTAGATGACATTGAATCGGCGGTCAATCAGCAGATCATGAAAATGGGGCTGGCCACTTTAATTGCCACCTTGCTAATGAGCGGCTTGGGTATCGTGATTACCCGCGCAGTGGTTGAGCCATTGCAAGCGATTCGCGAAAGCATGAAGCAAGTGGCGAAAGGTGATTTAACCGCTCGCGTGAAGGTTGAAGGTCGAGATGAGTTCGGCCGCTTAGCGCACGATATTAATCAAAGCATTGCCTCGGTTCGAGATGCTCTGTATGAATCCGTGCAGTCAGCGTCAGAAGTGGCCGATGCCGCGGTGCGTATTGCTACTTCAGCGGAAGAGACCAGCCAAGCGGTAGTCAGTCAGCGCGATCAACTCAATCAACTGGCGACCGCGATGAATGAGATGAGTGCGACGGTGGCCGATGTGGCCGGGCATGCTGAAGATACGGCGCGCGATACACTCGACGCCACCAAAGAAGCCAACCTCGGGGACAAGGATGTGCATTCCAGTGTCGATAGCATTCGCCAGCTTTCCGTTGAGTTAAATGTGGCTAATGAGCAGGTCAACAAACTCAAAGAAGGCGTGATGCAAATCAGTGAAGTGACCAGTGTGATTAGTGGCATTTCTGAACAAACCAACCTTCTGGCCCTCAATGCGGCGATTGAAGCGGCTCGTGCTGGTGAGCAAGGGCGAGGCTTTGCCGTGGTCGCTGACGAAGTACGTAATCTCGCGGCACGTACTCATCATTCGACCGATGAAATTCAAACCACCATTCATCGTCTACAGCAACTTGCGGTGGCTGCGGTGGCTGCAATGCAAAAAAGCCGCTCTTTGGCCGACAGCAGTGTGGCCCAGGCAGAGCACGCCGGAGCAGATTTACAGCTTATCGTTGACCATATTCGTCATGTGAGTGACAAAGCAACGCAAATAGCTACAGCTGCGGAAGAACAAAGTGCCGTGGCGGAAGAGATGAATCGCAACGTCAGTGGGATTAACGACGCCGCGATGGAGATGTCGCAAGCCGCCAGTTTCTTAGCCGAAGAGAGTGAAACATTAGCGGAACTCTCTCGCCAGCTCGATGAAAAAATGACACGTTTTAGACTTTAACTATTTTGGTGACAGGCTAAGGGACGTGCTGAGCATTGGGCTTTGCATGTATTCATTTCTCTGATTTCTTATTCTAAAGCCCATGTGCAAACTTAACGACATATGGGCGTAAGAACGCTTTATTGTGTTTAATTCATATACAAAAGTATAAATATATCACCCATTTTTATGGAATCTGTCTCATTTTATGAGATTCCTAATTGGTTAAAAAGCAAGAGATATTATAATCCTGCGCGATTGGTTTACTGTTTAACAGTATGACATACAAGGGAATTATAATGAATAAAATCTTGCCGATTCTGGCATTGGCTATGGGTGCTGCATTTGCAGCAGGTGCGGAAGAGATCGAACAAACTCAAGTTGGTCCTAAACAGGGCTGGTATGTGGGGCTTGAGGGGCTAAAAACAGAAGTTTCTATCAATGATGCAAATGCGAAGTCTTATGATCTGGATGCTGGTGCCGCATTTGCGATTGGCTTCGATAAAAAAATCACTGACAATTTCGTTACTGGTATTGAATTTGAGTACGTAAACTACGGCTCTAAAACATTGGGTAGTGCACTAGCAACGACCACTAATGGTGGGATTGTTTCTGCGGACGTTGAAGGATCATTTTCAGGCTACGGTCTGAACATTCGTCCCAAGTACTATTTCTCTAATACTAAGTTTTACGTAGGGGCTTTGCTGGGTTATTCAGCAACTAAGTTTGAAGTAGAGCTAACTAAGAGCAACTACAACTCGGCGACAATGGAGAGCGAAAGTGGCAATGGTTTCACTTACGGCATTGAAGCTGGCTACGAGTTTGACTCTGGTTGGATGATCCAAGGTGGTTACCGTGGCCTTGGCACTGAATTTTACGACACCAATGTCGATCTAACAGCCCTTTATATTGGTGGCCGTTACAAGTTCTGATGATTATTTGATGCTTGACCCAAGGGAGTATTATGCTCCCTTTTGAGTAATCAGTGCATCGATCAGTGGATAGTGATGCGGCTCAACCCCAGCCAAATTGCCATATTTCGGCGCGTGGCGGTCGTTTTCTTTGGGAAAGTGCCAACCAACGGTGTAGTCGATAAAATGACGGGCGAAATCGGCGGAGATTTCCAAGCAGCCAGCTAAAACCGTATCGACATAGGTTTGCATGATTGGGCTTAAAGTGCAGGGCGGCTCCGGCTGCTCTTTTACATAAACCCAAATCGGATAGTCACGATCAAATGTGTGCTCCGTTTCTATCTGCTCTGCGCTGATGGCGATGCGGTGATAACCGCGCTCTCGTCGATCAAACTCGGCTAATGCCTGCTCATCAATCTCAAGCAACACACCGTTGACTTGGCTGTCGCCGCGGTTAACCACTAAAGGTGAGAGAACATAGCTATCGTCCACTTTGCCCCAATAGCGCACTAGGCCATGCGCAATGACAGGAATTGCTTCGCCTGTCTGTCCGGTTAATTGGCGCGACGCCGAATTGATCAAACTACCATAACCAAAGATGTACATAAGAGCTCCCCAAGTGATCGCAGTGGGACTATTTATACCCACCTGAGAATAATTTTAAAGTTGTATTTATTTTACATCTTTTGGTGTTACACTGCGGCCAGCGAGCAAAATCAAATCAAGTTATGGGAGCTGCGATGCTAAATATTACGGATAAGCGGGTGGAGGAAGCGATCCCACCTTGGTTAAGATTGGGGTTTCGTCCTTTCTTTCTACTGGGCTCTGTTTATGCGGTCGTCGCCATTTTTTCCTGGGTGTGGATGTTTCAAAAGGGGCAACCTTCTTGGTTGGCAGTACCCGCGCTGTGGTGGCATGTCCACGAAATGTTGTTCGGATTTGCCATGGCGATCGTCGCTGGCTTCTTACTCACCGCGGTACAAAACTGGACAGGGGTTAATGGCACCAAACACCATCGTCTCGCTTGGTTAGTGGTACTTTGGATCTTGCCAAGAGTTTTGCTCTGGACACCCACGCCACTTTGGCTGACCTCCAGTATCGAAGCGCTGTTCCTTGCCTTAGTCGCGTATGAAGTTGGAAGCCGTGTTGTCAAAGCGAAAGGTTGGCGCAACCTGTTTTTCGTGCCCCTTTTTCTGTTGGCGATTGCGGCCAATTTTGCCAGTTACGCCACCGTAAAAGGCATGCCGCCTTTTAGTGCCTCCGCAGTGTGGCAGGCGATGTTGTGGTGGTTTACGTTACTCCTTTCGGTCATGGGCGGCCGCGTTATCCCGTTTTTTACTGCCCGTCGTTTTAACTTTGAAAAAGCGCCGGCTTTAGTCTGGCTAGATTGGCTGGCAAACTTGCCACTGGTTCTACTGTTTGTTCTCAGTTTTTTCCCGGTCACTTTTCTTCAAATTGGTCCGGCGCTTATGTTGTTCACTGGGATTATTCAACTGGTTCGTTTTTACCGTTGGCAACCATGGCGAACATTGAGCGAGCCGTTGGTTTGGTCACTGCATGGCGCGTATTTGTGTCTGCCGCTTAGCTTGATTTTACGAGGCGTTGGGCATAACCCGCTAGCAACGCATAATTTACTGCATTTGTTTGCCATCGGTGCGCTGGGCGGCTTGATCTTGGCGATGATTGCGCGTGTGACGATGGGGCACACCGGGCGGATGATATACAAAGGACCAAATCTGCGCGTCGCTTTTCTCTCCATCTTGTTGGCGGCGTGCGTGCGCAGCTTTGGGGTGATTGCCTTTCCTGAATATCTGTTTGTGTGGGTAAACTTGAGTGCGGCGTTGTGGATTGTCGCTTTTACCTTGTTTGTGGTTAAGTTTGGCAAGATGTTACTCACGCCAAGGGTGGATGGGCATCCGGGATGATAGAAAAAACCAAGCCACTCATTGCTAGTGGCTTGGTTGTTAGCAGAGCTTGTTGTGTAAAATTAGAAACCGCGCATCTGAATACGACGCAAGAATTCGGTCATAATGCGATCGTAAAGTAAATCACCGAGGAAGGCGTCTTCGACATGATGATCGATGCTTGGGTTGTCATTGACTTCAATCACGTACACTTGGCCATCAATTTCTTTGAGATCCACGCCGTAGAGGCCATTGCCGATCAAGTTGGCCGCTTTGAGCGCTACATCAACCACATTTTTCGGCACTTGTTTTAGATCCAGCGTCTCAAAACCACCAGAAGAGACGCGGCCGCTGTTGTGATGCTGATAAATCTGCCAGTGACCACGGCTCATCATGTATTTACAGCCAAAGATCGCTTGGCGATTCAAAATCCCAATGCGCCAGTCAAAGTCGGTTGGCATAAAGGCTTGAGCCAAAATCAACTCGCTCTTTTCAAACAGAGCAGCCGCTTCTCTTTCCAGCTCTTCTTCATTACGTACTTTTACTACGCCACGTGAAAAAGCACCGTCTGGAATTTTTAGTACCATAGGGAAGGTTAATTCGCTGAGTAGATCACTTTTCCACTCCGGGTCAAAGTTTTTCAAAATCACACTGTCTGGCGCAGGCACTTTGTTGTTTTTTAGCAGCTCAGTGAGAAAGACCTTGTTGGTACACTTCATGATCGACTCGGAGTCGTCCATCACCACCAGCCCTAGTTTCTCGGCCGTTTTGGCAAAGCGGTAGGTATAGTTGCTGATATTGGTGGTCGCGCGGATAAACAGGCCATCGAACTCGCCAAGACGCGAAATTTCATCACGAGAAATGGTTTCCAAATTCATCCCTAAACGTGCAGCGGCACGCTTAAAGCGTTTGAGCGCGGAAGGGTCTGACGGGGGCATTTTCTCTTCGTTATCGACCAGCATCGCGATATCGTAGCGATATTTTTTCTCTTGCTTGGGTTTGCGCCATACTTTGTTTGAGAACATCTCTAGCGATTCGATAAAGAAGTTTTCCTCTTGTTCTTCAAGATCTTGGAATGGGAAAGGCTGTACTGAGTCGATTTGCCAGTTGTGCTGATTGCGGGTCATTTTCAGCTCAATCACTGGCACCATAAATTGTTCAAACAGGCGTCTGGCCAGCTTTTCTAGCCCTTTTTGCTCTGTGCGGCCAAAGTAGATCTTGCACGCGATTTCATCTTGATCTTTCGGTAGACGATGAAGGCGAAGAAAACCGGAGGAGATCAATAATGGCTGGGTAATGTCGTTGATGGCGGTGACGGTCGGGATGACGCGATGTCCGCGTGCGCCCGCCATCAGAGAGCAGTAGTAGCCACTGCTCATGTAACTGTAATCTCGGCACAGGTTAACAACCTGTACACTGCGCTGATTGTGTTGCCATTCACTGTCTAAATATTGGGCAACATTGACCACTTGTTCGGATGGAAAATACTGCTGCCAATCACTGGTTTGGTCAGTCACAATTAAAAGATTTGCCATCTCTTTTTTTCCTTAATAAACGAGCTATGATGAGGAAGCTTTCTTACTCATTCCCGAAGGTGCCAAATGGATTTTCGTGTCGCGAAAATGACCGATCTTGATGCGTTGAACAAGCTGGAAAAAGAACTTTTCACCGGTGACAGAATTGCACCGAGACAAATGAAACGTTTTATCCAATCTGACCATGCCATGCTGCTGGTTGCGGATAGTGGCCAACAGTTAGCAGGCTATGCGCTGTTACTGTTTCATCAAGGAACACAACTATCAAGATTGTATTCGATTGCTGTAAGACCTGAGTTTCGTGGGCAGAAAATTGCTCAGTCTTTGATTGAACTATGTGAGCGTTCGGCCATTGAACAGGGTTTCACTACATTACGCCTTGAGGTTCGCGAAGACAATACAGCCGCAATAAATTTGTACCAAAAATTGGGTTACAAAACCTTTAAATTGCTGATTCATTATTATGATGATTTGTGTGATGGCATCCGCATGCAAAAACGGCTGGCGCACTATGGGCCGAAAACGTTACTACCGATGCCTCTTTACGTGCAGACTACGCCATTTACCTGTGGTGCGGCGTGTTTGCTGATGGCCTTTGCACATAGCACCCCGGAATTTACGCCGTCAAGAAAAGAGGAATTACAACTGTGGCGTGAAGCGACAACGATTTTCATGGCAGCTGGGCACGGTGGATGCAGTGGCCACGGATTGGCACTTGCTGCGGCGCGACGCGGTTACCATGTCGAGCTGTGGAGTCATGCCAAATCGACCCCGTTTATCGACAGCGTGCGAGATGAAAATAAAAAACAAGTGATCGAAATCGTCCATCAAGATTTCTGCCAACAGTTGCAAGAGTTTGACGTCAGCATGATTGAAGCGCCGCCAACCCAAATGCAACTGGAGCAGTGGGTCAGAGAAGGGGCGAGCGTGCTGCTGCTGATCAGCACCTACCGCTTTAATGGTAGTAAGGAGCCGCACTGGGTGTTGTTGAGCGGCATGAGCGAGCGCTTTTTCTTTATTCACGATCCGCATGCCGAGTCTGAACAAGATGCCATAGCCTCGGCACATGTGACGGTGAGTAAAAAGGCGTTGTCGCAGATCATTGGTTTTGGCAAACAGAAACACACGGCCTGCGTGGTGATCAAACCAGGCCGTGTGCCCCGATAATAATGGCAATGGTCACCAAAATTTGAGCCGTTTGAGTAGCAACACTTCGGCGGTAAAAATCACCACTAAGCCGATGCAAAACCACATAAAAGCAACAGGGGATTCGACACCCGGGATACCACCGATGTTGATGCCCAGCAATCCAGTTAAAAAACTGGTCGGCAGGAAAATACTGGCAATCAAGGTAAACAAGTAGCTGTTGCGGCTGATCTTGTCTTCACGCAACTGTTGAATTTGTTCTTTCAACAGTTGCAGCTCATCTAAGTAGAAATCGATAGTTTCATTGATACGCGTGATATTGCTGAGCGCGTAATTAATCAGCAGTGTTTTGTTTTGTAAAAGATTGAGTTCAGACATAGCGAAGTCGGCAATCGCGTATTGCTGTGGACGAATGAAGCGTTTGACGCTCAGGAGCGATTTCTGCACCTCAATCACATCGCCAATCTGTTCGGTGTCTAACTCAAAGCGTTCGATTTGATCCTCAATGGTTTGCAGATAGCTCTGCATTTTCCCCGTCAAGCCATCAATAATGGCGAGCAGCAGATCGCCGAGTGTTTGCGGCCCTTTATGTTGCGTCAGCGTGTCGCGGATCTCGGAAATGGCTTTGGAGGAGATTTTGCGTGTAGAGATTAAGCAGCCGTTAAAATAGAGAATACGCACACTTAGCATGTCTTCCGGTGTGGCGTTTTCGTTCATGTTCACACCACGCAGGATCAGCATGAAGCTCTCATCATCATAGCGGTGAAAAGAGGGCCGAGTCTCGTCAGCTAAAAGGTGGTTAATGGTGCTCAGTGGCACTTGATTGTCGATTAACCAGCGGCGGATATCAGGATGGTGGCGTTCACAATGATACCAGTGACCCGCTTGCATGCGCAGTTGATTGTCACTTGGCTGATTCGCCGGGGCGGAATTGAAATCCCAGTGAGCAATGATAAATCCCATGGATAGGCTCTCTGTTTCCTAAAAAATGGCAGTGTTCAAAGTACGCGACTTACTGCCATGACGCCAGTGTTGTTTGCTAAGAAACAGAGAGCTTAGGTTTAACAGGCCGCTTTAAGTAGCGCTGGCTGAGTACCTTCTACTTGCTGCTGAATATAGCGTGTGAGTTCATCTACCTGCTCTGGGGTGAGGTAAAGGCCAAGTTTAGTGCGTCGCCACAGTACATCGTCTGCGCAGCGGGCAAACTCATGGTTCAGCATATAATCGATCTCTTTTTGGTAGACGCCTTCGGCAAACAGCAGGCCCATGTCGCTCTCTTGAGCTACATCTTGCAGCAGCACCCGAGCATCGCTACCAAATTGCGCTACGTAGCGTTGTGCCAAAGCAGGGGGTAGCCATGCGTGCTGCTGGGTCAGTGACGTGGCGAGTTGCTCGCGTGTGCAACTAAAGTGTCCGCCTGGCAGGGCTTGGTTGGCGGTCCATGCTTGACCCATCTCGGTAAAGTAGGGCGCTAATTTACGCATCGCCGATTCCGCCAGCTTGCGGTAAGTGGTTAGCTTGCCACCAAAGATGGAGAGAAGAGGTGCTTGGTCTAACTCTTGCTCAAGCTCGATGGTGTAGTCGCGGGTAATGGCTTGCGGTGAGTCCGACTCATCATCACACAAAGGGCGCACGCCGCTGTACGTCCATACTACGTCTTTGCGCTCAAGCTGGTGGATAAAGTGCTGATTGACGATATCAATCAAGTACTCGATCTCTTGCTCCGCGATCGCCACTTCGCGCGGGTCGCCTTTGTATTCCACATCGGTGGTGCCGATAATTGAGAACTTATCTAGATAAGGGATAACAAAAACGATCCGACCATCGTTGTTTTGTAAAATATACGCCTGAGGATCGGGATGCACGCGTGGTACCACGATGTGTGAGCCTTTGATCAAACGAATATTGCGTGGTGATGGCGTAGCCAAACTTTGATCGTAAAACGCTTTTACCCAAGGGCCAGCCGCATTGACCAACGCACGCGCCATGCGCTCAAAACGCTCGCCAGTGTGCTGATCTTGCAGCGTTACTTTCCACATCCCTTCGGTGCGTTCGGCTTTTTCCACTTTGCAATAGTTGCGCACTTCCGCGCCATTTTGCTGTGCGGAAAGGGCATTCAAGAGTGTGAGTCTGGCATCATCCACCCAGCAATCGGAGTACTCAAAGCCCACTTTCATCTCTTCTTTGAGAAGGCCTGTCTGCGCCAGATTGACCTTTTCACTGCCAGGTAACGTTGTGCGTTTGCCAAGGTGGTCATACAAAAATAGCCCACAGCGAATCATCCACGCTGGGCGCAGATAGGAGCGATGTGGCAAACGAAAGCGCATCGGAAAGGCGATGTGCGGTGCTTTTTTGATCAGCACTTCACGTTCAGCAAGCGCTTCCGAGACCAAACGAAACTCATAGTGTTCAAGATAGCGCAGCCCACCGTGGATCAGTTTCGAACTGGCTGACGAGGTAGCTGAAGCGAAGTCTTTCATTTCGTATAAACCAACGCTAAGCCCACGGCCTGCTGCGTCGGCGGCGATACCAGCACCATTGATCCCACCGCCAACGACAATGAGATCAAGAATTGGAGATTGTTGAGGTTGTGAGTTCATCATAGAAGCTGACCTATTTTTGTATTGTCATGTTGAGCGAACGAGCATTTTAGAAACTAAAAGAAGCCTAACCGAATTTTCGAATGAGATCATCTTTTATTTTCGTTTTTGAGCGTTTGTGTGATTTGCGCATAAGAACAAAGAAAAGGAAGCTGATAAGGCGCGCGTTTGGGTGTTTGTGGAGACGAAAACAAAAACGCCCCACCAAAGAAGTGAGGCGCAAAGGGAGCTTGAGGAAAGGTCAGTGGCTAGCGATTTCTAACGGGATTTGATGCTCTTTGAGTATGGCGCTGATCTCTTCGGGAGGTTGCTGATTGGTGATCAGCAAGTTAATTTGCGAGATGTTGCCCAGTTTCACCATCGCATTACGGCCAAATTTGCTGTGGTCGACCGCTAAGTACACACTGCGGCTGTTTTCGATAATGGCCTGTTTAACGCGCACTTCGTGATAATCGAAATCGAGCAAGGAGCCATCGTAATCAATGCCGCTGATGCCTAAGATGCCGAAATCGAGGCGGAACTGTTTGATGAAATCCAACGTGGCTTCTCCGACAATGCCGCCATCTCGGTTACGCACTTCTCCGCCCGCGAGGATAACTTTGATCTCTGGATTGCTGAGCAAAATACTGGCGACGTTGATGTTGTTGGTAACGACGCGCAATTGCTTGTGATTTTTGTTGAGCGCTTTGGCAACCGCCTCTGGCGTGGTGCCGATGTCAATAAACAGCGTAGCGCCATCGGGAATGTGCTTGGCTAGCTCTTCGGCGATCAGATCTTTCTCGGTAAAGTGCTCTTTTTTGCGGGTCGAGTAGGAGGTGTTTTCTGAGCTGAGCGGAATGGTTGCGCCACCATGGTAGCGGCGGATTTTATTCTCGTCGGCAAGTTCGTTCAGATCACGGCGAATGGTCTGCGGGCTAACATTAAATTTCTCGACCAGCTCCTCGGTGCTGACGTATCCCTGCTTTTTCACCATTTCGATAATTTGTTGGTGTCTTGGTATCTGCTTCACTTTGTCTCCCTGATGCCTCTAACCAGCTTAGTCCTTAAGGGTTAGAAATGCTGGCATTCGAAAATAATCACTCGGGCTATTGTGCGCTAAATAACGCATTCATAGAAGCAACCAACATCAAGAAATCGGCTGAAACAACAAAAAAGGGCGCCATGAAGGCGCCCAAACATAGGGGGAGGTAAGAATTAATCTTCGAGATCGCGCATTTCAGACCAAGTTTGCGCACACTTAACGGCACGCTTCCAGCCTTTGTAGCGGCGGTTGCGTTTCTCTTCGTCGTGATGAGGAAGGAAAGAGCGATCGATTTCCGCTTTGTTCTTCAGCTCATCAATGCTGTTCCAGTAACCCACGGCAAGGCCGGCCAGGTATGCTGCGCCAAGTGCGGTTACTTCGGTCACTTTCGGACGGTGCACTTCGGTATCCAATACATCGGATTGGAACTGCATTAAGAAGTTATTGGCCACCGCACCACCATCGACGCGCAGCGCAGAGAGCTTGATGCCTGAATCGGCTTGCATTGCATCCAACACGTCGCGAGTTTGGTAGGCGATGCTTTCTAGTGTCGCGCGGATGATGTGATTCGAGTTCACGCCGCGAGTCAGGCCGACAATGGTGCCGCGAGCATAGGCATCCCAGTATGGTGCGCCAAGGCCAGTAAAGGCAGGCACCACATACACGCCGTTTGAAGTGTCAACTTTGGTAGCAAAGTATTCAGAGTCGTGCGCATCAGAAATCAGCTTAAGCTCATCGCGTAGCCATTGAATCGATGCGCCGCCCATAAATACCGCACCTTCCAGCGCGTAGGCGGGTTCGCCTTGTGGGCCACAAGCCAGTGTGGTCAGTAGGCCGTTTTGCGACGCCACTTTCTCTTTACCCGTGTTCATCAGCAAGAAGCAGCCCGTACCGTAGGTGTTTTTCGCTTGCCCCGCTTCAACACACATTTGTCCGTACAGTGCTGCTTGCTGGTCACCTGCGATCCCGGCGATTGGAATACGCGTACCACCTTTACCACCGATGTTGGTTTGGCCGTAGACTTCAGAAGAGCGTTTCACTTCTGGCAACATTGAGGCTGGAATGTCCATTTCGTCTAGAAGCTTCTGATCCCAACACAAATCGTTGATGTTAAATAGCATGGTACGAGAGGCGTTGGTGTAGTCGGTTACGTGCACACGGCCTTGGGTCATTTTCCAAACGAGCCAAGTATCGACGGTACCAAACAGCAGTTTGCCGGCTTCAGCGTCTTCGCGAGCGCCTTCCACGTTATCGAGAATCCACTTCACCTTGGTGCCCGAGAAGTAAGGGTCGAGCACTAGGCCTGTATTGTCACGGATGTAGCTCTCCAAGCCGCGTGCTTTCAGATCTTCACAGATATCGGCGGTGCGGCGGCATTGCCACACAATCGCGTTATACACCGGTTTGCCAGTCTCTTTGTTCCACACAATGGTGGTTTCACGTTGGTTGGTGATACCGATGGCGGCGACTTGGTCGCTACGAATGCCGGATTTACCCAAAACTTCCACTAAGGTTGAGCTCTGGGTGGCGTAAATTTCCATGGGATCGTGCTCTACCCATCCTGCTTGAGGGTAGATCTGAGTGAACTCGCGCTGGGAAACGGAAACAATATTCGCGTCGTGGTCTAAAACCACCGCGCGAGAACTGGTTGTGCCTTGGTCCAGCGCCACAATGTACTTCTGCTCAGTCATGGTAAGATCCTTTCGTTTCGTTAGTTATATTTTAGTCAATTTATTAAGCGCGAGCTTCTTCAACGTCTTCAGCAGCATCGCATTGATTCGGGATGGTGCAACCTTGGCCAACATTAGGTAGGTAGGCCGCAATCGCTTTTGGATACAACCAGCCACCAAAGCAAGCACCAGCAATCGGAGCAAGGATTGGCACGATAAAGTAAGGAATGTCTTTCGCACCAGTCAGGGCATAATCCCAGCCTGCAAAGTAAGCAAACAGTTTTGGTCCAAAGTCACGAGCCGGGTTCATGGCAAAACCGGTTAGTGGGCCAAGTGAGCCACCGATGACCGCAATCAAAATGCCGATCAACAGTGGGTTCATCGCGCCGCGAGAAGCGCCGTTGTGCTCATCGCCTAGCGCCAAAATGGCGAACATCAGTACCGCGGTAATCACAAATTCCACCGCAAAAGCGCCAAGGAAAGAGATTGAAGCGTGTGGGTAAGTGGAGAAAATACCAGCCGTTGCCAAGCCCTCTTTGCTGCCACGGATCAGGTTGTGCGCCAGTTCGTAGTCAGTGAAGAGGTTGCTGTACAGGCTGTAAACCAGCGCCGCAGAGCAAAATGCGCCAAGCAATTGAGCGATGATGTAAGGCACGACTTTCGCTTTATCGAAGCCATGGAAAGCAGCCAGAGCGATGGTCACCGCTGGGTTGATGTGCGCACCCGATACCCCTGCGGTGCAGTAGATAGCGATGGTGACCCCAAAGCCCCACACAATGCTGATTTCCCATTGACCAAATTGAGCACCGGCAAGAACCAGCGCGGCAACGCAGCCAACACCGAAAAAGATAAGTAGACCTGTACCGATGAATTCGGCCAGGCACTCTCCGAAGAGAGTTGTTTTTTTGTTTGTCATGGTAAGAGTCCTTTATGTTCCACAGTCGGCGTGCTTATTTTTATAAACCACATGCACAGCGGTTATTTTGCACATTTAAACGATTGCGAAAACAAACAAACAATCAAATTGAGCGTTCGAGCATAATTTTATTAATGATACGTATCTTTTTTGTTAAATAAGTCATTGTTTGAGTATTTTTCGCGCAATGAGCAATTGAAGACATAGCTTTCATAGCCAATCCACCATGTATTTGACGTTCAGAAGCCGCATATTCTCGTTAACTATCAGAGAATATTACATTTTATTAACTAGATAAGCAGAGTTAGGTTAGGGGAATGTGAGATGAGTTCGCGGCATGTTTGCTGTTTGGCTAAATAGCCAGCGACGGAAAATGAGACTGGTCATACCAAATGGAATTTAAAGGAAGGTTCGAAGTCGAGTGTTTAAGCAGCGAAATCGGGATCCGTTGGTAAAATAAAAGGCGACAGCCTGTGCTATCGCCTGAATGGCCAAGCAAGCGGAACAGTAAGCAAAGGTGCTGTACGTGCTCAGTGATGCTCTGGCTTAGTTATTTTTGTGCAGTTCGCTGTTGAGTTCTACCGCGGTTTTGTTGGCAAGGCACTCGATTTGCCCTGTCACTGAGTTGCGGCGAAACAGCAGATCAGAGACACCAGCCAGATCGCGCGCTTTGACCATTTCGACTTCTTGACCGCTTGAGTCAAGCATGCGCACTTTTGAACCAGCGGTGACGTACAAACCGGATTCCACCGTGCAGCGATCGCCCAGCGGGAAGCCAAGACCTGCGTTTGCGCCAAGCAGTGAGTTTTCACCAATCGATACCACCACTTTACCACCACCCGAAAGCGTGCCCATGATAGACGCGCCGCCGCCGATATCTGAGCCATTTCCGACTACCACGCCAGCAGAAATACGGCCTTCAACCATGCTCACGCCCGCCGTGCCCGCGTTAAAGTTGATGAAGCCTTCGTGCATTACAGTGGTGCCTTCGCCCACATGAGCGCCAAGACGCACGCGAGAAGTGTCTGCAATGCGCACACCCGTTGGTACGATGTAATCAACCATTTTCGGGAATTTGTCGACGCAATCGACAGTCAGCACTCGGCCTGCAAGGCGCGCTTCGATCTGGCGTTCTACCAGCTCAGGCAGATCGATCGGGCCTTCGTTGGTCCATGCAATGTTGTGCAGCAGGCCAAAAATGCCGTCCAGTACGGTGCCGTGTGGCTTGATCAAACGATGCGAAATCAACTGTAGCTTGAGGAAACCTTCCGCCACCGACTGAGATTGTTCATCTGTTGCGAGGATCACCAATACCAGCGGCTGGGCAGACTGTGCCGCTTTAGCCGCAAAGGCTGCGTTAGCCGCATCGCCGTTTTTCTCAAACGCGCTAGCAAGCTCGGCACTTTGCGCGGCAGAGATCTCAATGGCTTGGTTGCCTTGTTCGTATCCGGCCACGGCAGCCAGTGCGTCAACCAGCGCTTCGCTTGGGTTTAAAACTGGATGAGGAAAAAATGCTTCGATAATTTTGCCATCGCGGTTTGTAGTCGCCGTGCCAAAGGCTAGGGAAAAGTAAGCCATAGGAAATCTCCATTTGTTGAATCTTTGTGCTCGTCTGTTCACTGAAGAGCATGAATAAGGTTGAGTTCATCATAAAGAGACAAAAAACGAACTTAAAGGTCTAGCGGGGAGAAAGTCCGTCAGTGGATACCTTTTGTCTTTTTAGGGATATATTGCTTTGATGAGAAATTGCTTTGATGAGAAATTGTGTTGCACGACAAATAAAAACCGCCACTTGTGCGACGGTTTCTCGGAGGCGTGGTGAGAGCTTAAGCCGCGTCTTCGGCAGACTCTTCTGCTGACGGTTCATCTACAGCAGCCAGCTTTTTCTCTTTCTTTGGCGCTGGGCGACGTTTCGCCCCCAGAGCGTAGAGAAGCTCTTCTTTGTTTTGTGCGAGGAACATCGCCAGATCTTCCTGCTTGCCTTCATCTTCTAGAAGGTCGCTTTTACCCAGTAGTTCGAAAAGCTCGTCTGCCATATCGAGCATCTTGTCGTATGCGTCAGCATCCGCTTTAGAGGTAAAAGTCATTTTCTCTTCTCCGTTGCGTTCTACCACGTACTTGACGATAACAGCCATGGTTAATCCTCTAGGTTAGTCGTTGCGAAAATTTACTGTCTGTTTATACAGCTTTTGCTCAGCGATGTCCAATTGTGCCTGTCAGAATGAGAGTCTGGCGAGCATGCGGTTTTAGACGTTCTGCCACTCTTTACAAAAGGCGATAAACGCTTTCAAAAGCGGGTTTTGGTATTTCTCTTTGTGTACCAGCAGCCAAAAGCGGCGTTTCATATCCAGAGGCATGTTGAGCATTTTTACCCGCCCATCACGAATTGCGTGCTCAGCCGATAAGCGCGACAAGCAGCCAAGCCCGAGCCCTGCAGCGACGGAGTTAATCAGCGCCTCAGTGGTATTGAGCTGAAACGCTTCGTGCCATTGCTCTATGCGCGGTGCGATAACGCGTAAGAAAAACTCGCGGGAACCAGAACCGGCTTCGCGCAAAATCCACTCACTGTTTTCCAGTTCACTCAGCGTCATCATTTGATTGGCGTCGAAAGGGGCATCCATGGCGCAGATCACGCACATTTCATCTTGGCTAAATTGGCTGGAATGTAACTCTGGGTGCAGTGTTTTGCCTTCGATCAGCGCAATATCCAGCTCATAGTCCACAAGTTTGTCGCAGCTCTGTGCCGAATTGGAAATAAACAAACTCTGTGACTGATGCTGGGTCTGACGGCGAAAATCACGCAACAGATAAGGGGCCACTTGGTTGCCGATGGTGTCACTCGCGCCAATTCGTAACTGGCCGGATAAGCTCGCGTCACCATCAAACAGGCTTTCGATATCTCGGGCGCGGCTGAGCAGTTCGTCGGCTAAAGGCAAGAGCTTTTGCCCTTCTTGATTGAGAATCAAACGGTTATTCACCCGATCAAACAGCGCGTGGCCGATCTGCTTCTCTAGTTCAGAGAGCGCCATGCTGACAGCGGCTTTGGAAAGAAACAGACTTTCGGACGCCGCCGTCAAGGTATGATGCTGCGTGATGGTGGTGAAGACTTTCAGTTGTCGCAGTGAAATGTGGCTTGCCATATTTGTTTAGATTCTCTGAACGTTGGTTGTAAATAATTAGATATCTTCAAACATGATGCAAGCTTAAAATGAGCTTGTTTCCTAAATACAGTAGGTCGAGGTCATGATGATTCAAGCAACAAAAGCAAAAGTGATGGGTGCTCCGACGCCGATGGCTGGCTTAGCGCTAGGAATTGCCAGTTTGGGGTGGTGCTGGGAAAACTTCGCCGAGTTCCATGGCTACGGGCAGTGGTTGAGCGCTGCGGTCGCCAGCGCCTTGCTGTTGATCCTCGCGGTAAAATTCCTTTTTCATCGCCATTTATTGAGACAAGATTTGGCGCACCCCGTTGTGGGCAGTGTGGTACCGACTTTTGCCATGGCGACCATGGTGGTATCGAATTCGCTAGGGCATTTCTTCCCTATCGCTGGTGATGTCATGTGGTCTGTGGCGGTTGCGCTACACATCGTATTTTTGCTGAGTTTTGTCTATCACCGTGCAAAAGAGTTTGAACTTCACCACATGGTGCCCAGTTGGTTTGTGCCTCCGGTTGGCATCATTGTCGCGGATGTCTCTTTCTCCGGTAACCCTGTATTGGCGCCTATTGTGCACGGTGCTTTGCTCTTTGGCATGCTTGCCTATGCGGTGATGCTACCCATCATGATCTACCGTTTCATGTTTACCCATGAAGTGCCCGATGCAGCCAAACCCACCATGGCGATTCTGGCCGCGCCAGCGAGCCTCTCTTTGGCCGGGTATTTGACCGTCACCGCGCATCCTTCGCCTGTGATTGTGGCGCTGCTGTTTGGCATTGCAGTGTTGATGACGGCCATCATCTATCTGGCGTTTTTTACCCTGCTGCGACTGCCTTTTAGCCCCGGTTATGCGGCGTTTACCTTCCCGATGGTGATTGGTTCGACCGCGCTGTTTAAAATGGCGGCTTGGATGAAAACCGTCGACATCAGTGCGGAATATGTGGCGCAGGTGCAGTGGCTGGCGAGCCTAGAACTTATTGTCGCCACCTTAGTGGTTGGCTATGTGGCGTTGCAATACAGTTATAACCTGCTTATTTTGCCAAAGATGCAGCAGGCTCAAGTAAGACAGTGCTAAAGTAGCAAGCCCGGCGGGAAGCCGGGCTTGGTATTAGCTTTTTTTAGCGAAAAAGCGCGACATTTCGTCGAGCGATTGTTGAATCACACTCGGCGGGATTGTCTCTTCCCGGACCACACTCAGTTGGCTGTTCAACTGTTTGGCATTACCTGCCGGATTAACCACCATCATGATCTCTTGCCCCACTAGCGCATAGTTGTAGTAACTGCCAGCAATAAACCACTCACGTTTCACTGAGTCATCAAACAAATTATGCCCGACGCTGTAAGTAGCGGTATCGGTTTGCTCACCGAATAAGCGCTCCATCAAGGTCGGCACCAGATCAAAATGGGTGGTACGGTAATCGTAGCGAGCCGCTGGTTGGTCAGGCGTGTAAATGTACAGCGGCACATGGATCTGCGCTTGACTGTAGTTACCAGAGTGGCCCCAGTAGTTCATACCGTTGTCGTTAAACTCTTCACCATGATCTGATGTGAGTACTACGATGGTGTTGCTTAAATCTATATTTTTCAGCACCTTGCTAATCAGACTATCGATGTAGTAGAGCGAGTTTTTGTAGCGATTGTGGTAGAGCTCGGCGTCAAAATAGTTATTGAGCAGAATGTGATCCACACGTTCCCAGTAGGGGGTGAATTTCGCCCCTTCAGATTCAGGAAACTCAGTGCCGTGGGCTGAATCGTAAAAGAGAAAACCGAAGTACGGCTGTGAGTTCGGTTGCTGAACAAACTGCAGAAAGTCGTTTGTGATGCGCGCGTCACGCTCCACTTGGCTATCGCCTGGTGTTTTAAGACGTAAATCTTTCACCTTCTTAAACACGGTACGCGACAGCGGAGGGCTGGTGAGTGACGCAGAACCAAAGATCCCCATGCGGTACCCCGAATGTTGTAGCGCATCGAGAAAGATAGGCGCAGTTTGGCTGGCATAAACGCTGTCCCAGTACGTTGCGGGTAAACTATAAAACAGGCTAAACATCCCCGCTTGAGTCGAATTACCGCCACTCATGTGTTGGGAAAATTGCGCGCTCTTTTGGGCAAATTGGCTGACGTTTGGCATGATCTCGGCGGTTGCATCACTGTAGCGCCACGCGTCAATCAGGATAAACAGCACGTTTGGCTGCTGCTCTGGCGTTGTCACCGCGACAGGTTGCAACGGGTAGTGCAATGGACTGCTGGTGACATTTTTTAGCTCAACTCGATTGCGGGCGGCCACTTTCTCATCCACCCAACCGTGCTGATAAATCCAAGAGCGCGCGGTGAGTGGGTAGTACAGTGGCCAATTGCTGGTGAACTGGCTCACTTCGTTGTCATACAAGGCATTCTTGTAAGCATGGATTGCTTGGCTACTCACGAGCAGTGCAAACCACACAGCCACCATCGCATATTTGCTTTTCCGTGTGGCTAAACGGCCTGTTAGCCAGACAGTCACGGCTAAGCCGATCAGCAGTACGGCGATTTCGGAGATAAACAGTGCCCAACTGAGCCACGAGATATGAAACACTTCGCTGCCACTGTCGACAAACATACGCACCAGCAAGCCATTAATGTGAAACTTGTAGTGCTGAAAGACGGTAATGTCCACTTGCAAAATGATCAACAAGAGGGCCGCGAGCAGCACCACGCCCCCCCTAAACCACTTGGTTGGCAACCAAGTCAATGGCAGAGCTAAAAGCACAAGCAAAAAGGCCAATAATCCCAGCCAGCCGAGTTGAGTGGCGATCAGATAGAACACTTGCAAAGTGCTGAACGTTTGCTGTGCATCGGCTGGGAGCAAAAATGGATAGCAAGCCAGAGCCAGAAACAGGCTAAAGCAGACAAAAAAAGCGACTAGCCAAGCGCTGTTGTCAGACAGTTTACGCAGCATACGAAAGGGCCCTCTGCAAGATTGGAAAGCGGAAGAGTATAAAACGGCGTTTTTTAACATGGAATAGTTGTGGGGTATGTCACACTTTGTATCACTGTGTCAGTAATATTTTACAGTTCACTTGGACAGCTAAAGAAATTTGTATGGAATGCGTTATAACCATTTAGCAAATCAGTGAGTTACAGCGGTGCTTGATTTTGCAGGCGTATGTTAAGCTTAGGCACAGTCACGCTTACTGCTCGGAAGCCTTATTTTGTTTACTGTTTATCACTCTAATCAGGTTGATGTTCTTAAATCTCTGTTGGTGGAACTGATCCGCCGAGAGCCGCTGCAAAACCCGTTCACGCAAGAGCGCATCTTGGTGCAAAGTCCGGGGATGTCGCAGTGGCTAAAGATCGAACTGGCCAAAGAGTTTGGTGTAGCGGCGAATATTGAGTTTCCGCTGCCGGCGACGTTTATTTGGGAGATGTTTACCAAGGTACTGCCGGATGTGCCCAAGCGCAGCGCATTTAACAAAGAAGCCATGACTTGGAAACTGATGCAATTGCTGCCGGGCATGCTAGATCAACCTGCGTTTACCCCTCTAGCGCGCTATTTGCAGCAAGATGAAGACCGCAGCCGGCTCTACCAGCTGGCCGAGAAAATCGCCGATATTTTCGATGGTTACTTGGTCTATCGCCCCGAGTGGATCGCCAAGTGGGAGGTTGGGCAAGCGGTGGAGGAAATTGCGGATGAGCACCCTTGGCAGGCGCCGCTTTGGCAGGCGCTCTATCAGCACACCTTGGCGTTAGGGCAATCGCCCTATCATCGTGCCAACCTCTATCAAGACTTTATTCACACTCTGCAAGCATCATCGGCAACTTTTGAACAACTGCCCGAGCGGCTGTTTGTGTTTGGTATTTCGTCGCTGCCGCCGCGTTATCTCGATGCGCTTAAAGCGCTCGGAGAGCATATCGATGTGCATCTGATGTTCACCAACCCTTGTCGTTACTACTGGGGAGACGTGCGCGATCGCAAGTTTCTCGCGCGCTTGGCGGCCAAGCATCGTCAGCATGTAGTGTGGCAACAAGACCATTCACAAGCGCTGGGTGAAAGTGAGCAGTTGAAAGGCTCGATTGAAGATAATCTTGCCGATGAACTGCATAGCCAAATGGTCGGTAACAGTTTGCTCGCCTCGATGGGCAAATTGGGGCGGGATAATATGTATCTGCTCTCGCAGCTCGAATCCCATGAGATTGAAGCGTTTGTTGAGGTGGAACGCGACACTCTGCTGCATCAGTTGCAAGCGGACATTCTCAATTTAGAAGAGCACCAAGACGACAATCAACTCGACCACAGTGGGCACAAACAGGTGGTTTCACTGGGTGATCAGTCACTGTCACTGCACGTTTGCCACAGCCCTATGCGGGAAGTGGAGGTGCTGCACGACCGTTTGCTGGCGATGTTTGACGCCGATCCCAGTCTAAAACCGCGCGACATTATCATCATGGTGGCCGACATCAACGCCTACAGCCCGGCCATTCAGGCGGTGTTTGGTAACGCGCCGGGCGAGCGCTTCATTCCGTACTCAATTTCAGACCGCAGTGCCGCGCAGGAAAGCCCGATTTTGAGCGCTTTTCTACAGTTGCTGAACTTACCTCAAGCGCGCTGTTTAGCGTCAGAACTGCTCGAACTTCTGGAAGCGCCGGCGATTTTGCGCCGTTTTGCACTCAGTGATGACGATTTTCTGCAAGCCAAGCAGTGGGTCGAAGCGTCCGGCATTCGCTGGGGGCTGGATGAGCACACGGGCGGTGAGTTCGAACTGCCGCAAACCGAGCAAAATACCTGGCAGTTTGGCATTCGTCGCATGTTGCTCGGTTATGCCATGGCCGATACGGCGGGCTTATTTCAATCGCGTAGCGGACTGATTGCACCTTACAACGAGGTGCAAGGAATGGGGGCTGAGCTGGCGGGCAAACTGAGCCACTTTATTCAAAAAATTACCGAATATCGCAGCAAATTAGCGCAAAACCTCCAAGTAGATGACTGGCGTGACGCTTTGAATGACTTGCTGGATGATTTCTTTCAGGTCGATCTGGATGGAGAAGTGGCGCTTAAGTCGATTCGTGACACCTTAACGCAACTGAAAGAGCAGTTGAGCGATGCCGCATTTAGCGCGGACTTGTCTCCGGCGGTGGTGAGTGAATACTTGCACAACAAACTGTCGGGCACGCGGGTCAGCCAACGTTTTCTCGCCGGGCAAGTCAACTTTTGTACTCTCATGCCCATGCGTTCTATCCCGTTTCGCACCGTTTGTCTGCTCGGCATGAACGATGGCGTTTATCCGCGCACGGTGCCGCCGGAAGGTTTTGATCTGATGAACGGCCGCGCTCGGCCGGGCGATCGCTCACGCCGCGATGACGACCGTTATCTGTTCCTCGAAGCCTTGCTCTCTGCGCAGCAGACGCTGTACATCAGTTATGTGGGCCGCTCGGTGCAAGATAACAGCGAGCGGGTGCCTTCGGTGCTGGTCTCTGAACTGCTGGAATATTGCCAGCAAAACTACTGTTTGGTGGGCGATGAAGCGCTGGCGGTGGATGCTTCCGGTGAGCGTTTGGTGCGCAGCATACAAACTCATCATCCTTTGGTGCCGTTCAGCCCTAGCGCGTTTCAAGGTGAGATGAGCAGCTACGCCAAAGAGTGGATCCCGGCCGCGCAGTTGCAAAGTCAAACTTCACTCAATCAAAGCCGCGGCGCATTTTTACGTGCATTGGATGACTATTGGTTGGGGATAAGTTTTCCTTACGAGCTGGATCTGGTTGAACTGCACCGCTTCTGGCGTTTACCGGTCCAGTACTTTTTCAATCGCCGCTTAAAAGTCCTGTTTGAACCGCCGCTGCCGGTGATGGAAGATGATGAGCCTTTTACTCTCGACGGGCTCAGCAGTTTTCAATTGCGTGATGAGCTCCTTGACCGCTTGCTTGAAGCGAGTGTGGCTCAGCAAGATCCACAAGCGGTGATTGAACAGTTTTTACAACAGCAGCGAGCTTGCGGCCATTTGCCCGTTGGCGCTTTTGGTGAAATCGAGTTTGCCGCTAACCGTGCTCAAGCAGAAGCGCTGGTGGATAAGCTGACCTTTCTCGCAGTACGTGAGCAAGAAGACATCGAGATCGATTTGACCTTTGATCTGCTTGGCGAAGGCAAGCCGATCCGCTTAACGGGCTGGTTAACGCGTCATTATCAATGTGGTTTGATACGTTACCGCAGTGGCCGGATCCGCGCGCAGGATTATTTGGCTGGCTGGATAGATCACCTAGCGATGTCCGCCAGTGGCTTGGCTCAGCCGACACACCTGATTGGTTACGATCGCAAAGAGGGCGTGCAGCATCTTATCTACCCGGCGCTTACTCAACCAGAGCAAGCCAAAGCCTTGCTTGCCGAGCTGGTGCGTCTGTTTGTCGAAGGGATGAATCGCCCCTTAGCCTATTTCCCGCACACCGCCTTGGCGGCGATTGAAGCGGGCTTTAACCGCGGCCAGTGGGTTGATGACCAAGAAAAAGCCCACAAAAAAATGGCCGATACCTTTAACGATGGCTTTTTAGGCGCAGGTGAGGGCAGTGATGTCTATATTGCGCGCATCTGGCCGCAGTGGAACGAAACGTTGGTGCATGAAGTCCGTCTGCTCAGTAGTTTAGTGTTGCAAGGAGCAAGGCTGAGTGTGGTTGACGGTGAGGATGCGTCTTGACAGTGCGGGTGATGATGAGAAGTGCAAGAGTAGAGTGGCCGCCAGAAAATCATTATTGGTGTAGGGCGTTCGCTGTACGGCCACGAGGTCAGAGGGACCACGATTCGATGGAGAATACCGTCAACAGTACGGCAGAGCTCGTGAGGCGCATACTAACCAGAGCCGCACAGAGCTTCCGTGAGTGAGATCTCACAACATCCTAATATTTATACACTTTGCATATATTCATAGAATTTTTGATGTTTGATCACAGTTCGATTAGCAGATAATCCGGAGATATTACGCCGATGACTGACAAGCCTGTCGCCATTCCTTTGCACACCATGCAGTTTCCCTTGCATGGCGCGCGCTTGATTGAAGCGTCTGCCGGAACGGGCAAAACCTTCACCATCGCGGGCCTCTATTTGCGCTTGCTGCTCGGCCACGGCAGTGACGATACCCGCCACCGCGTGCCGTTAACCGTCGATCAAATTCTGGTGGTGACTTTTACCGAAGCGGCCACGGCCGAACTGCGTGATCGGATCCGCGCGCGCATTCATGCCGCAAGATTGGCGTTTTCCCGTGGGCAAAGTGATGATGCGGTGATCAAGCCGCTGTTGGCCGAGATTGACGATCATCGTCAGGCCGCGCAGATCTTGTTGCAAGCGGAACGGCAAATGGACGAGGCTGCGGTGTATACCATTCACGGTTTTTGTCAGCGCATGTTGTCGCAAAACGCGTTTGAGTCCGGTAGCCGTTTCAACAATGAGTTCGTCACCGATGAAAGTCAGCTCAAAGCGCAGGTGGTCGCCGACTACTGGCGACGCAATTTCTATCCTTTACCGCAGGCTTTGGCCGCGGAAGTGCGCCAATTGTGGAGCTCGCCAGCGGCACTGCTCGCTGAGATTGGCTGCTACTTAACGGGCGCGCCGCTCAAACTGACAGTAGAGCCGATGGCAGGCAGTTTGGCCGAATTGCATCAAGCCAATCTAGAAAAAATTGCCGACTTAAAAGCGCGTTGGCGCGCGGTGCAAGACGACCTCATGCCTTTGATTTCGGCGTCCGATGTCAATAAACGCAGTTACAGCAAAAAGTCGATGCCAGAATGGCTCGCCGCCGTCAATCAGTGGGCGGCTAGTGAAACCAGCAGCTACGATTTTCCGGACAAGTTGGTCAAGTTTTCACAAACCGAACTGACAGAGAAAACGCCGCAGGGCGTGGTGCCCGAGCATGAGATTTTTCTCGCTATTGATGCCTTTCTTGCTCAGCCGATCAGTTTAAAAGCGCCGCTGTTGGCTCATGCGATTGCGCAGTGCCGCACTTGGCTGGCGAAAGCCAAAATGCAGAAGCAGTGGCTCTCTTTTGATGACTTGCTCACCCAGTTATCCGCAGCAATTGATAATGATGAGCAAGATTTGCTCGGCAGCCGAATTCGCATCCTCTATCCGGTGGCGATGATTGACGAATTTCAGGACACCGACCCGCTGCAATACAGCATTTTCAGCCGTATCTATCTCAACCATCCTGAGTGCGGTCTGTTTATGATTGGCGATCCCAAGCAGGCCATTTACGGCTTTCGCGGCGCAGACATCTTCACCTACATCAAAGCGCGTAATCAAGTGAGTGCTCACTATACGCTTGGCACCAACTGGCGATCGAGTGCCGAGATGGTGCAGGCGGTTAATCAGGTGTTCCAACGGCCGGATAGCCCGTTTATCTACGATCAAGACATTCCCTTTCTGCCCGTTAGCGCCAGCCCGGGTGCGGAACATCGCTTTTGGATCATGGGTGGTCAAAAGCAACCTGCGCTCACTTACTGGTTGCAAGAGGCGCAGCAAGGCCCGGTCAGCAAAGGCGAGTACCAGCAAGTGATGGCCGCGTCGAGCGCGAGTCAAATTCAGCACGTGCTCAGCCAGTCGCAACAAGGCCATGCGTGGCTGCTGCGAGGAGAAGAGCGAAAAGCCATTTTGCCGGGCAACATTGCGGTGCTGGTCAGAACCGGGAGTGAAGGACGTTTGATCAAAAAAGCATTGGCAGAGCAGGGCATCGCTAGTGTCTATCTCTCCAATCGTGACAGCGTCTTTCTTAGTCCGGTTGCGCAGGACATCCAGCGTCTTTTGCAAGCGGTGTTAACCCCAGACAACGATCGCGCGCTGCGCGCTTCGCTGGCGTCTGAGCTGTTTGCTTTAGATGCCGCCACGCTTGATGCGCTTAACAATGACGAGCTGGCTTGGGATACGGCGTTGAATGAATTTCGCGAGTACCGTCGCCTGTGGCAGCAGCGTGGCGTGCTGCCTATGCTGCGTTCGGTGATGGCTAAGCGCCACGTCGCAGAGCGCCTACTCGGTGAAGAGAACGGTGAGCGAGTACTGACGGACCTGATGCACATTGGTGAGCTGTTGCAGCAAGCCAGTGGTGAGCTCGACAGTGACCACGGCTTGCTGCGCTGGCTGGCACAGGCGATCAGTGATGCACAAACGGGCATGGGCGGCAGTGACGAGCAGATCCAGCGCTTGGAATCAGAACGGAATTTGGTGCAGATCGTCACCATCCACAAATCGAAAGGGTTGGAATACGATCTGGTGTTTCTGCCGTTTGTTTTTGCTGCCCGAGAGGCGAGTGAAGCGAAATATTACGACGCGCACAGTGACACTACGGTGCTGGATATCACCCGCCACGAAGCGGCGTTAAAGCAGGCAGACAAAGAGCGCTTGGCCGAAGATTTACGCCTGATCTATGTGGCGCTGACCCGCGCCGTGTATGGCTGTTTTATCGGTAGTGCGCCGCTGCGCAATGGCCGCTCAACCAAAGAGCCGACAGGGGTACATCAAAGTGCGATGGGCTACCTGCTGCAAAATGGTCAACAGGGCGGTATTGCCGATCTCACTGCGGCGCTGTTGCAGCAAAAAGCGGCGTTGGCGTGCGTCGACGTTTGCGCGCCGTTGCCGCTGCCGGAGGAAAAATTTCAGCCCAGTGCGCAGCCCGTCGGTGCGCTCGCGGCGCGAGAGCTGCACACGCCGATTGATCGTCTGTGGCGCATGACCAGTTATTCTGCCTTGGTCAAACAAGGATCGCAGCACAGTGATTACGATGTCAGTTTGGAACTCGGCGGCTTTGATATCGACTCGTCGGCGGAGCGAGATGAGAGCGCGGTGCTGGAAGTGGAGAAAAATATTTTTAACTTCCCTCGCGGCGCCCGTCCGGGCACGTTTTTGCATGCCCTGTTTGAAGAGGTGGAGTTTACCGAGCCAGCCACATCAGAGCACAATACCCAAGTCATCTCAGAGCTGATGGCGCAAGAGCAGATTGATAGTGATTGGTTACCCGTACTGCAACGCTTAATTGATACTGTGCTGGAGACGCCGCTGGATGGCAAAACACTGCGCCTTCGAGACAAAGCGCCTAGTCAGCGTTTGGTCGAGATGGAGTTCTTTCTCCCCATCGAAGTGCTGAGCGCCGCCGCGCTCAACCGTGTTTGCCAGCGGCACGATCCGCTCTCTGCCCAAGCTGGCGACCTCGGTTTTCAAACTGTGCAAGGCATGCTCAAAGGCTTTATTGACTTAGTGTTTGAACACAAAGGACGCTATTACGTACTCGACTGGAAATCCAACCACTTAGGCGATGCGACGCACTTTTATCACGGCGAAGCGCTCAAAGGGGCGATGGTCGATCACCGTTATGATTTGCAATACCAGATTTATGCCTTGGCGCTGCACCGCTTTTTACGTAGCCGAGTCGCGGATTACGATTACCAGCGTCACTTTGGCGGCGTCTACTACCTGTTTCTGCGTGGCATGGATGGCGAAAGTGGCAGCGGCATCTTTTCGGCGCGCCCTTCGCTGGCGTTTTTACAACAAATGGATCGTCTGCTGGATGGTCAGGAGCCACAAGAGCCAGCCAGCAGTCTATCCGGTCAGATGGAGTTACTATGAGCGCCCATTCAGCGATGCATTTTTTGTCATTACTTGCCGATCTTGCCAAGCAAGGCAGTCTGCGCCAGCTCGATTACCAGTTCGCCCGTTTGATTGCCTCGCAAAGTGAGGATGAGGCATTGGCGCTGTTAGCGGCACTGGTCAGCACGGAAGTCGGGCGCGGCCACATCTGTCTACCATTAATCGATTCACACGGGCAGGGCCTCGATATCGCGGCGCGCCTTGGTTTATACGCTGAGGCGGCGCAAGCGCTGAATACTGCGGTGTCCTCGATTGATTGGGCAGAAAAGCTCAAAGCATCGCCAATTGTCGGCGAGAGCCATGAAGCTTTGCCGCTGATCTTTGATGGGCAACGACTCTATTTACAGCGCTACTGGCACTATGAAGTGATGGTTGCTGCCAAGCTCAACCAGCTCAGTAGCGCGGTAAGTTTAGACGCCGATGAGATGAAAAAACTGGCCAACTTGCTTGATCACCTGTTTGCGCGTGATTATCGCTTTTTGCTTGAGGCGCTGCTGCGTGGCCGCAACGAAAGCACGGACTCGGCAGGCCTGCGCCAGCAGTTAGTGTGCGATCATCTGGATGTGGTTAATGCAAGTCAGCTTGACTGGGCGGCGATTGAGCGCGTAGTCGTGGCCGCGACTAAGGTCGAGCAGCTCAGCGCCTTGGATAGTTTGGTGCCGCAAAGTGTGTGTCTCAACTGGCAAAAAGTGGCGGCTGCGGTAGCGTTAACGCGCCGCTTTACGGTGATTTCCGGTGGGCCGGGGACGGGCAAAACCACCACAGTGTGTAAACTTTTGGCGGCCTTGATTGAGCAAGCTGGCGATCATGATCTCACCATCAAACTGGTGGCTCCAACCGGAAAAGCCGCCGCGCGCCTGACGGAGTCGATCGGTAAAGCGGTATCGGCTCTGCCTGTGTCCCCTGAGTTGAAAAACAAAATTCCGACCGAATCGTCAACCTTACACCGCTTACTGGGCGCGATTCCCGGCAGCGCCGAATTTCGTCATCACAGTAAAAACCCGCTGCATCTGGACATTTTGGTGATTGATGAAGCGTCCATGGTGGATTTATCCATGATGTACAAAGTGATCGATGCCTTGCCTAAGCAGGCCAGAGTGATTTTGCTTGGCGATAAAGATCAGCTCGCCTCGGTGGAAGCAGGCGCAGTGCTGGGCGACATTTGCTCCTTTTCTCACACCGGTTACCGCCCGGAGCAAGCGAGCGCGTTGGCGCGTTTGACTGGCTTTGCCAGCTTAACTTCGCTGGGCCGAAGCAAAGTGTCGATTGCGGACAGCTTGTGCATGCTGCAAAAAAGCTTTCGCTTTGATGCCCGTTCAGGGATTGGTCAGTTGGCGCGTGCAGTTAACGCGGGGGATGCGCACGCGGTGGATCAAGTCTGGCAGCGAGAGATGAGTGACATTACCCACTGGGATCTCAATGCGCAGAACTACCATCAGATGATCCAAACGCTGGTTAGCGAATATGGCCGCTATCTCGCCCGCCTGCAAGAGACTCAGCTCAGCCCAATGACGGGCGAAAGCGAAAGTAGCGCTGAGAAGGCCAAAGTGGTCTTGGCGCTGTTCAATCAATGCCGCTTATTGTGCGCGCTGCGTGAGGGCGACTTTGGTGTCAGTGGGCTTAACCAACGGATTGAAAAAGCGCTTGCGGCGCGCAAGTTGATCCGCACTCAAGATGAGCTCTGGTACCACGGTCGCCCTGTGATGGTGACGCGCAACGACCATGCGCTGGGCTTGTACAATGGCGATATTGGCATTTGTATGCGTGATGAGAGTGAGGACGAGGTGCGCTTGAAAGTCTTTTTTGAACTGCCTGACGGCAGCATGAAGGCGATCTTACCGAGCCGTGTCCCCGAGCATGAAACAGCCTATGCCATGACCATTCATAAATCGCAGGGTAGTGAATTTGACTTCACACTGATGGTGCTGCCAGCAGAGTTTAGCCCGATCCTGACACGGGAGCTGATTTATACCGGTATTACTCGAGCAAAGAAAAAACTGGCGCTGTATGCCGACGGCCAAGTGCTCAAGCGAGCGATTCGTGTCCGCACTCAGCGGGCGAGTGGCTTGGTGGAGCGCTTACAAGGATAGGCCGTTGTCACCGTGTATCGCACTGATGCAACAAGGCCGGGATAACCCCGGCCTTGTAAAACTGTTTAAGCATGAAACGCTTTGGTAAAAGTGATGCTGCGAATTCGGTATTGCTGTTGGTAGTTCATGATGAACTCTTTTAACGCGGCGTTCACTGGGAAAACACAGTGAACATCCAGACCTTCTAGAAACTGGTTATCTGCCATATCCCAGAAGCTTTGCAACGAATTACAAATAACGGTTTTCATATCAGTGCTCTTTATTGCTTAGCCGTGGCCTACTGACGGCGGTTAAGTAATCAATCGAGCAATCCGTGCAATGGTGTATTTCCTATGTCCTTGGTTCAGGTTGTAATCCTGAATGGCGCGCATTATAAAGTAGTGCGCTGATTAAAAAAAGAACAAAATGTGAGCAAAAATAATGTAAAGCATTGCATATCGGATTTCACGCTTTTGCCAGTAGGAAGCTCTACAAATGCAGCGCTAAGATCTTAGAACGGCGCTGATAGTTGTAGAGATTTTTCTTCGCCATCGGCAGAGAATCCACGCCAATCTCATAAAAACCTTGTTCTCTAAACCAGTGTACACTGTGGGTGGTGAGAACAAAGATCTGCTGAATACCGATTGGTTTCGATTTATGTTTCATATGGTTAAGTAACATCAAGCCACGGTTGCCATCGCGATAATCGGGATGAATCGCCACGCAAGCCATCTCCGCCATCTTCTCTTCGATATAAGGATAAAGTGCCGCGCAGCCGATGATCAGGCCATCTTTCTCGATGATGGTAAAACGTTCCACCTCTTGCTCTAACTGCTCGCGCGAGCGTCTCACCAAGATGCCTTGCTCTTCCAGCGGGCGAATCAGATCCAAAATGCCACCGATATCGTCAATATCTGCCTGACGAACCTGCTCAGAGCTGGCCATGACCACCTGTGTGCCGATGCCGTCAAACGAGAACAGTTCTTGGATCAGCGCACCGTCGATCTTGTAACTGATCAGGTGGCTGCGGGGCACCCCCGCGCGACACGCGGACACTGCTCCTTTGAGAAAGCGCAATGTACCTGAACTAAAATCGCTGCTGAGATCGACATCTTGCGACAGCTTTTTGATCACCGCATCCGCTTCACTTGGGAACAGCTCAGCGACTGCATTGCCGTTCTCATCGATCACCCCTTGCTCGGAGCAAAATCCGATCAGCTTATCGGCATTGAGGCGAATCGCGACCTGAGTGGCGACCTCTTCCGACAGCAAGTTAAAACATTCGCCTGTCACCGAGCTGGCAATCGGACCAAGCAGCACAATCGATCCTTGACTGAGCGAGCCATTAATCGCTTCGGTATCGATACGACGGATACGCCCACTGTGGCAGTAATCGACGCCATCATCCACGCCAAGCGGCTGGGCGATGACAAAGTTGCCACTCACCACATTCAGTTGAGTACCCGCCATGGGCGTGTTGTTAAGGCTCATCGACAGGCTGGCGGTGATCGCCAGTTGCAGTTGTCCTGCTGCCTGCATAACTACCGAAATGGTGTTTTCATCAGTCACACGAATGTTTTTATGATAAGGCGTTTGGCACGCTTGCTTCTCCAGTAAGTGATTGATTTGTGGTCTGGCACCATACACCAGAACAATCTTCACGCCGAGACTGTGCATTAATGCTATATCATTAATTATGTTGCCAAAGTTTTTATCTTCAATCGCTTCCCCACTGAGCAAAATCACCATGGTTTTGCCACGGTGAGCGTTAACATAAGGGGTTGACTGTCTAAAACCTTTTACGAGAGCGGTGCTGCGAATTTTCACAATTGGATTTCCTTGTGATTTTTTATGCACAAATTTTGTCTTTTTATTTTTATTTTAGCAAGGTGTTTTTTTGTTGAGATAGCAACTATTGATCTGCGTGATTGTTCAGCGCGACCAGAGGTGTAATATAGCCGGGTTGTATTAATGAAAGATAGCAAGATGCCACCGACTGTTAAGAAGAATCAAACCGACTTAGATAGCGCAATGGAGATGGATGCGCAAAAGCGTAAGCAGCGCAAAATTGTGGAACGACTCCTGATGGGGATAGCCCTTGTAGGTACGGTGGTGGTGCTGTTTTTGTATGGTGATTTGATTTCGCGCGCGATTAATCCACCGCTGCCGAAAAGCCTGATTTATGGCAAATGGGTGGAACAAGATGTGCCCCATTATGACCGTGAAGTGTTTGAGATCAGCGCGGAAGGGGTGACGTCAAACGGCTCAGTGGTGGCGACCAGTTTCGAGTTCGATGGTAAATACTTTTCCTACCAAACCGGGGGGAAAGAGCGCCGCTTTCGTATTTTAGGTCAGCAGCAATACGTTGAGATGAAGCTGGATTCCAACGATCACTACTTGCCTATCTTCCGCTTAGAAGGGCGGCAAAACCTCTCTTTACGTTAGTTGTCAATCCTATCGGGTCAGATTTGTGTCAGTCTCACCGTCGGTTACGCCTTTATCATTGCGCTTGTGGCGTGAGTTTGCCATCCTTCACTTCACCTTGATTGATGGATGATAACGTGTGCTAAAACCTTCCTTTCCTCTGTTTGCTTCTTTACTTCTATTTGGCTGTGCGCAGCCAACCGATCGGGCTCAGCAGTATCTTGATGGCGAGTTCGTCGATTCGCTCAATAAAGTGGAGCAAGTCAACTCAAGCAAACCGCGCGATTTTACCGAATTTGCCCGCCAGTCTGAGGCGGTAGTAAGCAACTCTCCATCGCTGGCAGCGCTCTACCAACCGCTGTACGAAAAACTCAATGAATGGGTGTTGCAAAGCGGCGAGCCGAGTGAGTTGAGCGCGTTTGGCATTCAAACCGCGCAGCTCGGCGGTGGAGATAAGCAAGGCAATGTATTGTTTACTGGCTATTTTTCTCCGGTGATGGAGCTTCGCCATCTGCCTGATGAGCGTTTTCGCTACCCTGTTTACCGCAAACCGGAGTGTAGTGAAGATTGTCCGACTCGCGCGCAAATTTATGCTGGTGCGCTGCAAGGACAAGGATTGGAGCTTGGTTACGCAGAGAATTTGATCGATCCGTTTATCATGGAAGTGCAAGGCAGCGGCTTTGTTCATTTTGGTGACGACGATACGCTGGAATATTTCGCTTATGCTGGGAAAAACAACAAAGCGTACGTCAGCATCGGTAAGGTGTTGATTGAACGCGGCGAAGTGGCACGAGAAAAAATGTCGCTCAAGGCGATCAAAGATTGGGTACTGCGTAATGATGAAGCCCGTGTGCGAGAACTGCTCGAACAGAACCCTTCTTTTGTCTTTTTTGCGCCGCGCGCCGCAGCGCCTGTGACGGGAACGGCTGGGATCCCTCTGCTGCCGATGGCTTCGGTTGCTGGCGATCGCTCGATTTTCCCGATGGGCACGCCGATTTTGGCTGAAGTACCGCTGCTCAACGCTGATGGCACTTGGAGTGGGGCTCACCAATTGCGCCTGCTGATTGTGCTCGATACGGGCGGGGCGGTGAAACAGAACCACCTTGACCTCTATCATGGTATGGGGCCGCGAGCGGGAACGGAAGCGGGCCACTACAAACATTTTGGCCGAGTATGGAAATTGGGTTTGGAAGGCACGCCGACGCAAGCCCCTTGGGCAATGCCACCGGAAAAGCGACAATAGCTTTTCCTCATCTGGACATTTCCTCTTAGAGTGCGTATAAATCGCACTCTTTGTTTTTCTGGCGAGCTTTGGAACTTAGATTATGCGCGAACTCGATACCCCAGCCTCTGATAGCTACAACCAACGATTTGGTGGCACGCGTCGTTTGTATGGCAACAGTGAAGTAGAGATACTTCGCGCCGCGCACGTGTGCGTGATTGGTATTGGCGGCGTGGGCTCTTGGGCGGTCGAAGCGTTAGTGCGAACGGGGATTGGCGAACTGACGCTGATCGATATGGATGATGTGTGTGTGACCAACATTAACCGCCAAATTCATGCGATGAGCGGTACCATCGGGCAGA
The DNA here is from genome assembly GCF_015767675.1 of Vibrio navarrensis. Lineage (NCBI taxonomy): Bacteria > Pseudomonadati > Pseudomonadota > Gammaproteobacteria > Vibrionales > Vibrionaceae > Vibrio > Vibrio navarrensis. The sequence goes on along the minus strand of NZ_CP065217.1, from coordinate 2,745,797 downwards.
GTAAAATCGAAGTGATGGCTGAGCGAGTCAAGCTGATCAACCCGGAGTGCAAAGTGAACCTGATTGACGATTTCATTACGCCCGACAATCAGCACCAGTATCTCAGCAAATCATTCGATTACGTGCTGGATGCGATTGACAGCGTCAAAGCTAAAGCGTCGCTGCTGGCATACTGTCGCAGCAATAAAATCAAAGTGATCACCATTGGCGGTGCGGGTGGACAAGTGGATCCAACCCAAATCCAAGTGGCAGATTTGACCAAGACCATTCAAGATCCTCTGGCGAAAAAGATCAAAGATACTTTGCGTCGCCATCATAACTTCCCGAAAAATCCGGCGCGTAAGTTTGGCATAGACTGCGTGTTCTCCACCGAGCAGTTGAAATATCCGCAAGCGGATGGGTCTGTTTGCGCGGTGAAGTCGAGCGCCGAAGGACCAAAACGGATGGACTGTGCCAGTGGTTTTGGCGCGGCGACGGTGGTCACGGCCTCGTTTGCTTTTGTCGCCGTGGCGCGCATCGTGGAAAAGTTAATCCAAAAGCACAAACAGTAAATATTTGTCTCAACTTCCCTGCAATATTAGGAGCCTCACCATGTCTGATTTTCCCGCTTCCCCTTTTGGTCATGAGATCAACTGTGATGAGATTGTGTCGGTGATGCAAGGTTTCTCTGGTTGGGAAGATCGCTATCGTCAGGTGATTTTGTGGGGCAAACAGCTACCAGTCATGCCTGAAGCGCTAAAATCGGCGCAAATCACGGTGGCCGGCTGCGAAAGCCAAGTTTGGCTCTTGAGTCAGCAGCGGGATGGACGTTGGTACTTCTGCGCCGATTCAGACGCACGCATTGTGCGTGGCTTGATTGCGCTGGTGATGGCCGCTTTTGACGGCAAGAGCGCCGAGCAGATTTTGGCCTTTGATATCGATGATTACTTCGCCAAACTGGGTTTGATTGCTCACCTTAGCCCGTCGCGTGGCAACGGGCTAAAAGCGATTGTGGAGCAGATGAAACAGCAAGTTCAAGCCGACTAGACAACTCGTCCGCAAAAGAGAGACTCGCTACCCAGCACCCAGCACCCAGCACCCAGCACCCAGCCCTTCCACAGGACCATAGGACCGCTCTTAACCGCTTTTCCTAGCACCTAGAACCCAGCACCTAGAACCCTGCCCTTTCACAGGACCATAGGACCATAGGACCATAGGACCATAGGACCATAGGACCATAGGACCATAGGACCATAGGACCATAGGACCATAGGACCATAGGACCGCTGTTAACCGCTCTTCCTAGCACCTAGCACCTAGCACCTAGAACCCTAGCACCTAGAACCCTAGCACCTCTCTTCCTCACAACAACTCGAGTGCTTTTTTCACCGCATTGATGAGACGTTCAACGTCATCCATGGTGTTGTAAATCGCAAACGACACCCGCACAGTGCCCGAGACGCCCAGCGCGTCCATCAAAGGATGGGCGCAGTGGTGGCCTGCACGCACCGCAATGCCTTGCTGGTCGAGCAAAGTGGCGATGTCTTGATGGTGTACGCCGTCGACGACAAAAGTCAGCACCGACGCATTGGCTTGGTAACCGAGCACACGAATATCATCGATGTTGACCAGCGCCTGATACGCTGCGGTTTGCAACTGATGCAAATGCGCTTCGACTTCTTGGCGCTCAAAGCCCTGATACCACTCAATCGCTTTCGCTAGGGCAAGTGCTCCCGCAACGTTGGGCGTGCCTGCCTCAAATTTGCCCGGCAAAGCGGAAAACGTCGTTTTGTCAAACGATACCCTCTCTACCATTTTCCCGCCGCCATGCCAGGGTGGTATCGTTTCCAGCAGGGCGAGCTTGCCATATAACACGCCAATACCTGCGGGTGCGTAAAGTTTATGCCCTGAAAAAACGTAAAAGTCGGCGTTTAACTCCGCGACCTTCACAGGTTCGTGCACGATGCCTTGCGCACCGTCGACCACCACAATGGCCCCCACTTGGTGGGCAAGTGTAATGATCGCTTCAATCGGTTGACGGCTGGCGGTGACGTTAGTGATTTGCGCCACGGCAACAATTTTACATCGGTTGCTTAAACGCTGCGAAAAGGCCGCCATGTCCCATTGGCAATCTTGAGTCATGGGGATTTTCACCACTTTTGCCCCCGTTTGCTCGGCGACCATTTGCCATGGAACGATATTGGCGTGATGCTCCATCTCACCAACCAAAATCTCATCACCGGGCTGCAAAGTGCTGCGCGCATAGGTCTGGGCGATCAAATTGAGCGCTTCGGTGGCGCCGCGTGTCCAGATGATCTCTTGGTCACTTTGCGCGCCGATAAACTGCGCGATGCTATGCCTTGCCTGCTCAAACTGACTGGTGGCTTCGGCGGTTAAACTGTGGCTACCGCGATGCACATTGGCATTGTGTCGGCTGTAGTAGTGGCTGATGGCATCAATCACGCATTGGGGTTTTTGCGTCGTGGCCGCGCTGTCCAGATAGACCAGCGGTGACCCATGGACGCTTTGTTGCAGCGCGGGAAATTGCGCGCGTACCAAATCGACGTCAAACATCACTCTTCACCCAGCTTGTGGTAGTTCAGCACTGGAACCGTCACCATCGGCTCAGCGACTTGGCGAGCATGCTGTTTGCCGGAAAGCAGAATGATGATTTCCATAGCAAATTCCAACGCAGTCCCGGGCCCTTGGCTGGTGAGCAGATTGTGGTTGATATCGTAAGTCACCCGTTTGGCGCGCCAGTTATCTTGTGGGATGTGCGTGCGAAAATTGGGGTGACAGGTCATGAGCGCCTTGGGGTAGAGGTTGTGGTGTTGCAATACCAGTGCTGGCGCGGCGCAGATTGCCGCCAGCAGTTTGCCTTCGTACATATGCTGTTTGATCATCTCTAGCAACAGTGGGCTGTCGCGAAACGCCTCAGCACCCGCAACGCCGCCAGAAAGGATAATTACGTCAAAGGGTTCATCGGCGACGTCGATCAAAAGGCACTGAGCCCCCAAAATCACGCCGCGCGACGCCGTGATCGTGAGGTTGCCCTCAAAGTCGGCGCTGGCGACCGTCACCTCATACCCGGCGCGCACCATCATATCAATGGCGGTAACCGCTTCCATCTCTTCGGTTCCCGGTGCAATCGGCACCAAAATTCGTTTTGTCATGATGTTGTCCAGCTCTGTTCTATCTGTTTGATTTGTTCAAACAGTTTTTGATTGTGAGGAGTCTTGATGTGATGTTTGGCAGCGCAGCGCAGTAAGTAACCGTTAATAAAGTCAATTTCGCTTTTGCGTTGGTAATAGATGTCTTGCTGCATGGAGGAGTAATTTTCGGCGGTTGCCTCAACTACCTGCATGACGCTGCGCAGCAGATGCGAGTGATCGCTCGCTATTCCTTCCCGTTGCATCACGGAAACAAGCTCTGCGCTGATTTCACTCAGCATAGGCGCAAAACGAGCGTCTGCCAGTTGACCGTTTTTGCATTGATGAATGGCGGTGAGCGGGTTGATGGTGCAATTGATCGCCAGTTTGGTCCACAGGGCGTGCTCAATCTGCTCATTCCAGTGCACAGCGGGCAGGGCGTGGTCAAACACGTCAGCGAGAAAAGCGCACTGCTTACCAAGCGCATTCACTCCGCCAAGTTGGGTAGTGCCTATGCCAGTGTGCAAAACCTGCTGGCGCGAAGGCTTGTAAGCCCCATGTGTGGTGGTGGCGACGACCAGAGGATTACCCGGCAGCAAAGCCGTTACCTGTTCAGCCGTGCCCATGCCGTTATGCATTAGCACAATGATGCTGTCGCTTGACAGTGAATCGACCAGCGGTGCCAAAGCCTCTGCAACCTGCCAAGCTTTAACGGTGACAAGCAACAGATCCGCATGCTTTATCTCTTGCGGCGACTGATTAATAAAAGAGTATAAGGGGCCTTGTTCCAACTGCAATGAGAGTGTCGGAGCATTCTCTCTTGCCCACAGTGCCACTTGGTGGCCAGCTTGCTGTAATTTGAGCGCCCAAAGTGAGCCAACCGCGCCCGGGCCTAAAATGACAATGTTCACCAAATCATCTTCATCAAAAAGGATTTGCTGCAAGGATAATGAGGGAATTGGCGAAAGCAAATAAAAATGGCGCTCGAAAGCGCCATTTTTGCATTACAACTCAGTTCAATTAGAACTTGTAAGTGACTGCAACGTAGTGACCTACACCAGACGATTCTGGTTTGTGACCCCAAGCTAGAGCTTCGCCATCTGCGAAACCGTACACATCTTTGTATGCTTTTAGGCCGTAACCTACTGCAAAGCGGTCTGAGTGCCAGTAGATACCGTTAAACATCGCGCCGCCACTGCTAGCAGTAGTGTCGAATTTGCTATCAATCTTGTCATCGTCCATTGCAAATTGCCAATCAATGTAGCCTTGGTAAGAGATAAATGAACCGTTTTCAAAGAAGTAGAAAGGTTTAAACCAGTTGGTAGACAACTGGAAACCGTTCCAGTCTTTCTTATTACCATCGTAGAATGCGTAAAGGTTTAGACCGATTTTACCCAGCCAAGGCACATTCACATCAGAACCTAGACCGATTTTTTGGTTGTTTACAACAGAGCTACCACCCCACTCGATTAGAGATGCAACGTACAGTTCTTGTACTGGACCGAAAGAGAGATCTTTGCCCGTCACCGCATCAAGAGACATACGCGGTGCGAACTTCATAAAGATTTTTTCTGCGCCAGCTTTATCACTACCAGGATCTGAAGCTAGGTTAAACACATCTACGTAACCGTATAGGTCGAAAATACCAGAGCGGCCGCCAAATTCCATTTCTAGGTAATCATGAGAAGATTCAGAATAACCTTTCTCGTCGAATGCACCCATTAGGTTGAATTGCATCCACTTGTAATCGTTCTTGTGAACGTCGCCAGAGTAGTCAGCAGCCATAACTGGAGCAGCGGTGGCTGCTAGCAGACCAAGAGTCAATAGTGTTTTACGCATAGGGGAACTCTCTATATTTGTAACGGTGTTAAGACACACTGTTCGTGTGCTTGTGTTCTATGATTTGCGCGCATCATAGCGATTTAAATCGCAAATAAAAGTGATGTGAGTGCAATTTTTCTTCAATTTGGGTGATCACGATCTCCTTTTGAAACGAAAGTTGGGAACTTTTATAAAACTATCAATCTGGATGCAGGCGAGGATTTGTTGAAAGCGAGAGAGAGGCAGGGTTGTTAATAAATTGCCTTCATTGTGATCTAGGTAAAGGTTTGCGCGTAGAAAGCTGCAGAAGTTTTAAGCGGGGTGACTATGACGCAACTAATGCTTTTTCCTCTCAGCTCAACCGTGTTGCCTAGCGGAAAAATGAAATTGAGGATTTTTGAGCCAAGATACCAACGCATGGTGAAAACCTGCTGTGAGCACAATTTGACCTTTGGCATGTGTTTGGTGGATAGGAGTGCAGGGCGCAGTACCTTATCCCAATGTGGTACGGAGGTGAAAATCATCGATTTTGATGTCTTGCCTGATGGCCTGTTGGGGATTACCGTGCAGGGGGTGCAACGCTTTACTATCGAGCAAATTGCGCTCGAACAGGATGGTTTGCGTTTGGCGACCGTGCAACCTCTGTCACCTTGGCCGCAAGCCGATCTGCCAGAGCAAGAGAGCTACCTTGGCAAACAGCTTGACCAAGTCTATGCGCAATTTCCTCAGTTAGCTGATCTGTACCCGCAAAGGCTCTACGCTGATGCGAACTGGGTGACTCAGCGTTGGCTGGAAATTTTACCGCTCAGCGTGCAACAATTTGAACAATTTGCCGGGCATCCTGATTGCTCTAGTGGGCTAAACTTTCTCAGCCAAGTAGTGGAGAATGACAATGCACGCTACCAGCACTAAGCAAAGCGTCTATTTAAGCGTTAAGCGAGAAAAATTTGTGTGATGAGACTGATCCACACGGTGAACAATAACGTACAACCACCAAAGCGAGCATAACGCCTTCAGAAGGACTGGCTATGTTGAATGAAAATCCTCAAGCGATGACCCGGCAAGATTGGTCGGCGTGCATGGAAAGAGTGAAAGAGAAAGATCGGCAGGCATTTGCTGTGATTTTCAACTTTTACGCGCCCAAATTACGTCATTTCGCTTACAAGCATGTGGGTAATGAGCAAGTTGCTTTGGAGTTAGTCCAAGATACCATGATGACGGTGTGGCACAAGGCACACCTGTTTGATGGCAGCAAAAGTGCGCTTTCTACTTGGGTTTACACCATTGCTCGCAATCTCTGTTTTGATTTGTTGCGCAAACAGAAAGGCCGAGATTTACACATCCATGCCGACGATATTTGGCCGAGTGACTACTACCCACTCGACTTAGTGGATTGCTACAGCCCAGAACAAGATCTACTCAAAGAGCAGGTGTTGAAGTTTCTTCAGTGTCTACCCAAGGCACAACGAGAAGTGATGCAGGCGGTGTACATCGAGGATTTACCACAACAGCAAGTGGCAGAGATGTTCGATATTCCTCTGGGGACGGTTAAGTCACGTTTAAGACTTGCGGTAGAGAAGTTAAGACACAGTATGCAGGCGGATAAGTTATGAGTTTTCACCCCGACATTACCATGTTGCAGGCGTATGCCTGTGGAGAAGTTGACGCGGTCACAGGGTTGATGGTCGCTACCCATTTGGAAACCTGTCCTGAGTGTCAGAACGCCGTGGCGCACATGGAAGGCGCGCAGGCACAAACTATGTTTGAACCAAACTCGGAACCGCTGGCTGAGATCGATTTTAGCCACATGCTAGCGCAAGTCATGGACAGCCAGATCCGCTCCGATGCGCGCGAAGTCTATGATCGCCGTTTTGTTACGGTGAAAAACCGTCGTTTCATGTTGCCCCAAACGCTGAGCCGCTACGCCGACTTGGTGGCAGAGTGGCGCAGCTACGGTGGCAAAGTCTACAGTGCACCAATTGACTTTGGCGAAGAGGCGAGAGTCAATCTGATGTATATATCCGAAGGAGTGCAAATTCCGCAGCACACACACAAAGGCTTGGAAGCAACTTTAGTGCTGCACGGCAGTTTTGGTGATGAAGATGGTGAGTACCAAGCGGGAGATTTCTTACTGCGTGATGCTTCGGTTAAGCACAGCCCAAGAACCAAAGCAGATACCGATTGCTTGTGTTTGACGGTGCTTACCGAGCCAATGGTGTTTACCCAAGGCGTGGCGCGCATCTTTAATATGTTCGGACGTGGTATGTACCCTTAAAAAGCACAAGGCTTGCAAATTCTGCAAGCCTTTCTCTTATCCTGTTTGTCGTTTATATCTATCTCTGTTATTGCTCTTTTTGCTATTGCGCCTTTAACTCACTATCCGTTTTTGCGTCTACTTGGTCGTTTTGTGCTGCTTTCTTTAACACATCGCTAAAGTAGTGCCGCAGCGAGTAGAGCATTAACAAACTCGGGATCACCATAATGGCCGTAGCGATAAAGAACATCGACCAATTGTCCAGATAATCCACCAGTTCGCCACTGAACGATGCCAGCGTCGTGCGGCCAAAGTTACCCAGTGATGCCAATAGCGCGTACTGAGAAGCGGAAAAAGCTTGGCCAGTGACCACGGTGAGGAAAGAGACAAAGGCGACGGTTGAAAAGGCAGATGTAAAGTTATCGACCACGAGAGTGGCTAAAAATAGCGGCTCATTTGGTCCGACTTGCGCAATCCAAGCAAACATCAAATTACTTGCGGCCATCGCCGTGCCGCCTATCATCAGCCCTTTGACGATGCCAAAGCGAACATTCACCATACTGCCAATTAAGGTGAAAAACATGGTGATTCCCCAACCGAGCAGTTTGGAGTAGTAGCCGATTTGTTCATTGCTAAAACCAATTTCCTTGTAAAAGGTGATCGACATGCGGCCAAGAAAAGCTTCGCCAATTTTGAACAGGAAAACGAACAAAAGCAGTGTGATGGCGACGCGCGTACCGTTGCGTTTAAAAAAGTCGATAAAGGGTTCCAGTACCGTCACACTCAGCCAAGCGACCCATTTCGAGCCGACGACATCACCATGGCGCTTTTGCGCGGCGGCTTGCAGTTCGTCGCGGTGGGTAACAGGTTCACCCACGAGCAAGGTAAACAGCATGAGTAAAGCGACAATGGCCGCCATGCCGTAGTAAACGCCGTTCCAGCCTATGGTGTCTGCGTTCACAAAAGCCAAGTAGCCCGGCAGTGAATACCCCGTCCACCAACCGATCACCGCCATGGCAGACGCTTGTGGCAACTTAGAGGTGTTGGACTTGGGAAAGGTATCGATACGAAAGGCGTCAATCGCGACATCTTGCGTGGCGGAGGCGATGGCAATCGCCAGCGCTAATGCGGACGTTAAAGCGAGATTGTCGGCCGGATTGACCCCAGCAATCAGCAAAGTTGCCAGCAAAACAAAAATCTGACAAAGGAAAATCCAGCTGCGTCTTTGGCCCAAACGTGCGTGCAACAGCGGAATTTTGACCCGGTCCACCAGCGGCGCCCAGAGAAAGTTGATCGCATAGACGGCAAACACACTGCCGAAATAGCCGATTGCAGCTCGAGTGAGCCCAGCATCTTTCAACCAGCCAGACATGTTTGATCCAATCAGAACCCAAGGAAAGCCGCTCGAACATCCGAGCATAAATACCCACAGCAAACGTCTATCTAGGTAGCTTTGTAAGGTCTCGCGCCAAGAAATGGCAGGGGAAGAAGACATAACCTATCCCGGAAAAATAGAACGCGCCCCTTTTTATCAAGGGGCGGGTCATTATGGAAGTAAAGTGGCTTTGGTGATGACAATCGGCACGACCGGAATGTCGCTCATCCGACCTTGGCTCTTGGTTGGATTAGTGGCCATCTCTTGCACCACGCTAAAGCCGTCGGTCACCTTGCCAAACACCGCATAACCCGGAGGCTGCACATCGTAGTTGAGAAAATCATTGTCATTGAGATTAATGAAAAACTGCCGTGTGGCTGAATGTGGGTCTTGAGTGCGTGCCATGGCAATGGTCGCTGTGTCGTTTTTTAAGCCGTTATTGGCTTCGTTTTTAATTGCATCGTAGGTCGGCAAGCGATTCATCTTTTCATCAAAACCACCACCTTGTGCCATAAAACCAGGAATAACGCGGTGGAACTGTGAACCGACGTAGCTGCCATCATTCACATACTTAAGAAAATTGGCGACGGTGTTTGGTGCTTTTTCTTCATCCAACTCAATGGTGATCGTGCCGAGCGTCGTTTCAAACGCCACTTTAGGGCCTGCGTATGCTAGAGAGCTGAGCAAAGCCATCGTCGTGATTATGGCTTTCATGGTCGGTTTAAGCATTAGAAACGTTCCTTCATGTATGATTGCAGTTCTTGATCATTGGCAATTTCAGCCATGACCAAATTGAGCACGTCATTGAGCACCATTTCGATCTCTTCGTCCGAAGCGCTCAAAGAGCCAGTGCGCTGCGCGGTGCCGTTGTAGGTTTTTTCCAACTTACCACGCGGTGTCTCTGCGGTAACCACCAACACCACTTTGGCGTCAATCTCATTTTGCATCACGCTGTGGCGCACATTGACCAGAGCTTCACGTATCTCTAAGTTGATCAAGTTACTGCTGTTGAGATCCACTTTATAGCCTTGTGAGGAGAATTGCTGCTCGAGCAGGCTTTCCAGTAGAATGCGCATATTCTGTTTGGCATGCAGTGGCAGAATATTGGAGCGCCCACTATCGAGCAGGGCAACGTATTGTGCGGCGCGCAGATCTTTACTTGTTAGACTGTAAGTTTTGCCTTGTACAAGTGGATTGGTGCTTAAGGTCGCTTGCGGGTTCAGATTGAGTTGTTCCTGCTGAGGAGTCGAACAGGCCGCAAGCAGGGCGATAGAAGCAGCGATAACCAGTTTTCTCATGGTGTATTCCTTTGTTAGCAACGATGGCTTATAACCTAACATTAAAATCAAGAATGGAGCGGATTAAAACTAGCAGCTTATTTAGTTGCCTGTAAAATCACAAACTTACTATTTGAAGCGACGAGCTTTACATTCTTCTCACCGTAAAGGCGTCTTAGTTTGGCATCGTACCCTAAATGGCGATTGCCGATCACCAAAAGTTTCCCCTCTTTTACCAGCACCCGTTTTGCATCACAAAACATCTGCCAAGCAATATGGTCAGTGACGGTTTGTTGCTGATGAAATGGCGGGTTACACAAGATCAGAGCAGCGCTTTGCGGCGAAAATCCTTCCAAGCAGTTGTTGGCAATAAATTCCACTTCGGCCGTGTGCTCCGCATTGTGTTCAATGTTGAGTTTTGCACTGGCCAACGCCATAAAACTTTCATCCACCAAGGTGATTTTTGCCTGTGGGTTGAGCCGCGCGGCTTTGACCGACAACACCCCGTTACCGCAGCCTAAATCAATGATGTGTGTGAGTTTTTCATCGCTTGGAATATGCTCTAACATAAAGCGAGCGCCTAAGTCTAAGCTTTCACCCGAATAGACATTTGGCAGATTTTGCAGCGTCATTTGATGCTCTGGCACATCCCAACTGACGAGCGCAGCTGGTGTGTCTGGCTGCAAACTGTTGGCGTGACAAAAGACAAGGCGATGTTTTTTCCACGCCAGTGATGTCGTAGTCGTACCGAGATATTTCTCAAACAGATTCAGCGTGGAAGTGTGAATGTCTCTGGCCTTGTTGACTGCAATCACTGGCACATTACTCGGGAGGGCTTGGCGAAGTTGGCTTAGTTGCCATACCAGATGGCGATTGCTTTTTGGCAATTGCATCACAACGACATGGGTGTCATTGGGTATGGCGTCCATCGATGTCAGGATGGTGACATTATGACATTGATTCTCTAGCAAATTGTTCCGTGTACCTTGATGAGAAATATAGGAATCGCTCATCAAAGTCACTTTATGCTTGGCCGAGAGCCAGCAGGAAAGCGCTCCAAAATGGTCGTTCAACACCAGAATGTTCTGCCCCGGATTTAAGTCGAGCGCTTCGACATGATTGATCAGATACTCATCTCCGGCGTCCCACGCTTGCAGTGTTTCATTGGTTAATTTTGGATATCTGAAGAGAGTGAGGTTTCTGTCGTGAAGAGAAAGATCGGTTTTCATAAAATGGTGCGTGTCATATTGAGTTCTAACAATATTCTCGCAGATGGCTGGCAAACAAGATAGGCAGAGTCTACAAAAAAACACAACGGATCTTCTTCTGTAGCGGTTGATGTTGATAGAATGTTCAGTCTTATTCTATTCATCAGACCAATGTCGGTAAAATAGGGTATATACTTGTAGGGTTCGTGAGCAAAGGGGATGAAATATGATCCAAGAAGTCATAGAAACGAAGCTGCACAATACGTTTGAGCCAGATTATCTGAGCGTCGTGAACGAAAGTTACATGCACAACGTACCACCAGGCTCAGAAAGTCACTTCAAAGTCATTGTGGTGACTAACAAATTTGAAGGGCAGAGACTGCTTGCCCGTCATCGTCAAGTGAATCAAGCATTAGCCGATGAGCTGAATAATCACATCCATGCGTTGGCGATTCACACCTACACTGAGAAAGAGTGGCGATTAGAACGCGGCGGCGCGCCAGACAGCCCAATGTGTATGGGCGGCAGCCGTGTTTAAAATCGGTCTTTGTACCAAGGCTGGTTTGTTTGATGATTGAGGGAAAGATGGTGTAAACCATCTTTTTTTATGTCCATCAATGGTTCGCTTTCTTAGCGATACTGATTAAAAAATGTATTAACAGCGTTTCAACAAATGAGTGTAACAAATGATAGGTCGAGATCGATAGTTTCTGCCTATGCTAGAAGTTTGTAATCCGGTTGCCATTTGTGCGACGTGTCAAAGTTATGAACAATAGTTAGTCTATATCTCTCAATTCATTCGAAATAAAACGGCTAATGCGTTTATTGGTCATGGCATCAAGTTCGCAAAAGATGCTAAAATATCGCACCTGATAAATCTCTCCAATTTCATGTGAAGAGATTTTTAAAAGGATGTTGCGATTTTGGCGTTTAAAACGACGCCAGAACCGGACACAAATGTCGTGTCTAAAAGTTACGCAATCAAAAGAATCTTTTTCCCGATAAAAGTAGTGCAAGTGCGTATGATTACAATAAAAAAGGGTTTGGACCTTCCTATAGCAGGAGCTCCTACCCAGGTGATTAATGATGGCAAAGCCATCAAAAAAGTCGCCTTGCTTGGCGAAGAGTACGTTGGCATGCGTCCTACGATGCATGTACGCGTAGGTGATGAAGTGAAGAAAGCCCAAATTCTTTTTGAAGACAAAAAGAACCCTGGCGTGAAATTTACTTCTCCAGTGAGCGGTAAAGTTATCGAAGTCAATCGTGGCGCGAAACGTGTCCTTCAATCGGTTGTGGTTGAAGTGGCAGGTGACGAGCAGGTTACTTTTGATAAGTTTGAAGCTAGCCAACTGGCAGGTCTTGATCGCGCAGCGATCAGAACTCAACTGGTTGAGTCTGGGCTTTGGACTGCTCTGCGTACTCGTCCGTTCAGTAAGGTTCCGGCAATCGAGTCTTCAACTAAGGCGATCTTCGTGACGGCAATGGATACCAATCCTTTGGCAGCGAAACCTGAGTTGATTATCAATGGACAAGCTGAAGCTTTCGTTGCTGGATTGGATGTGCTTTCCGCTTTGACTGAAGGCAAGGTTTACGTGTGTAAATCTGGCTCTAGCCTGCCACGCAGCGCGCAGTCTAATGTCGAAGAGCATGTATTTGATGGCCCGCATCCAGCTGGCCTAGCTGGCACCCACATGCATTTCCTTTACCCTGTAAATGCACAAAACGTGGCTTGGAGCATTAACTATCAGGACGTTATCGCTTTCGGTAAATTGTTCCTGACTGGTGAACTGTATGCTGAGCGCGTAATTTCTCTGGCTGGTCCGGTTGTCAACAATCCTCGCTTGGTTCGTACCGTTATCGGTGCAAGCCTAGATGAAGTGACCGATAACGAGATCATGCCCGGTGAAGTGCGTGTCATCTCTGGCTCGGTACTTTCTGGTGTGCATGCAACGGGTCCTCACGCTTATCTGGGTCGTTACCACCTGCAGGTTTCTGTTCTGCGTGAAGGTCGTGACAAAGAGTTCCTTGGTTGGGCAATGCCTGGCAAGAACAAGTTCTCTGTTACCCGTTCATTCCTTGGTCACTTGTTCAAAGGTCAGTTGTTCAATATGACAACCTCGACTAACGGTAGTGATCGTTCAATGGTACCGATTGGCAACTACGAAAAAGTACTGCCGCTCGACATGGAGCCAACGTTGTTGCTTCGTGATCTTTGTGCTGGTGATTCTGACAGTGCGCAAAGCCTAGGTGCTTTGGAGCTGGACGAAGAAGATCTCGCGCTGTGTACCTTTGTGTGTCCAGGCAAATACGAGTACGGTCAGCTACTGCGTGAATGCCTCGACAAGATTGAGAAGGAAGGGTAATTTTCATGGGCCTCAAAAAGTTTCTTGAAGATATCGAGCATCACTTTGAGCCGGGTGGTAAACATGAAAAATGGTTTGCCCTGTATGAAGCTGTCGCAACAGTTTTCTACACACCGGGTCTGGTGACGAAAAAAAGCTCACACGTTCGTGATAGCGTTGACCTAAAACGTATCATGATCATGGTTTGGCTAGCCGTGTTCCCAGCGATGTTTTGGGGGATGTACAACGCGGGTGGTCAAGCAATTGCCGCGCTCAATCATATGTATGCTGGTGATCAGCTGGCAGCAATTGTTGCTGGCAACTGGCACTACTGGTTGACAGAAATGCTCGGTGGCACACTGGCCGCTGATGCAGGTTGGGGCAGCAAAATGCTGCTGGGTGCGACTTACTTCCTGCCTATCTACGCGACGGTATTCATAGTCGGTGGTTTCTGGGAAGTGCTGTTCTGTATGGTGCGTAAGCACGAAGTTAACGAAGGTTTCTTTGTGACTTCTATCTTGTTCGCACTGATTGTTCCGCCAACACTTCCGCTATGGCAAGCTGCGCTGGGTATTACCTTCGGTGTGGTTGTCGCGAAAGAAGTCTTCGGTGGTACTGGTCGTAACTTCCTGAACCCAGCTCTCGCGGGCCGTGCATTCCTATTCTTCGCCTACCCAGCGCAAATCTCGGGTGACCTAGTTTGGACTGCGGCGGATGGTTTCTCTGGTGCTACTGCTCTGAGCCAATGGGCGCAAGGCGGTAACGGTGCGCTAGTTAATGCCGCAACAGGTCAGGCGATCACTTGGATGGATGCCTTCATCGGTAACATTCCGGGTTCAATCGGCGAAGTATCGACTCTTGCTCTAGCTATCGGCGCTGCGTTTATCGTGTACATGGGTATTGCTTCATGGCGCATCATCGCAGGTGTGATGATCGGTATGATCGCTCTGTCTACCCTGTTCAACGTGATTGGTTCAGACAGCAATGCGATGTTCAACATGCCTTGGCATTGGCACCTCGTTTTAGGTGGCTTTGCATTCGGTATGTTCTTCATGGCGACCGATCCGGTATCAGCTTCGTTTACTAACAATGCGAAATGGGCCTACGGTATTCTGATTGGCATCATGTGTGTGCTGATTCGTGTGGTCAACCCTGCATATCCAGAAGGCATGATGCTAGCGATTCTGTTCGCTAACCTATTTGCCCCTCTGTTCGACCACATCGTTGTGGAGAAAAACATCAAGCGGAGACTAGCACGCTATGGCAAGTAATAACGATAGCATTAAAAAGACGCTGTTTGTTGTTATCGCGTTGAGCCTAGTGTGCTCAATCATCGTATCGGCAGCGGCGGTTGGCTTGCGTAGCAAGCAAAAAGCAAACGCACTCCTAGATAAACAAAGTAAGATTGTCGAAGTAGCTGGCATTACAGAAAAAGGTTCTGTACCCGAATTGTTTGCCAAATACATCGAACCACGTCTGGTTGATTTTAAATCTGGCGACTTTGTTGAAGGTGACGCAACCACATTTGACCAACGTAAAGCAGCAAAAGATCCTGCGGAATCGATCAAGCTATCAGCCGATCAAGATGACGCAAAAATCCTTCGTCGTGCAAACACGGGTGTGGTTTATCTGGTTAAAGATGGCGCTCAAGTGTCTAAGGTGATCATTCCGGTTCACGGTAACGGTCTGTGGTCCATGATGTACGCGTTTGTTGCAGTAGAAACTGACGGCAATACCGTATCTGGTATCACTTACTACCAACAGGGTGAGACTCCGGGATTGGGCGGCGAAGTAGAAAACCCATCTTGGCGTGCGCAATGGGTTGGTAAGAAACTGTTTGATGAAAACCACCAGCCAGCGATCAAAATCGTCAAAGGTGGCGCACCTGCAGGTTCTGAGCACGGTGTTGACGCTCTATCAGGCGCAACATTGACCAGTAACGGCGTTCAACACACATTCGACTTCTGGTTAGGTGACATGGGCTTTGGTCCGTTCCTAGCTAAAGTTCGTGACGGAGGTCTGAACTAATGTCTAGCGCAAAAGAGCTGAAAAAGAGCGTGCTAGCGCCAGTATTGGACAACAACCCAATCGCGCTACAAGTTCTCGGTGTTTGTTCTGCACTGGCAGTAACCACCAAACTGGAAACGGCGTTTGTTATGACTATAGCGGTAATGTTTGTTACTGCATTTTCTAACTTTTTCGTTTCACTTATTCGTAACCACATTCCTAACAGCGTGCGTATCATCGTGCAGATGGCGATCATCGCATCTCTAGTAATCGTGGTTGACCAAATCCTGAAAGCGTACCTGTACGACATCTCTAAACAGCTGTCGGTATTCGTTGGTCTCATTATTACCAACTGTATCGTAATGGGCCGTGCGGAGGCGTTTGCGATGAAGTCGGCACCAATTCCATCGTTTATCGACGGTATTGGCAACGGTCTAGGTTATGGCTTCGTTTTGATTACCGTTGGTTTCTTCCGTGAGCTTTTGGGCTCAGGCAAACTATTCGGAATTGAAGTGATGCCACTGATCAGCAATGGCGGTTGGTATCAACCAAACGGCCTAATGTTGCTGGCACCTTCAGCGTTTTTCCTGATCGGTTTCATGATTTGGGCGATTCGCACGTTCAAGCCTGAACAAGTAGAAGCGAAGGAGTAAGGTCGTCATGGAACATTATATTAGTTTGCTGGTTAAATCGATTTTCATCGAGAACATGGCACTCTCTTTCTTCTTAGGTATGTGTACCTTCTTGGCGGTATCGAAGAAAGTGAAGACCTCTTTCGGCTTAGGTATTGCGGTTATCGTAGTACTGACTATCTCTGTACCAGTCAATAATCTGGTGTACAACCTAGTGCTAAAACCAGATGCACTGGCTGAAGGGGTAGATTTAAGCTTCCTGAACTTTATTACCTTTATCGGTGTTATTGCGGCATTAGTACAGATTCTGGAAATGATCCTCGATCGCTTCTTCCCGCCTCTGTATAACGCACTGGGCATCTTCCTACCATTGATCACAGTAAACTGTGCCATCTTCGGTGGTGTGTCTTTCATGGTGCAGCGCGACTACAGCTTTGCTGAATCTGTGGTATACGGTTTCGGTTCTGGTGTGGGCTGGATGCTGGCTATCGTCGCTCTTGCAGGTATCCGTGAGAAGATGAAGTATTCAGACGTTCCTCCAGGTCTGCGTGGTTTGGGTATTACCTTTATCACAGCTGGCTTGATGGCGTTGGGCTTCATGTCATTCTCTGGTGTTCAACTGTAAGTCGGGTAAACCGCAGCAATAAAGGAAATAGTGAATGTATACTATTATTTTTGGTGTAGTGATGTTTACCCTGATTATACTGGCGTTGGTTTTGGTGATTCTGTTCGCCAAATCCAAGCTAGTACCAACAGGTGACATTACAATCTCTATCAATGGCGATCCTGCAAAAGCGATCGTAACGCAACCAGGCGGTAAACTGCTGACTGCACTGGCTGGTGCCGGTGTCTTCGTTTCGTCTGCTTGTGGTGGTGGTGGCTCATGTGGTCAGTGCCGCGTAAAAATCAAATCTGGCGGTGGTGACATTCTACCTACTGAGCTTGATCACATTACCAAAGGTGAAGCTCGTGAAGGTGAGCGTCTAGCTTGTCAGGTTGCTGTGAAGAACGATTTGGATCTTGAACTGCCAGAAGAGATCTTTGGTGTTAAGCGGTGGGAATGTACGGTTATCTCTAACGATAACAAAGCGACATTCATCAAAGAGCTTAAGCTGCAGATCCCTGATGGTGAGTCTGTGCCATTCCGTGCGGGTGGTTACATTCAGATCGAAGCGCCTGCGCATGAAGTTAAGTACGCTGACTACGATGTTCCGGAAAAATTCCGTGGTGACTGGGACAAGTTCAATCTGTTCCGTTACGTTTCAAAAGTGGATGAGCCAATTATTCGTGCTTACTCTATGGCGAACTACCCGGAAGAATTTGGCATCATCATGCTGAACGTACGTATCGCGACGCCGCCACCAAACAATCCAAACGTACCACCGGGTCAGATGTCTTCTTACATCTGGTCGCTAAAAGCGGGTGATAAGTGTACGATTTCTGGTCCGTTTGGTGAGTTCTTCGCCAAAGATACCGATGCAGAAATGGTCTTCATTGGTGGTGGTGCGGGTATGGCACCAATGCGTTCACACATTTTTGACCAGCTAAAACGTCTGCAGTCTAAACGTAAGATGTCTTTCTGGTACGGTGCGCGTTCTAAGCGTGAAATGTTCTACGTAGAAGATTTCGATGGCCTAGCGGCTGAAAACGACAACTTCGTGTGGCACTGTGCGCTGTCTGATCCGCAACCAGAAGATAACTGGACGGGTTACACCGGCTTCATCCACAACGTACTGTACGAAAACTATCTGCGCGATCACGATGCGCCAGAAGATTGTGAATACTACATGTGTGGTCCACCAATGATGAACGCTGCCGTTATCGGCATGCTGAAAGATCTTGGTGTTGAAGACGAAAACATCCTACTGGATGACTTCGGTGGTTAATTCCGCTAAGTGACTGAAACTATGGCTGGCCCTTGTGGGTCAGCCATTCTTTTTTCTTATTAAATGATTTTGACGTAATAGAGTTGATATAGAAAATGGAGGCCAAATTTTGCACCTATTTTCTATATCCATTCCACAATAGGAGTTAAACAAGTGAAAAAGTGGCTTGTTGCATTTGCTTCTCTATTGATTCTCGCTGGCTGTGAAAAGCCTGCAGAACAAGTTCATCTTAGCGGCCCAACCATGGGCACGACGTATAATATAAAATACATCGTTCAACCCGACATCCCGAGCGCTGAATCGATCCAAGCCGAAGTGGATCGCTTGTTGGAAGAAGTGAACGATCAGATGTCGACTTATCGCAAAGATTCAGAGCTGAGCCGTTTTAACCAATACCAAGGTTCAGAGCCGTTTACTGTTTCTGAGCAAACCGCAACGGTGGTGAAAGAAGCTATTCGCCTTAATCAGTTGACTGAAGGAGCGTTGGATGTCACGGTTGGGCCGTTAGTTAATCTGTGGGGATTTGGCCCAGAAGCACGCCCTGAAGTGGTGCCGAGCGATGCTGAACTCGCACAGCGCAAAGCCAAAACGGGCATTCACCATTTATCCGTACAAGGCAATCAACTGACAAAAACCTTGCCGAACTTGTATGTGGATCTTTCGACCATTGCTAAAGGCTGGGGGGTGGATGTGGTGGCCGATTACATTCAGTCGCAAGGCATTAACAACTACATGGTTGAAGTGGGCGGGGAGATTCGTTTAAAAGGCGTCAACCGTGAGGGTATTCCTTGGCGCATTGCTGTCGAGAAACCTTCTGTTGAAGAGCGTGCGATTCAAGAAATTATTGAGCCGGGCGATATGGCGATTGCCACTTCTGGCGATTATCGCAACTACTTTGAGCGTGATGGGGTCCGTTATTCACATATTATTGACCCGACGACCGGTAAACCCATCTCCAATAAAGTGGTGTCGGTGACGGTGCTGGATAAGTCGTCCATGACCGCCGATGGCTTAGCGACGGGGCTGATGGTGCTTGGCGATATCAAAGGAATGGAAGTAGCCAACCAAAACAACATCCCCGTACTAATGATTGTAAAAACGGATGATGGTTTTAAAGAGCTGGTTTCTAAAGCCTACCAACCATTTGTGAAAAAATGACAGGATTGAGTTTAAGCGTATGAGTACATTTCTAATTACCTTTGCGGTGTTTGTCGCGGTGATCGCCGCGATGGCTGTGGGTTATATCTTCCAGAAAAAAGTGGTGAAAGGAAGCTGTGGCGGTTTGGGCGCGGTTGGGATTGAGAAAGTCTGCAACTGTCCAGAACCGTGTGATGCGCGCAAAAAGCGTGAAGCACGAGAGGCGGCCCGAGCACAAAAACTCTCAGAGTGGGAAAAAGACCGCATAGCATGACCTTGTCATTACTCAACCCAGCTTCGGCTGGGTTGTTTTTTCTTTGCAGGGGTATGTGCTAGCACTTGGTTCTATACTTAGGAAATTGGACTTGAAAACCGTTGTTATGTCAGGAGGTACTATGCAACTTCATCAACACGGTATGGCTGAGCTGTTTGAACAGTTAGGGCTTGGCAGTTCACCTAGGGAGATAGATGAGTTTATCGACGCTCACCGTCATCCACGCGACACCACACCACTGCACCAGGCCAGTTTTTGGACCCAAGCTCAAGCGAGTTTTCTGCGTGAAGCGATTGAAGAAGATGCCGATTGGGCAGAGTTGGTCGACCAGTTAGACGTGATGCTGCGCAAATAATGTTAGCCCATGGCGTGACATCAGCGACGTCTTGCTTTGCAAAATCGAACACTGTCCTTATACTGTGTTTTTAAACAGTGTTATCCAGGCGCAAAATGTCAGAACGTGTGAGAAAAATCATTCACGTTGATATGGATTGTTTCTATGCCGCAGTAGAAATGCGTGACAATCCCGATTACCGTGGCCGCCCTTTGGCGGTCGGTGGGCATGAAAAGCAGCGAGGGGTGCTGAGTACCTGTAATTACGAGGCGCGCAAATTTGGCGTGCGCAGTGCTATGCCAACCGCGCAAGCGCTCAAGCTTTGCCCCTCATTGCTGGTAGTGCCAGGAAGGATGCAGGTGTATGTTCAGGTCTCGCGACACATCAGGGAAATCTTCTCCCGCTATACCGACCTTATCGAACCACTCTCGTTGGACGAAGCGTACCTAGACGTCAGCGACTCAACCCAATGTCATGGTTCTGCCACGTTAATCGCACAAGCGATTCGCCGTGATATCTGGCAGGAATTGCAACTGACAGCATCAGCCGGAGTCGCGCCAATTAAGTTTCTGGCCAAAGTGGCTTCGGATATGAACAAACCCAACGGACAATTTGTTATTCCGCCAGAGAAAGTGCAGGAGGTGGTGGATAAACTGCCGCTGGAAAAGATCCCAGGCGTTGGCAAAGTGAGCCTAGAAAAACTCCATCAAGCAGGTCTCTATCGTTGTGAAGACATTAAAAACAGTGATTATCGCGAGTTGCTACGCCACTTTGGCCGTTTAGGGGGATTGTTGTGGAAACGCAGTCACGGCATTGATGAGCGTGAAGTGGTGGTTGAACGTGAGCGAAAATCCGTTGGCGTTGAGCGCACTTTTAGTCAGAACATTTCCAGCTATCAAGAGTGCTGGCAAGTGATTGAAGAAAAGCTCTATCCCGAATTGGAAAAGCGTTTGCAAAAAGCCAACCCAGACAAAGCGATTATCAAGCAAGGGATCAAAATGAAATTTGCCGACTTCCAACTCACCACCATTGAACATGTGCACAGTGAGCTGGATTTGGCCTATTTTCGTCAGTTGCTACAAGATGTATTGCAACGGCAAAAAGGGCGGGAGATTCGCCTACTTGGGTTGAGCGTGATGCTAAAACCGCAAGAGCAAACTCGGCAACTTAGCTTTTTCTAAGCTGCTCTACTTGTTGGTAAACCTTGCTGTATGGCACGCTCTCAAGCTTGGCGAAACCCGTCAGCTTCTTGGCTTTCAGTTTGGTCAGCAAGGGCGTATTGATGCCACAGAGAAAACGAGTGATCAACTGCGAGCTCAATGGCGTTGCACTTTGCGCTTGTAACTCATCGAGCCAACCCTGCGCCTTGTCGTTTGGAAAAATTTGCTCCACTTCAAGCGGCAGATGCGCCACTTGGCCTCGGCACACCGAACAGTGTCCGCAGTGCTTTGGCGCTTGGCTGTCGGCAAAATAGCTGGCAAGGGTGTAGCTTAGGCAGGAGTCCGCTTGGAAAAAATCGAGCATCTGATGTATGCGAGCGACATCACTCCGCTCTTTGTCTTTGAACAGTTGATACAAGCGCTCAGCCAGCGTGCTAAGTGGTTCTTGGAACGGAAACACCCGATAGACATCGGTCATCTGTTTGCTTTCCAGTTCGATCCAACCTTGCTGATGAAAATACTCTAACGCGGCCACGATGCGTTGTCTTTCGGCGCGGTAGGTGAGCCAAAGCGCTTCGAAATCGGTTTGACACCATACTCTGGATTGTGCAGAGCAGTGGAAAATGGCCTCCACAAACTGGCGTCTTTCACCGGAAAAGCGCTGCAAAATCGCGTTGGCGCTGTCGATAAATTTGAAACGATAATCAGCAAAATAGGCAAACTGCGCTTCGATTTGCCCAGCCAGTTCGAGATAAACCAACAGCGTTTTTAGCGGCAGTTGACGGATATTGGCCTCATTTGCCAACCTATTTAGCATCACTTCCCATCGCTCACCTGCATTGGCAATTTGTCTCAGAACGTATGCAATGTCGGCCAGCTCTGGGGTATCGCCGTAGACAAAGTTTTCCAGCACGCTCAAGCCATTTTGATTGGCGAGCAGAATGCACTGTGACGCAAGCCCATCACGTCCAGCACGGCCAATTTCTTGCGCGTAGTTTTCAATCGATTTGGGCAAGTCAAAGTGGATTACGCGGCGGATATTGGCTTTATCGACGCCCATACCAAAGGCGATGGTGGCGACAATGCAATCGAGTTCGCCTTGCATGAACTGCGTCTGAATGGCGTCACGTACGTTGTGATCGAGCCCGGCGTGGTAAGCCGCCACTTTCACACCCGCAGTTTGTAGCATTTGAGCGACAACTTCAGCCGTGTGCTGCAAAGTAACGTAAACAATGGTTGGCGCATGAGGGTCTTGCGCCAGCAAACTTAACAAGGCCTCGCCTTTATTCTCCTCGCGACAAGGCGAGACACAGAGATCCAAGTTGGGGCGATAAAAGCCAGTAATCGTGACATGCTGTGGCGCGATGGCGAATTTATCCTGCATGTCCTCGACCACTGCTTGTGTGGCCGTTGCGGTGAGCAGCAGTACTTGAGGAATATTCAATGCGCGTTGGTATTGAGGCAGTTTGAGATAATCTGGGCGAAAATTGTGGCCCCATTCCGAGATACAATGCGCCTCATCGACCACCATGAGCGAGATAGCCACTTCTGAGATAAATTGACGAAAACGTTCGTTCTTCAACCGCTCAACCGAGATCATCAACACCTTTATTTGCCCCTGTTTGACGGCGTTCATCACCGCCTGAGTCTCTTCTTTGGCTTGACCCGACTCAATAGCCGCAGCGGCAACACCTTTGCTGTGGAGAAAAGCGAGTTGATCTTTCATCAGTGCAATCAGTGGGGAAACGACCAAAGTTAAGTGAGGTAGGCACAGGGCCGGAAGCTGATAACAGAGTGACTTGCCAGAACCTGTGGGGAATATGGCCGCGGCAGAGTGTCCCGACAGCACGTTGTCTATCACGCTTTGCTGTCCGTGGCGCAAACGGTCAAAGCCAAATACCGATTTGAGTGTTGCTTCGAGGTTCATCTCGCTCATGTTTCATTCTCTCCAGTGACGTTCTTGACTATCATAACCGGAAAGCCAGCAAATCTCATGGGGTAGAAGAAGGACAATAGTATGAATCAAAGGGAGAAATCCGTCAGTTTGTTTCCTTGATGTATGCGATAAGTTGTGACAATTTACTGACAAAATACCTATTACGAGCTGTTACAGTTTGGCAAAAATCGTTAAGGAAGCGTAATGAAAAAGCTAGCCGTTTTAATCTCCATGCTAACCACTTTCTCGGTTTCTGCAGCGCAGTGCCGTGTTGATATAAAAAATGAGATCCGTCTTGATGGCGAAGCGGTGGAAATTCATCAACAAAATGGTGACAAAGCCCGTGTGGATAGCCATAACAACCTCTATATTCATGGGGAGAAGATCGAACTCAGCCAAGATCAACAAGCCGCTATCGAATCTTATCGTGAAAACCTCAACGCCTATCTGCCAAAAGCAAAGCAGTTGGCCGCCGATGGGTTAGCGTTTGCCAATGATGTGATTGATGACATCGCAGCCAGTTTGGATGCACCTGGCACTTTTGATAACGTCAAACAGGCGGTGGGCAAGTTCTTTGCCGAGGTTGAATCGCGTTATTACCAAGATGGTAAGCTGGTTCTGCCTGCGGAAAGTTTCTCTTCGATGACCCAATCTTGGCAAGAGGATTTTCAGCGCGCTCAAGAGATCTTCAATAAAGAGTTTTTTGCCAGCGCCTTTGAGGCTCTCTCGAGCAAAATGAAAGGCGAAGGCGGCTTTAACCTCTCGGCACTGTCCGACAGCATGGCCGAGTTGAAGAAAAAGGTCGAAGAGAAGGTAAAAGCGCATAGCAAAGAGGTGGAAAAGCAGACACAAGATTTCTGTGATTCACTGGATGACATGGCGGCACAAGAGCAAGAGATGCTGAAGAAAATCCCAGAACTGAAGAACTATCAAGTCTTTACTATTTAAAGCCAAGATTGGCTTAGCGATGAAACCATCATGAGAGCGCCACAGAGCGCTCTTTCTTTATTCTGGTGTACTGTAATTTTTACAAAGTGATTCGCTGCTTATTTTTCTATTTGCCGAAGATTTGACCAGTTGTGAATGGTTTGACCCAAGATGTTTTGTTATTGTACTTGCTAACTAGTTCATGAGTGCAATTTGGTCGTATGTCACAGCAAACATCTTCTCAACCGAGGGAGCTTTTTGGCTCTCGTCTTGGTTTTATTCTTGCGGCCGCTGGTGCAGCGGTTGGTCTTGGCAATATCTGGGGCTTTCCTACACAAGCCGCATCAAATGGTGGCGGTGCTTTCCTTTTAGTCTATTTAGTGATGATTTTGATCGTCGCTTTCCCGATGCTGGTGGTGGAGATGGCGATTGGTCGTCATGGTCAGGCCAACCCCGTCGACAGTATGCGCGCACTCACCAATCATCCTGTAGGTAAGAAAGTCGGTGGTCTGGTTGGCTGGATTGGTCTTAGCGTGCCCAGTGCCGTACTGGCGTTTTATTCCATCGTCGGCGGCTGGATCATCTGTTTTATGCTGGGAGCGATCACTGATCTGCTCAGTCTCGACGCTGCCAGTGCGTGGTTTAAAGGCTTTAGCGTTGAGCGCAACCTGTTTGGTACCTTGGTTTTCTATGTGTTGACCATTTTGATCGTGCAAGGTGGCGTAAAACAGGGGATCGAAAAGTGGTCTACCCGCTTGATGCCAGCACTGTTTGTGCTGTTTGCTGTGCTGTTTGTCTACATCATGACGCAAAATGGCGCGATGGAAGGGTTGAAACACTATCTCGTGCCCGATTTCAGCAAAGTGTGGGATAGAAAACTGCTCCTTGCGGCAATGGGGCAAGGTTTCTTCTCGCTCACCATCGGTGGTTGTTCGATGCTGATCTACGGCTCTTACCTGAGTAAGAAAGAGAACCTGCCCAAAATGGCGATGAATGTCACCTTAGTCGACACCGCCGTGGCCTTTATCGCTGGCTTAGTGGTGCTTCCTGCCATGTTTGTCGCAATGCAAAAAGGGGTGCAAATTTACGCGGAAGATGGCTCTTTGCTGAGCTCAGATACCTTGGTATTTACTGTATTGCCTTTAATGTTCGACAGCCTCGGCTTGCTCGGACAGCTGTTTGCCGTGGTGTTTTTCTTGCTGTTGACCATCGCTGCGCTCACTTCGTCAATCTCCATGTTGGAGTGCCCGGTTGCGCTTGTCGGTGAACGCTTCAACACCAAGCGCAGCAGCACCAGTTGGGTGCTCGGCGGTTTGATTGCGCTGCTGAGTGTGGTGATTGTCTACAACTTTGGTGCGTTGTTTGGATTGGTCGCGACCATAGCCACGCAATACCTACAACCAACCGCGGCGCTGTTATTCTGCTTATTTGGTGGTTGGGTGTGGAGCCGTCATGCCAAAGTGAAAGAGTTAGAGCAAGGCTATGAAACGTTTTCGCTCGGCTGGTTTGGTAAGCTTTGGCCTGCGTATGTGAAGTTTGTTTGCCCAGTGCTGGTGGCGACCGTGATTTGGGCTTCCTTTGGCTAACTCATTCTTTGGTGGCTACTATGCAAAATGCAACTTTGTTATAGTGGTCACCGTTATTTAGTCAGTATGAGAAAACCTGATGAGTTTAGAGCGTTTTGAAACGATGGATCCCTTTATCCTGTTGAGCATGGTCAATATGAAGCTGCGCGATGAGTTTGGCGATCTCGATAGCTTAGCGAAATTTTACGATATCGATAGAGCGAAATTAGAGCGTAAACTGGCCGAAGCGGGATTTGAATATCTCTCTGAAGTGAAGCAATTTCGCTAACGACAAGCGTTTTGAAAAAGTAAGACCAACCCAAAAGTGGTTGGTCTTTTTCATCACAATTGCCGACCAGTGGATATCGCCGCCATCAACTCTTCTCGGGTAATTTCTTCGCTGACAGGTAAAGTGCGTTTTTTCACACTGAGCAGTAAAAAGGTAGTGTTATTATTTTTGTTCTCCTCAATCCCTTGTTGAACAATAGATAGATTCGGGTACACAGAAGCCAATCCACAAGACCCAATCGCAGCTGTCCCCGTAGGAAGTGTTTGCTCTGCAACCTTTTTTGCCGCAAGGGAAGTACTACCAGAAATAGGCAACTCGGTGGCGTTGATACTTTTTTTTCAACCCGTTATTTGCGCCAAAGCTGCAGGGTGAGAGGCGATAGAATATATTTTATTTTTATCTTCCACGTCTTTTCCATTCATTAGTGCACACATTTCTATTGGGATTGTAATCAACGCTTTTACTTGAGTTATATTATATTTCTGTAAGGCTTCGATGCTCGCTTGGACCGGTTTGCCAGCAATAGTTTAATTTTCTGAAATGTTGCTAATTGAATAATTTTGTATAGGTAGCATATCTACATATACACTAGTAGGTAGTGTATGCGTGTTAATAGTAAGTATTATATATTTCTTCATCTACTTGTCGCCAAATCGATTTTTTCTCCATCTTTTTATCAAAATGTTTTAAATGATTTTGCACATTTAATGTATACAGCGATGTTGTTCCGCATAAAAACGACACCGTATTCCATTGCCGGTTCTCATCACTGCCTGGTTCGGTAAATAGCATGGCCACTAACCCCGTTACATGGGAAAGGTCGGTAAACCGGCCTGAAAGATAACCGACAGGATCGGATTTCAAGTTTTTAATCGGATTTAAATACCTGCTGCCTAAAGCACCCGTCACTGAGCTTGTGAAGTGGAAGAAACGCATGGCTATTTCACTATTTCGTGAGCTCTTGCCTAAATGGTTCATGGTGTTAAACGCGATACCTGCTGTAGCACTTGAAATACCAGTGGCTATGCTTATGCCTGTAAAGACTGCTTCTCTTATAGATAGGTATTTACTGGGGTCTGTGACACCAAAGTTTTTAAAAGTCATCGCTTTGTCGATATCAGCACCACCTCTGCCAATTCTCCTATAAGCCTTTGCTGATGATGATATGGCCACTCTGCCTTTAGCTATACTTTTACCTAAACTTGCGGCACCTTTAACACCGTACCCCACACCGAAAATCGCGAGTGAAAACCCCAATACTTGCCCCGCTATCTGCAACCCTTTTGATGCGTTGGGTTGCATTGATAACGCTGTCACGGTATTTATGGGGACGGAAGCCAATTCAGCTGCCGCCGCCTTGGCGATAGTAAGACCAAGCTGCGCAGCCGTTGTGGGGGCGGACGCGGCTACCCCGATACCACCCGTGACAAAGCCAACTGCTGCCCCTATCACAACTTGCTTCCAATCAAACTTATGTTCGGGATTGATCGCGCATTGTATACCTTCTACCGCGGCCGATGCCGCTGCCCCGACGATGGCACCAATAATGGCGCCTATCAAAATGCTCAGTAAGGCAAAATGGCCGCTTGGATCCCGTTGGTTAATCGGATCACCCAAACAATAGGCATAGCCATTGGTTCCTCCTTTACCGAAAGGGCTCATCGAATCATAGCTATGAAAACGCATTAGCCTCGGATTGTACATGCGAGTACCTTTCCCCAAGTAATAGTTACCTGTAATAGGATCTTGACGTTCGGCGTTAAAGCCTAACGGGTTGGCTTTGATCACCATGGGGGGCGGTGCTGAGTTCGCGAAAGCAACCGGAGGCAAGGTAATGCCTGACATAGCCAAGGTACTTATGCCACTGGCCTGTTTTAAGAAGCGTCTTCTACTTGGGTAGAATCGGTTGCTATTCATGGCGTTGTATTTTGGATTAGTCATAACTTAGCCCTCTCCGTAAGGTGTATATTTGCGCGAGGTTTTCTCTCTCTCTTCCCCATCATGACTCGAGTAGGTTTCTAAGACGCTACCCTGGCTATTGCCGAAACTAAACTGATGTACCTCTTCTTGAGGAGAGTTGACATTGCGCGATGTTAAACCAGGTCCTATGTTGTGGAAGCTGCTGTGAGCGGACTCATTTCTCTCGTTAATTAATTGATTATTGAGATAGAAAAGGTAGATCAAACTTTGCTCAACACTTTGTGTAACAACCCGCCCTCCGGCATCGTACTGATACTCGGACAAAACGGTGCCATTTTCAGAAACTGAACTCATTTGGTTAAGTGCGTTGTAACTATATTGGCGACCCTTTTCATCATTGAGTAAGTTGCCCGCCTCATCGTAGGAAAAATCGACGCTAGACGGGTAGTGACTGTGTGTATTGGTCAACCGTTCCAGACGTTGCGGATTGTTACTTGGATAGGAGAAAGTGGCGGTATTGTTGCTGCCGTTGCTAAATACACTGGTGGCTTGGGTGATATTTCCGTAAACATCATGGGTGAAACTCTGTTCAACAATCACGTTGCCATAATCATCTTGCGGCGCATTAGGACCGCTCACTTGATAGAGAGTCAAGCGGGCCAAATCATCATAGAAGAAGGTCTCTTGAGTGGATTCTCCATGCTGAGTAAAAGTACGCGAATCGAGCAGTATGCGTTGGTTAAATACTTGATCGATAGTAAAAATCAGGCTGCCATTAAAGCGAGCCTCACGCTTGGTTTCTACGCCAAAGGCGTTGTATTCAAGGCGAATTTCAGCGCTATCTTGTGCGCGTAGCGTGGTGTATTGAATGGGCCTGCTGAAAACATCGTAGCCAAAGGTAGTCGAGGTGTGTATGCCAGAGACGACCTCTTCTGCCTGAGCGAGGCGGCCAAGATTATCGAAGTAAAAAGCCGTTGTGTTGCCAAAATAGTCGGTTCTGCTGAGAAGTTTGCCCAGTAGCGAATAGCGAAAGTTGGCCGTTCTCTCTTCGCCGTCAATTTGCATCGTTTCCGTAAGCACGCGATTGTATGAATCTCGAGAGACTAAGCGTGTCCCAGATAAGTTTTGATTACTCAGAGGCAGGCCGCTTTGAGCGTCGTAGCTAAAACCGCTATCTAACTGAGTTTGCCCAGAGACTGAAATGGTCAGTGGGACATGCAAATAAGAGTTATTAGTGAAGTGCAGTTGGCTGCCACTGGCCAAGTTAATCGATGTTGGTTCTGGAGAAACACCAGAATAAGAGTAGTGCGTTGTTCCAGCATTAAGAGTGGTTTTTTGCATTAAGCGCATTAAGCCATCAAACGTCTGTTGGCCTTGGCTAGCTCCATCAACGAGCACCTCACTAGGCACATCAGATCGAGTGAAGTCGGGGTAGTGATAGTTTTCCGTTACGTTCTGGCCGTCAATGATACGAGTGGTTTCAACCAGCCTGTCTAGACGGTCATAACGGTGTTTTATCACCCGGCCTTCCGTATCGGTAACCGTCAGCAGATTGTCATAACCATCGTAGTGATAATCGGTTTTCGCCAGCAAGGCCCCTGACGCATCATAGGTTTTTTTGTTTATTTCACGCCCCGATAGGTCATACTGAGTCCATTCACTCATCAGAGTTTGGTTGCTCAAACCGGACTCATGTTGGTAGTGCGTGGTTAGCGTCACCGGATCTTGGGTAAACTGCTCTTTACGGCCATCGGGATGTGTGACTGAAGATATCTCGCCATTCACATCATACTGATAGGTTGACGTTAGCGGCAGTGCAACGCCGTCCAGCCAATCGGTTTCGGTTTTGGACACCAATAAACCGAAGTCATCATAGAGACAAGATTGCACTGTGTATGGTGTCTCACCGTAAGGGGTTTGCAATACTTCAATCACTTTGCCTGCATTATTAAAGCGCGTTTGCAAAGCGTTGCCTTTGGTGTCGACTTGAATCATAGAATTGACGCCATCACCAACATGATAGGTAATGGTTTGGCTTGCTTCAAAAGGTGTGCCAGGGGCTGTCACCGCAGCTACTTTTCTCCCTAAAACGTCATAGCTAAAGCGTGTGACAATACCTTGTTCGTCAATATGTTTGGTTGGTTCGCCGAAAAAGTAGTCGAGGGTTTTCGTTTCAAGCGTCTCAAGATTATCGTGGCTTCGAGTTAATACGGAACTCGTCATCCCGTCAACGCCAAAGTCATAATGACAAGTGATCGACGTTTCATAACCGTTATACCGGAGGGTTTTCGTCTTCAACAAACCGTAGGTATAAAGGTTGCCGACATAGCTGTAATATTCAAAATCCTCGCTTTGATTCTCATCGGATTGACTAGCCAGCAACACAAAATAGCCATTCGGGTCGTCGAGCTTGGGTAGGGAGCTATAAGTAAAAACTTTTGTACGCGCTGTATCGCCATTGTTTGGTGTAAAGGTCTCGGTTTTTATTAGAGAGACAAAGCCGTTTGGTTCGGCAGGGCAATTGGTACCCTCACCCGATGCGGGATAGTAACTACGCACCATTTTTGAACCATCAGGTTGAGTTTCCGATAAAAGATTCGCGTATTCATCATAGTCATATTCGCTGGTAAAACTGCGGCTTTGCCCAGCAAAATAGTGGGTGGTAGTTTGTGATTTTGCCAAACTGTATGTGGCGGGTTGGCTCTCTATTCCCTTATCGAGATCGGCAAAATAGGTGTAGCTTTCCTCTTTATAAAGATCGCCGTCGTCATAATAGCTTGCTGAGTTCATCAAGTGATACTTATTGTATTCACGAGTGACCGATTTACTGCCATTGATGGTTTCTGTTGAAGAATAGGTGTAGTCTCGGTGCGCTTTAAATAAAGTATCTTCCCCGGCGACCCACGCGCGATCAGAAGAAAATCCCAAATAATTCTGATCAGAAAACTCATATTCAGTGATTTGCGGTGGTTGGTTTTCTCCAGGGAAAACGGTATGCCGATGAACATAAGGAAACGTGTCTATGGGGGCATCTTGAGGTAAATAGTGTCCTTGGTCGTAGTAGAGCATCTCTTCGACCAAGCCGTTGGCGTGAGCCACTCGCTCAATCACATCATAGTTGCAAGCACCAATGTAGCGATATTCAAAGTGAGTTGTAGAATCGATACCGGGAAAACGGATTGCATCCAAACGAGTATAGATATTCCCATTACCTGTTTTATCAATTTCGATGGTTTGTCGAACCGTGCCAAGAACCTTATGAGTAACTACGGTTTTCCACTTACTCGTCCACCAATCAATTTCC
The DNA here is from genome assembly GCF_015767675.1 of Vibrio navarrensis. Taxonomy (NCBI): domain Bacteria; kingdom Pseudomonadati; phylum Pseudomonadota; class Gammaproteobacteria; order Vibrionales; family Vibrionaceae; genus Vibrio; species Vibrio navarrensis. Next base: position 2,715,021 of record NZ_CP065217.1, on the reverse strand, counting down.
AACTCGCGATCAGCATTTTTGTCGTAGATGTGCCACAGCACTTGCTGAAAATCTTTTTGTCCGTATTCAAAGCCAATTTCCAGCCCGTTAGCAGAAACGACTCTTGTGGTGATCCCTTCGTTATAGCTGATAAACTCTTGCTTACCATCCTTGTAGACCACCTGAATCTCTTCGCTCTCGTCAAGATAAAAAACGCGCAGATCTTTGAGTTTACGATAGGGAATGTCATATTCATTGCGTTGATGATTCCATTCGACCTCAAATGCTTGGCCTGTTGAGAGAGAAAGAAAATTCTTCTCTTTGTCAAATCGGCTTATTGGAATATTCCAGCCTCGTCCAAAGCCAATATCAAGTGTACTTGCTGCACTGTAATTTAATACGATGGGAATATCTTCTCCTACACCTCGGTAGGATGAGAAGGTTCCTAAATTAATACTAATAGAGTACATTCCCGTTCTTGGGTCAACCCCTGAGGATATATAATCTGAAAAGTTGTCGGCATTGCTTGTAATATTATTGCTCATGGTGTTTCTCGAAAGTTAAGTTAACATTTTTGGTGTTGAAAACGACGTAAAATCAACACCAAAGTATAATGCTATCTTTTTGTTCTTGTGGTAATTGAATCGTTTTATATGGGTTACTCTGAGAAATTAACCATTCTATTACCATCGTAACCAAATGATATATCGCTCATAGTGCCATAAACATCTATAACTTTAAGTATGCTATGTGAATAAGCTTTTTGTGATGGCCAACGTCCAGTGGAATCACTATACAATGGTTGATGGTTTGCGACATTTGTGCATATTGTTTGACCTATATATATACCTGATATTTCTTTCGCGCAGACAGCATCTCTATTCATAAAATAAGATTTATTTATTGTGTTACTTGGACTGCCTTGATCATAAGAAAAGTCTGCGACAATAAAAGATCCTACATAATTATTACCAGAGTATGAAGGGATTGTTCCATCCTTTGAAGGTTGGCCATAAAGTGTATCATCTATATATCTATAATGAGTGTCTTTTCCCATAAAAAATGTAGCAAGATAGTTATAGACTGCTTCGGTGCTACTATTATTTATCTTGGTATAGTCTGCCATTATGGCTGAATTTTCATGCAATGAATTATATTGATCAAAAACCTCAGGAGACCACCATCTAACTTCTTTTACATGATGTGAGTTACTGGTTTGAAAAAGAGGGCGCGAGTAAATTTTTACAATTTTACCATTGTCCTCTAATACCGGATTTTCAAAATAAAAGTCTTGTCTCGAAAGATATAAAGGGGGTGTACTTGTGAGCGTGACAATAGAATTTGCATTACCACTATCACATGTATTTACTGTGTAGTGTTCATCTATAAGTCCTCCTGTGGTGTCATAAATTTTAAAGCTTTGATAAATACAAAACTCTACGGTGTCACTAGTATTGGATTTATCGGCTCCTACATATCGAGTCAGATATTCTTTATTGTCAGAAGATCGCGTGCTTTCTTGACTGTATTCTTGGCTGTAATTATTATAACTTGAAATTTGATGAAGATAACCATTATCATGCTCATCTGTAAACCAACCACTAAAAATTAAGGCATCATCTGTGTTGTATACCCTATATCCTGTACCGTCAGGGGTTGCGGAAAATCCATCGGCAACTTCATAACCAATAGAAATTTTAGCGGTCATAACGCCATTCCCATAGATAGGGCCTTGTCCTATTCGATTGACTGTTAAGCTCTTTATATATTCATTAGGAGGACCAGCAAAAACAGTACTGGATACAGCCAATGAAAAGAAAAGTAATGCACATTTGGTAGTGGATTTATGAGGAGTAGTAGAGCTAGGGTCATTGAGGTAAGTAAGCATAGTATTTATTCCTTTATTCCATTCATATAAGCATAAATAAGTATAATTAATGCCACTAGATGAATAACTTTCTTTAATTAAATAGTGACATATATATCAATATTTAATTGTTGGTATAAGGTATTCACAAAATGAAAGTTAGTGCAAAAAAAATGTTCTATCAAAGTTTTGGTGAGAAACATAATGATTCAATATTTAAAATCACAATGTTTCAAAATAAATTAAATGAAACTGTTTGATTGTTGAACAAAATGCATATATAAAAATTACGTGTGCTATTTTGTGTTTAGTAATCAATATGATAGATATTACTGGATAATGTGTTAGAAATTTGAAAAGAGGGAAAATGATATGAGAAAAACCATAGGTGATTGCTTAAAAAGAGTGATATTAATACTGAGCCTTATTTTTTCATTTAGTGCAGTGTCTGAGCATAATGAGCCATATCATCCGTTGGGATCATATCCCGATTATTTCACGTTTCTTGAGGTTGATAATTCGAGCAGTGACAACCGAATTCTGCAGAGCAAGTCTGTCTTCTTTATTCATATAAATGATGATGATCAATCAATCAATCGTAACACGGCATTTTTTATCAGGACAAAACGCGATGATGACAAGCTATGTGCGATAACATCAGGACATTCATTTGAGGACTTAACAAAAAATGAATTCATCTTTGATGGCTACTTTAACTACCTAGGCAAAGATGATCACTATACCGTTGATAGCACTTCTCTGTTTTTTTCATCAACCACTCGGGTCGATTTTAAAAGTAACATTAAAGGAGAACTGGTTGTGGATGGTGGAGTGAGGAATGATGAGACAGCAGATATTGCCCTTTTTTTAGTGGATAAAAAAGATCTACCTCAGTTGGAAATGCTGGCTGAGTCGGGATATCAGTTTGACAATGTCACGCATAATTTTACTTACGCGATCCATCACGCAAAAGGCTGGCCACAGAGAATATCTTATTTTACCTATTTTATGCCTTATTCCGAACCATTCAAAATCTCTGCGATTGCCAATGCAAAAATGATGGTTTCTGAAGCATCTTCTGGTTCACCCATAGGTATTTTAAACAGTCAAAATCAATTCTGACCCTATATTGGCGTTTTAGAATCAGGCGTAAATGTAAAAGAAATTCCTGAAGATGAAAAAATGATTAGTGATAAGGATGATGAAATATACTATGCTGGTATAATAAACTATACAACATTATCCTCTATAGAGGACGCAATTAAAAGAGAATGTCTAAAACTAGATCAAGATCAAATACCTTTTATCCCATTTTTAGCGATTCCCCTTTTGAATACATTTAATACATGCAAAGGAAATAATAGAGTATTAAAAGATAATGAAATTCCTACTGGTGGGGATAATTATTGCCTAGAAAATACATTTAGTTTAGTTAATTCAACGAAATATAAGATGCCACTAACTATATATGGAGAGTCACAAAACGATAATGCGTATATAAAAGATACGCAACAACTTCAGCCATATTCAAAACTTGTTTTTCGATATAGTGATAGTATGAGCGGATACGTTTATGATACTCACAATGAAACGGATGAAATTAGAGTTGTATCAATTGGTCTGGATGGTAGTTCAAAGAATTATACGCCCAACGAAGTGGTCGATGTTGCGAGTAATCGTGATGTCCTGTATTTTCAGAGGGATAGTAATAACATGAATTTGTTTTATAAGGCTAAAGAAGGTCACTTAATGCATCGGCCTATTATTGATTTTGAACCAAATAATGTTCAATTAAACGATACTGTAGACTATATAAACCCAGAGCTTAATACATTTGTCGATGCATTATCAATAAAGCCTGGAAAATTAGGGAAGTCATTCTTTGTTGAAATTGGCTTAGCGGAAGCTGATCAGTACTTTGATCCAAGCAAGATTGAAAAGATAATTTTTCAAAACCAGTCTTATCAAGGACTGAATGAATACAACCGAGTCCGTGTTACAGGTCGAGATCTCTATTTCACTAAAGAAAATGATATAGTAAGGATAGATTACGAAGCCAAGTCGCCTTATTTTTATACTATAAATGGAAGTGGAAACAAAGGTACATTACAGCAGATCGATCTATGCCATAGTAGTGATTTCAGTACAGCTTCTGGCAATGAATTTGATTTCTATTGGTCTGGTGAAAATGCAATAATATATAGGGATAGAAGCTTTGATAGTGATAATAATGTAAGCACTTTTGAAGTAAACGTGATTGATTTTTCTAAAGGCATATTCCATAGCCATTTAGATATAGATGGTGTTTGCGGTAATCCTGAACAACTATTTATTAAAACTTCTTTATCAGAAGATAAAAAAACATTCTATCTAACTTTAGAAGGTGATGGGGAAAATCAAGTATTGATTGAGCCAATTCAATAGTATTTTCTCTACTGGATTTTTATTTTTCAGAGATTTTACCCCTGTGAAGAGTTTATTTTGTAAAAAGTTGGCTATCGAATGGAAGTTTTTAGAATGGGATTTCTTATTTCTATTCTTATTTGTAAAAGCGGCTCCTATCAACGGGACCGCTTCTTTCGCGACTACTAAATTGTTCTCTATCTTAATGCATGCAGCTACATAAGGTGTATCGCCGACACTGTTGCGACCAGATGAATCGTCTAGATTTAGCTTTAATGTTTCATAAGTTGCATTAATTTTTTGTTAGATAACTAATATTGTGTTTTTATATTTAAATGAAACATGGTGTTTTAAAAATTATTAATTTAAACACTCTGTTTCAGTAATTTTTTTTGAAGTTAGATATGATCTAAATCGGCTAGGGAAACTTTTATCACTAAATGATGAACACAAGCGATTACACTTTAAATTAATATAGAGAGAGTTTATTAATATCCAAATGGCTCTTTTTGTATTATGAAAAGATGAAGAAGCAAATTTTCCTTACCAATGAACAGAAAATATGCGATGTAACCTTAAAAGGTGATGAGTGGAATTAAGTTCTGATTGGATCCATTAAATAGCGTATTTAGCATGTTTCTGAGCGTCTATAACACAAGTTTAATATATAATATGTTAATATATAAAAGGACTGAACAATGAAATATTCCGGTAAAATAGCAATGAAATTGGCTGGTTCAATTCTACTTCTTGGCTCATTCTCTACTCAGGCAGAACCGATTCAGCCCACACTGAAGTTCTATGAGGGTAAATATGCTACGCAAGATCTTGTTTGTTCGATAGTGGCAAAAAATGAAACGATTAATTTTAAGAAGGATACTTACAGTTGTGAAAATGATGAAGCCAGTTCATTAGTATTGAGTCAAATCCCTTTTGGCACGGTGATCACTATATACGATGATCCCAATAGTTCAACCAACGATGATTATACAGTGATAACCGTTGAAGAAGATATTATTGAAAACTACATTGTCGGCGATTTTGAAATGAATGATTTCAATGGCAGTGTATCGATAGAATATTTTAGAAAAAATGGACTTAAGGGCAAGGTTTCCAGTGTGAAAATTCAGATGCCAGAGGATAACTCGGAGGAATAGGCAGCTTTAATCACTATTTTCCACAAAACAGATCAAAAACAGGTCAATAGAAACAGTTTCTATTGACCTGTTTCATTAAACCAATTGATCTGTTTTATTAAACCGAAGATGAATCAGGCTTCAGGCTAACGCTCTTTTAGGTGATTTTGCACTTTTAATGTCCCCGTTGAATTGACCATAAAGAGTAAAGTGAGTGTATTGAAAAAGCTTGCCTCATCGCTGCCTGGCTCTGTCGCGAGTAAGCCAATCAAACCGGCTAGGTGGGGAAAATCAGAAAATCGACTGGCGCTAAAAGCGATCGGATCAGATCGAAACTGTTGGCTCACTTTCAGCGATTGTGATCCTAAATAGCCAGTTGCCGCACCAGTAAAATGCAGAATTTTTGATGCGAGATTGCTCTTTTCAGCGTTCATTCCTAATTCCGTTTGTGTGGCTGCCACCAAGGATGACGTTGTGCTGGCGATAGAAGAGAGTGAACTTATGCCCCTTAAAACGACTTGATCATGAGAGAGAGATTTATGTGTATCGAAGTCTCCTTTTGTGACGTTATAGCTGGCAAAGTTTTTGCGGCGAAAGCTCGAAACAACGCGCTTTTGCGGATGACCTTTGCGATCCTTGCGACATTTTGCACACCGTAAGCCAAGCCCAAAATGGAGAATGCACCGTTGAGGACTTTGCCAGCGATTTGTAACCCTTTGCTGGCATTAGGTTGCTGGGAGAGGGCGGCGATGGTGGAAATCGGCACGGAGGCAAATTCGGTCGTTGCAGCCTTTACTACAGCAAGGCCCAGTTGGCTCGCAGCTTTTGGGGCCGCAGCGGTAATCCCCACCCCACCAGTCATAAAGCCAACACCAACACCAACGCCAATTTGTTTCCAATTAAACTTATGTTCAGGAATGGGAGCGAGGAAACAGTAACCAATCAAGGCGGGTCAGCTCTGCTGTTATTTCCTGCTCTGTGAAGGAGCCAAAACCAAACCGGACAAAGCATCGTTGTTTATCAACAAAAAAGTGCGGCTCTGTGGCTAACTCTGCCAAATCAAACTGCGGTTGAGTACCCAACTCCAGCCAGAATGCCAGCCCTCCAGCCGGAATATGAAAACGCACTCTATCACCAAAAAGCCTTTTAAGCTCATTAACACAGTGATCCCGACGTGTTTTATAGATTTTTTTACATTTACGAATGTGACGTTTCACTTCTCCCGACTGGAGTAGTTCTGCTAAAGCCAGCTCCGTTAAAGTATTGCCCTGACGGTCAATCATTAAAATTTGTTGTACAACTTTTTCGACAAACGCTGCACTGGCAACCAAATAACCGATCCGTAAACCTGGTGCAAAGACCTTGGATAAAGAACCTATATGCAGCACCCGATCTGCCCCTGGCAAGCTGGCAAGCGGCGGTATAGGCCTGCTGTCAAAATGAAACTCGTGGTCATAATCGTCTTCCACTATATAAAAATCATGTTGGGTCGACAGTTGCAGCAACAGCAAACGCCGCTCCATCACCATAGTGACAGTGGTTGGATAATGATGATGGGGTGTAGTGTAAATTGCAGCCACTTTCCGGCCTGAGATTAGTTGCTGTAAATGCGTAATATCCAGCCCCTGCTGATCTGTTTTGCAGCGTAGTATGGTAAATCCAGCTTCTTCAAAAGCGGCCAATGCCGGTGCATAAGTCAGCTCTTCAAATACCATCACTCCATCGGACGGCTTAAGTACACGGGAGGCCAGGTAAATAGCCATCTGACTACCACGCACAGTGCAAATTTGCGCGGAGCTAAGGTTCAGATAGCGTTCCTGTATCAGCATCCGTTGTAAGGCATGACGCAATTCGATAGTGCCCTGTGGATCGCCATAGCCCAAATATTGCTTTCGGCTGGCAGCAATCAATGCCCTTCGGTACGCCCGCGCCAACAGCTCATAAGGAATAAGACGGGCATCCGGAATACCATCATTGCAGGATGGGTTCTCTTTTACCGAAAGGGGCTCAGCCTCAGCATGGTCGATGACCGGTTTGGCTGAGCCAGCAAGCAAGTACTGGTATTGTTCAGACATACGTTGCTCGGGTAGACGATCGGACACAAAAGTTCCGCGTTTTGCTTGGGTAACAAGCCAGCCCTGCGCAATCAATTCGTCATAGGCTATTTGCACTGTTTTTCGGTTCAGCCCCAGCACTGTGGCTAAAGAGCGGGAACCTGGTAACAAAGCTCCGGCTTCCAGTCGGCCCGTTAAGATGTCCTCAATCAGCTTATTCACCAGCCGGGCGTGAATAGTGTTACCTGTGCTGTTATCCAGCCATAACTGCGTTTGCCAGGGACGTAGCATCTTAATTCTCCACACTCAGCTGCCATAGGGATATTAATCTGGACCATTACTGATTATAAAACTGGATGTTATTAATGGTCCAGAATCTATCTAACATTAGCGGCAGTCAATCGAAGTCCAGACCCAAAGGTAGACCATGATGAAAACAGCACATTTAGATAAACAGCAATTAATGTTCAATGCACAACAGCAAATGGATGAGTTACTGAATCAAGGCCAGTTTAACGACAAACAAAAACTCGCTTTAACTTGCAGAATTTTATATGACCACGGTCATGATGCGGGCTTAGCGGGGCAAATTACAGCCCGTACTTCAGCTGGTAATACTTTTATCACCCAGCGATTTGGCTTGGGTTTTGATGAAATCACTGCGGACAACTTGATCGAAGTCAACCAGGATCTGGAACCTATCGATCAACAGGCAATGCCAAACCCTGCCAACAGATTTCATACCTGGATTTATCAGCAACACCCTGAAGTGAATTGCATTATTCATACTCACCCCACTCATGTCGCGGCACTTTCTATGCTTAGAGTTCCGCTGATGGTGGGACAAATGGATACCTGTAGTTTATTTGATGACTGCGCCTTTTTAGGTGAGTGGCCTGGCGTTCCTGTAGGGAATGAAGAAGGCATCATTATTTCCGATGCACTGGGCAATAAAAGAGCTCTTTTACTGGCCCATCATGGTCAGTTAGTTGTTGGCAAAACCATTGAAGAGGCATGCAATCTTGCACTTATGATTGAACGCGCCGCCCGTTTACAATTGTTGGCCATGGCCGCAGGTCAGGTGCAGCCGCTGCCTGCGGCTTTGGCACAGGAAGCTCATGACTGGTTATCGACAGACCGTCGCAGCAAAGTCAATTTTGCCTATTACGCCAGAAAGGCACTGAAGTCCCACCCTGAATCAATCTGAGAAAATTAACATGAAATTAACCGGTATTATTGCTTACCCAATCACCCCTTTTACTAAAGATGGTACTCAGCCAGATCTGAATAAATTAGCACACAACATCGAGCTGTTGCTGCAAAACGGTTGCGATGCAATAGCTCCCTTAGGCAGCACAGGCGAAAGTGCTTATCTGAGTTTTGCCGAGTGGCAACAGGTAGCGCAGCACTCGGTGCAGGTTGTCGCTGGGTGTGTTCCTGTAATCATAGGTATTTCTGAGCTGACGACAGAGCAGGCGATTCACAAAGCCCGTTTTGCTGAGGAAATTGGCGCTGATGCCATTATGGTGATCCCTGTTTCTTATTGGAAACTGACAGATGATGAGATTTTTGGCTACTACAAGGCTATTGCCGCTGAAGTTTCTTTACCCGTTATGATTTATAACAATCCGGCGACCAGTGGCGTGGATATGTCACCTGAGCTAATTGTAAAAATGTTCAGAGGCATACCTCAAATCACTATGGTGAAGGAAAGTACAGGTGATATTCAGCGGATGCACAAAATCCATCAGCTTTCCTCTGGCGAACTGCCTTTTTACAATGGCAGTAATCCATTAGCTCTGGAGGCTTTATGTGCCGGAGCCAGCGGTTGGTGCACTGCAGCACCTAATTTACTGGGTATGTTGCCAAAAGAGTTGTTTAGCCATATTCAGGCAGGCGACCTTCAGGCTGCTAAAGAAAACTTTTACCGTCAGTTGCCGCTGTTGAGCTTTATTGTGTCCGGTGGACTGCCTAAAACAGTCAAAGCTGGTTTGGCCTTAAAAGGTGTTGAAGTGGGCCAGCCCCGTAAGCCTTTAACAGCAGCTAACGAACAGGAAATTGCCACGTTAAGCCGTTTATTAAAGCAGATTTTACCCGAGTAATTCGTGACCGAGTTTAAGAGGTCAGGCCCCACAATTTTCGACATAGTTATCGACTCCATTGGGTAGCATACTAAGCGGTATGCTACCTGAATTCGTTAAGCGCTTATTGTGAGTGGCATACTGAATTTATCACCTAGTCCCCTTTCCATTTAGTTTTGAATGGTTAGTTCATCATAAGCCCGGTGAAGTTTTTTCCGGGCTTTGTCTACATCAAACAACCATTCGATGGATGCTTTCGCTGCATTGCGCATACTCTCCTAAGCTTTAAGCTCCCGATGCAATTCCTCCCAACTCCCGATACGTCGATTAAGGCATTGCTGATTCATAACGCCGATCTCAACCACAGGACCCTCTCTTCCGCTCTTCCTAGTCCCTTATTTTCCTAGCCCCCTTTCCCATTAATAAAATAATAAACGTCGCTCGGCTGCCCGCTTTAAAACCCTCCTCATTTCCTGCTCTTCCAATATCCATACAATGCACCCATCGAACAGCGAGTGAGGCCATTATCCCATCAATGCTTGGTGCTAGCAGAATCCGGTCAGCGTTTGGTCATGATAGGTGGGCTTTGGGTCAAAGCGGAGGAAACGCGCTGTTTCGTTGAATCGGGAAACGGTGTCCCTAATGCTAGCGGCAGCAGTCATGGCAAATGACACAGTCACCATCACAACACATAACCCAGTAACCAAGAGGAGCGTTCATCACTTTTCTTTACTTCTGCGAGGTTCCACAACGGACATCGCACCTGGAAAACAACACCGGTTGCCAAGGGCGGTTTGGCCTGAGTGCAACCCAGTCAAGCAAGAGGCAGTGACGAATGAAAAAACAGATGAGAATGAAAAAACAGACTTTAGCCCTGTGGGTAGGGCTTGTGCTGGCGGGTCAGGCATCAATGGCGCTGGCGAGCAACCAAGTGGGCGAATTTTACGTCGGCGGTAAAGCGGGGCTGACCCAATTTTCCGACGAGTGTGGGTCGAACAGCCTGGACTGCGAAGAGCAGAGCGAAGGCTTTGGCGTGTATGGCGGTTACCAAGCGCTGGACTGGCTGGCAGTGGAAGTGGGTTACGACTCCCTTGGCAAATCGAAAGCCGATTACTCGGCGCTGATGAAGCCGGGCGAGGTGGCGCATTACGACGCCACGGTACAAGGCATTGAGCTGGGTCTGAAAGCGGATTACGCGCTGACTGAGCGCGCGGGTCTGTTTGCCAAAGCGGGCACCTTGCTGTGGCAAGTGGAGAAAAGCGGCAGTGAGCCGGGCCTTGGCAGCGTGAACCAAGAAGAAGACGGCAGCTCCCTGATGCTGGGCGCGGGGGTGGAGTACCGCTTGACCGAGCACTGGAACACGCGTTTGGAGTACCAGTACTTCAACGAAGTGGGCGGTGAGAAGACGGGCGGCTCCGACATTCACTTTATCGGCGTGGGGCTGGATTACCGCTTTGGCGGCGCAGCGCAAACGGCGATGAGTGAGCCGATGGACGTGCGTCCGGTGGACGAGGTGGTGATGAGCGAACCCGAGCCAGTGATGGAAACTGTGGCCGAGCCAGAGCCACAAGTGATTGAGACTTACACCCAAGTGGTGAGCAGTGCCTTTGGTGAAGCGCTGTTTGAAACGGGCAGCACCAACTTAAGCCCATCGCTGATGCTGCAACTGCAACCGCTGTTGGCGCGCTTAAAACAGTACCCCGAGACGGTGGTGGAAATCAGCGGCCACACCGATTCGAAAGGCAGTGACACGCTTAACCAGCGCCTTTCTGAGCAGCGCGCGCAATCGGTGGCCAACTACTTAATCAGCAAAGGGGTGGCCCCAGAGCGCATTACCCGCGTGGTCGGTTATGGCGAGAGCCTGCCGGTGGCGAGTAACGACACCGAGAGTGGTCGAGCGCAAAACCGCCGAGTGGAGATTGTTTCTCCGGAAGCGATGAGTAGTCACAGCACGCGCAGTGACCAAGAATAAGCGCACTTTACTGCGCAATCGATGTAGGACCTATTTTATGAAAAGAACGCAATTTAAAATGAAGAAGAAACACGCGATGAAAGTCGCGCCCTTGATGATGAGCTTGCTGCTGATGGCCTGTGGTGGGGAAGACAGTGGTTTGCCGTCTCAGTCAGGCGTCACGGACCCGTGTGCGCCAACCTCGTACACCTGTGACAGCGACGGTGACGGTTACACCAACGGTGAAGAGACGGACAACGGCACCAACCCGGATGACCCGAATGACCCGGTGGAAAACGGCGATAAGGACGATGACGGCGATGGTTACACCAACGGCGAAGAGGTAAAAAACGGCACCGATAAGGATGACCCGAACGACCCAGTGCAAGGCGGTAACCTCGACGACGACGGCGATGGCCTGACGAACGGCGAAGAGGTAAAAAACGGCACCGATAAGGACGACCCGAACGACCCAGTGCAAGGCGGCGATAAAGACGACGACAAAGATGGCATCCCCAACGGCAAAGAGACGGTAGAGGGTTGGGACGACAACGACGCCAACAACCCGGTGCCGGGCGGTGATAAGGACGATGACGGCGACGGCATCAAGAACGGCAAAGAGACCGTGGAAGGGTGGGACGACAACGACCCGAACGACCCGGTGCAGGGCGGCAATCTGGACAGCGACCATGATGGCCTTAAAGACGGCTTGGAGACGGTGAGCGGCTCAGATAAGAATGACCCGAACGACCCGGTGCAAGACGGCGATAAGGACAAAGACGGCGACGGCATCAAGAACGGCCTAGAGACGGTAGAAGGTTGGGACGATAACGACGCCAACAACCCGGTGCAAGGCGGTAATGAAGACAAAGACGGCGACGGCATCAAGAACGGCCGTGAGACTGTGGAAGGGTGGGACGACAACAACGTCAACAACCCGGTGGAAAACGGTAACCTTGACAGCGATGGCGACGGCCTCAAAGATGGCCGTGAGCACGCCGAAGGCTGGGACAAGGACAACCCGAACAGTCCGGTGGAAAACGGCGATGAAGACAAAGACGGCGACGGGTTTAAAAACGGCCTAGAGACCATCGAAGGGTGGGACGACAACGATGCCAGCAACCCGATTGCGCCGGAGAAGGTGCAAAACCCGGACTTGGTGCTGGACAACAGCGCGGTGGTCCCGGGTACGACCTTACAGGCGGTGATTGAGTTTGGCCTAGAGGACAGTACGCAGACTTACAGCACCTTGAATGTGGCGGACGCGGACCACGTGACGTGGAGTGTGCTCGACGGCTCGCAAAACCAGGTCACGGAACTGGAGCTGACCTCGGAAGGGTTAGTGACCATTCCGGCGATGGAAGAGATCATCAGCTTGGTGAACCAGCCGCTGACCATGCGTGCCACCTTTGTTGATGGCGGTTGGTTTAGTGGTCAAGCGGCGCAAGACGAAACCTTTGAGGTGAAGTTGGCGCTGGTGGATGGCGAGGCGAGTGAAATCGTCACCACGGTGGATGGCGAGCCAAGCCACGAGTCCACCCTTGAGGTGTCGAAAGGCAGTGACGTCAAAGTTGAAGCGGAATTCCACTTCGAGGATGGCAGCCACTACACCACATCGAGCAGTGAGTTTGTGACTTGGACGGTGAGCCCAGAAGATTCGGGCGTAACGGTGGATGAAAACGGCATGGTCGACACCAGCGGTGTGACCGAGAGTGTCGTCGTGACTATCACTGCGACAGGTCATGGCCCGTTTGATGGGGTAACCAAAACCACCACAATGACGGTGAACTTGCCAGACATCGCGACGGTCAGCGGCGCAGCGTGTGGTGGTCAGTTGAACGACGCCGACAAAGTGAACGCCAGGGGCGCGTGTTTGAAAATCGCCACCAACAACGCCGGCCAGTGGTTTACCTCCACGCCGAGTATCGCCATGATGGACGCATTGGGTTACACAAAAGCGGCCGGTAACGTCGATACCAATGGCGGGCGAACTTACGCTGGTTCCTTTACAGAAAATGGTGTTCATGGCCCAGAAGACGGTGTGTATGCTCAATTTGACCAGTTGGCGATAGGCAATGGCGAGTGGGTCGACGGCCAGTTAGACCGCTGGTGTCACGATTTAGCGGCGTTAAACTTCGGCGGAAAGTCGGACTGGCGCCGACCGACTAGGGACGAGGTGAAGAGCCTGGTTAGCGAAAGGGGTGATATGTATGATGGGTATGGTTGGCCGGTCGGTAGGTTGTACTGGTCGACGACGATATCTGATGTGAGTGGTTCCTTTGTGAAAGTGTGGGTGCTGGGTTTCTACAATGTCAACGCGGATAATCAGTATTTATCTACACACAATGGTTATGCGGCTTGCGTGGCGGGTTAAAAGCCTGGGCGCTGGGCGTTTTTGGATTAATCTTTAGTCTTTTAAAGCTTTTAACGGTGCGGCCCGCAGGGCCGCCTTTTTCTGGGCAAAAAACAAAGATATTGGTTAAACCCTCGGGGCAACGCTTGGCCAGCGATATCGGCCGCAGCGTTACTCTGGCGCAGCCCTTTTTAAGGAAGGTCGCTAGGTTTCTAGTTTTCTAGGTACTAGGAAAGGCGGTTAAGAGCGGACCTGTGGACCTATGGCTCTGGGAAGAGCAAGAGCGGACCTTGGCCCTAGGTAAGAACAGGCTGCTAGATTTCGAGTTTGCTAGATTCTAGTAAGAGTAAAAAAGCCCTGAGCGAGAACAGCTTGCTCAGGGCTTTTGGTTTTCAAAAGCAGGTTGCTAGTTTTCTAGTTTTCTAGTTTTCTAGTTTTCTAGGTGCTAGAGCACCGATCAGTTTAAAAAACATACAGTGACTTTAGCCCCAAAACATGATCAAATACACAGTATTGTTAACTCATGAACTGATTGATTATGTCTAATTCTAGAAACTGGGCACCACCTACTGCTCTTTCAAAAAAAGAGCAGTTTATTTGCCAAAAGTTAAAGCAGACTGGCAAGCTATTTGTGTTCTTGCGAACCAATCGTCATCTCATTATTAATGATGAGATTAATCAGAAGCTTATGTCAATGTATGCTGACCACCCAAGAGGAAAGCCTGCTGTTCCGGCCGCTCTTTTAGCTATGGCAACGATTCTCCAAGCATACGAGCAAAAGTCGGATGCCGGAGCGACGTTAGAAGCCATGTTTGACCAACGTTGGCAAATGGTACTGGACTGTCTAGGTAGCGAGGAATCGCCATTTTCACAAGGAACCTTATGTGATTTTCGTCATCGTTTAATTGCGAACGATATGGACGTGGTTTTACTTGAACATACCGTAAATGTCGCTCGTGAAGTGGGAGGCTTCAGCCATGTTCAGCTTAGAGTGGCCCTAGACTCAGCGCCATTACAGGGCGCAGGTCGAGTTGAAGATACATTCAACTTAGTCGGTCATGCTCTTGAATTAGTCGTCAATTGTGCTGCACAAATCAAGATGATCTCAGAAGAAGAACTTATCGAAGAATGTGGTCTACAACTGGTAGGAAAAAGCAGTGTCAAAGCGGCGTTAGACATTGATTGGTCAGATAAAAACGAGAAGCATCAAGCCGTTGAAACCTTGCAAAATGATGTTGACGCTCTGAAGCATTGGTTAGAAAAACAACCCTCCGCCTTTATTAAACATAAAGGGCTGGAAGAGAGCCTCACTTTACTTGAAAAGGTTTTGGAGCAGAATATTGACCCCGACCCGGACGGAAATGGACCTAAAGTAAAAGGGTTCGGTGCGGATAGGCAAATCTCTATCTCAGACTCAACAATGCGCCATGGGCGAAAATCAAGCTCAAGGACGATTAGCGGGTTTAAGCAACATATTGCTGTCGACTTAGACAACAAGCTAATATTAGCGACCTGTGTCCGTCCTGCCAACGAACCGAGCACAAGGCGTCGGAGTACTTAAAACCAAAGTCAATGTTTACGGTGAAGTTAAACAAATTCAAATAGATAGGGGTTATTTAGCTGCTCACTGGACAACGGAGCTGTACGAAGCTGGGAAAGAGGTCGTTGCAAAACCATGGACACCGCCGTCCAAAAAAGTACTGACTAAAAACGCCTTCCAAATAGACTTGGTTGAAGGTTGTGTCACATGTCCTGCAGGGAAAGTGGCCATGATAAAGTCTGGAAAAGTAACGCAAGCCCGTTTTAAATCAACGGAATGCAAAGCTTGTCCGAAGAAATCAGATTGTACGACATCAGAGAAAGGTCGAAAAATTAAAATACACGAGCAGGAAGTGATGCTGCAAAAACTTCAGAAGTACGTAAGTACTTCTCAAGGTCGGGCTGATGCTAGAGAGCGGGTCAAAGTAGAGCACTCTCTAGCATCAATCTGCAACCGCAAAGGTCCTAGAGCAAGGTACCGAGGCTTGCGGCTAAATGAATATGATTTAAACAGAACGGCAGTCATTACCAACTTGCATATAGCGATGGGTTTAGCTGCTTAAAATTTAAACTATATGGTGCTCTAGGTGCTAGGTGCTAGGTGCTAGGTGCTAGGTGCTAGGAAGAGCGGCCCTGTGGTCCTATGGTTCTGGGAAGAGCGGACCTAGGAAGAGCAAGAGCGTTCCTTGGCCCTGGGTAAGAGCAGATCGCTTCGCTCTTCCTCGTCATCTCGTCCCTTTCTTTTCCTAGGTCCTAGTCCCTGCTCTTCCCTAGGAACTAGGACCTAGCTTTTCCTAGCCCCTTTCTTTTCCTCGCTCTCTATCAAACACCGCATAAAATAACCGGTCAGCCAAAGCTGAACATTCATCGCTTCCAGTGCGAAATGGTTAGCATGGCTGCCATCAATCACCACTTTCTCAGGTAAACCATTCTGGGCAATCGCCTTATTCAGAAAGGCTCTAGCGGCGGCCTCCTCGCGATTGGCGCAGAGGTAATAGTCAATGACATCCCCAAACTTATCGACTGCTCGATAGCAGTACCACCACTCACCTTTGATTTTGATGTAGGTTTCGTCCATCCGCCACGATCCAGACACCGCCTTTTTCTTGCGTCTAAGATGGTGTTCGAGGATGGGCGTAAATTTCAGCACCCAACGATTAAGCACCCAACGATTAATTAATAGTGGCGTGGTCAACGAGAACGCCTCTTTCGCGTTGAATTTCTTTGATCTCGCGATAACTCATATTGTAAGCGAGATAATAACGGTCAGTGTCAAGAATAACTTCAGAAGGGTAATAGCAACCTTTAAACATTAATATTCAAAGTGTTAAGAAGTGGACATTGAGCAAATAGTAACCTAAAGCTTCAAAGTTTGCGACAGAACCTCAAAACAGCCGAAATTCCTACCGCAAAAACATGAATCGCTACGTTTCAATAATAGTGTTGGTAAAACTGAAATTATGAAATTATATATTAAGCGCAGGTTCGTTTTGAACGTGATTTATAAAATTAACGATATTGATATGAATACATTTTTATGATTTATAAATAATATCTAAAACTTTACTATTGTTACCGTAGAATAGGGAATTATAAATATGAAATAATCCAAAGTAATAGCAATGGCGGCAACCTTACTAATACTGACTTCAGGGTCTGCTGTTGCAGGAAGTAAAACAGTTAATCTTGAAAATGTATCTACAATGAAAGTTTACTGGGATAGCCCAGATTCTGGAGGTGATATAAAAATAAAAGTATATGATAGTGGATGTGGTGACAAATCTATAGGATCTGAATATATCACAAAGAATAATGGTGCTGTTTTTGAGTTTATTCCCTGGGGCGATGATAGAACTCTGACATATAGTTCAAAAAATTTTGACTGTATTGATCTTAATGATGGTGATAGAAATGATGACATCACAGTCACATACGAAAAATCATACCAAAAATATTATCCTTTAGTTGGTTGGAAAACAATACCTTCCAAGTTCCGACTTGAATACGCCCCAGGAGGAACAGATAACAAGGATTTAATATATATAGAAAAAGGGAATTATAGAAATGCAAAAATATCATGCGTACATGACAAAGATGGGGTTGATGGTACTGATGATAAATATATTTATCCTGTAGTAGAAAATGGCACGATAAAATTAATGATTAGTGAGAGTAAAAATTCATTGTGTTAATTAACCGTAACTGTTCACCGAGAGCACCTTGTGTTATCGCATGGTCTGTACAGTTTAGTGAATTACGTTGAAATTGGTTGCTACAGATCCGCCTGGGTAGCACTTAATGCTAAAGTTGTCGCCAATGCAAAGTCCTGATTCACTGTCGATACCTCGCGGGTGAACAGTTACAATTAACTTAGGCCGGGATAAATAATATCATTTTATCCCCCTCCGTCATCAGAAATACTGCGGTATTGAAGGATAGATGGCTAAAATAATAGGTTTTGTTATGTAAGGAAACATATAATGAAAAAAACGCTATATTTTTTACTGCTAAATACGACAATATTACCCGTTCATTCAGAGGTATTTACTCATTTAGAACAAGCATTACCAACAAAGGTCAATATCAAAGGTCAGGAACCGATGTTTGATTTTGACAATGACAGTTGTTATCCCTCAGCAGGAATTAGTAAATATGGACAACAAAATCGTGGGCTAAATGTCACTGGAGGGATAACCACAGGTTGTCGAGCAAGGGATTTTCTGAGTTCTTCAAACACTTTACATCGTTATGCGTGCCTAGATTCACAAGGTAACAGCTATTGTGGCCATTTCTACAGCTTATATTTTGAAAAAGACCAGGTTACAGCATATAGAGATCTTTTTGGACATCGACACGATTGGGAGCATGTTGCTATCTGGACGAAAAATGGAGTTATTACTCACGCCAGTTACAGTGCCCACGGAAAGTTAAACACAAAGCCAATTACCCAGACAGCGCGAGAAGGTGACCACGTCAAATTTGTATATCATAAAGATGGTGTGGGAACACACGCTTTCAGATTTGCTCGTCAAAGTGAAACTGCAGAAAACGGTTATGGTTATTGGGTAACCCCAATAATTACAACTTGGTCTCAGATGAAGGGAAATGGAATAAGTAATAGTTCGATGCGGCAATTATTGAATGATTTTGATTATGGCAAGGCAACGATTCCTATGAAAGATGTAAACTTCATGACTAACCTAAATAAAGGAAAACCATATGGTTACCCTTCGTTTACAAAATATAGTATTGAAAGAGCTGACTAGAAATGCACGTAGACAAAGTGGAGTTTTTCAGGGAGATCGCAGGCCAGCTATGATATTTATCTAGCCCCGGCTGAATTTTATCAATAATCATAATTTTTTTGAAACACATAAATTCTTAAAAAATAATGAGAGAATTTATAGCATATATATCCTATGAAATGGAGGGGAATATAAATTTATAATTAGCAGGTGAAAAATTTAATTTTGCTGATTTGGTAAATATTGAGATCATTAGAAATTCTGTGTCTGCTAGTTTTTATAAATATCTAAGATATTATCCAATTGGCTATACTAGATGACCTTAAAAGTGAATCATTAGTTTTAAAATTAGAGGAAATAGCAATGAAATTAAATAATAAAATAACCACAGTAATCTTGATGTCCGTGATTTCTGCTCATGCAAGTGCTTTTATTGTTCCGGAATTTGAGTTTTATGAAGGATCGCAAGGTCAGCAGGACACAGTGTGTAATTTGAGCGTATTGCCTGGTAATAAGGAAGATTTTTATTTTAAAAAAAATGACTGTACTAATGATGAAGCTAGATCTTTAATCATTAGAGATGCACCAGCTGGCACCATAATCAAGATTTATGATGATCCGAAGATGTCCAGTAATGATGATTACCTAACAATTAATGTGATACAAGACATTATAGAAGGTAAAGTAATTGGTACTTTTGAGGAAAGCTTTTCCGATGAATCTGTTGAGGTAATTTATCATGAAGATAACGGATTAAATGGTAAAGTTTCTGCCGTTCGAATTACTGTACCAAACATTGATTAACATCATCAGCTAGAAACCGTAAAAATCAATCTTTGATGTTTGGTAAAATTAAGGGTTTGATATTTATAAATTGATTATCAAACCTTTTAATTTTTTAAAAAATTTTTAGAGGTCTCATATCATGAGAAAATCAATTGTACTACTAATAGCCCTGCTATTTTCTTCACTATCTTATTCTTATTCTGATGTTATTAAGGATTTTTCAATTAGTTTATCTGGATCCGATCGTGGACAGATATTTTCAAATGGTAACAATCAGATAGAAATTTTTGTTAACGTTGATCTCGATGAAGGAGAAGAAATTGAATGGATAAAATTAATCCGTAAGCAAGACAAAAAAGATATCCAAGAGCTAGGATGGTTATATCGTTCTCCTCTTGGACAATCTGACGAATACTATAGTATTCACGGAAAATACGCACTTCCAAATGCCTTTATTAAAACAACACAAGGTAACCCATTTGCGCAATCAAGAGAGCTGCGCAGCAAGGCAGATCAAAGTATTCAATATAACAGTAAGGCACTTCAAAGTATTGAATATAACTATGAGACTCTTCCCCTTACCGTCACACATTCACAGACGCTTTACCTTTCCTCAGATGTTGTTCAAACAGTTGACATTTGCGCAGAAGTGACATTAAAGAGTGGCGTCATTGACACAAGTTGTGAGTATAGCGAGCCAACGATCACGGTAAGCTCCATCACCCCGAGCGTAATTCCAAGCAACCAATTCTCCTCTTCTGATTTGATTGATGCAGATGATATTGAAGAAGTAAATAATCTTCAACATTTCTCATCTTTAAAAGCAATATTAGCACCCAATGCACTAGAAGGTTTTATTCATGCTATTTACATAGATAGCCCCGATGAAGAGCCGCTATTAATATACGATGAATATAAGGTTAATTTTGCTGGCGAGAAGACAGCCGCATATTGGATTGATAATGAAACATATCACTTTGCTTTACCAAATTTGAATAATTTTAAGTATCTCACTTTAGGGAGAAAACTTGAACTAAATCTAAAATCAGTATCTTCTAAAATAAATACTCTTACTCGAGGGTTTACCCATATTCTTAATGTTGTAACTATACCATATAATATGCAAGGTTCTACTTATGATACCATATGGGTTGTAGATGGTGGTGTTTACAATAATACATATGGCGGTTGCTACTTTCCCCCTGAGCGCAATTTTTTACAAGCCAACTCTACTAACTGCTTAAAAAAACTTTCCGAATCTATATTAGATAAAATAAAAAATAGAGACCAAGAAATAGTCATACTGGATAAGTGGGGAACTCAGCACAGGTTTAAGATTTCGGATGTTATTTAAATAAAAATCTCCTTGTATAAAATCTCTAAGTATAACTCTATTTTTTCAATGCACCAAAAACTGTTGTGACTTCATAACTTAGTACTAAAGATAACATGTTTAGGTTACGTTGTGAGAAAATAATAGGATAACTAAAATGGAAAACATCGTAAGCAATGCATTCAACTTTTCGGAGTTTGTTGATTCAGGAGTTGATCCTCGCACAGGGAGTTACTCGATTAGTTTTACCCTAGGAGAACTATTATCGAATAAACTATCAGGGCCAAATTTTAAATTAACCATTAGCCACAATTATCTCAACAAAGTTGATGAAGGGTTTGGTTTAGGCTGGTCAATAAGTATGTCATCTTATGACAAAATTAGCAGAAAATTGTCATTAAGTTCTGGAAGAACTTTTGAAACCGTACTCAGTAAGGACTCCAACGAACTTATTATCCTCCACAGAAAAACTAAAGATGTTAGAGCATTTTTAGTAGAAAACGAAAGAGAGATAAAAGTAGTTTATATAGATGGAAAAGTAGAATATATAGACTATGAATCCGGAAAGCTCATTAAAACCGTTTCAAACTTAGGGCATGAGATATTTTTCTATTATAGATATTTCAATGGTTTGCTATCTTTGAGTAAGATTTCTGATCAATTTGGCCACAGTATTACAATCGATCATTGGAGCAATAAATACTACACGATAATTAATAGTGTGGCTGAAAATGACATTTATAAAAGAAATTACTTGCTCAGCAAAATATCACACGGATATGGAAGAATACTGACTTCTATCTCTATGGTTAATAGCAGTAATTTAAAGACGACGATTGATTACAAGTATATTGACAAACTGGGTAATTACGCAATTATACAAGTTAAACATTATTCAGGGCTTGTTGAGACTATAGAATATAGCTACGAAGGACACCTTTTACCTAATAAAAAAAACAACTTTAATTTTATTCCAAATGTGAAAAGGCATACACTTTACCCAGGCTCTGAACAGCCTAAGACTGTTTTTGAATATGAATATTCATTGAAAAACTATCTTGGCTATGGGAGTAATTTACTATGGGAAGATGGTGTTGATGTGCTTTTCTATACAGCATCTGACTATAGATATTCTAGCCAAGAGGTAATGAATGGTTCTCACATTATTGAAAGAGTATATAATAAATATCATTTGTTGGAGTCGGAAAAATATTTTAGGAATGGAGTTCTCTATAAAGAAATTGACTTAGAATACTATGCCGACCTTACACAAGGTATAGATGAACAACCAAATAATTATTCTTATAAAAAGAAAGAATCGATTACTTTCCATCTTGATGGTATACAGAGAACAGAAGTTTCTGAATATGGTTTTGATGACTATGGAAACTGTATATTTGAATGTGATAAGGACGGGACAACATCATTTTTTGAATATTACCCTTGCGAAGGAGAACAAAATCAATGCCCTGCACATCCTTACCAATTCATTTGCTATTTAAAAAGCGTCGAAACACATCCCGTAAGCAACACTCATGGAGAAAATATACTTTGGAATAAGTATAAGTACTCTTTGGTTAGCAATCTAAATGATTGTTCATATATCGCAGAAAGCGAAATGAATACTTCCCACGGTGAAACAACAAAGAATCATTACTTTGACGACCCCAATCAACCAAGAACCTGTGGTTTGGTATCAAACATAGAGATATCTTTGAATGATGAGCTGTGCGGCATTCTGTCTTTTTCTTATGATTTAAATAACAATGAGCGGATAACTCATATTACCATGACCGGGTTCGATGGTCAGTGCGCTACAAAATCAGAAGCACAAAACATCTACTCCGGTAATCTTATATATAGGGTCGATCACGATGGATTAATCACACGTTATACCTATAACGAAAACGGGCAATACACATCTATCGTGGTTGCGCCAGACACAGAAAAATACAGTATAAAAGAATTTGACTACGATTATAGTTCGGACGGAAACAGCTTACTAATTACTGGTTCTCAAGGGCATAAACAAAAATTTATTTACGATGGAATGGGGCGGCAATTATGTCACCTCTCAGAAGATAACTCTGGGAAAGTTAAGATTATTGAAGAAATTCATTATAATGAAAATGGTGAGGTTGATCATTCCATTGAGCGTGATTGGTTTGGTGACCACCCCATGGAGTATTCAACTCATTATTATTACGATTTATTTGGTGAACTAAGTATGACTATTAGACCGAGTGGAAATATATTAATCAGTGAGTTTAACCCTGTGAAATTAACATCAAAAACAGGAATCGAAGGGCTATCATATGATATTATTTTGAACGATATCAATGGTAAGCCATTAGAAGAAACTCGATTTACTTCTCAGGGTGTTCAGTACTCTATCAGTAAAAGATACTATGACAGCCATGGTCAAACGATAAAAGCAACCGATCCATTCGGATTCTCTTCATATTATACTTATGACGCTTTGGGCAGAAGCCTCTCAGTGACAGACCCTAACGGTATAGTAAAATCGGTATGTTATTCACCTTATTCACTCAACCAATTAATTACTGAGATAAGCGTATCCGGAAAAGTGGTAGGGGGACGCGTTTATGATGGATTACAAAGGATAGTCTCAGAGACACAAGCAGGAAGAAAGACTCATTATTCATATGATGGGTGCCAAATCAATCCTAGCCGAATGATAACCGCAAAAGAATGTGTATGGTCTTTCGTTTATGATCCACTGCTGAAAAAAAATATACGAGCATTTACTAATTCGATTGAGCAAACTTTTGATTACCACCCGACCACTAGCAAACTAATCACCAGTGATAATGGAATTAGCAAGAATATTTATGAGTATGACAAGCAAGGAAGAGTTGTTCAAGAAATAAGGATTATTGATGGGAAGCAGTATGAGTCATCGTACGTTTATTCTTTGCTAGGGAAACTATTAATTTATTCTGATTACTTAGGGAATATTGAACGTTACAACTATGATGAAAATGGGAGTCTTATCGAGATAGAAAAAATTGTGAAAGACACTAAGTATATTACGACTTTTGAATATGATAATTATAATAGGTTGTCATATCAATCCTGTTATTGCTGCGATAAACCGACAATCAACCGATTGGAGCATTATATCTATTTTGATGATTTTTCTAGAGAGATTAATCGGATTGTAATTAGTTCAGGTATAATAATCTATTCTATTGCAATCGAATACGATATTTCAGACAGAATAATTTTGAAAGAAAAATCCAGAGAGGGGGTAGTGTTATTAAGTGAGGAGTTTGATTACGATAAAAAAAATCGACTTATTCGCTATAATGCATCAGGGGTTGAGCATCCCAAAAATGCTAGCGGGTTCCCGTTTCATACTCAAATTTTCACCTATGATTTTCTCGATAATATTGAGACGGTTACCACCATATTTATCGATGGAGATCAAGACGTTGAGAGCTATTTCTATGAAAATCCAGATGATCCTACTCAATTAAGTAGAATTGAACACAGCCATCCAGAAATCGATTCCGTGAGTATTGCTTATGACGAACAAGGTAACATAATTATTGATGAACAGCAGCGATTGTACATTTATGATGATAATGAACACTTGGTATTAGTTAAAAATAAATCAAATGAAATAATATCATCTTATTCTTATAATGCTGAAGGTCAATTAATTTGCCAGCACACTGTCGATGATGGTTCAATTTATTATTTATATCGAGGAGATCAACTAGTCAATGAAATCAATGGTGACATAGCGACTAGTTATCTTCGCTATGTGAACAAACCAATATTACGTTTGTACCACCATGATGGTACTACAAGTCCCCAATTTTTAGCAACGGATAAAAGTGGAAGTATAATATCAGAATTCAGTTTTGATGAGTTTGAAGATATACACCATATCTATACTCCGTTTGGTTTTAAATATAACCCCATCATCTCATTATGAAATAAGGAAAGAAAAATGAAAGAAGAACTTCGACATTCCGACATCTCTCTTTTAGATTGTACTTATGCTATCGAAAAAAATGAGACAACACTATACTGTGCAAAAATAGAGTTCGTTGACCACAATGGCAAACCATTAGACATATCGAAAGCAAAGCACGATACGATTATTACCAACTCGTATAACGATAAATGGATTCTCACCAACAATTCCCCCGTCAATAACCCGCTTGTGGCTTTATCCCGAAGGGAATTTGTAAGAAATAGTTTTCTTTTGCTATGCGGATCTCTCGTCCCTTTACGCAGTGTGTACGCTTTAGTGAAGCCAGAAACACACTCATTGATCTCGAACATTCTACAAACCAATCCGCTGGGGTTCCAAGGTGAACGTCTCGATTTATTCACTGGCTTATATCCATTGGGGCAGGGTTATCGGTGGTATAGCCCTGTTCTACGCCGTTTTTGCCAGTATGATCGTATTGCTTCTCCTTTTGGCATTGGTGGTGCGAATGGGTATGCTTTTGCAATGAATAATCCTGTTGGTATGGGTGACCCATCTGGGCAAGGGATTGTTGCTGCCATTATTGCCTTTGTTTCATCATTGGTTTCTATGGTTTCGGCGTGCGTGTCTGCGGTCACCAGTGCGGTTTCTTCAGTAGCGGCTGCGGTCGGTACGGCAACCACGGTAACCAGTTTAGTTGGAGGCGCCTCCGGCTCTACAGCGGCAACGCTCGGTTCATGGGCTGCTGTTGGCACCAAGGCCGCTATTTACACCTCTTTGGCGTCGGGTACTGCAGAAGCCGTTAGATCGAGTGTTGGGGCTATCGCTCTGGCTGCGGGCGCAGACCAAGAAACCGCAATGTTTGCTGAAAATATTGCCTACAACGTTTTTGCGGCGGCATTTTTTTTGACGGCGGCGTTTATTCCTATCTCAACAAGCTCAGTGGCAGCTAGAGTAGCCGGAAGCATCAGTCGTAGTACCGCTTCACTAGGCGTTATTTCACAAATAGCATCGGCAACTGGCAGCGGAATCGCGTCCTCCAACCCGATTACAGCCACAAAAATTGTCCAGGCAACTCTTTGGTACGGTGTCGTGGCCGATGCTTTGTCCTTGATGAGTGCGGGCTTAACCAGTTTAAAAATCTCAAGGGTCAGTAGTTCTTACAACCTCAACTCAATGAAATCAAGGCACAGTTATAGACTTACCCTTCGGAGTAATAATCTCGGCATCAACGATCTCGATAACAAAATAAATCGATTCACTAACATTGGTGTTAATGCTTTAGAAAGTACAGCGACTAATTTAGCTGTCGTTGGTTACTATGGCCAAAGTGATAGTGCAAATAGAACGTCAAGTACAATAACTGTTTTTAACCATGGCGTTATGGCTGGTCTCAATCGTAGGCAACTGGCTCATAAAGAGGGGCATCTGAATTTTCTTAAAGAAGGCTTTCGCACCGTTCGCATCGGCTATAAAGGCAGTTGGGCACTCAACTCGCACTTGCCCTTACACGAAGAAGCATTTTACGCTAGAGATGAATAATAGATGCTATACCAGTGGCGAAGATTGTATGCTGGCTTTGATTGCTTGATGCAGTGGCGTAAGCATAGAAGCAATGCGGCTTTGTGCTTCACTTATGGCACCCACTGAGAAAGTGGCCGCTTTGCTCTTCCTCGTGCCCTTGCCCCTAGCAATCTCGTCCCTGAGTTTTTCCTCGCCCCTCGCAACCTCTCTTTGTCGTAATTGAAGTCTAAAATTCAGGCGTTACCCAATCTCCAGAAAAATAAATCTTAATATTTTCAACGTTACTAAGATCGATTTTATCATATTCAAACAATTTAACAGTCCAAGTAGAGAAAGGTGTTGGTTTAAAGATAAATCTTCCAAAGTCTTCAGATATTTCACCAGCTGTAATAACTTTATATTCTTCTCCATTTTTAAAGTAAGAATATATTCTATGAGACTCCTTGGTGTTGAATATATATGGATTATTTTGATAAAAATCTCTAAACTCACCGTTATGAGTTATTTGAAATTCATATTTTCCATCTTCCAGTTCTGAGCCGTAGAGTTCTACGCCAACACTATCTAAACGCACCCTTTCTTTATTGTTAAATATTCCACCACCAAAAGTTTTATGGTTTTGCTCATCAATAATAAAGCTAAATTCACCAGTCTCTCGAAGCCTATTGAGAGCCGCTTGATCATCAAGCTCCATATCTATTACAAAGCTCTGAGGCGGATTTTCATAAAAACCTTCGATCGCATTGGTTAACTGCTGATCCATAGAAACTAGATTTTGATTGTACTCCAAGTAACTAGAATTAACTCTCGGTGTTACTGTGCTTTCTTTGAACGTATGATATTTGTAAGCTGCATTATAGTTTAGCAAAGCACTGTATAGCGGGTGTTTAAATAGGTTATATGCTCGGAAAAGATATTGTTCCACTTCTTTTAGTGCTTGTTCGTCATTATCTAAATCATCTATATATTGAGCTACACTAGCATAATCTTTTTCAATAGCCTCCTTTGCTAACTGAAGCTCAGTTAATCTATACATGGCTACAACAAGATTTACTTGCAACCCAGACGCACTCGAACCCCAAGTCATAAGCTTATTTAGCTCATTTTTGTACTCTCTTGTGCCTAGAACGCCCAACTCTTGAGCAGCACCAAGCGTAGTATCAATATCGATTCGAGCAAGTTCCCAACTTGTACTAGAAGATCCGAGATCAGGGATATCGACTCCTAGGTCATTCATTAGCCCATGTAGCTCAGCTGTTAGTTGGTTGTTTTTTATTAGTTTCAATACCTTATCTAAACTATTGCTGAGATCTTTGGTCTTATTGATATCTTTACTGAGTTGCTCTAAGCGTTTCGAAATCGACACGGCTTGTTGAGCGCCCTGTGCGGCATCGCCAACTGCTTTCGCCGTGGTTTCTATTGCTGCGGGTCCGATAGCAAATGCAGAAATCACGGATGAGCCCAAGTCAGCCAAAGAGCTAAATACTTCAATAGCTATCCCAGCGATAAACTTACGTTGATAATCAATAATACCTTGCCTGAAATTTTGTTTAGCAGTTTCGACTATATCCTCTTGCTCCTTAAAGCTTTTTATTCGGCTCTCAATGCCATTTTGGAAATAAGTAATTTGCCTCTCTAGATTTTCAATAATGCCTTGTTGAGCACTAAGAGCATGATCTAACTTATCCAACATCAGACGAGCACTCTCTTTCCTTGCTTGAATATCATTTTGATGGTTTTCGAACTGATCATACTCACTTTGAAATGCTTCCATGGCATCTAGAATTTGACTGTAGCTATTGGAATATAAATTTAAATCAAGTACTGGAACAAAATTCTGCGCTTTCTGAGAAGAGGAATAAAATAAAGATAAGCTTTTAAGCGAGCGGAAAATATCATCGAAATTCCACTGACTTTCTTCATTGACTAGGGAGTCACTGCTTGCCAAGATATTAGCGTACCAATTAAGCATATCAATGCTAAGTTTTGGCTGAGTATCGTAAATAGATGCACCATAATCATAGGCTTGGTTGAAAATATAATCTCTGTCTTCGTTTAGTTGTGCAACTATTCCCTCTATACTTTCGCTATCATAGGTAACGGTTTCCTTACCAAGTAGGTTTATATAGGTAAATTTGAAACTATCGTCTTTATCTTCAACGCGGGTAATATTTCCTGTTGATGAAGTAATGAGTATTCCTGACTCAATCTGATCTGCAACAATAGTGACAGATGTATTGGCATCCTCTAACTGACTAAAACCAATAAGGCCATCTCCTTTTATAACACGAGCCAGTATAAAAATGTGCTTACCTTGAATGTTTTCTGCAACGACTTCATCAAGCAATAATGTATCAGCGATAAAAATATACCGCCCTCTATTCGGATACTGTTTGAAGGCTTTATTTAGATCCGCTGCGTTAAGCAACATTGCTTGCCTAACAACTTTACGGCTACTGATATCAACCATTTGCTCCGTTTGACTCGGAAAATAACTGGGAACAGAAACACCATAATAGTTAGACCACGGACTTGCTGAGGCACCAAAACTGGCTAGCATCAAACCAGTAAGAATTTTGCTCTTCTTAAAAAACATAATCAGTACTCTATTGAATTAGTATAAAAAAGTAATGGCAGCCAAATTAATGGCTGCCCAAAATTTGCTATTCGTTGCTTTGAGTCACGTAAGCGTTTCGTACCCATTGTTCCGTGGTCTCTTTAATTTCTTCCCAACGGATTTCTAAGTCTTGAAGCTCTGTAGCCGTAAGCGCGATGGCAATCAGCAAGTCAGGATTGTTGATAACATCTTCACTGTTTGCATCTTTTATACCTTCGAGTGCCGCTTCCAGTTGAGCCACAACAATTACCCAAGCGCCTTTGAGTTTTTGTAGAGCATTAAGTGCTGCAGATAATTGATCTCGTGTATTTGTAATACTGCTATTGGCAAGCTGCCACGAAGCGTAAGTTAGCTCCTCTGTCTTGAGCCGTTTAGCCAAATTATCAATATCTTCTTTAATGAATTTGATTTCGTTTTTCAATGCAACAGCTTCTACTGTCGCCCCAGATGCAGCACCGATCGATGCAATTAACCCAAAAGGAAAAGCAACTGTAGAATAAACGGGAGACGTTGATGCCACTTTTACCCACTTGCTATATTCTCTATTTGCTTCTTCAATTCTGTCTTGTAGTTTGTCTATCTCGGCTTTTGTTGCTGAGCCGTCATTTTCTAGGATGTCAGCGTTTGTCGACTGAACCTCTTTTAGTTTTTTATCCTCTTCACTTAACGTATTCACAAATTCGGTAAGTTTTGTACTGAGTTCATCAGCCTTATCATAATATTCTTGAGTATCGGTTAGCATGTTATCGAGCAGTTTGCGAATAACTGTTAAATACGAATCACCAGCCGATAGATTATTCTGATCGAGAGCTGAAAACAGCTTGTCAACAAAATAGGAAATATTCTCGCTTCCTGTCAGAACATCGTCTGAGTAAATGACAATGTCTGTGGCTAAGCCGACCATTTGATCTCTATACCCTCCGGCATTAAGCCATTGTCCTGAAATATCATGCACACTATTATAGCTTCTCAAGAGCTCTTGATATTGACTATCAAAATCTAAATAACCTAATTTAAATTGGTTACGCATATCATTTTCGGTAATAGGTAAAGCCCTTGCGGCCTCAGCAAAAATTTGGATTGCTGCCCACTCATCTGTACTTAAAACAAACGCTTCTTGGTTGGTTTCTTCGTTTGTATAGGTAAAGTCTTTTGGAGCATCACCGATTTTCTCTGCGAGAACAATTGCATTAAAACCACACGCCAATAGAACAGCTAGAGCACTTCTTTTTAGTTGCATATTAATAATTCCTAATTACTATTTTTACCGAATCTATTTTACTGATTAGTAAACTCTACATTTCACACCTACGTTAATAATTAAAATAGTGTGAAGCGGAGTTTATTTTTAAGTAAAAGAACGATACCACCTTGAATGTGATCGGCAGGTTTAAAATATTACAGTTATTTAACGGTCTTAAAATTCTTCCACTCAGACAATAATAAATTCTTAGTTCACCTTGGAATCATTTTGCCGTCCATTTAATAATATCGGCCTGTTGAAAAAATTGGTAGATGCTGTAATCCATAAATACTTGGAACACAATGTTTCTCATAGCGATGCGGTGTTTTCCATGCTCCTTAAATGGACTTGGCTTTTATCATAGATTTCACCTTAAGCCGTGAGAACAACATACATAATCGCTTACTTGATGTTTTTCCTTGAGTTCCTCTGGGCAGAATTTTGTGCATTCTTGAATATATAGCTGGCAAAGTTCTTGCCGGGAAACTCGGAACAACGCGTTCTTTGCTGCTACGTTCTTTGCTGCTACGTTCTTTGCTGCTATTAGGTTGCTAGGAAAAGCAGCTCGCTAGTTTTCTAGGTACTAGGAAGAGCAGGGACCTGTGGTCCTATGGCCCTAGGAAGAGCAAAAGCGGGCCGCTTCGCTCTTCATCGTTTCTAGTAATCTCGTCCCTCGTCTCTTTATTTTCCTAGTACCTAGCTTTCCTTTAAGCCCTTCTTAAAGCGAAAGATTACCAGTGGCATGCCATCGTCACTGTTCTGCTTCTCCCAAAAACTGCCTTTAATCACATCATTACTTTTATTGATTAATGCAATATATTGCACATTTGATAAATCAATATCAAAAGCATTCAAAGTGATAAGCAATGGTGCGCATTATGTTAATATTCTTTTCATCTATTTCTCCTTTGTTTATTTAACGTTTTCCGTATCCTTTATCTTTTTAATAAACGATCGCACTAAGGACGCCAGCAATAGTTTTTTTAACTCGCGGAATTAAGTTCATATCTTTTCAATGTTAAGAAAGATATATATAAATCAAAGCAAGTGAATATTATGAAACACTCTGATTTGTTGATTGGTTTATTTGTTGAGGTAACATTAAAAACATAGGATTCTACATTTATATCTTAATCCATATCAGAACTATTATTCTGTATAATTGAAATTAGGAGGTTTTAAATCAAAAGTTTAGTGAGTAGAGTTAGGTGTTTAATCGATAGGTCATTAATTTTATATATTAATTTAACAATTAGAGAACTAGTAGTATGAATATAAACAAAATATCAATTCTGATTTTATTTTCGGCGAGCGCGATTACATCGATTTATGCTCAGGCTGCAGTGGATGGCAGTGTTGAAGTTAAGTTCCAAAGTTCTATTACATCCGCCTCTTGCGATATTGGCGTGTATGACGAAAACGATATTTTGGTTTCTTCCAGCACGATTGTTCTGCCTTCCATAACATCCAGTGATGTCGGCACAACCATTGGCGCGGTGGGCGATAGCGTCACGTTTAAAATTGGCCCGGCCGACCCGACGGCCTGTTTTAATAACGGAGCGGTGACGGGCTATCAGATCGTGGCGACCGGATCGCAAGTTGGGCCGAATGTACTGCAAAATTCTTACACCACAGGTCCATCTAACATAGGGGTTGAACTGCTGGCCGCAAACGGTTCCCCAGTCTTAGATACGCCGATTGTCGGCTCGGTTGCCGCACCGGAAGATACGCTGCTTGAATTCACCGGTTCGCTTTATCACACCGATGCCACTGCGCCAGTTGAAGGTCTGATTGGTGCGTCAGCGGTATTTACCACTGCGTACAATTAACTCGCAACGTTGGTTGGCACAGGGACAGGGCTTTAAATCATGCCTCAAATAACAAGTTTGCCTACTTGCCTAAGCAAGTAGGCAACTTGTAATCGACGCAAGCAGCGGCTCGTTAAGGCCCATTTGGGTATGGATGCCTGCTCAACCGTTAACCTATGGCACAGTGCTCAGTAAATAAAGTGTTCAGCAAATAACGTGCATTGATTTAATCGGCAAGTGAAATAGAAAAAGGAAGTATAAAAAATGAAAAAAGTCCTTTTATTAGTGAGCTGCCTATTGACGCCTAGTATATTTGCTGAAGTGTATATTTCAGGGCGGGCCGGTGGTGCTTGGAGCGATTTTTTATGTGATAGTGCTTGCAATGATCGAAGTTATCTTTTGGGAAGCAGCCTTGGGTATCAGCTAAATCATGATTGGTCCATTGAGGTCAGCAGTGATTATTTGGGTGAAGTGGAAATTCAAGACGGCACACATTTAGCAAAGTCAAATCTTTCCATATACAGTATTACGCCTAAGTTGACTGCACCCGTTGGAGAGAATATCGAATTCTATGTCAAATTTGGTGGCGCAATTTACGAATACGCAGCAAGTGAAAATTATACCTTTGTGGGTGGGTTTGGTTTTAATTATCATTTAGACAATCAAATTAAACTCGGTTTGGGTTATCTAACCTTTCCTAATATCGGATATCGAGATGTTCAAGATGGGATAGTGAATAGCCTAGCGTTAGAACTCACTTATCGATTTTCTTCCGCTGGTGAAAAAGGCGAACAGGTCAAAAAAGCGCTGCAAGATGTTAATACTGAACAAGATGTTAATACTGAAAAAGTTAACCTTGCACAGGAGATGTTCGAAAATGAAAAAAGACTCAACACGCCGAGTAAACACCTATTTTCTGAAGCTCTGCAACGAGTCTTTTTTCCAACAGCACGTGCCACTTTATCTCAAGATAGTTTGAATGTAATCGAACAGATCGCCTCAATTCTTACACAGCATCAAGAGGCATCGCTTATTATTATTGGCTTTTCCGATAGTGTTGGTAAACAAACGGATAATTTTCAGTTGTCCATGCAAAGAGCGCTCAGTGTTGAATCTGCCTTATTGAATCATGGGATAAAGAAAGAGCGAATGACCATTCTCAGCGAAGGAGAGGCTCACCCCATTGCAACCAATAGCACGGCTGAAGGACGGGCGCAAAACCGTCGAGTTGATATGGTAATACCAGAGTTTACTTATTTTAAATAACGACAAAGTTTTAAATAACGACAAAGTTTGATGGCATTCATTGCATGATATGAAAAGTATTCAGGGTGTATATTGAGATGAAATATCAAGATGATTTTAAATTCGCTTTCATTCTGATTGCGCTCTGTAGTTTGTGTAGTTATTCTGCTATAGGTGCAGAAGAAGATTTTGATAGTCGCTTTATTTTTACTAAAGATGGCGACAATAAGGACAGCCAAGAAAAAATCAGCGAATACTTTCAGTCCAATGCTATTTTACCGGGTAAGTATAGTGTTAACTTTTACGTTAATAACACCTACATCGACAATGTAATGGTGGAGATAAAGGAGCAGCAAGGTGTTACCACGCTGTGTAAGAATTCTGATATTTTCTTTAGTGATAAACTTGCTCTGAACGATAAAGCAAAGGTAAAACGCCACGAATTTGATTGTGGAGAAATTGAACGGCTACTCAATGCCCGATGGGAAATGAACACGCAAAACCTGAGTGTAAATTATATTATTCCAGATAAATACCTCAAGGACAAAGAGAGAAGCTTAGAAGAGCGAGTGCATGCCAATTTAATTGATGGAATGTTGCTCAACTACGAATTAAATTACAATGATTACAATAAAGATCGCAGTAATACGCTTTCAGCAAATGTACAAGCTCAAGCTAACGTTAATGATTTCAGTTTCTATGCTGACGCCTATTATGCTGACTCAGAGAGTGATCGATTTAATATTAGCCAAGCTTATGTCGCAGTGCCGCTTTATGACTTGCAGTCTGAGTTAAGAGCGGGTGATCTCTACACCCAAGGGGGGACGTTAACCTCGGGATTCCCTATTCGTGGTGTGAGCATGAATACCGATTCCGATATGTGGTCTGAATCACGTAAGCGATTTTTAATTCCTATTACTGGTGTGGTGAGTGAAAACTCAACCATCAAGTTTTATTACAACGACATTCTATTAACTACGCGCTACGTCGAAGCGGGCCCCTATCGTTTTGATGATATTACTCCACCCGGTTCGGGTGAGATAAAGGTGGTAGAAGAAGGACAATCTGGTAAAAAGAGTAGCAAGCTGGTTACTATACCAGCGCAAGCGGCTTTATTGCCTAGTGGGGAAGTCGACTACCATTTCTCTCTTGGTAAATATAAAAGAAGTAATGGCACGATAGAAGATGCGGTGGCCTTTTTAGATCTCGGCTACGGTATGGGTTACATGACGCCAACGTTCACTTCGGTCATTGGCGAAAACTACTACTCGAATGAAATTGGACTGGCTACGGTGACTCCGAATGGTAGCGATGTCGAATTGAGTTTAGCTCAAAGTAGTTTTCAAGAAAGCAGGAATAATCTTGCCTATGCGATAAAATACAGCAATAGATTCAACAACTGGCTCAATTTAAACATCAATCACTATCAGTATTTAGATGATGAATTTATGTCATTTACTGATTATAAGTCTTATCAAGAAAATAAAAATTACACCTACACCGGTTATGATTCTAAAACGTATTTGTCACTCAATTTGCAAAGTAAATATAAATATTTAGACAGTATTAGTTTGAGTTACAACTACAATAAATACCATCCCGGACTCAATAGCATTCGCTCAGAGAGGAGTGCAGAGAGTTATAGCATGGTACTCTTTGGCCGCCTTGGCATACAAGATATCACTTATAATTTATCCGCATCGGCCACTAGAAATGATCATCGTGGTTCATACCAACCTGCTATTACGCTGAATTTTAGCATTCCGCTGCAAGCGAAAAGTGATTTATTTTCCCTAACGTCGCTGTCTGCTTATTTATCCAGAGACAGTGATGGGAATTATCTCTCGGGTGCGTCTGGCAGTGGCATGATTAACCAATCGGTAAATTATACTGTCTCGAACGAAACCGATTGGCATAGTGGTGAATCAGACAGTTTTCTCGCATTGCAAGGCAACACCAATTACAACCAGTTTTATGCGGCGCTGTCTAAAGACAATCTCTATATGTCTGTTGGTGGCAGTATGGGTTATAGCAATCCCTCTGGCATTGTTGCTTCGGCCAACCGTGGCGAGAACCCAACGCTGGTTAAATTGGGCAATTTATCTGGTGTAGAACAATTTGGTACTGAAACCAATCAAAATGGTTACCTGATGCTCAATAGCAGCGCTTATCGGGAAAAAGAGCTCAAACTTGATGTTGCACAATTACCGGGTGATGTGTCTGTCGCTTCGTCGAGAGAAACTTTCACTCAAGGCAAAGGCACGTTTGCTTTGGTTCAATTTAATGCTGAGAAAACCGCCAGTTACTTTATGAAAATTCGCCTAAGTGGCAGGCTGCTTGAATTGGGTGATTATGTAAAAACACCGAGTGGGCGAATTGCCTATGTGAGTGTCGATCACGGTGTGTTGATTTCTGAAAGCGTGCAAAGTGTGGAAAGAAAAATATTAGCACTGACGATTAACGACAAGCGAATATGCAATATAAAGCTCGATGAAGTGAGTTTTAAGCAAGTAAGTAAAACATCGAAAGTACACAATTTAGGAGTAGTTAATTGTGAATAAACGAATTTTGCCTTTATTTTCTCTGTCCCTGCTGTGGATCTGCGTACCTTCTTACGCAGCGTTGGTATTAAACGGCACCAGATATATCTATGAAGAGGGAATTTCTCGAAAAGAGATCACGATATCCAATAAAAGTGAACGAACAATGGGTGCACAAATTTGGATAGAGCCTTTCACTGATATCAATAGCAAAACGGGTTATAGCGGAGAAAGTCACTTCACGGCTAGCCCTGCCTTGGTAAAAATCGCCCCTAAGGGGAAAGCGAACGTAAATATCGTGAGTATTACGGATAATCTGCCACAAGAACATGAATCCATATATTGGCTTAATGTGCAAGAGATCCCACCGAAATCAGAGGTCGATGCGCCTTCAGTTGTTTTTGCGCAAAGAATCAAGGTGAAAATGATATACAGGCCGAAAGCGTTAGGAAATCGCTATAGCGCAGAAGAAAAGCTATTGGCAACCTGCAATCAAGGAGTATTGCAAGTCGTGAATAAAAGTCCATTCCTATTCTCTCCATTGTATTACTCATTAGGAAAAGAAAATGTTGCTTACTATCATTTAATTATGCCAGGGACGAATAATATTCTAAGTAAAGTTAAAGATTGCCCCAAAGAAATGACAATAAATATGATTGATGATTTTGGTGGTAAAAAGGATTATAAGGTGAATGTCAATGGAAAATAGACTGGAATTTGTTAGAGGGAATATAAAATATATCCTGTGTATTCACTTTTATCTTTTTAGTTCAGTGTGTATGGCTGATTACAGTATCACCTTAGGTTTTCGCCTAGGTGGGCAGCCTTATAATACGTTGCCCAGTATTTCGCCAGAATTATTACCCAATGTTAATGACAGCTATGTATTAGCATCCAATGTTGAGATTGCCTTTGCCAGTGGCCAGACAGATTACCCTGCCAGTGGCAGCTACTGGGGATGCTGGGGCGGTACAAGCAGTAATGGAGCCAATAATATATTGGGTTCAACAAATAACGGTTACATACAGTCTGGCAATGACGATTACGCTTTTATTTTTGGAAGGACAGGTCAAGGAGGAAATGCGTTTTGCGCTCCAGGCCGACTTTGGTTACCTGCCGGCCAAGGACATACTTACTATGTATGTGATAATTATCTTAAATTGGTGCGAATCGCAAAGACAGGCGACACTACACCGATTCAATATCCTAAGGTCTATCTGTGTTTGATGCCGACCGATCGAGGTGGCAGTGATTTCAGTAAATGCGAACAATATACTTCGCTGAACACGAATAGTGCGTGGGTTCCGAATCTGTCGACGGCGATTGTCGAGCCCCTCGCCGCTGCGTGCACCGCCGAAATTCAAGACGCAAACGGTACGCCTGTAGTGAACAATGGAACCATTGCTTTAGATACTATCTCAACTTATAGCACCATCGGTGAGCCACCGAAAACGCTGTATAGCGGCGAAACGTTTTCTGTGGTTCCAAGCCAAACCCCTGGGGAGAACTGCGCAGATTTTAGCCACACCGAAATCACCTTTACGTATAGTGAAGTGAGCTCTTTGGGTACGCCAGTGGTCACCTCAACCAATTCGACGGCGGGTTTTGTGATTAAGAAACGTGCTGATAACGCTTACATCAGTAGTGGGGAGACGTTACCTTATACTGGCCTGACTGCCGACTTCAAAGTCAACTATTGGGCGTTGCAGCCGAATCCATCGGTGGGCAGTTTTCGCAGTGTTCCTGTGACACTTGAGATTAAATACAATTAACGGGACACGATGATGGATTTGCCAACCTTATATACAGTGAAACAACGCATTCATAGATGGAAGATCCCACCTTCTTGTGCTTTCAGTCAGCAGAAAAGAACCATAACCTGTGCGCTGATGTTGCTCTTGAAAGCAAACTTCGCGTTTGCGATAGAGGATATCACTCGATTGACGCTCAATTTCTCCGGCCAATTTATCGCGCCGACTTGTGATGCCCGCGTCTATGATGCCAACAATGTGCTTCTCCCCTCTGGGGTAGTGTCGTTACCTACGTTAGACAGCGATCAAGTTGCGCAACGTATCGGAGCGGTCGGGGAGCGGGTGATATTTAAGATTGGCCCCGCCAACCCGCAAGCGTGTATGGATTTGCTCTCGACGTACTTAGTTGATGTCAGCGCCTCAGGCTATACCGATGGTAACCCCAATGTGCTTGTTAACCTTGCATCAAATGGCCCGAGCAACATTGGTGTTGAGGTATTAACCGAAAGTGGCGCGTCTATTCTGCCTTTTGCTTCGTCCGTGCGACAAACTATTGTCCCTGGGGATACCAACTCAACCTTGGTTGGCTTCTCTGCGCAGCTTTACAATCGAGATGGACAAGCACCCGATAAACTCGGTTTAGTGAGCGCGACGGCGATTTTTACCACGGCCTATCAATAAACGCACATGCCCCTTGGGTTGCTGTTGGATGGGTATATCTAATCACCCTGAGTAATTTATAATAAATATTATTCTGGAATTTATCATTTTTATTCTGATTATTATTTTTTAAAATATATTTTATTGTGCATTTTGTGTTGTCTATGTAGGTTTAATAAAGCCGACATTCCGCAGCTAATTTAGGAATAAACTACCTCATAGAATCTACCGAGTAATTTGAGTAGTTGTGTTTGGTGCTCTTGAAGTCCAGTGATGAACCGTTGGCCGTTGATTTCTAACGTATCTATGCCTTCGAATTGCAAGAAGACCCAACGTGCCGTCGGTCTGGAGGTCGTCTTGTTCTTTACCATACTTGGGAAGAACGCTTCGGTTTGTGCGAGTTGCTCTCTGATTTTGTGTTCTAAACTGGCGTAAACAAGCAAGCTCAACGTCATTATCATTAGCAACGCTTCAATGCGTTCAGGCTTTTTCAAGAAGATGGAAGAGGTTAAAAATTCAGGGCTTTTTAGAAAGCGGAAGCCGCGCTCGACTTTTTGTTGCGATTTGTAATGTGCTAGAAGAGCCGTCATGGTGAGTTCTTCATTGTCGGTGTCATTTGTCGCGAGGATAAACATGCCTACTTTGAGCTTAGCCAGTTTTACTTTTTCTAGGTCGGTGAAGGGAGCGGCTTCGATAAAGTATTGGTATCCTGTCGGTGCTTCATCTGTCTTTGGGCGGCCCGAATGAGAGTAAGTCGGCAGTTTGATGAGAGTGCCTTGTTCAAACCCTAGTAAGTCAGATTGTTTCTTGAAATCGTTAAACGCTAATTCTGCGTCAACTTCACAAGCGAATGGTTTTTTACTTAGCTTTTCCAACGCTTTGATTTCTTTTGCTATGTTTTTCTCTAAGTTCTTGAAGAAAGTGATTTCTTCCCGCTTGGTGGCCTGTTCACTGTGAACGAGCAACCAACGTTGATTGACCTTTCCGTAATCCGAGTCTATCCAACATCCTGAGTAGCCATCATCAATAGCGATTAATTGCTCTGGCTCTAGCGCAAACAGTGCTTGTTTTGCGAGCTTGATGGTCATGGGTACACGGGTAATGAACTTTTGATTTTGCTCATCTAGCGAGGAGATGCTTTCTTCGGTGTACAAGGCGGCATCAGCGATAAAGTAACGACTATTTTGCGCGGCTTTTAGGCAATGTATGTGTCTTTTAGTGACTTCAGCGAATGCCTTGGCATCATTGGTGTTGCCACTCAGTGCTTGCATGTAAACAGGAATACCTGCTTGGTTTTCACAGATGAGTTCAAGCACCACTTGGTTAAGCTCTGGCCTATGATCCCGACTGTAGCCTCTTACAAGCTTAATGACGTTGGTGTTTTCATCTTGTGCATACTCACCATCAACGTGGAAGCTAGTGATATCAAGATGAACAGAATCCGTCGTCAAGCCCAGTTTATCAACAACACGCTCAGCAATAACCTGATAGAGCGCTGAGACATCGGCTTCGTATAGAGCATCTAAGGTGCGGCCTAGTACATCATCAGTAAGGTGGTGTGCTTCAATGTCTTTGGCGAGTAGCTTAGACACAGGCTTGGTCTTAAAAAAGTCCGAGAACATGTGCAGTGTTCTGCTATGAAAGCCAAGTCCATTTAGGAGCATGGCCAATACCGCGTCACCATGAGAAACATTGTGGTCAGAATATTTTGGGATAACGGCATCTATCATCCGTGGCAGGCCAATTTCGTGACAAAAGGCGGCAATGAGACCAAGGTGATCTAAGCGTTTAATAACAGGATGGGTAGACATATTTTGAGACCGTCAAATAGCAGTAATAGATCAAAACTGTCGATCGCGGTCAAGATGGTGTCGTGGTTTTTATGAAAAACTGATCGCCAGATCACACTATTTAAATTCTGGAATTAGCTGCGGAATGACGGATAAAATAATAAACACTGACTGGCTTCCGCTTTTTCCCTCTTAGCCATTAGCCTTATGCGCAAAATCGATACAATGCGCCAATCAAAATTGACTTCATTGAAAAGCGATGTGATTACTCCCGCTTGGTTTGGCAACTTATGCCACCGAGCGCTGTCGCTTTTGTCTTATTAAAAAATAGATCATCGATAAACAGATTAGTTTTAGGAAATAGATTGTGAATAAACGAAAGCGCAATGCCCATCGTCAGCGCGCGGCCAAAGTGGCCCCTTTGATGATGAGCTTACTATTGATGGCGTGCGGCGGTGAAGGTGGCGGCATGCCGAGCCAACCAAGTGGGCCATATAGCCATTGTTCTGCCTACGCTTACACGTGTGACAGTGATGGCGACGGCATCAGCAATGGTGAAGAGACCGACCACGGCGGCAACCCACACGACCCGAATGATCCCGTGCCGTTTGGCGATAAAGACCACGACGGCGATGGCACGCCCAACGGCATCGACCCCGATTACAACTCCGATGCGGATAGTGATGGCGATGACCTCACCAACCGCGAAGAGTATGAGCACGGCAGCAACCCAAATGACCCCGATGACCCGCTACCCGGCGGCGGCGAGGACATTGACGGCGACGGCACACCTAATGGCGCGGACGAGGATTACCACCCGCAAGACGATACCGATGGCGATGGACTCGGCAATGGTCATGAATATGCCAACGGCAGTGACCCGCTTGACCCGGATGACCCACTGCCCGGTGGCGGAGAAGACATAGATAGCGATGGTACGCCCAATGGCACGGACGAGGATTATGACTCAGATGATGACGCCGATGGTGATGGCATTCCTAATGGCGAGGAGTACGGCAATGGCAGCGATCCGCTCAACCCTGATGATCCGATAACCGATGGCGATGAAGATCAGAACGGGAATGGCACGCCTGATGGCGGCGATCCGGACAGCAACCCAGACGTGGATAGTGACGGCGATGGCTGGACCGATAAAGAAGAAGCACAAAATGGTTTTGATGCGCATAACCCCAATGATCCGGTGCTGGGCGGCAATGGCGATCTCGATGGGGATGGGATCAAAAATGGCAAAGATCCGGACTATGCGCCAGACGGTGATGCCGATGGCGATGGGCTGAGTAATGGCGTGGAGCACCAAAATGGCAGTGACCCGCACGATCCGAATGCGCCGATGATCGGCGGCGGTGGCGACCTTGACGGCGATGGCATTGCTAACGGTATTGATGAGGATTACGACCCAGAAGGGGACGCCGATGGCGACGGTTGGAGTAACCGCGAAGAGTATCAAGCTTCCAGCAACCCAACCAACCCTAACGTGCCGGTGAAAGCGGGGGATAAGGACCTCGACGCGGACGGTATAGTCAACGGAATTGATAGCGACTACGACCCAGATGGCGATGCCGATAGCGATGGCCTGAGCAACTGGGTGGAGTATCGTGATGGCTCTTCGCCGACCGATGCCAATGATCCGGTGTATGCGGGTGACCAAGACTTGGATAACAACGGGGTGGTCAATGGCAGCGATGCTGGCTATCGCGGTAGCGACGATTTTGATGGCGATGGCTTAACCAACGAAGCGGAATATCGCGCAGGCTCTGATCCGCGTGACCCGAACGATCCGATGGCAGGCGGTGACAAAGACGACGATAACGACGGCACGCCCAACGGCGCAGACGGCGACTACCACCCAGACGGTGATGCCGATGGCGATGGCTTAAGCAACGGTGAGGAGCATGCTGCGGGCAGTAGCCCGAGCAACCCGAACGATCCGGTGAGCGGTGGCGCGGGTGATCTCGATAAAGACGGCACGCCCAATGGGGTGGATGAAGATTACCAGCCAGGCGAGGATGAAGACGGTGATGGGCGCAGTAATGGCGAGGAGTATCAATCCGGCAGCGATCCGCTCAACCCCAATGATCCGGTGGAAGGGGGCGCAAGCGACCTAGATGGCGACGGCTTGGTGAACGGTATCGACCCAGATTATCACTCCGCTGGTGATGCAGATGGCGATGGCCGCAGTAACGGCGCGGAATATGGCGCAGGCAGTAACCCGTCAAACCCGGATGATCCGGTGCGCTTTGGCGATAAAGATCACGACGGTGACGGTGTGGTGAA
The DNA here is from genome assembly GCF_015767675.1 of Vibrio navarrensis. Lineage (NCBI taxonomy): Bacteria > Pseudomonadati > Pseudomonadota > Gammaproteobacteria > Vibrionales > Vibrionaceae > Vibrio > Vibrio navarrensis. The sequence goes on along the minus strand of NZ_CP065217.1, from coordinate 2,672,857 downwards.
CGGCGTCGACCCCGATTACGCCCCAAGCCACGACAGCGATGGCGATGGTCAAAGTAATGAGAGTGAGTACGCGGCGGGCAGTAACCCAGCCGATGCCAATAGCCCAGTGTACGCCGGCGATCGCGACTTGGATAAAGACGGCACGCCCAACGGCAGTGATGCAGATTACGATAGCAATGGCGATTTTGATGGCGATGGCCTGAGCAACGAAACTGAATACCGCCAAGGGAGCAACCCGGCCGATGCCAACAGCCCGGTGTATGCTGGCAATCAAGATTTGGACAGCGATGGCACCCCTAACGGCAGTGACAGCGATTATCACGGTGAAGACGACTTTGACGGAGATGGCCTGAGCAATGAAAGCGAATACCGCCAAGGCAGCGACCCGGCCGATGGGCATGATCCGCTGCTCGGTGGCAGTGAAGACGACGATGGCGATGGCGTGCCCAATGGCATTGACCCAGATTACAACCCAGACGCGGATGCCGATGGTGATGGCTTGAGCAACGGCGAGGAAAACCTCGCGGGCAGCGATCCACTCGATGCCAATTCGCCGATTTTTGCTGGCGATGCGGACCTCGATGGTGACGGAAAGCCCAACGGCATTGACTCAGATTACAATCCAAACGGCGATTATGATGGCGATGGTCTGAGCAATGAAAGCGAGTACCGTGGTGGTAGCGATCCGGCCAACCCAAACAGCCCAGTGTATGCGGGCAGTCAAGATCTCGACGGTGATGGCACGCCCAACGGCAGCGACGGCGATTACCAGCATGATGCGGATGCCGATGGCGACGGGCTGAGTAACGGCGCAGAGTACAGCTCGGGCAGTAACCCAAGCGATGGCAACGATCCGCTCTATGCCGGCGATCAGGATCTCGACGGCGATGGGATAGTCAATGGCCGTGATGAGGATTACCAGCGCAGCGGCGATCAAGACAACGATGGCGTGAGCAACGAAGCGGAGTATTGGGCGGGCTCTGATCCTAACGATGGCAATGATCCGCTCTATGCGGGCGATCAAGACCTCGATGGTGATGGCATAGTCAATGGCGCCGATCTGGATTACCAGCCAAATGGCGATTTTGATGGCGACGGAATTCACAACCAGGTCGAGTACATCGATGGCAGTGACCCGCGTGATGCCAATAGCCCGATCCCGTTTGGTAATGAAGATCTGGATAGTGATGGCACGCCCAATGGCGCAGACGCAGATTACAACCCAGATGGGGATGCCGACGGCGATGGCGTGAGTAACTTGGACGAATATCAACAAGGCAGCGACCCGACGGTGAAAAACGTGCCGACCCTGAGCAGCTTAACGCTCTCGGCCAGCGATATTCAGCCAGGGCAAACTGTTTCGGCCAGTTACACTTGGCAGCAAAACCTCGGCGCGCCGGGGGAGAAGGTCCATTACCAATGGAAAACCTCGGCGGGAGTGCTGCTCCAGCAGGGGGACACCAGCGGCGGTGCCATTGCCGCCATCAGCTTAGATGAGGTGGGCAACTACACTTTAACGGTCACGCCGTCTAACCAGGCGCAGGTGCAAGGGCCAGCGTTGGAGGAAATGGTGAGTGTGCACGGAGAAGCGCAGGCACAGATCACTTTACCCGGTGTGGGCGTGTTCTACAGCCCGCCGACCAAAGCGCAAGCGGATGCGTTGGGCGCGAGCTACAGCTTAACCACCAGTGAGCTGGGCCTAACGTGGGCGAGCTTTACTCAATCTCAGGCGCAGGCGATGTGCAGCCAACGTGGCTATCGCTTAGCAAGTAAAGATGAGCTGGTGGCACTGTATAACGCCTACCCAACGGATCGGCTCAATAGCGAGTTTCACTGGCCAACCACCAAGGTGGGTTACTGGTCGAGCACCGGCGGGTTAGAATTTGGTCACTACTATCGAGTGTTCCTCAGCTACGGCTTTTATGAGGGCGCCGAGACACAGACCAAGCTCTACGCCTCGTGCATTTCTGATGTTTAACCTGATTTGATGTTTAACCTGAGCAAAACGGCCCGAGAGGGCCGTTTTTATGCTTAATATTTAAGATCAACTTAATATCCAAGGGAAAAGTGCTCTTCCTCGTCCCTTATTTTCCTAGCACCTAGCACCTTCTCTTCCTAGTCCCTGCTCTTCCCTAGGACCCTCTCTTCCGCTCTTCCTAGTCCCTTATTTTCCTAGCACCTAACACCTTCTTTTCCTAGTCCCTGCTCTTCCCTAGGACCTGCTCTTCCTAGCCCCTTTCTTTTCCTAGTCCCTAGAACCTGCTCTTCCTCCCCCCTTTCCCATTAATAAAATAATAAACGTCGCTCGGCTGCCCGCTTTAAAACCCTCCTCCCTCCTCATTTCCTGCTCTCCAATATCCATACAATTCACCCATCGAACAGCGAGTGAAGTCATTATCCCATCAATGCTTGGTGGTAGCAGAAGCCGGTCAGCGTTTGGTCATGATGGGTGGGCTTTGGGTTAAAGCGGAGGAAACGCGCTGTTTCGTTGAGTCGGGAAACGGTGTCCCTAATGCTAGCGGCAGCAGTCATGGCAAATGGCACAGTCACCATCACAACACATAACCCAGTAACCAAGAGGAGCGTTCATCACTTTTCTTTACTTCTGCGAGGTTCCACAACGGACATCGCACCTGGAAAACAACACCGGTTGCCAAGGGCGGTTTGGCCTGAGTGCAACCCAGTCAAGCAAGAGGCAGTGACGAATGAAAAAACAGATGAGAATGAAAAAACAGACTTTAGCCCTGTGGGTAGGGCTTGTGCTGGCGGGGCAGGCCTCCGTGGCGCTGGCCAGCAACCAAGTGGGCGAATTTTACGTCGGCGGCAAAGCGGGTTTGACCCAATTTTCCGACGAATGTGGCGCGAACAGCCTGGACTGCGAAGAGCAGAGCGAAGGCTTTGGCGTGTATGGCGGTTACCAAGCGCTGGACTGGCTGGCAGTGGAAGTGGGTTACGACTCCCTTGGCAAATCGAAAGCCGATTACTCGGCGCTGATGAAGCCGGGCGAGGTGGCGCATTACGACGCCACGGTACAAGGCATTGAGCTGGGTCTGAAAGCGGATTACGCGCTGACTGAGCGCGCGGGTCTGTTTGCCAAAGCGGGCACCTTGCTGTGGCAAGTGGAGAAAAGCGGCAGTGAGCCGGGCCTTGGCAGCGTGAACCAAGAAGAAGACGGCAGCTCCCTGATGCTGGGCGCGGGGGTGGAGTACCGCTTGACCGAGCACTGGAACACGCGTTTGGAGTACCAGTACTTCAACGAAGTGGGCGGTGAGAAGACGGGCGGCTCCGACATTCACTTTATCGGCGTGGGGCTGGATTACCGCTTTGGCGGCGCAGCGCAAACGGCGATGAGTGAGCCGATGGACGTGCGTCCGGTGGACGAGGTGGTGATGAGCGAACCCGAGCCAGTGATGGAAACTGTGGCCGAGCCAGAGCCACAAGTGATTGAGACTTACACCCAAGTGGTGAGCAGTGCCTTTGGTGAAGCGCTGTTTGAAACGGGCAGCACCAACTTAAGCCCATCGCTGATGCTGCAACTGCAACCGCTGTTGGCGCGCTTAAAACAGTACCCCGAGACGGTGGTGGAAATCAGCGGCCACACCGATTCGAAAGGCAGTGACACGCTTAACCAGCGCCTTTCTGAGCAGCGCGCGCAATCGGTGGCCAACTACTTAATCAGCAAAGGGGTGGCCCCAGAGCGCATTACCCGCGTGGTCGGTTATGGCGAGAGCCTGCCGGTGGCGAGTAACGACACCGAGAGTGGTCGAGCGCAAAACCGCCGAGTGGAGATTGTTTCTCCGGAAGCGATGAGTAGTCACAGCACGCGCAGTGACCAAGAATAAGCGCACTTTACTGCGCAATCGATGTAGGACCTATTTTATGAAAAGAACGCAATTTAAAATGAAGAAGAAACACGCGATGAAAGTCGCGCCCTTGATGATGAGCTTGCTGCTGATGGCCTGTGGTGGGGAAGACAGTGGTTTGCCGTCTCAGTCAGGCGTCACGGACCCGTGTGCGCCAACCTCGTACACCTGTGACAGCGACGGTGACGGTTACACCAACGGTGAAGAGACGGACAACGGCACCAACCCGGATGACCCGAATGACCCGGTGGAAAACGGCGATAAGGACGATGACGGCGATGGTTACACCAACGGCGAAGAGGTAAAAAACGGCACCGATAAGGATGACCCGAACGACCCAGTGCAAGGCGGTAACCTCGACGACGACGGCGATGGCCTGACGAACGGCGAAGAGGTAAAAAACGGCACCGATAAGGACGACCCGAACGACCCAGTGCAAGGCGGCGATAAGGACGACGACAAAGATGGCATCAAGAACGGCAAAGAGACCGTGGAAGGGTGGGACGACAACGACCCGAACAACCCGGTGCAGGGCGGCAATCTGGACAGCGACCATGATGGCCTTAAAGACGGCTTGGAGACGGTGAGCGGCTCAGATAAGAATGACCCGAACGACCCGGTGCAAGACGGCGATAAGGACAAAGACGGCGACGGCATCAAGAACGGCCTAGAGACGGTAGAAGGTTGGGACGATAACGACGCCAACAACCCGGTGCAAGGCGGTAATGAAGACAAAGACGGCGACGGCATCAAGAACGGCCGTGAGACTGTGGAAGGGTGGGACGACAACAACGTCAACAACCCGGTGGAAAACGGCAACTTGGACAGCGATGGCGATGGCCTCAAAGATGGCCGTGAGCACGCCGAAGGCTGGGACAAGGACAACCCGAATGACCCAGTGGCAAACGGTGATGAAGACAAAGATGGCGACGGCTTCCCCAATGGTCAGGAAACCATTGAGGGCTGGGATGATGAAGATGCCAGCAACCCGATTGCGCCCGAGAAAGTGCAAAACCCGGACCTAGTGCTGGACAACAGCGCGGTGGTCCCGGGTACGACCTTACAGGCGGTGATTGAGTTTGGCCTAGAGGACAGTACGCAGACTTACAGCACCTTGAATGTGGCGGACGCGGACCACGTGACGTGGAGTGTGCTCGACGGCTCGCAAAACCAGGTCACGGAACTGGAGCTGACCTCGGAAGGGTTAGTGACCATTCCGGCGATGGAAGAGATCATCAGCTTGGTGAACCAGCCGCTGACCATGCGTGCCACCTTTGTTGATGGCGGTTGGTTTAGTGGTCAAGCGGCGCAAGACGAAACCTTTGAGGTGAAGTTGGCGCTGGTGGATGGCGAGGCGAGTGAAATCGTCACCACGGTGGATGGCGAGCCAAGCCACGAGTCCACCCTTGAGGTGTCGAAAGGCAGTGACGTCAAAGTTGAAGCGGAATTCCACTTCGAGGATGGCAGCCACTACACCACATCGAGCAGTGAGTTTGTGACTTGGACGGTGAGCCCAGAAGATTCGGGCGTAACGGTGGATGAAAACGGCATGGTCGACACCAGCGGTGTAACAGGCAGCGACAACGTAGTGGTGACCATTACTGCCACCGGTCATGGGCCATTTGAGGGGGTGACGAAAACCACCACCTTGACCATCACCGGGCCGGATTTCAGCACCTTAAGCGCAGCGGCGTGTGGCGGTCAGTTGAATGATGCCGATAAGACCAATGCGACAGGGGAATGCTTAAAAATCGCGACCAACAACGCAGGTCAGTGGTTTACCTCCTCGCCGAGTGAGGCCATGGTGCAAGCGTTAGGCTATACCAAAGCCGTAGGCAGTGTCGATACCAATGGCGGGCGAACTTACGCCAGTACCAACATGGAAACTGGCTCATATGGCCCTGCTGGCGGCGTGTTTCCACGCTTTGACCAGTTGGCGATAGGCAATGGTGATGGGGTCAACGGCCAGTTTGACCGCTGGTGTCAAGATTTAGCGGCGATGAACTTTGGTGGTAAAGGGGATTGGCGCCGTCCGACCCGAAACGAGCTGTTGAGTCTATATAACGATAAGGGCGATATGTACAACGTGCTCGGCTGGCCGGGTGGAGCCACCTACTGGTCGAGTACGCCGAATGGTTCCAACTACTACAACGCGTCCCTGACCAGCGGCTACTCCCCCAGCGATCGACCGGAGAAAAGGCGCTACGCCTCGTGCGTGTCAGGTTCTTAGAGTTTAGCGTTTAAGGTTTAACCTTTATCTTTTATGTTTTTTTGCTTTTCACTGCGCCCCGTAAGGGGCGCTTTTTCAAAAAAAAAGGGGTGTCAATGAATATTCAGCAAAAACGTGAGTTAGCAAGAACGCAGGATGCGATTATCGGTGTCAAAGAGGGAATGTTTGTCCGTTTTTACAACGAATCCCTGTACGGGTGGAATCAGTGGGTTCAGGCAGAAAGTAGCTCGTTACTAGGTTACTAGGTTACTAGGTTCTAGGTACTAGGAAGAGCGGTCCTGGGGAAAGCAGGTTGCTAGGTTTCTAGGTTCTAGGTACTAGGAAGAACAGGAAGAGCGGTCCGCTTTGCTCTTCCTCGTCACCTCGCCCCTAGCAAACTCGTCCCTGAGTTTTTTCCTCGCCCCTTTCTTTCCCTAGAACCTAGGCCCTGCCTTTCCGGGGACCATAGGACCATAGGGCCATTTCTTCCGCTCTTCCTAGTCCCTTATTTTCCTAGCACCTAGCACCTTCTCTTCCTAGTCCCTGCTCTTCCCTAGGACCTGCTCTTCCTAGCCCCCTTTCCCATTAATAAAATAATAAACGTCGCTCGGCTGCCCGCTTTAAAACCCTCCTCATTTCCTGCTCTTCCAATATCCATACAATGCACCCATCGAACAGCGAGTGAGGCCATTATCCCATCAATGCTTGGTGGTAGCAGAAGCCGGTCAGCGTTTGGTCATGATGGGTGGGCTTTGGGTCAAAGCGGAGGAAACGCGCTGTTTCGTTGAGTCGGGAAACGGTGTCCCTAATGCTAGCGGCAGCAGTCATGGCAAATGACACAGTCATCCATCACTAACGCATAACCCAGTAACCAAGAGGAGCGTTCATCACTTTTCTTTACTTCTGCGAGGTTCCACGACGGACATCGCACCTGGAAAACAACACCGGTTGCCAAGGGCGGTTTGGCCTGAGTGCAACCCAGTCAAGCAAGAGGCAGTGACGAATGAAAAAACAGATGAGAATGAAAAAACAGACTTTAGCCCTGTGGGTAGGGCTTGTGCTGGCGGGGCAGGCCTCCGTGGCGCTGGCGAGCAACCAAGTGGGCGAATTTTACGTCGGCGGTAAAGCGGGGCTGACCCAATTTTCCGACGAGTGTGGGTCGAACAGCCTGGACTGCGAAGAGCAGAGCGAAGGCTTTGGCGTGTATGGCGGTTACCAAGCGCTGGACTGGCTGGCAGTGGAAGTGGGTTACGACTCCCTTGGCAAATCGAAAGCCGATTACTCGGCGCTGATGAAGCCGGGCGAGGTGGCGCATTACGACGCCACGGTACAAGGCATTGAGCTGGGTCTGAAAGCGGATTACGCGCTGACTGAGCGCGCGGGTCTGTTTGCCAAAGCGGGCACCTTGCTGTGGCAAGTGGAGAAAAGCGGCAGTGAGCCGGGCCTTGGCAGCGTGAACCAAGAAGAAGACGGCAGCTCCCTGATGCTGGGCGCGGGGGTGGAGTACCGCTTGACCGAGCACTGGAACACGCGTTTGGAGTACCAGTACTTCAACGAAGTGGGCGGTGAGAAGACGGGCGGCTCCGACATTCACTTTATCGGCGTGGGGCTGGATTACCGCTTTGGCGGCGCAGCGCAAACGGCGATGAGTGAGCCGATGGACGTGCGTCCGGTGGACGAGGTGGTGATGAGCGAACCCGAGCCAGTGATGGAAACTGTGGCCGAGCCAGAGCCACAAGTGATTGAGACTTACACCCAAGTGGTGAGCAGTGCCTTTGGTGAAGCGCTGTTTGAAACGGGCAGCACCAACTTAAGCCCATCGCTGATGCTGCAACTGCAACCGCTGTTGGCGCGCTTAAAACAGTACCCCGAGACGGTGGTGGAAATCAGCGGCCACACCGATTCGAAAGGCAGTGACACGCTTAACCAGCGCCTTTCTGAGCAGCGCGCGCAATCGGTGGCCAACTACTTAATCAGCAAAGGGGTGGCCCCAGAGCGCATTACCCGCGTGGTCGGTTATGGCGAGAGCCTGCCGGTGGCGAGTAACGACACCGAGAGTGGTCGAGCGCAAAACCGCCGAGTGGAGATTGTTTCTCCGGAAGCGATGAGTAGTCACAGCACGCGCAGTGACCAAGAATAAGCGCACTTTACTGCGCAATCGATGTAGGACCTATTTTATGAAAAGAACGCAATTTAAAATGAAGAAGAAACACGCGATGAAAGTCGCGCCCTTGATGATGAGCTTGCTGCTGATGGCCTGTGGTGGGGAAGACAGTGGTTTGCCGTCTCAGTCAGGCGTCACGGACCCGTGTGCGCCAACCTCGTACACCTGTGACAGCGACGGTGACGGTTACACCAACGGTGAAGAGACGGACAACGGCACCAACCCGGATGACCCGAATGACCCGGTGGAAAACGGCGATAAGGACGATGACGGCGATGGTTACACCAACGGCGAAGAGGTAAAAAACGGCACCGATAAGGATGACCCGAACGACCCAGTGCAAGGCGGTAACCTCGACGACGACGGCGATGGCCTGACGAACGGCGAAGAGGTAAAAAACGGCACCGATAAGGATGACCCGAACGACCCAGTGCAAGGCGGTAACCTCGACGACGACGGCGATGGCCTGACGAACGGCGAAGAGGTAAAAAACGGCACCGATAAGGACGACCCGAACGACCCAGTGCAAGGCGGCGATAAGGACGACGACAAAGATGGCATCAAGAACGGCAAAGAGACCGTGGAAGGGTGGGACGACAACGACCCGAACAACCCGGTGCAGGGCGGCAATCTGGACAGCGACCATGATGGCCTTAAAGACGGCTTGGAGACGGTGAGCGGCTCAGATAAGAATGACCCGAACGACCCGGTGCAAGACGGCGATAAGGACAAAGACGGCGACGGCATCAAGAACGGCCTAGAGACCGTGGAAGGTTGGGACGATAACGACGCTAACGACCCAGTGCAAGGGGGTAATGAAGACAAAGATGGCGACGGGATTAAGAACGGCCTGGAAGAGGTGAACGGCTGGGACGATAACGACGCCAACAACCCGGTGGAAAACGGTAACCTTGACAGCGATGGCGATGGCCTCAAAGATGGCCGTGAGCACGCCGAAGGCTGGGACAAGGACAACCCGAACAGTCCGGTGGAAAACGGCGATGAAGACAAAGACGGCGACGGGTTTAAAAACGGCCTAGAGACCATCGAAGGGTGGGACGACAACGATGCCAGCAACCCGATTGCGCCGGAGAAGGTGCAAAACCCAGACTTGGTGTTAGACAACAGCGCGGTGGTCCCGGGTACGACCTTACAGGCGGTGATTGAGTTTGGCCTAGAGGACAGTACGCAGACTTACAGCACCTTGAATGTGGCGGACGCGGACCACGTGACGTGGAGTGTGCTCGACGGCTCGCAAAACCAGGTCACGGAACTGGAGCTGACCTCGGAAGGGTTAGTGACCATTCCGGCGATGGAAGAGATCATCAGCTTGGTGAACCAGCCGCTGACCATGCGTGCCACCTTTGTTGATGGCGGTTGGTTTAGTGGTCAAGCGGCGCAAGACGAAACCTTTGAGGTGAAGTTGGCGCTGGTGGATGGCGAGGCGAGTGAAATCGTCACCACGGTGGATGGCGAGCCAAGCCACGAGTCCACCCTTGAGGTGTCGAAAGGCAGTGACGTCAAAGTTGAAGCGGAATTCCACTTCGAGGATGGCAGCCACTACACCACATCGAGCAGTGAGTTTGTGACTTGGACGGTGAGCCCAGAAGATTCGGGCGTAACGGTGGATGAAAACGGCATGGTCGACACCAGCGGTGTAACAGGCAGCGACAACGTAGTGGTGACCATTACTGCCACCGGTCATGGGCCATTTGAGGGGGTGACGAAAACCACCACCTTGACCATCACCGGGCCGGATTTCAGCACCTTAAGCGCAGCGGCGTGTGGCGGTCAGTTGAATGATGCCGATAAGACCAATGCGACAGGGGAATGCTTAAAAATCGCGACCAACAATGCAGGTCAGTGGTTTACCTCCTCGCCGAGTGAGGCCATGGTGCAAGCGTTAGGCTATACCAAAGCCGTAGGCAGTGTCGATACCAATGGCGGGCGAACTTACGCCAGTACCAACATGGAAACTGGCTCATATGGCCCTGCTGGCGGCGTGTTTCCACGCTTTGACCAGTTGGCGATAGGCAATGGTGATGGGGTCAACGGCCAGTTTGACCGCTGGTGTCAAGATTTAGCGGCGATGAACTTTGGTGGTAAAGCGGATTGGCGCCGTCCGACCCAAAACGAGCTGTTGAGCCTATTTGACGAGAGGGGCGACATGTATAGTTTTTCGGGTTGGCCGGCGGACGAGTACGCCTGGACGAGCACGACGAACGGCCCCCGGTACTACCGTGTGATGTTGGGCTCCGGTATGACAGGCAGCGTTCTGCCGGAGCACGATTACTACGCCACGTGCGTGTCAGGTTCTTAGAGTTTAGCGTTTAAGGTTTAACCTTTATCTTTTATGTTTTTTTGCTTTTCACTGCGCCCCGTAAGGGGCGCTTTTTCAAAAAAAAAAGGGGTGTCAATGAATATTCAGCAAAAACGTGAGTTAGCAAGAACGCAGGATGCGATTATCGGTGTCAAAGAGGGAATGTTTGTCCGTTTTTACAACGAATCCCTGTACGGGTGGAATCAGTGGGTTCAGGCAGAAAGTAGCTCGTTACTAGGTTACTAGGTTCTAGGTACTAGGAAGAGCGGTCCTGGGGAAAGCAGGTTGCTAGGTTTCTAGGTTCTAGGTACTAGGAAGAACAGGAAGAGCGGTCCGCTTTGCTCTTCCTCGTCACCTCGCCCCTTTCTCTTCCTAGCACCTAGCTTTCCTAGTCCCTGCTCTTCCCTAGGAACTAGAACCTAGCTTTCCTAGAACCTGCTCTTCCCTAGGACCTAGCTTTCCATGCACCTGCCTCGCTGTTGTTTCGTGAATGGAGATTGCTGCTTGGATAATAAAAGCATAATTCACCGGATAATGAGTGTGATAGCGAAAGCTTTATTGCTTTTTTAGTGTGTTTTTTTAAGTTGATTTTGTATATGAGGTTATTTTGTATGAAAGTAAATAAACTATTTTTCTAGGTGTTTACCTTTTTAAATATTAGAAGGCAGACAGCAATTCAACACATCAATGTACTTTATTTAAATGTATTTAAATATAACTCTAAATTTTCCTTCAAGTAACCTATCGAGATAGAACGGCTTGTTTTTCTTACACATCCGAGCGCAGAATTTAGCAATTTATTAAATGTCGGATGGCTTCTTGTTTTATATCACTCTTTTTATTTGCTTCACACTCATCCGTTAAGATGCGTTCGAAAAGATTTCACTGGAGCTCTTCGCAAGCAGCATCTTCTGCGAGTGTTAATAATTTATACGACGAAACAATCTGTTCCGTTGAATAAACAACTCATTATCCATGATGCTAGGAAAAAATAATAAAGAGTGGCTATGCCATTGAGAAAGTACAGATTGAGAAAGTACAGAGATACGGTTAGGGAATAATGAAAAGAGTAAATATATCGCTGGCATTATTACGTGGGTTACAAGCTACGCCTCGGTTGATGTTGATGGGGGCGTTTTGCCTGTTTTGGCAAGGGCACAATAGCCATCTGGGTCAACAAGCACAACAAGTGGTCGAGGTAACACTGCTTGGTCGTTCGTTAGCAACTCAAATGATCTTAGACAAACGAGCGTTAGTAAACCGCCTGCCAGAGGTCAACTTCGCGACTGACTACCAGCCGCTGCCTGAGGCCGTGGGGGCAGCCGTGGCTCACCCGCCCCGACAAATCCGCTCTTGGCCTGAACCACCAAATCCCTTTTAGTGAGTGGATGCCATGTTGCAGTGAACTTATCGAACGGATCTTTGCTCGCAAGTGGAGAGCGAAAACCTGGTGTTCGATGATGGAAGAGAAGTGAAAATGAAGTTGATGAGTGTGATTACCCAATGGATGTTTGCCCTGCTATTGAGCTGGCATCTATGCAGTTTAGCCGATTTTTTTTATCCGTTTTTCTACACCTTGCTCGATATCTCAAGTCATATCGACCAGTTTGCGCCGCAAAATCTGTACAAAAGCGGCTTTGCGCTCACTAGTGACAGTGAACGTTTTCACCTGTTTAGCGAGATAGTGAGTGGTGTACAGCATCGCTGCGTTTTGTTCGGAGAAATTTCTTATTTTAATGGAGTGAAATGGGAAACCCTACTGCGTCGTCCGGAAGTCATCCACCTGCTGGATGTTCGCCATCTCATCGATCTTTTCTATTTCGCCGGGCTATGGTGTGGCGCATTTTTCTTGGCTAGTTTGTTCTATTTGGCTTTGATGCCAAGAAAGCGGACGTTTGTGGTACACAAGGGTTTAAAACACCGATGGTTCTGGCGAGTAAGTGCCATGTTTGTTGCTGTCTCCTGGCTGATCTGGATTGGGCCAACTCGAGTTTTCTATACCCTCCACGAATGGGTGTTTCCAAGCGATCACCAATGGATGTTCTCTTATCAGGAATCGTTAATGACCACCTTAATGAAAGCGCCCGATCTTTTCGCTGCGATCGCTGTCGCGGTGGGGATGGGGATGTTGGTCATCGGTTTGTTACTGGGTTTGATTAAACGCTTTTTGATTGACTGGCAGCCTAAAACATCGGTGAAGCAAACCAGCCGTTAAACTGATTAATTCAATTGGTTCAATTGGATAGTGTGGAGATGAGCGGGAAGTGCACGAGTAAGCAGTTTTGCTCAAGGTTAAGCATCCGTAGCGCGTGTGGGAATTCCCCCCCGCAAGCGATTTGTGATCTTACTTACGTTCTTTCACTATCTGCTGCAGCGATGGCTAGATGACTAGAGTGGCCACAACGTCATCGCCTTTGTGATGGTTTACAACAGCAGAGCGAACGTACCAATGAACAAGAAAAAAGCAATGAAAAAACAAGCATTAAAGCGCTTGATTGTTGCGTGTAAAAGCGCGAAATCACACTAATTTGGACAACTTACCGACACTTAAAACTGAGTTAACTAAGCCAAAATTGAGTTGGGCTGAGCGAGTAAAAATAATGATCATGACAATCAATAAAAAACGCGTTGCGCAAGCTGCGCCACTGATAATGAGCATGCTACTGATGGCGTGTGGTTGGGAAAATTGCAGTGTGCATTCCTCTAGCGGAACGGATTCGCTTGAAAATACAGTGCTTAATGATCTGCAAAATTCGCAAACTCAGCATGGCTTGGACGTTGAAACGTTAGCAGAAAGTATCGATCGAGATGTCAATAGTAGCTATTCACTGGATGACATGAAGGAGAGCTCGCAAGAGGTGCTATTGCATCAAACGATCAATAAGAGTGCTGTTGAGCTGCCCGGTGTCGGCCTGTTCATTAAACCCTTAACGCAGGCACAAGCCGATCAGTTGGGTGTAGCCTACAGTACGACAAAGTGGGAAATGGGCGAAGCTTGGCCACGATATACTCAATCGCAAGCGGTGGCGATGTGTAATAAGTTGGGTTCGCGCTTGGCGACCAAAGAAGAGCTGTCGGCGCTCTATCATGCATACCCAGATAAAATGCTTAAGGATGTGTTAGATTGGCCAACGCTGGTTGGCTACTGGTCGAACACCAACAATGCAGGCCCTTACTATTACTACTATGTGTATTTGGATGACCATTACACCAGTAGTAATAACCCAACCAACAATCACTACGCATCCTGCGTAACATTTTCTTAAAGAGTAACATTTTCTTAAATATATGAAGAATAGTAAAAAGCGGCCCTCTGTGGCCGCTTTTTTTTGTTCAATGTCGATATTTTGCGGAACACGCTGTTCCCCAATTCCTGCTGGTTATGAACGAAGGTTAACATTATTGTTTTGAGGTAAAAGAAATTGCATACATCGTTAGTTGGTAAACCGAGACTAATTAATTAGGGCATGACTCAAGCACAAGGAGATGCAATGCGCTTAGAAAAAAATTCTCGCTACTACCTACCAAGTTTCACAAGATGCTGAAACAGTGCGACAGGCTGTAGTCTATCTTCAAGAATTACTGGCTATTCGTATGAGTGTGTTCGATCCGGGAAATGTGCAACTTATCGGTATTGTTCAAGAAATGCACACTGTATCGGAGTGCTATTTCACTAAGGATAAAAGAAATCTTGCCTGGTAATGTAGTAAATGGGGAAGTTAACATGAAAGATCTTCTATTTAAGGGGGAACTGACATCTAAGTATATTAATGGATGAAAATTAGAATCACTAGATAATGGCGAGTTTTTCTATTTTGACTATTTTCATTCAACAGAAAAAGTAAACAAATTCATGTCTAAATATAAATCAATAAGATTTGTTGAGCGTTAGACTTAAAGTAGTTGCTCACTTGAAAGCTAAGATGTGTGATAGATACCACTGCCTCTTAGAGTCTAGCGTTGAATATTCTGCGGCTTTTCCCCCTTAGGCCGCATTTTTTTATTTAAAAAAGCGGCCTTTCCTTACCAAACTCAATATTAGCTTTGACTCTATTGCATTGAATTTTAACAATTTAAATTTTCTAAGAGCGAATAGGCGCTAGCCGTTCACCTCTCAGAGGCGATTTTTTTTAGGGTTAAACTTTTTTGAGGGGATTCCCCCCTCTGAGCGGTTTGTGATCTCGGTTCAGTTAATTCAGAATTCGCCCTGTCAACTGATTACAACCAACAGGAGAGAAAGGTGAAGCTATGCATCACCTGAATAAATAATGAGTAGCAACCGAACTTTTAAGGAACTAGAAGACAGGGATTATGCAAGAAGACAACGTATTTCTGATGCTCGCTGCTTGGAGGACTTAATCGTTAGGTCACAGTCAAAATGGAGCAATCACACATTTAAACGAGGAGGATCAACTTATAAAGTAAGAAATGGAGTTCTTGAAAGTCAGCGCTATAACCAAAATTCGAATTCATCAGAATTTTAGAGCGAAAATATTCTAGTATCCATTTCCAATCAAGAGCAAGAGTGAGTTTATGTCATACAATAAAAAGAACGCCAAACCGGTATCAATATCACTAACTGATTCAGAACTAGAAACTCTGAATTTTATCATCGATAGATTTAACATTTTCAGCCGTAAGAATGATAAAAAATTAAGGCTCAATCGATCAGATGCAGTACGTGCCATGATGAACTTATTATCAAGCTATGAAGATGATGAGTTATTCACTTTTTTAAGTAACGAACGCTGATTCTGAGCATTCAGTCTAGAAGTATTTGGTAACGATATTGATCTATTTGGCGGCGTAATATAATGAACAAAGCAAAAATAAACACTTTTCTCTGTGCGATAGCCCTGATGTTTGTAGCACAAAACGCTTATTCGGCGTTCGCATATCTGCAAGATGATCCTTCATCTGAAGATCAACAAACCAGCGAAAGAGATATTTTGTTCTCAAACACGTCTCTTATGAATGGACCAATGGAAAACATGGCACCGAGGACACAAAGCCGCGCGTTTAATCCGTTAGTGGCCTCTGAGAATATTGATAATTACTCTATCTATCAGCAAGCTACCGTTCATCAAGAACCGCTTTCTGAGGTAATAGACACTATCTACCCTTCCACACAAGTGATGCATGAGATGGGAGTGTTCTCATTTAAAGGTATCACGTCGGTGGATGATGGATATAATGAGACCTATTCATTTTAGATAGTGATTCAAACCATCATCTCGATTCTAAAATCATATTTTTTCTAATATTAATTAGTTAAATTAATTTTTTATAGTATGCATCTTTGTGCACCATAGGATAATTTCTATGATAGGGATACATTACTATTTGCACAATAAATTAATAACTCTATACTTTAAATAGAAAAAATTATAAAAATAAAATTATTGACGTTATTGACAGATACTTAGTTGGCATTCATATTTTATATTGATTTTTATTGCTTCGATTGGTGATTTGTATGACTGGGTATCTCGAAATGTTGGGTAAAACCAAGAGCTATTACACCTTGGATCAACTTAGGGCTTTCGTGGTGGTCGCCCATACGGGATCGTATACTGAAGCTGCAAGAGTTCTCCGCAAGGATAGAACAACGCTTCGCGAGCATATCGAAAACTTAGAAATTGATTTCAATCTTACTTTACTTAGCAAAGAGGGAAAGCGAATTACGCTCACTGAGCATGGAGAGGTGATTTTGCGTGGTGCTCGATCTTTGCTACTTGGTGCCGATACCTTAAATAACTTAGCCAACTCACTGTCTGAGAAAGAGGTTAAGCACATAAATGTCATGTTAGATAAGCACTTTCCTGATGAAATTGTCACCATTATTGAGCAGGATATTTCTGAGACTTTTCCTAACTTAACCATTCACTGGGCTCATAGTACCAACCAAGGTTCGATTGCTTCTTTGTCCAAAGGCGATGCTGATATCGCGGTTATCCAACATCTTTCATCGCACTCTGGTTTTCATCCACCAGCAGGATTGAGTGTATGCTTTTTGGGCAATTTAAAAGGTACCATATTCGCTAGAAACAGCTCTCCTCTTCAGGAGTTGGATTTGGTGTCGATGGCGGATCTAACCTATGAAGATCGTTTGATCTATGACGGTGATATAGAGGATACCAAGGTGATTACCGGAGGGTTGCCGACAAATTTTCAGGTTTTTTCCTCCAAAGGTTTACTTCTCTCCTGCTTAAAAGTCAAAGGGTGGACATACTTACCCTATGTGGCTGTGACCCCTGATTTGCTGGCGCATATATCGCCATTGAAATGTGATTTCATCAATGACTCATGGTTTACTAGCCACGTGTTGTTACACCGACCAGCAACAAAATCGTCTGCTACCACTTACATTGCAGAGAAAATTAAACGCCACTACAAGCAATATGCGGAAAAAAGTGTTGCAGAGTCGTTTAACAAAAAAGCTTCGTAAGTGTAAATATCAAGCTGAACATAAATGAGTCTTAGAGCTCATTTATGTAGATTGTTATTTACGATAAATAATTAATATGAATTTTCTATATCATTTTGATTGAATTTAGGGTAGTTGGATGGTTTATCGCGGTTAATATTAGTCAGAAAGTTATTGTCTTTTATAGGAATGACGGCTTTACCATAATCAAAATGATTGAGTAAGTTTCTCATCGAGCTGTTATTGAGACTCCCCCCCTTTCAATTGATACCAACTTGCGATGTCCGGAGTAACCCAGTAACCGTAATTGTTCTCCGCACTTTCATTACCATGAGCAAAGCGCATCGCGTGTGTGCCGCCTCCATCCTTATGGTAAACGAATTTCACGTGATCCCCTTGCGTCTCCACTTCAGCGTCTAGTTCTGATAGGGTAGAGGCGTGTGTATCAGATAGCAGTAATCCTTCTTCTGAGCCAGTTTGTCGCTCAGTTCAGCGTGTGCCTAAAGGAAACTCATTTAGAATATCTGAAAAACAATATTCACCTATCAATGAAAATCAGGGATTATATATCCCTGATTTTGAAATTTTACTTAAAGATTATTAAACTAGGAATTACAAATAATTGCGTTGATATTGTAGTCATTAGTGTTGAATGCTTTGATTTGGGAGAGAATCTAATATTCAAAACACCTTGATCCATATTGTTTTTATAGAAGTCAAAATGAAACTGATTTACCGTTGTAAGCTGTAAATCGATATATTTTTATTAACGGAGATATATCTACTCGGAACTTATGGTTATTAATGGATTAAGTAATATGAAAATATATAAAATGTTTCTTAGTGTTAAAATGGTATCTTTACTATTTATTTTAGTATCGAACTCAGCTTTTTCGTATATCGCCCAGTATACATCTGTTTACAGGTTTGATTCTCGCCCTCCTGAAGAAATTTTCCAGTATGGGTTTACACCACAAGGTTCAAACCCTTCCTTGTACCACCATGTTGTTGAAAACCGTCCAGAGCTAGAATCCTATGAAGAACGTTCGAATTATGTTGCAACAACGCATGATAGAACAATTGCCGTGCAATGGGCCCGTGATTATCTGTACCTTGACGAACACGAAACGGACTTAGTTTATGTGTACGAGATTATTCCTAATGAAGACTTTTATAGTGTTGTCGATTCTTTTCAATCAGCGATCGATAGTGGCCATTTTAGTTCGGTTGAAAATAATTTACTCAGAAGAGCAATTGGAAATATCGAAGATAGTGAGGCAGAAAGTGATGATTACAGTGATACAGAGCCCGGATTTGGTCATGAAGGAGAAATTGTTGCTTCGGGACAAATAACTAGCGATAGAATTGTTAGTGTTACGACTTACAGGCTAGATTCTACACAAGAAGAAGATGATATGGTTGTTGTGGGTGAAGAAAGTAATGCTAGTTTTGATAGCAGTCATCTAGGTCAATTGAGTAATGGCACTCCTCTTAGTGAAGATCTTATTTTTGGCGAATGGTTCCGAAGTCGAGAGGATAGAAATACGATTGCATCGCTGGTCAACTCGATGGTCGATCAAGTTTCTTCAGATTTACTAGGTATAGATCCGAATGATGTTTTCCAGCCAACCTGTCAAAGAAGCATTCAAGAATGTCTTAAGCCACATAACATAGTTTTAACTAGTGACTATCAAACTGGTCTTTTGTGCTTGCGTACCAATAGCAGTCTTTCTAATCCAACAGCGGAAGCATCAGCACATATAAATTATTGCTCTGATGTAGAAGGTAAGCAAAGGGAATGGGTATATACATCCCAAGGACAATTTATACAAGTGATGAAGGATAGCAAGGGAAGAAAAAATTATTTTTGCCTAACCTATAACGGTTACCCAGATGAAATGGTTATGAAAATATGTAACAGTAATGATGGCAAGCAGAAGTGGTTTTTTAGAAAAGTAAACTCTGGAAATGAAGAATATAGAGTTATGGTGAATGGTGAAGATATTTTGAAGAATGATTATGGTGTTGTATACAAAGTAGATAATTACTATGAAATCATAAGAAATATGACTGATCCATTGTATCAGTTTGAGTTGAATATTAAGCCATATTTCTACAGCAATGGTGATGATAATAGTGTACTCTACAACTACGATGGTGATCAGTTTGAATACTTAGCACCGTATTCTGATTGGGTTGCACTGAGAAAAGATTTCTATCGTAATATCTATTACAATGCTCATTCAATGTCAATTTTTTCTATCCGAGAGCCAGAATATGGACAGGCTTATTCTTCTTGTTTTGATAGTGAGATAAATACTAGTTGGTCTTGGGTTAAGAATTCCGATTGTTCTCCAATATCGGTTACCAATTCTCAACAGTGGAAGATAGATTTTACTCCAATAAAAAGATATTTAAGCTATGGTCAGTATTATTTTATTGATCAGGTGAGAATAAAGAGTAAGAGTAATGCGGATTTATTTGTTGATTATTCTGGTTCACATAAAGGATATGCATTTGCAGATTATCCACCTTATTCTAGTGGCTACCATGTCAGTCGTTATAGGAACTTTTACAGCAAGCAGAAATTGCCAGTAAACTCTGTCTCGGTCGAAAATCGTTGGGAGAATAGACCTCAATCTTACGACGTATTCGCGAAATAACAGTCTGGATGAAATATTATGAAAATCACACGGCGTCAGTTTATCACAACAGCAGGCAGTGCTGTTTCGACCGGGCTTGCTATTCCCGTATCCCATCGAGTTATTGCTTCTTCTCTTTTCTCTACAAATCGATTGAAAGATTCTCCTTTGCAGAAAAATCCGCTGGGCTATAACGGTCAGCGGCAAGATGTAGTCACCCATCTTTATCCACTGGGTAATGGTTATCGTGCTTATAGTCCGAGTTTAATGCGCTTTCATGCGCAAGATAGTCTTAGCCCTTTCGGTAAAGGTGGCGTAAATGGCTACGCCTACTGTTTGGGCGATCCGGTTAATCGTCATGATCCCAGTGGCCATTTTGCTCTATTAAGTCTACTGATCGGTGCAATAGTTGGTGCGCTGGTTGGAGCGGCTCTGTCAGCAGTAGGGGAAGGTATTCAAGTTGCGATTGATCCAAAGCACAAGTTTGACTGGAAGCAAGTTGGTATCGGTGCTGCGTTGGGGTTTATCAGTGGTGGATTTGGCACTGTTGCTCAGGGAGCGAAGACCAGTGTCCAGGCAGGGCTTGCACTGGCTGATGGGCTAATATCCGGAGGCGCGGATTTTGGCCTAAACGTAGCTGCTGGTGTGCCAGTAAAGCAAGCCGGTATTAATGCGGGCATTGGTTCTTTGGTTGGTTTAAGTGCTTTTGGTTTTGGTAAAGCCTTAAAAGCGATAAGCACGAAAAATAGAACATATACACGTTGGTCAATAACTGTAGTCAGTTCCGAGTGGGATCGACGACGACAAAAACTTTTTTCTCTTGGGTATACAGATAACTTTCGCTCAACTAGGCGAGAAGCAATTGTTCTTCATGGAACCAAAAATGGGCAACTAGTGGTTGGAGAACTTCCTCAGTATCTCAACGGTAAATGGAGTACTAAACAAGGGTTGTATATTGAACCAAGATATATACCAGCGTATTTAAATAAGGAGTTTGGAATAGATCTTTTTCAACGCAGAGATCCTCTTCACTTGGTTAGTTGTTATGCAGAGCGTGGTGCTGCACAGGAGTTATCAGATACTCTGAGACGTCCGGTTATTGCGTATTCTGAGAGATCTGTTTATAGTCATGATCTGCACTCATTCGAAAGCCCTCACTTTATGTTATTGATTAAACCGAGTAGCAGTGACCCTAGATTTTTATTATATGATAGGGTACCAGCGTCACCTAAAACATTTTTTCCTAGCTGATTTTTGGCATTGGTTTTAATATGATTAAATGATTTTTAAGGGGATGAGATAAGTTATGAATTATAAGCAACATCGTAGTTCATCTTTTCCATGGTTTTATCGAGCAGGGTTCGTTTTAACCCTGCTGTTTGTTGTTGGTCCATTAGCGTTACCACTAGTTTGGTTATCTCCTGCATTATCTCGATTGACTAAATGGTTAACGACTGTACTGATGGTTATATTATCCTTGTTGATATATAAAGTTTGGATTGATATATCACCAATAATTCAAGTGTTATTAAAAAGCGTGCCATCATAAGGTAAATTTCAGAAACGTTGTGTTTCCATTAAATAAGTATGCCGTACTTGATGTCTTATGTGGTCTAATAGATCGAAAAAGGCACAGGAACGGCATTTTTTATTTCTAATCAATCCCCGTACTGCTCCTGTTAACCAACTGATAATAAAGTGTATTATTTTATCTCCTTATTCGGCTTTGTTAATTTTTGGTCATGTTTTTACTTAGCGTTTTGAGTGTTTTTTTTAATTTTACTTTTCTTGGGGGTTAATAAAATCTTTGCCTATTCATCTGATAGGAATAAACAATTGGTTTAATTAATGGTGGTATTTATTATTCAAGCATAACAGTTGTTCTGTTATGTTGATGTATGGATATTTTATCTAATGGAAGTTTATTTATGAATATAGTCAATATGATCACAATGTCTAAAAATAAGGTCGCTTTGATGGCGATCAGTGCTTCGGTGGTGTCAATGATAACACTTTCATTTATTACTCAGGCTAGTGAAAGTAATTCGAATGAATTTATTCTCACGGAAGATGGTGGTAGCCCTGTATTAGATGATTTCAACTCATTGACAATAGGAAATAGTGGGCCTGTTCTTTTGCAAGACGTGCAGTTGATTGAAAAATTGCAGCGTTTTGTTCGTGAGCGTATTCCTGAAAGGGTTATGCACCCACGCGGTACGGGAGCTCAAGGATATTTTATTTCCTCAGATGACCACTCTCAGTTAACAGCGGCTTCGCTATTTAGTAAGAAAGACTTAAAAACGCCTGTCTTGGTACGTTTTTCTAGCGTTATCCATTCGAAAGGTTCACCCGAAACTGCGCGTGATCCTCGCGGGTTTGCGGTAAAATTTTATACACAAACAGGTAACTGGGATTTGGTTGGCAACCATCTACCAACATTTTTTATCCGTGATGCGATTAAGTTTCCCGATTTTACTCACGCTAACAAGCCGTCTCCAGTCACTAATCTTCAAGATCCAAACCGTTTCTTCGACTTTTTCTCTAAAACACCAGAATCAACACAAACGCTGACTTGGTTGTTTTCGGATATCGGAACGCCCGCTTCATTTCGGACGATGGAAGGTTTTGGTGTGAACACATTTAAGTTTATCAATGCAGAAGGTGATATTAGATTTGTCAAGTTTCATTGGAAATCTCAGCAAGGTATAAAGAACCTGACTAGCCAAGAAGCGCAAGAAATACAAGGTAAAGACTTCAGCCATATGACGCGTGATCTCTATGAGAACATCGCTCAAGGGAATTATCCGAAATGGGATCTGATGGTTAAGGTGATTGAACCCAAGGATCTCAAAAAGTTTGACTTTAATATTTTTGACGATACCAAACAGTGGTTTGACGTACCAGAACAAAAGCTCGGTACTTTAGTTCTAGATAAAATACCACCAAACTTTTTTCAGTACACTGAAATGGCCGCTTATGCACCTTCTCGTATGATTGCGGGTATTGCTGCTACGCCAGACAAAATGTTGCAAGGGCGCCTCTTTTCTTATGCCGATGCGCAGATGTATCGCTTAGGGGCGAATTATCAGCAACTGCCGGCCAACAAACCGCTGGTTGAAGTGAACAACTATCATATTGATGGCTTAATGAATACGGCTGAGTTGCCAGGAGAGGTCAACTACAACCCAAGCCAAGTCAAAGAGCAGAAAGTGATGACTGAAAAGGATGATAGTGACATGGTGCGAGGATATCTGACCCGAGAAGAGATCAAGCAGCCGCGTAACTTTTATCAAGCAGGTATTTTGTATCGCTCGTTTACGCCACAAGAACGGACGAATTTGGTGAATAATCTCAGGGATGCGTTGAGTCAGGTACATTCAGAGCAAGTTAAAAACACCATGGTTAACTATTTCTACCTTGCTGACAAAGAGTATGGGCAGAGAGTTGGAGAGGCTCTTGGACTGGATCCGAAAGCTTACACTCAAGATATGATGGGAATGCATTAATTTCGCTTTAGCGGTTGGAAAGTTTAGTTATCCGTGTTTTGGGCCATTGCCTGCCGCTTTCCAATCGCTAATTTTCACTCCATTCAACTCTAAAAATGGACTAGTTAGGGAACTGATTATGCAACAAAAAAGATCTTGGCGAGGGGACATAACCTCTCTAAGCTTAAAACGGTATATTATGCTGTTTATCTGGTTAATGATGTTTACGCTGGGTGTGGTTAGCCATGGCGTGTTCGCTGAATCAACGGAGGCGAGTAAACCAGCTATAAGCTATGGCGATGTATCTAGTCGTGAACTCTTGTCTCAGGAACAGTCTCAGGAACAATTGGCGCTGGCATTTTTTCATGCCGCTCGCACTGGTGATGTTGAAATGATGCAAACTTTTATTGATGCCAAAGTGAATCTTAATTTCCAAAATGGGCAAGGGTACAGCGCAATAATGGTGGCTGCGTTTCGTGGGCAAAAACCGATTGTAGACATGCTTCTGGAAGCCAACGCTGACCCTTGTCTGGTCGATTATCGCGGCAATACAGCCTTGATGGCGAGTATTGTCTCAGGGGAGATTGATATCGCTCGCTCACTTTTGAAAATAAAATGTGACAGTCCACATATACAACAACGAACAGAGGAATTTATTGAGCAGTTTGCTAAGCCGGAATTCAAAATATTATTAAAAGACAAGTTTCCATAGTAGCGACAGAGATGTAATGTAATTTTTCTTCACGAAGATATATTTATTTCTTGTTTTTAAAGTCTCTATAAATTCTAATTGTGATGCAACTATTTTCATATTTTCCTTTAATGATTTGATTGTTAAATTAATAAACTAGACTGGGCTTTTCATTTTCTGGCTTGTATTGATTAACCTAATCCACGCTTCAGTTATCTTAACAGCTAGAATTGTTCATATCTTAATTTTATTACAAATAAATAAGTATTGAATTGATTTTTATTGGTTTATTTATTTTATCTTCTATTTACTATTAATTGGAACATACTGTTTCTGGTTTAGAGTTGGGATAAGTTTGTATTTTTATTTATCTTATTGGTCAATAAGTGGGCAATGAAAATAGGTGATTTTATGGATCAGAAGCATCAAATGTCGCAAGAACATATTTCTGTTGTCACGACTTTGCTCGTACATTTTGATTTGGTTTGTCGATGTCGAGGTTTAAGAGCGACTGCAAAAAAGATGGGAATCCCTCTCACTCGCCTTTCTCGTTCAATCGATCAGCTTGAAAATATTTTAGAGAGGAAACTGATATATTCAGATTGCAATACTTTCTCTCTTACCAAAGAAGGTGAGCGCCTTCGTCGAGAAGTGGATGTCAGTGGGTTACTGGTAAAACTGAACTATGAGTTTCAACAGTACCAAAGTCGGCAAACGTTAAAACTTCACGTTGCACCGCAGGTTAAAGCAGGCATATGCGGTGACATCCTGTCTCAATATGCAGAAAAAATATTGGATAGTCGTATATCCGTTATGGTGAGTTGCGAATCTCTTGATGAGCTAGAAATACATCGACAGCTGCAAGTGGGGGATTTAGATGTGGTACTTTCCTACCACCGATTTTCATCGCGATCGATTGAAAATCGCCACATTTATACCGATTGCTACGCGTTTTACATGCATAAAGAACACTTTCAAGCTGGGCAGAAGCTTGGTGTTGATATTCATCATCTTGCGACCTTGAGTTCAGGGACTGAGTTGGAAGCGACTCATTTTATCGAAGACCTATTTTGTAACGCCGCTTGCGCTGAACTTGGAAAGCTATCGCCAATCTTGCTGCCTGACATCGAGAGTCTTTGCTGCTTATCGAAGTCTGTTCCTTCGTTGTTGTTATTAAATCGAGTTGCAGAACGCGAGTTTGCGATGCGAGGTATTGAGTTACAGTTGGTCAAATCTGTCAGTGAGATCTGTATCCCTGTCTATTTGTCATTTCATAAAGCGAATCCGCGACAGAAGATGTTTAAGGAGGTGGCCGAAAACTACTTAGAGTTCGTTGGTTTTATGAGCGAACCCGATCCGAAATTGAAAACCGTTTCGTGACTTGAGTAATGTGTTACATAAAGTCGGTTTTAAACCTAGGGCGTGTTGACCTTTCGTGATGGCTTTTTGAGCAGCATGGTAAGGCGTTATAATTTGTTTCGCCAAAAATAAACTGTAACTCCATACCATGCCGAGACTAATGCTAACTGATAAGCGGTGGCAAAAGCTACTTCAAGTAATGAAAAACACTGGCCGCATTTATAATAAATCTGAACATAGAATGACCGTTGAAGGGATTCTTTACCGCATGCGGACAGGAGTTACATGGCGTGATCTTCCCAAAGAGTTTGGGGACTGGAACACGGTTTATCGTCGCTTTAACCTGTGGTCGAAGAAAGGCCTGTTAGATATCTTATTCAAAGAGTTATCAAAACTTTCCGATTATGACTGGGTGTTTGCAGACGGCTCAATAGTCAAAGCTCATCAGCATAGTACAGGAGCAGCGACACCAGATAATGAGTGTATTGGAAAGAGTCGCGGCGGTAACTCAACGAAAATTCATTTGGTTGTGGATAGCGGCGGATTACCAATCTATTTTGAGCTATCAGAAGGCCAGAGAAATGATATTGCTCGTGCCGAGAGCCTTGTTGACAACCTTAAGGAGGTCAACGTATTTATCGCTGATAAAGGCTATGACAGTGAAGCTTTAAGGGCTTATGTTGACTCTAAAGGTGGTGAAACCGTTATACCGAAGCGAAATTATGGACAAGATATCGACAAAGAAAGCATGGATTGGTGTCTCTATAAGTATCGACATTTGGTAGAGAATGCTTTCGCGAGAATTAAGCACTTCCGAGCGATATCAACGAGATATGATAAGTTAGCAAGAAATTACGCCAGTATGGTATCACTGGCGTTTACGATAATGTGGCTGCCGATGTATTGTTGAGCGAAATATGTACAGCAAAGATCAACTGTCCCCAGTAAGTCGCATTGTTTCTTGAACTCGTTAAACGCTAATTCTGCGCTGAGGAATCCCCTAATGATTTTTAGAAAAAAAATCATTAATTTAAGCTGGATGCACACCTTGTCATGTGATCAAATGATTTCGCCAAAAAACAACAACCAGACAACAAGATGTGCGAACTCAATATCCTACACGATTCTCTTTACCAATTCTGCCCTGAACTCCACTTAAAGCGACTCAATCGCTTAATGTTAGCCTGTCGTGCTTTGCTCGATAGCAAGACGCTGACACTCACTGAACTTGGCCGCAACTTGCCCAACCAAGCGAGAACAAAGCACAACATTAAACGCATGGACCGATTACTCGGCAACCGACACCTACACAAAGAACGTCTTGCTGTCTATCGATGACACGCCCGCTTTGTTTGTTCAGGGAATCCCATGCCCGTGGTCTTAGTCGATTGGTCTGATATTCGTGAACACAAACGATTGATGGCGTTACGGGCATCCATTGTACTGCATGGCCGCTCTATCACTCTCTATGAAAAAGCGTTTCCTTTATCTGAGCAATGCTCGAAATCAGCACATGACCAGTTTCTAGCGGATTTGGCCAACATTTTACCGCCTAATGTCACACCTCTCATCGTCAGCGATGCTGGATTTAAGTTGCCTTGGTTCAAATCCGTTGAAAAGTATGGTTAGTTTTGGTTAAGTCGAATACGTGGCAAGGTTCAGTTTGCTGAACTGGGCTCTGAAAACTGGATTTCAATCAGTGAGTTGCATGCTCAGGCATCCAGTAGACCTAAAACTTTAGGCGACAAAAAACTCACTAAGAGCAATCCAATCCAATCCATTGCCACATGGCACTCTATAAGTCGTTACCTAAAGGCAGAAAAAACCAACGCTCGACACGAACTAACTGCCACCATCCATCACCGAAAATATACTCTGCCGCGACCAAGGAGCCTTGGGTGCTTGCGACGGACCTTCCCCCCATCAACCCGGACACCAAAGCAACTGGTCAATCTTTATGCTAAACGCATGCAAATTGAAGAAACCTTCCGTGACTTAAAGAGTCCAGTTTACGGGCTAGGTCTAAGACAAAGCCGAACTAACAGCCCAGAGCGCTTCGACATTATTTTACTGATCGCACTCATGTTACAACTCATGTTTTGGCTAGCGGGTTTGCATGCTCAAAAGCAAGGCTGGGACAGGCACTTCCAGGCGAATACCGTGCGAACAAGGAATGTATTATCAACCGTTCGCTTGGGTATGGAAGTTCTACGAAGGTCAAACTACGAAATCACAACGTTAGAACGACTATATGCAGGGGCAGAGCTCACACGGCAACTTCACCAATATGGTTATGCGCTGGGTGATTTATGAGGGGATCCCTCAGTACCGCGTCACCATGAGAAACATTGTGGTCAGAATATTTTGGGATAACGGCATCTATCATCCGTAGCAGGCCAATTTCGTGACAAAAGGCGGCAATGAGACCAAGGTGATCTAAGCGTTTAATAACAGGCTTAGTAGACATATTTTGAGAGCGTCAAATAACAGCAATAAATCAAAACTGTCGATCGTGGTCAAGATGGTGTCGTCGTTTTTATTAACAAATGTTCGCTAGATCACACTATTTGAATTCTGGAATTAGCTGCGGAATGACGGATCATTTATGTTGATTAGACTCTTAGCTAAAAATGGTCATTACTATATCCACAAACTTCGAATAAATATAAGTGTGATGAACTAAAGTTCGATACAATTAACGGCAAATTAACTATTAACAAAATGCAAAATATTAAAAATTTGATCTGGGTTCTAGATTTTGTTTTATGTGGAAACTTTGAATTGAATTAAAAATTAATTATTTGTAAATATTAAGAATGGTTTCCGAACTGTTGATTTGTATGTCAATAATGCCACAGAGTCACTGTATTTTGCGCGTGATGCTTGGAAATTAAAAAAGTATAAAATAGACAATGGCTAGAGGTTGATATGGGCGTAGTGCTTTCCATTACTAGTTTTCACAAGTTCACACCAGAGCTACAGAGTTTTTACTTTATCTTCTGCAGAGGAACATTGCTCAATTAAATTTGGTCGTGCTGATTCTTGTTACTGGGTTCTTCCCGATCCTGAACGCATTATTTCAGTCGTGCATGGTGAGATATCAAATTTTGGAAATGACTTTTTATTAAGATATCTATCAATTAATGGTTTATTTATTAACAGCTCAGTAAGTCATGTGGAAAATAGAATAGATATCGCTTTAAAAGATAAAGACACAATTAATTTTGGCGATTACGAAATTGAAGTTTCACTGCAGGATATTTGGAAAGAAACCGCCATCGATGAACGGCCGTCCCCCTCCTGTTCTTACTTTCTAGGTGTTTTTAATTGTTCATATATAACTAGTACTTATTATTCATACGCAAGTGAACAGATAGATATTGCGCAGAAAATATCAAACTCCGAAATACGTTTCCTGTATGAACATAAGTGATGCCAATAGTTAATGCGAAAGGTAGGTGTTGGATTTTATCAGAAATTACCGCGAGTAATTACAGAAAAGTCGCCACTCATTATAAACTCGGCGGACATTGAATTCCAATCATACAATGTCTTAAGCACGAATTATGAATATGATAAGAGTTAGAAAAAACCACATTAGCCATTAGCTTATGTGAATGTATTATAATTCACTTGAATAAAGTGACAGTGAAATATTCATCATAATGGAGGAATTACAGTTTAAAGAAGAGTTTATGAGTTTAGCAACCAGGATAGGCATTAAAAACAATCTCAATTTAAATATAAAAGTTCAGTTCTTTAGATATAAAAATATATATTCACCATCCATAAGGAAATAATAATGAATCATTTAAAAAAGCACTTACTCACGCTACCGTTAACCTTGCTTTCAACATCAACATTTTCAGCAATCAATAGCGATTATGAGGTTTTATCGATCATGCTCTCAGCTGATCACAATGAAAGCCTTGGTGCCCCGATGCCTTTTTATGC
Organism: Vibrio navarrensis; assembly: GCF_015767675.1. Classification (NCBI taxonomy): domain Bacteria; kingdom Pseudomonadati; phylum Pseudomonadota; class Gammaproteobacteria; order Vibrionales; family Vibrionaceae; genus Vibrio; species Vibrio navarrensis. Next base: position 2,643,743 of record NZ_CP065217.1, on the reverse strand, counting down.
GAATGGGAAAATGCAATCAAAGCTGAATGTCACGGTTGCTTTCGCTGACCGATACGGTCAGCCGGTGACGGTAAGCAACGACGAAGTAAAGAATTCGATTTCGTTTTACCTAAAGAGCAATGATGTCCAACTAGGCAGAGACAAAGACTGTAGCTATGGCCGAGATTGTTGGGGCTACACATACAACGAGAATGACTACGCACACCAAATCAGCGGCGTGTATCGCAGTGCTGAAAGCCTTCCTAACTCACGCGTTCTTTCAACGGCATCTAACAAGCTGACAGCTTGGGTATATGGCAACGAAACGGCTCAATACCGCCAAGTTTGTGCACAAATCCAGTTCGAGGATGGCAACGTTTACGACAGCTGTGCTTACCCATACGATGAAAGTGCTCTCTACCAAGGTGTGCAACCTAAAGAGTACAGCGCTTCTGAGTTTGCCGACATTGGTACAGGTGAAAGAGTTTGGAAAGACGACGGTGACGGCTTCTACTTTGAAAAGGCAGAAGTTCGTAACTTCTACATCACACCAACAGACACTTCCATCACCATGACCAAAGTTGCCATGGATAACTGGGAAGAGTCGAACAACGACAAGGTCTTTTTACGAGACGAATGGCTTGGCTGTTACAGCAATTGTCCAAACGGAGTCCGCTCAGTAAAAGGCTACATCTTTGAGCCAGGCCGAGAGCGCACGGTTTCAGACGAATACGTATGGAACAGCGCTGCTGGCCAAGGTCGCACAGCAACGTGGCGCGTTAACCAAAAGCTGCGTTCTGTGACACTAAGTCAGCTGCTTTTCTCTGGCAACACTTCAATTAATGACTCTCAAAACGAGTACCGCTTCACCGCTTATGACCAGTACGGAAACAAAGCGCGTCTTAAACTGACTTACCCTCAAAGCCAATTTAGCGGCGGTGGTCAGAAGTGGGACTACACCAAATGGAACCTAGTTAACCAATAATTTCTCGGCCTTAGAAAAACGTTAGCCCACACTCGTTGGGCTAACTTTCGCTTTATTTAAAGGAGACACTATGTCTAATTGGACTTCAAATGCGTTTAACTTTGATAGTTTTTGTTCAGGGGGCGTAGACCAAAGAACAAGAAGCTACTCCTATCAAATTCTTCTAGGTTCCTTAGTCGGCAACTGGCTAAAAGGCCCTAACCTTGAGATCGCTCTGCAATTTTCTCCCTACTCGACAGATAACCTAGGCTTCGGCAAAGGTTGGAAGCTAAACATTCCAAGATACGATCTAAAAAATAAGCAACTGCATCTTGCGAATGGGCAGTTTTACCGAGCTGAATTAGGTGCAAACTACAAACTTGCTCTCCGCTACAAAAAGCTGCTCGATTTCTCCGTAAAAGGCGATGCCAGCGGTTATGCAATTGCTTATCGAAATGGTCGTAAAGACATCTTAGATGATCACGGTAACCTAATTAAAATCATTCAAAGTGATGGCCATGCTTTGCATTTTTCTTGGTTAAACATTGGCTCAGAAAAACGTCTGAACAAAGTCTGGGATGACCGCACATCCGAGAGCCAACCACTCTTGCTTATCGTCCACGCGAATCCGGGCAGAGTGAATATTTTCACCAACATTGGCAGTGCACACGAAGCGTATTTCAGCCTTATCTTAAACAATAATAACCTTGTCCAATGTAACCTATCTGAAGATGCAGGTAGCTATGACTTTGGCTACAAAACGATTGGGGCTTATAACCTGATTCAGAGTGTCACCCACCCTTGTGGGATGCTTGAGCAACTTGCTTATGAAGCAAATGGGATAAGAGTCAACACCAACACTTATCTCCCAGCGGTGACTTCTCATCATGTACTGACTCGAAACTCTCCCATCATTACGACGGAATATGACAGCGTAAATTCCGATAGCCGCAACTTTATGGGTTACAACGTTCCGGGCGGTAGTTTAGGTGAAGGCATCGATAACCTTCTTGAACGTGGGTTCGAATACACATACCGAGTACAAAAAGTGGAAGGCGGTACGATTAAGACCATTCAAACCTACAACCAATTCCACTTGCTGGTTGAAGAAGCACGTTTGGTAAACAATAAACTTGTTCACCTCAATACGCTTGGCTATCCAGCGCGTAACAATGAGAGTTTTGCCAACCAGCCTGCTCAGTATGCCTTAATCAACAAAGAAGATCAGACTTGGTCATCGGGTGAAGATAGTCATCTGCAAACTCGTCATTGGGAATACGATCAATACGGTAACATGTTGTCTTTTAAAGATGAAAACAACATCACAGAGTACTATGAATATTACTCGTCAAAAGGTGAATCTGGCTGTCCTGCTTCACCTTCTGGCATGGTGAACTTTGTGAAGTCTCGCACCCTAACTAATGGCTCTGAAGAACGTAAGATCTCCTATGAGTACGGTGAAACCACTGGTTTCAACAACCAAAAGGATGTCGTGCTACGCTTGGAAAATGCTCATGACCGCTACCAAAGCTATTACAGCTACCACGAGGATAAAAGCGAGGCGTTTTCTTTAGGCCGTTTAGCTTCAATTAAGAACGATCTCATGCATGCAGAAGGTACCTTTTCAAAGACATCAAACTATCAGTACACCTTAAGCAATGAGACGGTCGAGGAACATGAAGAACTGGTGTGCCACGACAACACCAAAACTAACGTCGTTGTCGGCCATTATTTTGATATCGGCGAAATCGCTCATCACGTGGACGCAGATGGTGTTCGCTGTAGCTTTGAATATGACTCGCTACGTCGTACTAAAACCGAACGTATTGATGGCAGTGCGGCACGCTCATACCAATACCTTGTCGACACAACCCAAGCTAGACAAACCTTGGTGTTGACGGACTGTAAAGGCAACCTATGCGAACAGAGTTGGGATGGCCAAGGCCGAGAGTTAGAAGCGAAACTAGGCAACACAACCATTTGGAAAAAAGAGTACGACGCGCTCGGCCGCTTAGAAAGCAAGAGCTCATTTGATGATCTTCCCGATAAAAATGCACGCTCAATTTCTGTCACCCAAACCGAAAGTTATGAATACGACGATTGGGGTCAGGTTAAAGCCACTACGCTGCCGAATGGCAATCGTCACATTGCGTTTAACAACCTCGCAAGCCGCCAAAAAACACACGGTATTGAGGGATTAGCGTTAACAGTTAGCCATTTAAACAACTGGGGATTAGAAGACAGGAAGCAACAGGGTGATCGTGTTTGGCATTATGAATACGACGCTTGGGGCCGCCTAAAAAAAGAAACCGATCCTGCGAGTCAATCGAAAAGCTATAAATACGACAAATTTGATCGCGCGATTCATATTACTCAAGCTAACAATGTGGCTCAGCAAATCACCTACGCAGCACATACTGATCAAACGCAAGTCACGAAACTAGAGATCGGTTCGCAGATCGTTGGTCAGCGCGACGTCGACGGGTTGGGACGACCTCTTGAGCTTCGTCGAGGGGCTAGCAATCAAGCTTCTTTAGCGTGGACGTACGTAGACAGCAGTAATATTCCAGCAACTGAAACCAGCTTGTCTGCGCCAACAAGACGCTTTACTCGTGATGATCAATTGGGTGTTCTCAACGAGAAAGAATCCGGCGATCAGTTAACGACATACCAATACGATCCCGTTTCTGGCTTACCAACTGGCAGCCAAGATAACAACGGCAGTCGTAGCACGATCACGTATTCCTCGACCGGCCTACCTGAGTTTGAGCTGCATGACGGAAATATCCGCCAGTACACTTACTCAAAAGGCGGCGTGATTGCATCAATTCAAGGTGCGCGTGATAGCCGTCAGTTTGGTTACGATGAGCTTGGCCGACTGGTCAAATTAAGTACGGACAACGCCACTGTCGAATACGAATACGATCAGTTTGATCGCATCACATTAGAGCGTTTGACATCCGGGAATCACACACAAACCACCGAAATTGAATGGGATGAATACAGCCGCGAAGTAAACCGCGCGGTGGCACTCAACGACGTTTATATCTTTGAGCAGTCTCAAGCCTACAACGAACTTGGTTTGCTTCGCTCTCGCGAAAAAGAATGCGCGGAGTTGGGCAAGGTAACGGAGACGTACACCTATGATTCACTCTCGCAATTAAGGCGTGTCGATTTCTTAGGCAACGGCCCACTCAGCGAATGGGGGAAACCTATCGTATTCCTTGAATGGAGCCACGATGACTTAGGCAATATGTTGACTCAACACTGCGTAACCAACGAGTCTCAAGACTTCGCGAATTACTACTACGAAGCGGATGATCCAACTCAGTTAACACGCATCACTCACACGCACCCTCAGCTTCCTAGTCAAACCGTACTGAAATATGACCAGAACGGAAACATGATTCAGGATGCCGAAGGTCGAGAGCTTCGTTACGACCACTTCGACAAACTCACTAGCGTGCTGTCCGGCAATACAGAATGGCAATACTCATACGACAGCAATGATCGCCTAATCAGACAACATTCTGGCTCCGAAAGTCGTCAATTTGAGTACTTGTGGAGTGACATCGCGTCTATCGAAGAAAATGGCAGCGTCACTCACTACATCTACGATGATGGCGTGCCGAAATGGTCAGAGCAAGGTTCTGTTGTCTCTATGCTAGCAACCGATCAAAACGGTTCTGTCATCGCTTCCAACAAAGCTGGTCAAACTGGCTCGATGTACCGCTACTCTCCATATGGACAACGCGAACAGGTGGGAAATACCAATGAGCAATAAAGATTCTGTATTCATTACTCCGCTTAATCGACGTGAGTTTCTGATTAAAATCGGCCAAACCAGTGCAGTGGCTGGCGGCATTTCATTACTGCCAACTTCTGTGCGCCTTGCAATGGCACAATCGATGACGGTCTCCCCTTCACACTTAGGCTTTAACGGCGAATGGTTGGATCCGGTACTTGAGGGTTATCACCTAGGTCAAGGTTATCGTGTCTACCAGCCGAAGTTGATGCGCTTTAACGCCACAGACAGTCTGGCGCCATTTAGCGAAGGCGTGCACAACGCTTACGTTTACTGTCACCACGACCCAATCAACTTTATTGACCCTAGTGGCCACTTGAACATCAGTAAGATCTTGTTTGGTGCGCTCGGTATTATTGCGGGAATTGTCGGGATTGCACTTGCGGCGCCAACCGGAGGCTCAAGCTTGGTTCTTGCTGCTGGTATCATCGGCGGCATCGCAGGCATGACCAGTGGTGCGCTCCAGCTTGCGTCGGGCATCATTGATGATGGAGACATCTCACGTAAACTGGATATCGCCACCATTCCTTTTGACATTATTGGCGTGGTCAGTGGCGGCTATTCGGCTTTCAAATCGGTACAAAACTTACGTTGGGTACGAGCTGGCGGGGCTTTAGAAGATGTCACTCAACCGGGGCTTGGTTCTCGACTGTGGAACAAAATTCGTCCATCCGGTGAGCACAACCTTGAATGGGCACGCAAAACAAACCCAGCAATGAGGATCGGTAGTTCAGAAGGTCAGGTTATTGTAACCAAGATGGTACAAGGTGGCAAAACCATGACTTATACGCCTCCTCCGATTCACGGTGGTTTTACTAAGATCCTGCTTGGCCAAGTGAAAGTAGGCGCTCGTGGCTACACCATCTACCAAGGCATCATGACCGCTGGTTCTATCGGCAGTCTCGGTTGGTCAGTAGTCAAAACTATCCCGGGAAGATTAGATAGCGGAAAGTCATCAGCTGAGAGTATGGTGACGGAAGGAAGAAGTGCAAATCCTGAAGCGAGAAAAACCCAGCTGTATTCTCTGGAAGAAACTCGCCAGCGCGTCAAATACGGTAATGATGTACAAAGAATGATACGTCAGTTGCCACTCTCGTAATGTTACGATCAATATAAAAAAGCTATGCCGTTGCCGTTCACTTAACGTGAGCGGCACTTATCTGAAAGGAGAGTCTACAGGTATTGAGTTTATGTACACTCTTCCATAGTAATATTGCGACCCGCTTGATCCAGATACATACTTGGTTAAGCACAAGTTTATGATGTTGTTGAGGTTTTAGTGATGAGCATGCAAAGTGGCGGTGGGGAGGAAGGCGGCAATGAATGCAGCACGACCGATGCCAACGCAGAGCAGTATCCCAGGGCGTCCGCATGAATGGTTAGAATTTAGTCATTGACTTAAATCCAGCGACTAAGACTTGCTCCAAGAAGCTGGGGTTCATCATGCAACGTTTCTGCTTCATTGGCACACTAATTTTGCTTGGCTCAGCTCTTAGCATGTTAAGTGCCATGTGTCTTAAACCTGCCAAATTTTCAGCCGCGTTTTGTCGGTAAATCTGACAAGCGTCTTCTCGCATGCTCACATCTAAAATCCAGTGCATTGACTCTATGCCCCAGTGGGCTCGAATGGCATTTCCTGCCTGCTCCGCGGTCAGGTCTGCTGAACTTATGTAGTAGCGGTACTCCAACTTTGGCGCTTTACCTTTGGCTACTCGGTAATTTTCAACCATGACAATACTGGTGAGTCCGCTCCACGTTGAGAAGTCACCCTCTAACTCACTAGCCTTGAGTACATGGCAAGTACGTGCTTCAACGCGGCCTTTTTGTTTCTCGATTTGATAGGTGGTTTTGTCAATTGGGGCACGGCGGTGTGGGGCGAAGGCTGTCTGTATGGCTGCCGACAACTTGCCTTGATTCCCCTTTACTGCCAACAAGTAATCACCGCCCTTGCTAGTGATCGCCTTGGCAATCTTGGTCTGGCAGGCCATCGCATCAATCGTCACGATAGCTCCTCGCAAGTCGAGCATCTTAATAAGCTCTGGAATCGCGGTAATTTCATTGCTTTTATTGTTGGTTTTGAGTTGACCCAGTACCATTTGGTTAGCACTTGCATAGGCGCTCACCATATGGATGGTGCTTTGCCTGTCGTCTCTATCGTAGGAGCCGCGCAAAGTCTTGCCATCGATGGCAACCACCTCACCAAACGTCATGGTATGTACCGCATTCATCCAACCCAGGAAGCAGTCGCGAAACTCGGCAGGATCAATATTTGCAATCAAACGAGCAAAGGTATCGTCGACAGGCACACCGTTTTCAAACAGCCCCTGTTTAAGAAACCACTCATGGTGGCCAAGAACATATTCACGAATGTCAGTCCAGCCTTGACCTCCGGCTATCACGGCACAGATAGACCCAAACAAAATATCAAACAGAGGATAATCAACTTTTGCACTTTGCCGTTTGTCACGGATGATACTGAAATGCGCTTTGATGGTATTAATATTCATGGTCGCTCCCCAAAAGAAGAGCATAAGATCACAGACCGTGCTTCAGGTCAAATTTAACCTTGCGTTGTACAAGAAATGTTCATGATCTTGCCCTGAGCAGTATCCGGCTTGGGATGCCTCAACTATTTATACCAACGAAACTTATACCAACGAAACGGTTAGCCATAACAGTTTCGTTTATCAAGCCAAATGGTGGACCCAAGGTAATGAGCCTGGTAGCGATTCGGTATGGGTAAATATCGGCCCAGCCGCATGTCACTAAGTTCATGATGGTATATTAAAGTCAGGCCCATATCCGCCAGTCGACTGGTGGATATGGACAATATTTTTTCATAGACAGAATCAATATTCTCATTGAGCGCGCTGTTTCATTGAAGACAAGTCATTTATCGTGCCAACGGTTTCATTCTCGAGTGGAACAGAGCGTGTTTATTGATATTGTTCAAGTTGATTTTATTCTTATCTGGATAATCCGAAACTTTGCCTCTACTGTATTATCTTGACTGATTTCAGTTAATATAATAATTACGGGTGCTATTTGTTATTTTTTAAATATATTGAGGTGAATATGAAATATCTATTGCTGGCACTAATTCTGCCGTTTAGTGTTTCTGCTCATATAATAGATGTCAATAATGATGCGGAATTTTCCAGCCATCCGCAAATGATTGAGAAAGAAAAGTATGCGGAAACAACGGATCCTGAATACAAAACAGCGCTAACTCGGCATGTGGTTTTTTTTGATCTAAAAGATAGTGTGACCGAATCACAGCGAGAAGAGATTATCCATCGATTTTTAGAGTTGCGTAATAGTACTCGTTATGGAAAACTATATATTCATAACATCGAAGTTGGACATGGTAATATTAGTCGGGAAGGAGTAGGAAAAGGGTACGATGTCTCATTTATTGTGAGTTTTTTATCTCAAGGGGATTTGAATTACTACGTTGGTCAGCCTGCGATTAGTGACCCTAAATTCTACGACCCTATGCATCAGGCATTTAAGGAGTTTGTCGGGCCTTTTCTCAAAGTAAAGAAAAACCCGGACGGTAGTGACAATGTTGGTGTGTTGGTGTTTGACTACCAGCTAACCAGTGTTGACTAAGCTCCTTTTAGTTTGAAACCCTTTTTAGTTTGAACCCCAGGGCAAGATCATGAACATTTCTTGTACAACGCAAGGTTAAATTTGACCTGAAGCACGGTCTGTGATCTTATGCTCTTCTTTTGGGGAGCGACCATGAATATTAATACCATCAAAGCGCATTTCAGTATCATCCGTGACAAACGGCAAAGTGCAAAAGTTGATTATCCTCTGTTTGATATTTTGTTTGGGTCTATCTGTGCCGTGATAGCCGGAGGTCAAGGCTGGACGGACATTCGTGAATATGTTCTTGGCCACCATGAGTGGTTTCTTAAACAGGGGCTGTTTGAAAACGGTGTGCCTGTCGACGATACCTTTGCTCGTTTGATTGCAAATATTGATCCTGCCGAGTTTCGCGACTGCTTCCTGGGTTGGATGAATGCGGTACATACCATGACGTTTGGTGAGGTGGTTGCCATTGATGGCAAGACTTTGCGCGGCTCCTACGATAGAGACGACAGGCAAAGCACCATCCATATGGTGAGCGCCTATGCAAGTGCTAACCAAATGGTACTGGGTCAACTCAAAACCAACAATAAAAGCAATGAAATTACCGCGATTCCAGAGCTTATTAAGATGCTCGACTTGCGAGGAGCTATCGTGACGATTGATGCGATGGCCTGCCAGACCAAGATTGCCAAGGCGATCACTAGCAAGGGCGGTGATTACTTGTTGGCAGTAAAGGGGAATCAAGGCAAGTTGTCGGCAGCCATACAGACAGCCTTCGCCCCACACCGCCATGCCCCAATTGACAAAACCACCTATCAAATCGAGAAACAAAAAGGCCGCGTTGAAGCACGTACTTGCCATGTACTCAAGGCTAGTGAGTTAGAGGGTGACTTCTCAACGTGGAGCGGACTCACCAGTATTGTCATGGTTGAAAATTACCGAGTAGCCAAAGGTAAAGCGCCAAAGTTGGAGTACCGCTACTACATAAGTTCAGCAGACCTGACCGCGGAGCAGGCAGGAAATGCCATTCGAGCCCACTGGGGCATAGAGTCAATGCACTGGATTTTAGATGTGAGCATGCGAGAAGACGCTTGTCAGATTTACCGACAAAACGCGGCTGAAAATTTGGCAGGTTTAAGACACATGGCACTTAACATGCTAAGAGCTGAGCCAAGCAAAATTAGTGTGCCAATGAAGCAGAAACGTTGCATGATGAACCCCGGCTTCTTGGAGCAAGTCTTAGTTGCTGGATTTAAGTCAATGACTAAATTCTAACCATTCATGCGGACGCCCTGGTTTGAACCCCTTTTTAGTTGAAGCAGAGCCAAGCTGAAAAGGATGGGCGTGAAATTGAATGTCTGAAATAAAAATGTCTTAGGCACTTTGACCTAAGACATTTTTCGTAGAGTACTTTTCGTACAGCAGATAGATAGCTAATAATTGATTAGTGTTGCAGCGGCGGTGTTAAAATCTGCGTATCGCAATCATACCCATCTCCACTTAGCTCCATGATTTCGCAAGAGCGCTTGAGAACCTCTTGAGGGGTTGCCCAACTCGTTTGCCAGTTGTCTTGATCAAAGCGTGCATCTTTAAACAGATCCCACATGATCATGCCTGTTTTGCCTCCTTTGGCCACGTGGTTGAGAATCTCTACCAGTGATTCATGTTGTAGCACAAGCGAGCCGGTTGCCCTACTTCAAAGCCGACATTAATGGTTGGTGCAATGAGTAGCTTCTTCGGCTGGATTGAACTTTGTGCATAGCTTGGTGCCTCTTTCACGATAGCGTGCTCTGGTGAGCCTTGGCCATCAGTAACCAGTGAGTACGCGCCCGATTTTAGCCAATTGATTTTCCATTCGAATGCATTCATATCTGCATGCCAAAACTCCTCATAGTCAACACAAAGGTGAAAGCGTATATTTTATAGAAATGGGTGAGATGGAACACTGTCCGGCTGATGAAGTGACTTGTTCTACTAGTGGAGAAAACGTACCTTGCGGTGTCAAGGCAACAGCTGTTAACGACGCAGAACTCGCTGAGTAGCTGAGTAATAGTGAGTAGCTGAGTAATAGTAAGCCATGAACTTCCACCATGCCCTCTAATAAAAAAACCACCGCATCGAAGCGGTGGTTTTATCTTTTTCAATTGATTATTTTATTGCAATGTTGATTGAGCCCAAACGCTTAGGGACAAGGAACTTGATCCCAGAACCAGGTGGCGCTGGTTGATGGCGTCTCCCACACACCTGGGTTGTTTTTCGCCACAAAGCATTCGCCGCCGTAGATGACGGTATCACCGTTATTGACTTGCGTTTGTCCAGGAATCCACTCAATCACCTCGCCGGGTTCGCTGCTGCCGTTGTCGCCACTGTCTCCGTTATCTACACCGCCGCTTGAACCACCACAGTCGCCCGCATCGGACGCGGTGCGCCACACGCCATACTCGCCAGTGGTGCCCGGTTCTTCGCCGCGAGTCCACCAACCCGCTCTCCAGGTTTGGCCATCATGGCTCACGCGATCGCCTTCGACGTAAGTGGTCGCAGCATTCCAATTGCTTTCACAGGTTTCGTCTGTATCGCCAGCAAGGACCGTAATATCGCGTTTGGCCGTGGTGGTTTGGTGCGCGCTATCGGTGACTCGGTAGGTTAATTGGTACTCACCCGCCACGCCGCTATCGACATACCCCGTGACTTCGATGCTATCGGTTAAATTGCCGTCTTCTTCATCATAGGCGCTTACTCCGGCCATTACATCGAAGGGGCTATCGAGCGTGATCTTGCTATTATTAACCCCTTGGAGTACGGGCTTAGCACTGTAGACCTCAACTGAACGTACCTCTGAGATGTTGTTGCCATCGCTGTCAGCAACATGGTAGGTCAGCGCATAGCTGCCGACCGCGCGAGTGTCTACGTGCCCTTCAACGTGGATGTGGTTGGTCAAATCGCCATCTTCTTGGTCGGTTGCACTGACACCAGCCATTGGGTTGAAGTGGGAGTTGTGCAAAACTCTCGTATCATTGACGCCACTTAACACGGGCTCGCCGCTGGCTACAGGCGGTGTTTGACCATGAACGAATGAACCGTAATCCTTAATGAATTGTTCATTATAAGCTTGGCCTGCGGCATTGGTGCCCATATCCCAGTTGACCGACCAAGTCATCACACCACGTAACGGTTGACCTTGAGAAGCAAGCTGCTCAAAAGCACGGTACAGATCTTGCGGCTCTTTCACATAACCTGTGGCAGCGGCATCAATGCTCGAAGGAATACCAAACACCAGTTTGTTGTGTGGAATCTTATGGAAACCGCGCGTGCCGTTCGACAACGAATCGGAAATGTAATAAATGAACTCCTGTTTCAGTGCATCGTTATTTTGTGCGATCCAACCAACACCATCGACCCAAATGCCATCACCACCTTGGTTGTAAAACTGTGGGTTGATCCAATCGTAATACCCTTCCAGATTATCGATATACGGTACGTATTTTCCACCTTGAGTCAGGTAGGGAAACTCCGGTGCCATGGTGATAAGAAAATTTTTGCCTTGCGCGCGGTAGTGATCTTTGACAATGCGCAGTGCCGCTGGAATCACGGTTTGGTTGTCAGCCGCGGTGACGGCCGACTGCTCAAGGTCAATGTCTAAGCCGTCAAAGCCATAGTGATCGGTCAAGCGAATGATCTCGTTGGCAAAGGCGTGCTCATCACCAGTGCGCAGTTCAACATGCGCATCGGCACCGCCAAGTGCTAACAGCACTGACCGGCCTTGTTTATTCAGATCTTCTATCTGCTGGATAAACGTCTGTTCCGTCAACCCAGTCGCGGGGTCGAGGTGGAATGTGGGAATGCGGCCATCAGCGGTGTTGTATACCTTCATAAAGGAGACATTGACGACGTTGTACATAGGATTGACCTCTTCAAGGCTAACGCAAGGCGCATTGCCCCCTTGATAGCCGCCGCCATCACACCAGTTATGCCAATAACCGACAACCACGTTATTTTCAGGGTTGACCATTTCATTAGCAGAAGAAAAGGTTGAGAAAGAGGCGAGACCCAATCCAATAATTGCTGATAGTTTATTTAAGTTCATACGTACTCTTATTTATTACAGTTTTAATCCCAAACTTGATAAGGGATGCCGATATATACGCGATAGGGAAAATGATTTCCTACCTGCGTGATGAATAATGGACGCAAACTATATCGGTTATTGGTTTAATCTAAAAAACGATATGCGGGGGTTTTCCCCGCAACACCCTGTTTAGGGCCAATGTATTCTTTGATTGTATGGTTTTGGTTGCTCGATGTCTTTGATTATTAAGCTTTAAACCAGTATTGGCGAGGCTTGGTGAGCGCTGGTGGGGGATAATCCCCCGGATTGCGTTTTGTTACTTCCCTCGTATTCATTCATTATAGTGACGTTATAGTCCTACCGACAAGGTGTAAGAAGCGATGAGAGGAGTTTTAATCGACAGATTTATTCTGCTAAAGAATTGCCTTCTTTACTTGTGATTAATCTAATTTCTAGAGAGGAACGCTTATTTGGATTTTTTATTAAGAACCAATAGCTATTCACTAGCACATCGTATTTTTATATTTGATCGAGCATTGAATATTAATAATTTATTTTTTAAATAACAGAGAAAGTATGTACAGAACAACAATGTTTTTAGGTTCTGTTTTTTTAGCAACCAATGCTTACTCGGCGCAAATGCTGCCGAATAATATGATTGCAGACCTAATATCACCGAACAATGTTTCCCAAACCTGGAACAGTTACCAAATTTCACTGAAAAACAACGGGAGTAAAGCCATTGAACTGCATAACCAAGAACTTAGCTTCAGCACGCCGATCGGCCTTTACAGTGCGCCTTGGGGAGTTCAAGGCGCCGACTTACGCCTGAAATCGGCGGTAAAAGAGGGCAGTCAGTACAAAAACACCCTCGTTTTTAATGCCTATAACGGCTCGACGTTGCTGCTACAACCTGGCAAGAGCATCACCATGACGTTTGGTTATGGCGGTGTTTTAGAGGAAGCCATGGTGGAAAACTCGTTCACTTTTGCCGGTGAAGGCGGCAGCGTAGAAGAGCCAAGTCATCCACCGACGGTGACACTGACCAAGCCAAGTACAAGCCTCGCGATTGTGCAAGGGCAGCCTCTATCGATGGCCGCCTCCGCCGCAGACCAAGATGGCGATTTGGCCGGAGTAAAATTCTATATCGCGGGGCGCGTGGTCTCTGACGACAAAACTGCGCCGTATGCCTTTAATGCGCTCGACTTGGCGGTGGGGAATCACGCAGTCTACGCACAAGCGTATGATAAAAAGGGTAATGTGACTAAGAGTGTCAGTCGTACTGTCACGGTTCAAGCCGACAAGGGCAATGCGCCGCAAGTGAACATCACTCAACCAACTGGCGCAAGCGAGTTGACTTTAGGTGACACTTTGCATGTTACTGCCACTGCGACAGACAGCGATGGTGACTTATCTATGGTTGAGTTTTATGTCGATGGGCAAAAGCTCGCCAGTAAGACGCAGGCACCGTTTAACTTCCAGTTTACTCCGGCCAATGAGGGGCTCTATTCCTTTCATGTGGTTGCCGTGGATGCCAAAGGTAATCGCGCCGAAGCACAGCCACAGCAGCTTAAAGTGGTTGAACCTGCGGTAGAAACGCATCCACCAGTGGTGGCGATTGTCTCGCCGAATAAGGATGTGACTACTTTGCAAGGGGAATCGGTGCTGTTTCAAGCGCAAGCGTCTGATCAAGATGGCGATTTGAAAGCGGTGCGTTTTTACACCAATGGTCAACTCCTGACTACCCAAGCGAGCGCGCCTTACCAGGTCAATATTCTGGCACAGCAAGGAACCACACAAGTTGTTGCTGAAGCGCTCGATCAAGCTGGGCACACTACTCGCTCGTCTGTGATCAACATTACCGCTAACAGTTTGTCGCAAGGTGAATCTGGCGGCGCGGCTGATTGTGATGCTCCCCTATACCAAAACGGTGTGCAGTACAAAGCGGGCGATAGAGTGAGCAACAATGGTGCGACCTACGTGTGTCAGCAGTTTGGCTGGTGTGGCCAAGAGGCGTATGCCCCTGGAGTCGACTGGTATGGCAACGATTATTGGAAAGATGCCTGGAAACTGGAAAACGCGTGTGATGTGCAGCCGAATCTGCCGCCGACCATCCGTTTGACACTGCCTGAAGTTATTGCTGGTAACGAATTTGCGTTTACCGCGGAGGTAAGCGACGAAGATGGTTCGGTGACTCAGGTGGAGTACTACCTTGAAAGTGTATTGCAAGGCGCGGTAACTCAGGCTCCTTTCGCGTTAGGCCACTCCGGTCTAGAAGAAGGGGAGTATAGCGTGTTTGCAGTGGCTACCGATGATCAGGGCGCGCAGACCCGTTCAGAAACAGTCTCGTTACAGGTTGAAAAAGCCTTTGTTGGCAATCGTTTGACGATTCAGTTCCCGAACTTCGACCATAAGGATCTGCTCAACCCACCTGCGGAGCTGGCGAATCAGACCCTGACGGGCTCGCTATATTGTCCAACGGATGGTTCAACCAAGCTGTTTCAAGGCACTTGGGGCGAAACCGTGCACGTCGATGAACTGGAAGCGTGCCAATATCAACTGAATCTTGATGGCTTCAGCGGCTACGTAGCACGTTTCTCACCTTGGGTGGTTGATTTTAGCAAACAACAAGAGAATCAACAAAAAGAGGTGAATGCCTTATATCGTGCGCCGATTGCAACTGAGGCACTGTTCCCGTTAGGTGGCGTGCAAGTAGATACATTCCTAGAAGGAATTTATCAACCACGTGCTCTAGCATTAGGCGACAACATGATTTTCGTTGGTTCATCGGCCATTATGCTAGATAGCGAACCATTAGCGGGTTCTGTTTATGCGATTCAACTAGATCCGCAAACTAAACAGCCAATTGGAACGTATATTGTTGCTGAAGGCGAAGAACCACATGGCGTTGCTTACCGCGATGGCACTTTGTACTACAGCACAGTGGGTGCGCTGTACAAGATTGAAAACATTAATGAAAACTTCAAGTCGCGTCCGGTAGCAGAGAAGATCTTTACCTACCCAGCAGACGGAACTAAAACGCCGATCCCCCATGAGCAATGGTGGACTCGCATGCAGCACCAAAAGCACCCGATTAAGTTTAATCCACTGGACCCGAGCGATGACAAACTGTACACCGCCATCGGCCTGCCTTGTAACATTTGTACTACGCCGGAAGAGGAGTTGTATGGCACCATTTTGGCGCTGGATCTGGCAACGGGCGACTACGATATTCTGGCTAACGGTATTCGTAACTCAGTCGGATTTGACTGGCATCCGCAGACAGGCGAGATCTGGTTTAGTGACAACAACCGCCAGCAGTTCGATAACCCGGATGAGATCAACCGTATTTCAAACCCAGGCCAGCAGAACTTCGGCGCGCCAATCTTCTTTGGTAAGGATACGCGCGGTTTAACCGATAAGGAAATGGCTAATTGGCAAGAGATGTTGTTAGGCAGTCGCCCAATCATTCCGCCAAAAGCGATTTTGCCGCAAGTTGACTACGACGCAGTCAAACCGACGGATTTTGCTGGTGCAGAGTTCGAGATCTTTACCTACAGCGCGCCACTTGGGGTGAAGTTTTGGCCAGCGTATTCGCCATCAGACAAGGTACAAAATCTACTCTACGTTACCCATGGTAACAGTAAGGTTGAGCATCCGGGGCTGGAACTGCGCATGTTGACGATTGAAAACGGCGATAAAGTGATTCATGAACGTCCTCTGGTGACGGGCTGGATGCGTGATCGCGCGGCAGTGGAGTCTTATGCCTGTTTAACTGACGCTTGTATTGGTCGTCCGGCGGAGTTTTTAGAGCTGCAAGATGGCTCGTTGCTGGTTTCCGATGACAAAGCCAATGTACTCTATCGCGTGTCGTATGACCCAAGCGGTGCCAACCTCAAGCAAGTGACCTTGACCAGCACACCTGCACCAGATGAAAGTGTCAGCGACCAGTTGGTCAGCGGCGCCTTGATCCACCCTAATGGCCATGAGAGTAAATTCCATGTCGCTTGGGGGGCACCAGAGATGAACATCGATGGTCTAGAGAATGGCGAGTATAAAGTGCGTTTAAATGACGTGGGCGACTACATTCCAGAGCAGCGTCTCTTTGACATCAACATCTCAGATCAACATCCGAGTGAAAGCATTACACTCAAGTACGTTGAAAAACCAAAGGATCTGCAAGGTGTGGTGAAGTTTGTCGCTCCCGCTAAACCTACTGGGGAAAGTGAAGATAGCTTAGTGCTGACCATCGAAGACGTAGCCAGTAAACAAACATTTGAGCGTGAAGTAGCTTGGGGAAGCCAAGTCGAAGAGACATTGGGTTACGGAAAATACGAGGTCCGGTTCCCGTATCTGGACAATCACTACCCGCAACCTGCAATGCAAATCGTGGAAGTCAATGAATCAAGCCTAGAGCATACTTTAAACGTGGTGTATATCGGTTTCGAGAATGGCGGCGATTTGATGGGGCAATGTTTCGCGTGCCATTCATCTGATTACTTTGATGATCCGGCTATTGCAAACAAGTGGAATGACAGTGGTTACGATCTCTTAGTTGAGCAGATTTTAAACATGAAGGTTGCTGAGCATTGCGATGTCACTTGTGCAAAATCTATTGCTGACTATCTGTTTGATGAAGTGTGGGATAAGTATCTGAACGTAGAGGAAGCATTTGGGGAACGCCAAATCAGATTGCTGACCAGCTACGAGTACGCCAACAGTATCAAAGATTTGTTTGGCCTGACGGTCGACAAAAACAAGTTGCCGAAAGACAAGTACGAGCGTGAGTTTAAGTTTGCCGGCCAGTCGGAGCAAGGTGTGGTTCTGGCAGATGACATGAAGCTGTATCACTCCATGGCTGTTGAGATTTCTCAAGCGTTGAATCTCGAGAATATTGGCTATGGCGACAACGTGGATAAAGGTCAATTTGTCGCCGATATGGGGCTTAAGATTTACCGTCGCCCACTGAATGCTGATGAACTGAGCCGATTTACTGGCTTCTTGAATCAGTACGGTGTGCGTGACTTGGTGGCCTCAATGCTGCTGTCGCCCAATTATCTCTACCGCTCTGAGCTGGGTAAGGTGACGGACCAAGCGGGCGTGTATGAGCTCTCTCAGTATGAGGTTGCGGCGGCGCTCTCATACAGCTTCCTGGGTACCACACCAAGTGCCTCGCTTCTGGCTAAAGCGCAGCGTGGTGAGCTGGCGACTGATGAACAGATCGTCAATGAAGTCGCCGACATGCTGCAGAGCGCTCGTGGGATTGAACGCTTTACCGATTTCATAGGCTATTATGTGCATACGCAAGTGCAAGAGTTGCCAGAAAAACCGGGCCTTTCCAGCGAAGTAGTCGAAGCTATGGTGCAAGAACAGGTGGAGTTTATTCGCCACTTCCTAACTGAGGGACAAGGTACAGTTGAAGAATTGTTCAATCCGAACTTTACTTTTGTCAATGGCACGCTGGCCCAGCACTACGGTATTGCCGGTGTGACAGGCGATGAGTTCCAGAAAGTGACGGTTGATAACGGTCAGCGCGGCGGTTTGTTGCATCAAGGTTTAACCCAAGTGGTGAACTCAGATTATGCCGCAACCTCGCTGGTCAAACGTGGCCTGATGATTCGCCAGAATCTGCTGTGTCGTACCATTGGGGTACCAGTGAATGTGGATCCGGATTCGATTGAACTGCCTGATACGCCAATCACTACCCGTGAGCGTTGGGACACGATCAACGGCGAGCAAGCGTCCGATGGTCAATGTTGGCAATGTCACCAGTTCATGAATGACACTGGAGCATCGCTGGAAAACTACAGCCAGACTGGGCAATGGCGAGTGCAAGAACAAGCGTACAACGACCCGAGCGTGACACTGGCGATTGATGCCTCAGGTCCACTGGTCGACAACACAGGTTCGCAAGTGTGGTTGGAGTTTAACAACGCGCGGGATATTTCCGCCCACTTCCCAACCAACGCCACCGTGCTGCAATGCTTGGCAGACAGCTATTTCCGCTATGCGATGGGACAAAAAGTGGATGAAGACTCGCTAGCCGGGGTACAAGAGATGACTGCCCAACTAGAAAAAACGGGCTCTGTACGTGAAATGCTTGAAGTCCTCGCGACCTCGCAAATGTTTAAATTTAAAAAGGAGAGTAACTAATGTCTTTTCTAAAAAGCCGTCGACGTTTTCTACAAGCGGCCGCAGGGGCAAGTGTGCTTGCTCCACTTTCTCTACCGGGTTTAAGCCGTATCGCCCATGCAGGCACGACGGGGCAGGCAAAAACGAAAGTGGTCTTTTTCGTCATTCCTGATGGCTTGGGCACGGACAGTTTTACCGGGCAACACAACAAGGGGCTGTGGTTTCCGAGTACCCAGACCGCAGGGGCGATCGACACGGGCGATTTTAGCTTAAACGAAGTGAGCAAAGAGCTGGAAGCGTACAAAGCGCAGTCGCTTTACCTGCAAGGGATTATTCTTGGTGGGGGCAATGCTGGCCATGGCGGCTGGGCAGAAGTGCTTCGTGATAGAAACAAAAGCCACAGTTCGATTGATGTCTTGCTTGGTCAAGTGATGCCGGGTACTGACCCTTCGCAGCGAGCGATTTTTGCTGGTCCCCACGCCACTGACAGCGTCAACTGGTATGTCTCATGGGATGGCAAGAATAAGCGCACCCCGCAAGGCAACCCGCGTCTGCTGTTCGAAAATATTTTTGGCACCGATTACAGCGGTGCTAAAGCCAGTACGCCAGTGAATAACAACGGTACGCACTTGTTCGACCCGATCAACGACGATATCCAGAATTTGCGCTCTTCGCTGTCTGGGCGCGAACGTCAAAAGCTAGACACCCATTTAGATTCAATGGAGCAAGTGGTAAGCGATATGGATGCTACAGTGCCGATCAGTGCGGAATGTAGTCCGGTGAAACCGGACGAGAATCCGATCATGTCGGCAGATTTTCGCAATCAGGTGCAATCGAGCCACCATCAAGTGGTGGCTACCGCCTTGAGCTGCGGTATATCACGAGTGGCAACCATTCAAGTAGGGCGTTCGGCCGACCAAGTGGTGATCAAAGACGCTAGTCTCAATGCCAACCCGCATGACTTAGCGCATCGCTACAAGAGTCAGCAAGAGTGGAAAGCCAGCCGCAAGTGGTATGCGCGTCAGGCAAAACTGTTTTTGGATGAGCTTGCTCGTCACTCAGACCCAGATGTGCCTTCTGATTCTTTGCTGGCACACACCTTAGTGGTGGTGACTTCGGAAATGTCTGATGGCGCGCCTGAGCATCAGTATAACCAGCCAATGCTCTTAGTGGGTGGCGCATCTGGGCTGCTCAACCATGGCACAGGCTCTGGACGTTATTACAACATTCAGCAGCATGCCGACAGAAGCCACTGGGCGGCGGGTGGTCAGGTTGACCAGCAACGAATCTGGGCGACGATTGCAGAAGCGATGGGCACGCGTGTGCCTTATAGCGGTAATACCAACGTGGTGCCGAATATTTTCCACAACGTCAGTTAATGTCGGCCGAGCAAACCGAAGCAGGGTGCCTTGCACCCTGCAATATCAGAGAAGATACAATGAAACGTAAATCCTATTTATGGTTGCCGAGCTTGCTGGCACTCTTGCTGCTCGGCTGTGAGAATGATGCCGTTCAAAGTGGCTCACAAGCACCATCCGAATCTACGCTATTGGCTGCGGATTCGCAGGTTGAAATGCAGCATAAAATCGTGACACTACAAGGTGTAATTAAACCCGCCAACCGCGAAGTGCCCTTTGTTGAAGTGCCTGCGGTGGTGACCTTGGAAGAGTTGAACCATGGCGGTGAAGCGAAAGTGATCGCTTCCACTTTAGTCAAAGCGAGTTATGAAGAGGGATTTTTAGCTAGCTACCAGTTGCAATACGACCCTGGCTTGCTAAAGAAAAACGGCAGATATTATGTGCGCGTTGCCGCGAATCAAAACAACCAACTGCTATGGAGTAACAATATTTTGGTCTCGGGTGTGACCCATCCGCGCAGCGATAGTGTTGTCAATATTACCGTGAGATAGCTCATCCAGAGGTTTGTTCGCTTGCGAAAAGGGCTCTCATCAAGCGAACAAATGTGTGCAAAAAGGCGGGAGATTAGCTGTCCTCAAAATCCGAGATCAGTAAATTGGCGGCAGCAAAAGCCGCTTTCTCTCGTGTCTCTTTCGGTAGGGTTTCATCGGCCGCGATGTCATTTAACGTTTTCACCGCACAAGCAATGGCTTGGGGAATGTAGGCTTGATCGCCACTGCCAATTTGCGCGTAAAGCTCGCGAACCATTTCACAACAACCGTATACTTGCATGGTTCTCTCCTCAATGTTGAATAAATGATAACTGCTCTCGACTATACACACAGCGCTTTTGAAACTCAAAGTAGAGAATTGTCTTGGCGCAACGTTTATGTGGGGGCGGGCAAAGATTGAACAATCGAGGGGGGTGAGGCTAAAATGTCGTCAGTTTCGCGGTGACGTCAAACGGGCAAATAAAAAGGGGAGTGGCTTGGCCAATCCCCTTTTCTCAACTCTTCGTCAGCAAGCTTATTTCAGTTGCGCTTTGATATGCTCAACGATATCGGCCATCGCTACTGGTGTTTTTTCACCAGAACGACGGTTTTTATATTCGAAGTGACCTTCGTCCATGCTGCGATCGCCAATCACGATAGTGTGAGGGATACCGATCAGTTCCATATCAGAGAACATCACACCTGGGCGCTCTTTACGGTCATCGAACAGCACTTCGATACCCATAGCGGTCAGTTCAGCGTAAAGCTTTTCAGCCGCTTCTTGAACGCGCTCAGATTTGTGCATGTTCATTGGTACAATAGCGACTTGGAAAGGCGCGAGTGCGTCTGGCCAAATGATGCCGTATTTGTCGTTGTTTTGTTCGATAGCCGCTGCAACAACGCGAGAAACACCGATACCGTAACAACCCATCTCTAGGATGACGTTTTTACCGTTGGAATCGAGCACGCCACAGTTCATCGCTTCAGAGTAGACATTGCCGAGTTGGAAAATGTGACCCACTTCGATACCACGTTTGAGCATCAATGTGCCTTTTCCACATGGGCTTGGATCGCCTTCGACGACGTTACGGAGGTCAGCAACTTGGCCAAGCTCTACATCACGACCCCAGTTAATACCGAAGTAGTGTTTGCCATCGATGTTTGCGCCCGCGCCGAAATCGCTCATGACAGCAACCGAGCGGTCAACGATAAATGGTAACTTAAGGCCGACAGGGCCAAGAGAACCTGCACCGGCACCAATCAGTTCACGCATCTCTTCTTCCGTTGCCATCTCTAAAGGCGTTGCAACTTCAGCAAGGTTTTCTGCTTTGATTTCGTTGAGTTCGTGGTCACCACGGATGATCAGTGCAACGATAGGCGCTTCAATTGCGTCCGACGCTTTAACGAATAGCGTCTTAACGGTTTTCTCGATTGCGATACCGTGCTGTTCAACCAGTTCAGCGATGGTTTTGGCGTTTGGCGTATCTACTAGCGTCATCTCTTGAGTTGGCGCTGCACGCTCAACCGCAGGAGCGACGGCTTCTGCTTTCTCGATGTTGGCGGCGTAATCGGATTCAGTCGAGAAGGCGATGAGGTCTTCACCACTTTCAGCCAGTACGTGGAACTCTTGAGAGCCGTTACCACCGATCGCACCTGAGTCTGCGAGTACTGGACGGTACTCAAGGCCCATGCGGTCGAATGCTTTACAGTAAGCATCGTGCATCGCTTGGTAAGATTTTTCTAAGCCAGCTTTGTCGATATCGAAGCTGTACGCATCCATCATGCAAAATTCACGTGCACGCATCACACCAAAACGTGGACGACGCTCATCGCGGAATTTGGTCTGGATCTGGTACAGATTGAGAGGAAGCTGCTTGTACGAGCTCACTTCGTTGCGAACCAACGCGGTAATCACTTCTTCTGCGGTCGGGCTTAGAACAAACGGACGAACATGGCGATCAGTAAAGCGAAGCAGTTCCGGGCCCATTTTTTCAGAGCGGCCTGTCTCTTCCCATAGTTCAAACGGCTGCACAACGGGCATCAAGGTTTCGATTGCACCTGCATTGTCGATCTCTTGACGAACGATGTTTTCGACTTTACGCAGCACACGCAGACCGGTAGGCAGCCAAGTATATAGACCTGAAGCCAGCTTACGGATCATACCTGCACGTAGCATGAGCTGGTGGCTCACTACTTCTGCGTCGTTTGGAGTCTCCTTCAGAGTAGAAAGAAGATATTTACTGGTACGCATTCTATGGTATCCGTTTCATCATGTTTAAAAGCCCCTCACCAAAGAGGGAGTAAAATTAAGCTGACTATGATATCAGCCATTGCTCAATGTCAAAAGCCTTCGATAGAGGTAACCGTCACTAACTTGTCGGTTACGATAAATTTCACGTTCAAATCGAACAAATTTACCGCGTATTGCTTCTCATCGGCGCGATTTTTCTTATAAGCCGGGCGCGGATCTTGCGCTAAAACCTGAGCGATAACGTCACGCTCGTGTGCGCCAGTGGCTCTCTTTTGCAGCGTCTGTTCTGCCTGGGCGCTAAATTGCACCAAAGCCTGTTCGGGCGCTTGTTCTGCGTACCCACCCAGTGCCTCGGGAATGGAATCGGAGTAGGGGATGTAGGGTTTGATATCGACAATTGGCGTACCATCAACCAGATCGACACTCCCCAACTCAAGATAGATCTGCTCGCCCTGTTTGCTCACGCCTTTAAGCTCGACGGCTGACATGCCGATGCCATTGGGGCGAAACGTTGAACGCGAAGCAAACACGCCAACCCGTTCATTGCCCCCTAAACGCGGTGGACGCACAGTCGGCTTCCAGCCAGCTTCAAGGTTTTGATCAAACAGAAACAGCAGCCAAAGGTGTGAGAACTGCTCTATTCCTCTGACCGCTTCTGGGCTATTGGCCGTGCCACTCAGTTTGACTCTGGCACTGGCTGCAGGCACCAACCTTGGCTGACGAGGGACGGCAAATTTTTCTTTATATGGGCTTTGGATAATACCGATGGGTTCGATGGTGTACATAGCGTTTGTGGCGGCTGAATAGAGAATGGAGCAAAGCTACCACACTTTTTTACTTGCAACTCTTTTTGATAATAACTATCATTTGTTATGTTATATTGTAACACTTAATTGCGAAGGAAATTAAATGAAACCGGGAATCCATCCTCAATACCGCCAAGTGGTGTTTCATGACACCAGCGTCGATAAATATTTCTTGATCGGGTCAACATTGCAAACCGATCGCACCATTGAGTGGGAAGATGGCCAGACGTACCCCTATTTCACCATTGAGGTGTCATCGGAATCACATCCGTTTTACACCGGCAAGCAGCGTGTGGTGCAAAAAGAGGGTCGAGTGGCGAATTTCAACCGTCGTTTTGGCCAATTTAACAAAGAAACGGAGCAGTAACATGAAAGTATTATCGTCGCTGAAAAGTGCCAAAAGCCGCCACCCTGATTGCCAAATCGTCAAACGCAGAGGGCGCTTGTATGTGATTTGCAAATCCAATCCTCGTTTTAAAGCGGTGCAAAAGTAGGCTAAGTATCAAATGGTTAGTTGTAAACAGATATCGCACGCAGTAATGATTTTCTCTTGATTATAATTCTGGTAAATATTTGTTTTATAGATGATGCGACCATTTTTGGGTCACAATCTGGTTATAAATACGGCTATTTTGCAATAAATTGTAACATTTGTAATTTTTATTTCCCTCCTTGCTCAAGTACCCTGCGCCAGATTTTGACATTTCTGTCACATTTGCTCAGGAAAAACTACAAGGAGGGAACAGATGAGTTCATCTGCTTCAATAAATCACTCTTCACCAAAGAAGTCGCTGTTTACGCGTTTTCTTGATTCGGTGGAATATTTGGGGAACTTGCTACCCCATCCCATCACTCTATTTGCCCTTTTCTGTTTGGCGATCTTAATTTCATCTGGCATTGCCGGCTATTTCGAGGTTTCTGTTGTCGACCCTCGCCCAGAAGGTGCGAAAGGTCGCGCCGCCGATGGCATGATCCACGTGGTCAGCCTGCTCAATGCGGATGGTCTTGAACTGATCGTCACCAATCTGGTGAAAAACTTTGTTGGCTTTGCGCCACTAGGGACGGTTCTGGTGGCGATGCTGGGTGTGGCGATTGCCGAATATTCGGGTTTATTGTCTGCGGCAATGCGTGGTCTGGTCATGGGTGCCTCAAAGCGGATGGTGACGGTCACGGTGGTATTCGCGGGCATCATCTCCAACACCGCTTCTGAGCTTGGCTACGTGGTCTTAATCCCACTGGCAGCAATGTTATTCCATTCTCTTGGTCGTCATCCATTGGCGGGCCTCGCTGCGGCATTTGCCGGTGTGTCGGGTGGTTACTCGGCAAACCTGTTGATTGGTACCGTGGATCCACTGCTGTCGGGCATTACCGAAACCGCTGCACAAATGATTGATCCGAGTTACACCGTTGGTCCGGAAGTCAACTGGTACTTCATGTTTGTCTCGACGTTTGTGATTGCGGGTTTGGGCGCGTTCGTGACAGAGAAAATCGTCGAGCCAAAACTGGGCAAATACAACGATGAAGAGGCCTCAGAAGATCTTAGCCAAGACAAAATGGGCTCATTGACGGCGCTGGAGAAAAAAGCCCTTAAGCTTGCAGGTCTGGCAACGCTGGTGGTCTCGGCACTTTTGGCGTGGACCGTGGTTCCTGCCGACGGCATTCTGCGCTCTGATGCGGGCACGATTGCTGGCTCCCCATTTTTGAAAAGCATCGTCGCGTTCATTTTCGTCTTCTTCGCCGTACCGGGATTTGTCTACGGTAAAGTCGTCGGCACGATGAAAAGCGACCGTGATGTGATCAATGCGATGTCGAAATCGATGTCGTCGATGGGCATGTACATCGTGCTGGTATTCTTTGCCGCGCAGTTTGTTGCCTTCTTTAAATGGACTAACTTTGGTCAAGTGTTTGCCGTTGCGGGCGCAGAATTCCTGCAAGAGATTGGCTTAACCGGTCCAATGCTGTTTTTTGCCTTCATCTTGATGTGTGGTTTTATCAACCTGATGATTGGCTCAGCCTCTGCGCAATGGGCCGTGACTGCACCCATTTTCGTACCTATGCTGATGCTGGTGGGTTATGCGCCAGAAGTGATTCAGGCCGCTTACCGTATCGGTGACTCGACCACGAACATCATCACGCCAATGATGAGCTACTTTGGCTTGATCCTTGCCGTTGCCACCCGCTATATGAAGAACCTTGGCATCGGTACCTTGATTGCGGTAATGCTGCCGTACTCCTTAGTGTTCATTGTTGGTTGGAGCTTGCTCTTCTACGTGTGGGTGTTCGTCTTTGGCCTGCCTGTTGGTCCGGGCGCAGCGACGTACTACACGCCTTAACGCGCTGAACGAAAGAAAAAGCCTGCAATTTCGCAGGCTTTTTTTATTCTCATTGAAGCAGCGCTTCGCATTGATTCAGCGCTTGGCCAAAATTCTGTCGAGATGATTGGCAAACTCGCGTCGTTCGGTTTGCGACAGTGCCGCTGGTCCACCCGTTTGGATACCGCTTGAGCGCATGGTGTCCATAAAATCGCGGATATTAAGCCGCGCCTTGATGGTGTCGTTGGTGTAGAGCTCAC
Organism: Vibrio navarrensis; assembly: GCF_015767675.1. Lineage (NCBI taxonomy): Bacteria > Pseudomonadati > Pseudomonadota > Gammaproteobacteria > Vibrionales > Vibrionaceae > Vibrio > Vibrio navarrensis. The sequence goes on along the minus strand of NZ_CP065217.1, from coordinate 2,617,683 downwards.
CTCTGGAGCTTAATGCCAGCGCGCCTTTACTGATCACCTCATCAGCCAGTGGAATGTCTGACGTAATCACCAAATCACCCGCTTCGGTGCGTTTGACTATCTCATTGTCAGCAATATCAAATCCAGCTGGAACTTGAATGGAGTGGATATTTTGCCTTTTGGGTACAGGCACCACATGATTGGCGATAAAGGTGCACTCAACGCCGGTGCGCTCTGCGGCGCGGACGATGGTCTCACGAATCACTTTCGGACAGGCGTCCGCATCAACCCAAAGTTTCATGCGCTTGTCCCCGTGTTGAGTTGTGCCTCTAGAGAAGTAAGACGCGCGGCCAGTTCGGCCACGTTTTTTTCCAATTGGGCAATACGTTCGGCTTGGTCGGTTTCTGTTTGAGACGCTGCCACTTCCACTTTGGGTACGCGCTGGGCACTCTTCCAACTTTTGATTGCGGCGATTAGGGCAGGCATCGGCACTAACGTGTTCATGCGCGCTCGCACTAGGGCGACGGTAGGCTCTTTGCCTTGTTGTTGCAACTGCTCCAGCACGGCTTGCAACTGTTCGGTAACGTCTTGAGTTAACATAATCGGTCTCTAATAACGATATATCCCTCATCATACGTTGAGGTTTAGCGTTTGGCGAATGGCAATTTCGGTAATTGCTTGTAAGAGATATCTCACACGCTTTGTAAGAAAAAGCGAATTCAGCGTACGTCATTTCATGAATGTTCTATGGTAACTTACTGATAATAAAAGGTTGTAAATGAAATGTAATGGATATCATGGTGTTTTTTCTTAGTTAAACGATTGCTCCGATAAGGAAAAAAGGTAAATTAGGCCTTGTCGGAAGGATGCTGACACGGAACAGGAAACGCCAAGGACTTGGTTATCGTCAGGATGACGATTTGGTTGCTCAGGAAGAGGAATCAAGCAAGGAGCGCAGGACATTGTACGGACGCAATCACTAATAGGATGTTAGTGAGCAAGGAATGACAATGGACCCCTCTAAGGATTGAGGTAAGGACCGCTTCAGGATGAAGCAAGGGACACCGCTCAGGGAACAAGTGATGTGCGCTAACGAGGAATGTTAGCAGTCGGGAAGACACAGGACACCGCTAGGACGGCGACGTAAGGAATAGCTGAAGGATTCAGCCACTATTATGGATGATGCAGGGAGCATTATTAGTAGCCGGACTGCTGCGAGTAAGACTATAGCCCCGATACTCTGTATCGGGGCTTTTCTTATCCCCAGCCCTTTAAGCCGAACCAATGGTTTGGCCTCTTATAAAAAATTCACAAACAACGTCTAAAAAACAATCTGGATCAATAACCTATTGTGCAAGTTGGTTTAATTTCGGCTTCTCTCTTTTGACACTCACGGCCGCTTAGTGTGCCGATGTCAAGGCTATCAAGGATACGATGTGACCATAGTAACCAGAAGAACGCTGCTTCTTCCTTACAATGATTCATTAAAGCTCGAGTTTGTCATGCTCAATTGCTGTGCGAAGAATCGCGCTGAGTTAGGCGGGCCCTATACGGTCGCGAATGCGAAACTGCTGTTTGATAAAGTGCTCAATGATCCCAACATTCATGCCATGGCGGTCTTGGATAACTACAATCGCGAATACATGGGACATGTGTATATCGCTGATCTTGATTCTCAGCCGACACTTGGGTTTCTATTTGACAAAGCCTATTGGGGCCAAGGGATTGCGACGGAAACTTTGAAAGCGTTTCTGCCCAAAGCGGTATACGATTTGCAACTTGAACAAGTCACTGCTTGGGTTAAACCGAGCAACAAGGCGGCAATCGCGCTGCTGAGTAAACTCGGTTTCTATCGCCAGCCACAAAGCGGCCAGCGAGAAGAAGCATGGCAGATGCTGTTTACATCCGATGTGGTGGCAGGAAAAAGTTCAGCGGCCTAAAACCGCTCATGATGAGGTGACCTTGATAACAATCATCACCAAGCGATGAAAATTCAAAGTGATAGACTGTATGCCAACGCCAGACACCGTCTGGCGTTTTCAGTTTATGCGCGCCAAAAGCCACACTGATGAGCTGCAAATCCAGTTGTTCACACTTGCGCACAATCGCTGATTTGGCTAGCTCCGACTGTTGCCGTTGTTGCCAAAACAGAAAGCAAAAGAGCGCTAAGCCGAGAATGGCCAAAAGATCACCCATCATTTAACGTTATCCTTTCGTTGCCTGTTGCAGCTTGCGTAGTGCAGAGGAGAGTTCTTCACTTGGACTTGAATGCAATAGTGGCAATAGCACCATGCGAAGTTCTGGCAACATCACCAGATCAGCAAATAGCTGGTTGAACAGAAGCTGATTTCCTGTTTGCGCCAAACGGGTCAAAAAGCGCTCCGCCGTTTGGCTATCGCTGAGCCAGTGCCAAGCGCGACCAGCAATGCCAATTAACACTTCTTGGTGGCTTAATCGGGCACTGGATAAAATGGTCTCCAACAGCGGTTTTATCTCTGAGGGTCTCGCTCCTGCGAGGGCGCGGGCGTAAGCGGAAATCAGAAAAAGATCTGGGTTGGGCTGCGAAAGGGCCGATTGGGTCAGGTCAATTAAACGGGCCGCCAGCTTGTCGGGTAGCTCAGTGTGTTCCAAAGCACCTAACAAGGCGTACAGTGGCTGACTGGGCAGATGAGCGAGCGCTTTTCGCACCAGTACGCCATTTTGCTCACGATCCAGCCGGGCGCAGAGATCGGTTATCCCTTGCAAACCCACAGTTTGCCAATTATCCCAGCCCAATGAACCGGCGAAATAAGCCTGTGCGTGTTCATAGTATTGGCTGGCTGGGAGGTCGAGCTGAGCGCGAAGTTGGCTATGAAATACCGCCATTTTGTCGTCTGCTGGCTTGAAGGTGTAGGGGTTATTCGCCAGTTTTTGCTGCTGCTCTTCTGACATTTCTTGCGATAAGCGAGTACCCATCGCCTCAATGATATATTTGATGAAGTTGCCGATGTCTGCTTGTTTGAGCAAGCCGCGCTCATCGAGTTCAAACTTTAAAAACCACACCCACGGTTGTTTTTGTTCGTTCCAGTAGGCAATGGCTAAATGCGCTTTTCTCTGCAGCGGATAAGGGTAGGCCGCCGCGCCTTGCTCAATGTGAGCGAAATCGTGATTGGTGATGGTTTTGATTCGGCGTCCTAAATCAAAGACGGTGTACTCGCAGTGGCTGTTTTGCAGCAACTGAGTAAGGGTATGAATGGTATCCATTAACACTGATGTCCTAACTTTCTTTCCCCATTAGATGGTATCATTCGCGGCTAATTCAAGGTGAGGATGGAAAGATTAATGACCAGTCGCACACTTTTGCTCTCTTTATTGGTTGAGTTGCAAGCGGAGCTGAAAACCGTCGCACTGTGGCAAGAACGCATGCCGCCCGCCAAGGCGTTGCAAAGTGTTGAACCTTTTTCTCTGGATACTTTGGCCCCAGAGCAATGGTTACAGTGGATTTTTATCCCGCGAATGCAGGCGCTGCTCGATGCACAAAGCGCGACGCCAACGGGTTTTGCTATCACCCCTTATTTTGAACAGGTGTGGCAAGCGCAGCCAGAGCACAATCGAGTGATTGACGTACTGAGAAAAATTGATGAGGTAAGCTGTTAATGTTGGAGATAATTTATCAGGACGAGCACTTTGTGGCGGTTAACAAACCCGCAGGTATGTTGGTGCATCGTAGTTGGCTGGATAAGCATGAGACGCAATTTGTCATGCAGACACTGCGTGATCAACTGGGTCAGCATGTGTTTCCGTTGCATCGTCTTGATCGCCCAACATCGGGGGTATTGATGTTTGCTTTATCCTCTGAAGTAGCCTCGCAGGTGATGCCGATGTTTGCCGGACAAGCAATGGAGAAAACTTACCATGCGATTGTGCGCGGTTGGATTGAGGAAGGGGGCGAGCTCGATTACCCACTCAAAGTCGAGCTGGACAAAATTGCCGATAAGTTTGCCTCTCAAGAAAAAGAAGCGCAGGAAGCGATTACACACTATCAGCCGCTGTGCCGTGTTGAGGTGCCTTATTCGACCGGAAAATTCCCCACTACGCGTTATTGCTTGATGGCGTTAAAACCGAAGACAGGGCGCAAGCATCAACTGAGACGCCATATGGCGCACTTGCGTCATCCGATCGTCGGTGACACTACCCACGGTGATGGCAAGCACAACAAGCTGTTTCGCGAGGAATTTGCAGCGCCAAGGTTGTTATTGCACGCTTCAGAGCTGCGTTTTGTCCATCCGTTTACTCAGCAAATGGTGGTGATTCGCGCGGGCGTTGACGCGGTGTGGAAGCAGCTATTTGCTCGATTTGAATGGGATTTAGCCACGCTTAGCTAGGCTCAGCAAGGCAAACAAGGGTTGAACAGCCAACCCTTGCCAATGGCGGGTTACTTTAACTTCTCTAAGTCGGCTTCGATTTCGGCAATCTTGCTTGATACGACTTTTTCTAAGTGTTTGAGGTCGGTTAGGATTTTCTGCTTAATGTCGGTTTCGCTCTGCTTCGGCGGTTTGGTGATGCGATTTAATTCGTCGATCACCAGCGTCAAATTACGGTTGATCTCCGTCACCTCTTTATATTGGTGACTCCCGCTATCCACTAGCACATTTTTTATCTGGCGCGGGTATTTAAACTTAACGCTCTTGGCGAACAGTTCCCCTTTTTGCTTGTGAAAATAGATCTTGAGTACGTCTTTGTGAGCTTCTTGACGCAGTGAATAACGTTCAATTTGATTTGGATCGTGAATACCTAATCCGGTGAGGTGTGGATACATAGGCGACCTCTGTTGATGTATGACTGACAAGCTTCAATGTAGCAGCCAGTGCATAGAGTAGATAGCTGATATCTCACCAAATTGTTTAACTTGTGGACAAGATCGCGCTCGCTTGAGGATGAACGCTTCCCGCTGTTTATGCGACGGGAAGCGTATGGTTGCAACTGTTTAAGGTGCGAGCTCGGCAATATTTTGCACCAGTTTCTCGCGCAGTAGTTGCTCCTGCTCTTCGTTGAGTCGACTACCCAAATCGCCGGTAAGGATAAATAAATCTTCCGCTCGCTCGCCAATGGTGGTGATTTTCGCCCCGTGCAGATTAAAGCCCATGTCGGCAAAGGTTGCGCCAACCACAGCCAGTAACCCGGGGGTATCGAGTGCCACCAACTCCATTAAGGTGCGTTTTTTACTCTTGGTCGGTAGAAAATCGACTTTGGTTTTGACTTTAAAATGTTGCAACTTGTGCGGTATGCGGCGGGTTTTGATCTTAGTCGGCCGTCCGTCAGTCAGTACATGAGTGAGATGTTTGACCACAGCTTTGTGACGGTTTTCGTCCACCGCTTCGCCGTTTTGATCCAGTACCATAAAGGTATCAAGTACATAGCCATCTTTGCTGCTCATGATTTGCGCGTCATGCACGTTAAAGTTGCGTCTATCCAGCTCGGCCACCACAGTGGCAAACAGGGCATGTTGGTCTTTGGTATACACAAACACTTCCGTGCCGCCGCGGGTGGCTTTTTTACTCATCAGCACCAAGGGTTGCTCGGGGTCTTCCATACGTAAAATATGCTCGCAATGCCAAGCGATCTGCTGATGGGTGTGGCGCAAAAAGTAGTCCGCTTTGAAACGTTGCCACAGCACTTCGATTTCACGCGCACTGAAGCCTTCTTTGCGCAGCAAGGCTGAAGCGAGTTGCTGATTGTGACGAATACGCTCGCGTACATCGACTGGATTTTCTAATCCACGACGCAAAGCTCTTTGGGTGGAGTAAAACAGTTCGGCAAGCAGAGTACGCTTCCAACTGTTCCACAGCTCAGGATTGGTGGCGCAGATATCCGCGACTGTCAGACACACCAGATATTCCAAGCGTTCTTCATCACGCACTTGTTTGGCGAATTCGGTGATCACGTCTGGATCATAAATGTCACGACGCTGTGCGGTGACGGACATCAGTAGGTGATTACGTACTAACCAAGCGACTAGCTTGGCCTCTGGTTTGGACAAGCCGTGTTCAATACAGAACTCGTAGGATTCGGTTTCACCAATTTCAGAGTGATCGCCGCCGCGCCCTTTACCGATGTCGTGGAAAATCGCTGCGAGAATCAGTAGCTCTTTTTTCTGTAGTCTTGGGTATATTTCACAGCAGATCGGATGCTTTTCGTGATTTTTGGCGTAGCCGAAGGTATTGATGTGGTTAAGCAGGCGAATACTGTGCTCATCCACGGTGTAAACGTGGAACAGGTCAAACTGCATCTGCCCGACGATCTGGCTCCACTGCGGTAAATAAGCGGCAAGCACGCCGAGTTTGTGCATCAAACTAAAGGCACGGTGCAGCGCGTTGGGGTGGCGCACCAGTTCCATGAACTTCTCTCTAGCTTCGGGTAAGGTGTGGAGAAACTTGTTCAGGCGGCGTCTGGCGGTGCGCAGTTGGCGCAACGTCGGAGGGCTGACGCTATCAATGGTGGAGTCGTTGGCGATGTGCAAAAACATGTCGAGAATGGTTTCTGGACGGGCTTGGAACAACGCCGGTTTGCGCGCTTCAATCAAGCGTCCGCGGCGCTGAAAATCTTCATCAATAATGATGGCAGGTTCTGTCTCGCCACCGTTGATGATCGCTTGATCAAACAGTTTGAGCAGCATTTTATTGAGTTCAGCGACACGACGCAGCGTGCGGTAGAACTCTTTCATCATCATTTCTACACCGCGATTGCCTTCGCCGTGAAAACCTAAATGCTCGGCCACTTGCGCCTGATGCGCAAATGTCAGACGGTTGTCGTAACGTCTCAGTTCAATGTGCAGCGCAAAGCGCACACGCCAGAGAAAGTCCTGACATTCCACCAGTTCACGATATTCCGCATCGGTGAGGAAACCATAGCGGCTCATCTCAAGCAAAGAGGTCGCACCAAAATGGCGGCGCGCGACCCAACTGAGGGTATGAATATCACGCAGTCCGCCAGGGGTAGATTTGATGTCTGGTTCGAGATTATAGGTGGTGTCGTGGTAGCGGGCATGCCGCTCACGCTGTTCTTGGATTTTCGCTTGGTAAAAGGTTTCGCTCGGCCAGAAAGAGTCCGACAGGACGACTTTTTTCAACGCTTGAAAGGTATTCTCACACCCACAAACGAGGCGTGCTTCTTGTAGGTTGGTGGCCACGGTGAGGTCTTCTCGGCCAACATTGGCACACTCTACAACCGTGCGCACTGCATGGCCCACTTCCAAGCGCAAGTCCCACAGCAGGGTGATGAACTCGCTCACTTTGCTTTCAAGTTCGCGAGGAAGCTTATGTTGGGACAGCACCAGAATATCGATATCCGATAAGGGATGGAGTTCGCCTCGTCCATATCCGCCAACGGCCACCAAAGCGATGTTGTGAATATTGGCAAAACCGTAGTAGCGCCACAAGCGAGTCAGCAGTAGATCCATGTATTCTGCTCTGGCGAGGACCAGATCGGTGACCGGATGGTGGTTGAGAAAGGCGTGCTTTTGCGCTTCGGCAAACTGCTCGAGCTGGTTTTTTAAATCCGGCACCACCAGTTGTTCGTCACTGAAGGCTAAAGGAGAGTTAAAAGGCATACTGTGCTGTCCGTGCAATCATAATCTGCAGGAGACTGTAACAGAGTTGCGGACGATAAAAAATATCCCCGCGAGGCGGGGATATTGAGAGATCAGACGTTTTTCATCAAACGTGGAATGGTTTCTTCGCTACGTAAAGTGAGCACTTCACAGCCTTCTTTGGTCACCACAATGGTGTGTTCCCACTGCGCCGAATTTTTGCCATCGCCAGTGTAGACTGTCCAGTCGTCTTGTGCATCGACAGTACAACCAAACTTTCCTGCGTTAATCATCGGTTCAATAGTGAAACACATCCCTTCTTTGAGTACGCGGCGGTCACTGTTGCGATAGTGCACAACTTGAGGCTCTTCGTGGAACTCATCGCCAATGCCGTGACCACAGAAATCTTTGACAATAGAGAACTTGTTACGTGGATTGTTCTTGTTGTTGTCTTTAATGTACTTCTCAATCGCTGTGCCGATATCACCGACCGTTGCGCCAGGTTTCACTTGACGCATTCCCACGTACAGCGCTTCTTGAGCAACCATACATAGACGTTTGTTGGCTGGTGAAACCTCACCGACTAGGAACATTTTCGATGTATCACCGTGGAAACCTTGTGGTCGAACAGAGAGATCCGCCTTTTCATCGTCAGGAACGATGACGGTAATGTCGACGTTGAGGATGTCCCCGTTTTTCAGCACAGCAGGTTTTAGTTGACCGTTACTACCAATCTCATCTTTGCTGGCTGGAATACCGTGACAAACGATGTGATTGATGGAGGTACAAATGGATTTAGGAAAACCGTGATAGTTCAAAGGGGCTGAATACGCGCCTTTTTCTGTCGCATAGTCGTGGCAAATCTGATTGAGTTCGTCGGTGGTCACGCCTTCTTTAATATGAGGTTCGATCATTTCCAAAATTTCAGCGGCCAGCGCACCTGCAAGTCGCATGCGCTCAATCTGTTGTGCGGTTTTGATTTTAATTGACATTGGCTTTCTCTACTTAAATTCGCAAGCACGGTTATGTGCCGATGGCGTATTCTATCAGGAACAAATGAGAATGTGTATTTGTTGAACTGGCGCATGGGGCGTTGATAAAGCGCAACAGGATTTGCAGTATGGAGTTCGACTCTCGGGGCTAGCCAATTTTTTTTTGCCATAGATAGGCAAAATATGGTATAAAGCGCGCCGGAAATGAAGTCCGTTCTCTTCGAATCTGCGATTTGCGTTCGGCGAAGCGGGGTTTTTCCACTAAACTTTTTTTGTTAAATCACACACATTCCGACACATGTTCCGGGGTGCCCTCCAAGTTAGGGTCGGATGCATGGGGGATGTGGAGGCCTAACCCCATAGAGGATTATATAATGGCAACTGTATCAATGCGCGATATGCTGAAAGCTGGTGTTCACTTCGGTCACCAAACTCGTTACTGGAACCCAAAAATGAAGCCATTCATTTTCGGCGCACGTAACCGCGTTCACATCATCAACCTAGAAAAAACCGTACCTATGTTCAACGAAGCACTAGCTGAGCTAGTAAAAGTTGGCGAGAAAAAAGGTAAAGTTCTTTTCGTAGGTACTAAACGCGCTGCATCTGAAGCTGTTAAAGAAGCTGCTATCGCTAGCAACCAGTACTACGTAAACAACCGTTGGTTGGGTGGTATGCTGACTAACTACAAAACTGTACGTCAGTCAATCAAGCGTCTGAAAGAGCTAGAAGTTCAATCAACTGACGGTACTTTCGACAAACTAACTAAGAAAGAAGCTCTAATGCGTACTCGCGAAATGGAGAAGCTTGAGAAATCTCTTGGTGGTATCAAAGACATGGGCGGTCTACCAGACGCTCTATTCGTAATCGACGCTGATCACGAGCACATCGCAATCAAAGAAGCGAACAACCTGGGTATTCCAGTATACGCAGTAGTAGATACTAACTCTAGCCCAGACGGCGTTGACTACATCATCCCAGGCAACGACGACGCAATCCGTGCAGTTCAACTATACCTAAACGCAGCGGCAACTTCTCTTACTGAAGGCCGTAACAAAGACGTTGTAGCAGTAGCTGAAAAAGACGGTTTTGTAGAAGCTGAATAATAGCGGCTCTGTGTCACACTTGGCCTGTTTGCAACCTGTTTGTAGCACAGGCTAAGTTATAGTTAGCATCGGGGGCCGAAAAGTAGGCCCCTGATTTTTACCGTATCCAGAATTAACTGAGGAATAGAGAATGGCTGTTACTGCTGCTCTAGTAAAAGAACTGCGCGAACGTACTGGCGCAGGTATGATGGAATGTAAGAAGGCGCTTGTTGAGACTGACGGCGACATCGAACTAGCGATTGAAAACATGCGCAAATCTGGCGCTGCAAAAGCGGCTAAAAAAGCGGGCAACGTTGCAGCTGAAGGCGCAATTTTCATCAAAGACGAAAACGGTGTTGCAGTACTTCTTGAAGTTAACTGTCAAACTGACTTCGTTGCTAAAGATGGTAACTTCACTGCATTCGCAGACAAAGTTGCAGTTGAAGCGCTGGCATCTAAAGCGTCTATCGAAGAGCTACAAGCTAAATTCGAAGAAGAGCGTGTTGCTCTAGTTGCTAAGATCGGTGAAAACATCAACATCCGTCGCGTTCAGTACGTTCAAGGTACTGCAATTGCTTCTTACCGTCACGGCGAGAAAATCGGTGTTGTTGTTGCTGGTGAAGGCGACGCAGAAACTCTGAAACACATCGCAATGCACGTAGCAGCATCTCGTCCTGAGTACGTAAATCCAGAAGACGTACCAGCTGACGTAGTAGCGAAAGAGCGTGAAGTTCAAGTTGAAATCGCGATGAACGAAGGCAAGCCTAAAGAAATCGCTGAGAAGATGGTTGAAGGTCGCATGAAGAAATTCACTGGCGAAGTTTCACTAACTGGTCAGCCTTTCGTTATGGAACCTAAGAAAACGGTTGCTGAGATCCTAAAAGAGCGCGGCGCATCAGTTTCTACTTTCGTTCGTCTAGAAGTGGGTGAAGGCATCGAAAAAGCTGAAGGCCTAAGCTTCGCTGAAGAAGTAGCACTGGCTCAGAAAGGTTAATCCTTAGAGATTTGTGCAAAGATTAGACCGTGGCCATGGCTGCGGTCTTTTTACGAATAAACGGCCCATTTATTAGCCGTCATGAATTGGGATTGCTCACTGACGATGTAAAGTAACAGTGAGTGGTCAAGCGAAGAATGAAATTGGTGTCTAGACACTCAATCTCAACCCATGACTGTTAATCGACAACTCTCTTTTGGAAGGTAAACTCCATGACTACGAACCCAAAACCAGCGTATCAACGTATTCTGTTAAAACTGAGTGGTGAAGCTCTGCAAGGCTCTGAAGGTTTCGGTATTGATCCTGCAGTTTTGGATCGTATGGCGCAGGAAGTCAAAGAACTGGTTGAACTGGGTGTGCAAGTCGGCGTGGTGATCGGTGGCGGCAACCTGTTCCGTGGTGCTGGCCTTGCTGAAGCAGGCATGAACCGTGTTGTGGGCGACCACATGGGCATGCTGGCAACGGTAATGAATGGTCTAGCGATGCGTGATGCACTGCACCGCGCCTATGTAAACGCTCGCGTGATGTCTGCCATCCCACTCAAAGGAGTGTGTGATGACTATAATTGGGCAGACGCGATTCGCGAACTGCGTCAAGGTCGCGTGGTGATTTTCTCTGCCGGTACGGGCAACCCATTCTTTACTACCGATTCTGCAGCATGTTTGCGTGGTATCGAAATTGAAGCTGATGTGGTGCTTAAAGCGACGAAAGTGGATGGCGTCTTCAGTGCAGACCCGGTAGCCAATCCAGACGCAGAGCTGTATGATAAACTGGCTTACGCTGATGTTCTTGATAAAGAACTAAAAGTGATGGATTTAGCCGCATTTACTCTGGCTCGCGATCACAAAATGCCTATCCGTGTATTTAATATGAATAAGCCAGGCGCTCTACGTCGCGTGGTGATGGGTGAAGCAGAAGGTACGCTGATTAGCTAGTAAACCTGAGTTGGCGTCATTCGTGTGTCGGATGGCGTTTCGCTTTACTGAACCCTTGTAAGCTTTCTTCAGGAAAGATGACATTTTTTTAAGGTGAAACCGTGATTAACGAAATCAAAAAAGACGCGCAAGAGCGCATGGAAAAAAGTGTTGAAGCGCTGAAAAATACTCTGTCTAAAGTTCGTACGGGTCGTGCGCATCCAAGCCTACTTTCTGGCATCTCTGTCGATTATTACGGTGCTCCGACACCACTTAACCAAGTGGCTAACGTAGTTGCTGAAGATGCTCGTACTCTGGCGATCACGGTTTTTGATAGAGAACTGACGCAGAAAGTCGAAAAAGCGATCATGATGTCTGATCTGGGTCTAAACCCAATGTCAGCCGGCACCATCATCCGTGTTCCACTGCCACCGCTAACGGAAGAGCGCCGTCGTGACTTGGTTAAGATCGTTCGCGGTGAAGCGGAAGGTGGTCGTGTTGCGGTACGTAATATTCGTCGCGATGCGAACGGCGATCTTAAAGCGCTACTAAAAGATAAAGAAATCTCTGAAGATGAAGAGCGTAAAGCACAAGACGAGATTCAAAAGCTGACCGATGCCGCAGTGAAGAAGATCGATGATGTTCTTGCTGCCAAAGAAAAAGAGTTAATGGAAGTTTAATACTTCCGTTTACATCACTGTTGGAAAACGCTGTGCTCGCAGCACAGCGTTTTTTTGTGTTACCCTGTCCAACTGATGGAACTCGACTAATTCTCTATGCAAAATTCTCAACTCTTCGTGGAATCTCTTCCAAAGCATATTGCCATCATCATGGACGGTAATGGTCGCTGGGCCAAGTCCAAAGGTCAACCACGCGTTTTTGGTCATAAAAAAGGCGTCAGTGCTGTACGCAAAACCATCGCGGCGGCCTCTAAGCTCAATATTCAAGCTATTACACTTTTTGCTTTCAGTAGTGAGAACTGGCGTCGTCCCGAAGACGAAGTCGGCTTACTGATGGAGCTTTTTATCACTGTGCTCTCCAGTGAAGTAAAGAAGTTACATAAGAATAACCTACGTTTACGCATCATCGGCGATACCAGTCGTTTTAGTGAACGACTACAAAAGAAAATTGCCGAGGCGGAGACACTCACCGCAAGCAACACTGGGATGATGATTAATGTTGCCGCGAATTATGGCGGTAAGTGGGATATCGTTCAGGCGGTGCAAAAACTCGCGCAACAGGTCGAGCAAGGAAAGCTAGGAGCCAGCGATATTGATGAGGATAAAATTGCTCAGCATCTGACGATGGCTGATTTACCGGATGTCGATCTTCTGATTCGCACGAGCGGTGAATGCCGCATCAGCAACTTTATGCTTTGGCAAATGGCCTACGCAGAAATGTACTTTACGCCGGTCTATTGGCCGGACTTCGGTGAAGATAGCCTCGTGGAGGCGATCACTTGGTTTGTTAATCGTGAGCGACGTTTCGGTTGCACGGGAGAACAAATCAAAGCCCTGATGAGTACACAATAAGGATCATTCAGTTTGAAACAAAGAATAATAACCGCACTCATTCTTGCACCTTTGGTCATTTTAGGGATTTTTCAGTTATCTCTGCCGTTATTTATCGTCGCGCTAACCTTAGTGCTACTCGCTGGTTTTTGGGAGTGGACACAATTTGTCGATACTGGCTCTCGTGTGAAAGCGATGATCCCAGCAGTCATTGCCACCGTGGCAAGTTTTTTTCTCATCTCTCCCGAATCGGTCAGTCTTAACCATATTGGTTGGCCGCATCTGCTGATACTGAGTGCGGGCACAACATGGTGGCTCTATGCCAGTGTGCTTGCGATTACTTACCCCAAGTCGACACAAACTTGGCAAGGCAGTAAGCCACTGCGCCATTTATTTGGCTTTCTCACTCTGATCCCCTTTTTATGGAGTGTGATTATTTTGCGCGCGAGTGAGATAGATACTTCTCCGTACCATGGTGCGAAGCTAGTGATGTTCGTCTGCTTGTTGGTCTGGGCAGCAGATAGTGGTGCCTACTTTGCTGGTAAAAGTATGGGTAAGCGTAAAATGGCGCCCAATGTGAGCCCCAACAAAACGATTGAGGGTTTAATTGGTGGCATTGTGACCGCGATCGTGGTCGGCTGGGTATTTTCCAAACTGTTTGACATCCACTTTGCCAGCCCGATGCACATGATTTTAATTACCTTTGCCACAGTGGTGATTTCCGTATTGGGTGATTTAGTGGAAAGTATGTTTAAGCGTGAGTCTGGAATCAAAGACAGCAGCAATATGATCCCAGGTCATGGTGGAATTTTGGATCGCATTGACAGCTTAACGGCAGCGTTTCCTATCTTCGCCCTTCTTTATCTCTTGTTCTGATTTTTAAGGGGGAGATGAGGCATTTCCCCTTTGCTTCTTTATTCGGTCAACAGTTATGCAAAAGCTAACGATTCTTGGTGCAACAGGCTCAATTGGAGCCAGCACACTAAAAGTGGTGGAACAAAACCCAGAACACTTTACTGTGGTCGCTCTAGCTGCGGGTTCCAATGTGGAAAAAATGCAGCAGCTTTGCGAAAAATGGCAACCGCAGTATGCAGTAATGGCTTCGGCGGAAGCGGCGCAGCGTTTACAGCGCTTACTGGTCAGTTCGTCGCCGCAGACCCGGGTTTTAGTTGGGGAAGAAGCGATGTGTTACGTGGCATCGCTTGATGAAGTCGACTGCGTGATGGCTGCGATTGTCGGAGCTGCCGGTTTGTTGCCAACGATGGCTGCCGTTCAAGCGGGTAAGCGCATTCTGCTGGCGAACAAAGAAGCGCTGGTGATGTCCGGGCAACTCTTTATCGATGAAGTCGCCAAATCGGGCGCACAATTGCTACCAGTCGACAGTGAACACAATGCGATTTTTCAGTGTTTGCCACAGGCAGTACAAACTAATTTGGGCCGCTGCGATCTCGCTATGCACGGCATTCGCCACATTCTACTCACGGGTTCCGGTGGTCCATTTCGTTATACCGATGTAGCCGCCTTAGAAAACGTGACCCCAGAGCAGGCGATTGCTCACCCTAATTGGTCTATGGGGCGAAAAATCTCGGTCGATTCCGCCACCATGATGAACAAAGGGTTGGAATACATTGAGGCCAAGTGGCTGTTTAATGCCAGCAAAGAGCAGCTTAAAGTGATCATTCACCCCCAATCAGTGATTCACTCCATGGTGCAGTACATCGATGGTTCGGTACTGGCGCAGATGGGAGAACCTGATATGGTGACCCCAATCGCGTTGACGCTATCCTATCCTGAGCGTATTCCAACTAACGTTAAACCATTGGATTTTAGTCAAGTCGGTGAGCTAACGTTCATTCAGCCCGACTTTGCCCGTTATCCTTGTCTTGAATTGGCGATGGATGCGTGCTATCTCGGCCAGCAGGCGACCACGGCGCTCAATGCCGCCAACGAAGTCACCGTGCAAGCCTTCTTAGAACATCAGCTTAAGTTTACAGACATTGCTCGTATTAACGAGCGAGTACTCAACCGCATTTGCCAACAGAGTTCGGCGCATCATGTGGATAACTTGGAAAGCTTGCTTGAGCTGGATAAAATAGCCAGAACCTTTGCCGTTGAAGCCATTAGAGAGTGTATACGATGACGGATATTGTATGGAATTTAGCCTCTTTTATTGTTGCCCTGGGCATTTTGGTGGCAGTGCATGAATTTGGCCATTTTTGGGTGGCACGTCGCTGTGGCGTGAAGGTGGAGAAGTTCTCCATTGGCTTTGGCAAGTCAATTTGGAGTAAAACCGGTCAAGATGGCACCGAGTATAGCATTGCTATTATTCCGCTTGGTGGTTATGTCAAAATGCTTGATGGCCGAGTTGATGAGATTGAGGATGCAGAGAAACAGTTTGCCTTTGATCGCAAGCCGTTGTGGAAACGCACGGCGATTGTCTCTGCTGGTCCAATCTTTAATTTTCTGTTCGCTATTTTTGCCTATTGGCTGGTTTTTTTGATTGGCGTACCTGCGGTTAAGCCGGTGGTTGGTCAGGTAACCGCCAGTTCTATTGTCGCTCAGGCAGGAATTGAGTCAGGCATGGAACTTAAAGCGGTTTCCGGTATCAAAACACCCGATTGGGAATCAGTTAACATGCAGTTAATTTCTCATATTGGCGATTCCAGTATGACATTGACGGTATCGCCAGCCGACGAAGTTGGCTTTGAGCGTACCCTTGTTGTCGATATCCGAAACTGGGAATTTGATCCAGAGAACGAATCGGCGATGCAATCTCTTGGCTTTAAACCTTACACCCCAGAGATAATGACCCGTCTGGCGAATGTATCTCAGGGGAGTGCGGGTGAGCGAGCTGGGCTACAAATTGGTGATAAGTTTATTGCGATAAATGGTCAAGCGATCACATCTTGGGAACAAGTGGTGAACTGGGTGCGTAGTAATCCAGGCCAAGCCATTGAGGTTGACGTGGAGCGCAATGGCGGCACGCAACGTCTCACCATGACGCCGGATAGCCGAGAGAGCAAAAGTGGTGAATCGATCGGCTTTGCAGGGATTGCTCCTGAAGTCGCACAATGGCCAGAAAGTTATCGCTTCGATTTGCAATTTGGTGTATTCGAGTCTTTCGGCAAAGCCGTAGAGAAAACGGGCCAGGTGCTTGACTTGACGGTCAGTATGTTGAAAAAGCTGATCACGGGTGATGTGGGGCTGAATAATCTGAGCGGGCCGATTTCCATCGCTAAAGGCGCTGGGGCGACCGCCGATTACGGTTTGGTCTATTTCCTCGGATTTTTGGCGCTGATCAGTGTCAACTTGGGCATTATTAACTTGGTGCCTCTGCCGATGTTGGACGGTGGGCACCTGCTGTTTTTCGCCATTGAAGCCATCATCCGTCGCCCTGTTCCTGAAAAAGTGCAGGAAATAGGATACCGTATCGGTGCGGCGGTGATTTTTTCGCTCATGGCGTTAGCCTTATTTAACGATTTTACGCGTCTGTGATGGTTCAGAGACAAAGAGCAGTAGCAAGGAACAATTAGAACAATTATGGCGATCAAGCAAATTCTGTTCGCAACATTATTGGCCACCAGCGTATCCGCGAACGGCGCCCAAAACTTTGTTGTACAAGACATTAAAATTGAAGGTTTACAACGTGTTGCACTGGGTGCGGCACTACTGAAAATGCCAGTCCGTGTGGGTGACACGCTAGAACAGCAAGATGTCGCCGGCATCATCCGTGCGCTTTACGCTTCCGGCAACTTTGAAGATGTGAAAGTGCTGCGTGATGGCAATGTACTGGTTGTGCAAGTGAAAGAACGCCCAACCATTGCCAGCATCTCTTTTTCTGGCAACAAAGCGATCAAAGAAGAGCAACTTAAGCAAAACCTTGATGCGTCTGGCATTCGTGCTGGTGAAGCGCTTGACCGCACCACGTTAAGTAACATTGAAAAAGGGCTGGAAGATTTTTACTACAGCGTCGGTAAATACAACGCTTCGGTTAAAGCGGTCGTCACGCCCCTGCCTCGAAATCGCGCAGACCTGAAGTTTGTCTTCAGTGAAGGCGTGTCTGCCAAAATTCAGCAGATCAATTTTATCGGCAACGAAGTGTTTTCTGATGAAACCCTGTTGTCGCGTTTTAACTTGAACGTGGATGTGCCTTGGTGGAATTTCCTCGCTGACGAGAAGTACCAAAAGCAGGTGCTTGCAGGCGATATTGAAGCGCTGAGAACTTATTACTTGGATCGCGGTTATCTCAAGTTTGCCATCGATTCCACCCAAGTTTCTATCTCTCCCGATAAAAAAGGCGTGTACATCACGTTGGGCCTTAAAGAGGGTGAGCCTTACTCAGTGAAAGAGGTGAACTTTCGTGGTGAACTGATTGGTAAAGAAGAGGAGTTCAAAGCGCTAGTGCCATTTGAATCGGGTGAAACCTACAACGGTTCTATGGTCACTACGTTGGAAGAAAACATCAAACGTGTGTTGGGTGAAGCGGGCTACGCCTACCCGAAAGTCAGCACCATCCCTGAGTTTGACGACGAAAACAAGCAAGTCTCTCTGGTCATCCATGTTGAAGCGGGTAATCGAATCTATGTGCGTGACATTCGTTTTACGGGTAACAACTCCACACGTGACGAAGTGCTGCGTCGTGAGATGCGCCAGATGGAAGGCAGTTGGCTCAACTCCAAAGCGATTGAAACGGGTAAGAGCCGATTGAATCGTCTTGGTTTCTTTGAAACCGTGGACGTGCAAACTGTGCGTGTTCCTGGCAGTGACGATCAGGTGGATTTGGTTTACAACGTCAAAGAGGCCAACTCAGGAAGCGTCAACTTTGGTGTGGGCTTTGGTACGGAATCCGGCGTCAGTTTCCAAGTTGGTCTACAGCAAGACAACTTCCTTGGTTCCGGCAACCGCGTTGGCATCAGCGCGATGACCAACAAGTACCAGAAGAACATCAGCTTGGATTATCGCGACCCTTACTGGAACCTAGATGGTGTCAGCTTAGGGGGGAAAGTTTTTTACAACGAATTTGAAGCGTCTGAAGCGGGTATCGTTGACTACACCAACCAAAGTTACGGGGCCAACTTAACTTGGGGCTTCCCGTTTGATGAACTCAACCGCTTCGAACTTGGTGTGGGCTATACCCACAACAAGATCGGTAACTTGTCGCCTTACTTGCAAGTGGAGCAGTTCCTGCAAGCGCAAGAGTCGAACATAGATTCAAGTGGGGCACTCAATACCAACGATTTTGACATTACACTGTCGTGGACGCGCAATAACCTCAACCGTACCTACTTCCCAACGGCGGGGAACCATCAGCGCGCGTTTTACAAAATGACCGTTCCGGGCTCTGACGTGCAGTACTTTAAGATGCAGTACGACGTGAGACAGTACATTCCATTGACCAAAAAACACGAGTTCAGCCTGCTGCTGCGCGGACGTTTAGGTTATGGTAACGGCTATGGGACAACCAATGGCAACGACAACCTGTTCCCGTTTTATGAGAACTACTACGCCGGCGGTTTTACCACGTTGCGGGGTTTTGGTTCCAACTCAGCCGGTCCGAAGGCGGTTTATCGTGATTACAGCGGTTCAAACAACGGCTCTGATACCGCGACTAATGATTCGGTCGGCGGCAACGCCATTGCACTGGCAAGTGTCGAGTTGATTGTACCCACGCCATTTGCCTCGGACGAAGCACGCAGCCAAGTTCGTACTAGTCTGTTCTTTGATATGGCGAGCGTATGGGATACCGAGTTTGATTACCGCAGTTCAGGTGCGGATTACGGTAACCAGTATTACTACGACTACTCAGATCCGACTCAGTACCGTTCATCTTATGGTGTCGCGTTGCAGTGGATGTCACCGATGGGACCACTGGTCTTCTCCTTGGCTAAACCTGTTAAAATTTACGAAGGTGACGACGAAGAATTCTTCACTTTCACAATCGGCAGAACCTTCTAAACAGAGGATATAATTTTGAAAAACATGATCAAAGCGGCTGGAGTTAGCCTTCTACTTCTGAGTTCTTCTATGTTTGCCAATGCGGCAGAAGCAGCGCAAAAGATCGCTTACATCAATACCGCTCAGGTATTCCAAGCTTTGCCGCAGCGTGAAGTGGTGCTACAGAAATTGCAGGAAGAGTTCAAAGATAAAGCGGCAGAGCTACAAGCGATCCAAGCGGAAGCAAAAATTAAAATTGAAAAATTGAAACGTGACGGTGAACTGCTTGGCCAAGACGAAGTGGAAAAACTGCGCATTGAAATTGGCCAGCTCGACAGCAAATATAAAATTAAAGCGCAGGCTTTAGAGCAAGCAAGCGCTCGCCGTGAAGCGGAAGAGAAGCAGAAGCTATTTAAAGTGATTCAGGATGCGGTGAAAGCCGTGTCTGAAAAAGAAGGCTATGATTTAGTGATTGATACCACAGCGCTTCAATATGGTAACCCTGAGTACAACATCTCAGAGAAAGTGATTAAAGCAATCAAATAATAATCGTTATGAAGACACTGACATTAGCTGAATTAGCAACAATAACCGGGGGAGAGTTACACGGCGATGCAACGGCAACCGTATCGCAGGTAACTCCAATGGATAAGGCGCAAGAAGGGGATGTGACCTTTCTGTCGAATCCGAAATACGCCAAACACTTAGCTGACTGCCGTGCCACGCTGGTCATGGTTAAAGCCGATCAACTTATGCATTGCAGTGGCAATGCGCTGGTGGTGAATGATCCTTATGTCGCTTTTGCTAAAGTGGCACAAGCATTAGATACCACACCAAAACCCGCGGAGGGTATCGCGCCATCAGCGGTGATAGCGGCTGATGCTAAACTCGGGCAAAACGTTGCCGTGGGGGCCAACGCTGTGATCGAAAGCGGCGTTGAACTTGGCGACAACGTCATTATTGGTGCTGGCTGTTTTATTGGCAAAAACGCCAAGTTAGGCAACAATACTAAGCTTTGGGCTAATGTCACTATTTATCATCAAGTGCAAATCGGTACAGACTGCCTGATTCAATCGGGGTCGGTGATTGGATCGGATGGTTTTGGCTATGCCAATGATAAGGGTGAGTGGATCAAAATTCCTCAGCTTGGCACCGTTCGCATTGGTAACCGGGTAGAGATCGGCGCTTGTACTACCATAGATCGTGGCGCGCTCGACGATACGGTGATTGAAGATAACGTCATCTTAGATAACCAGTTGCAAATCGCGCACAACGTGCACATCGGATATGGTACCGTCATGCCGGGTGGTACAGTCGTCGCTGGCAGTACTCAGATTGGTAAGTACTGCGCTATTGGTGGCGCTTCCGTTATCAATGGACATATTTCCATCGCCGATGGTGTCACAATTACTGGCATGGGCATGGTGATGCGCAGTATTGATGAAAAAGGCATGTACTCGTCTGGCATCCCGCTTCAAACCAACAAAGAGTGGCGAAAAACCGCCGCTCGTGTTCATCGCATTGATGAGATGAACAAGCGTTTGAAAGTGGTTGAAAAGCGCCTTGGCGAGCAAGAGAAAGCAGAATAATTAAGTGATTTCTCTGTAAAGACTCGCGAACTGCGAGTCTTTTTCTTCTATAATGGCGCGCTATATATACAGTATTGATATAGGAATAAGACTTTGACTACTGAAAAGAGAACGATGAATATCACTGAAATTCAGGCGCTTTTACCTCATCGCTACCCATTCTTGATGATTGACCGTGTTATCGACTTCCAGGAAGAAAAATATCTTCACGCTATCAAGAACGTTTCGGTAAACGAACCTCAGTTTACAGGTCATTTTCCTCAACTTCCGGTTTTTCCAGGCGTGTTGATTCTGGAGGCCATGGCTCAGGCAACTGGCCTGCTGGCCTTTAAATCATTTGGTGCTCCGTCTGAAAATGAGTTGTACTACTTTGCCAGCGTCGATGGCGCCAAGTTCCGCAAACCCGTTCTTCCAGGTGATCAACTCATCATTGAAGTGGAGTTCTTAAAAGAGCGCCGTGGCATTGCTGCCTTTACGGGTGTTGCAAAAGTCGACGGAGACGTGGTTTGTTCCGCAGAACTGAAGTGTGCGCGTAGAGAGTTTTAATATGATTGATGCAACGGCACAAATCCACCCAACCGCAGTGATTGAAGCAGGCGCTGTTATTGGCGCGAATGTTAAAATTGGTCCATTTTGCTACGTAGACAGTAAAGTGGAAATTGGTGAGGGCACGGAACTACTTTCTCATGTGGTAGTGAAAGGCCCAACCAAGATTGGTAAAGACAACCGTATTTTCCAGTTTGCTTCTATTGGTGAAGCTTGCCAAGATCTGAAATACGCTGGTGAAGACACCCAACTGATTATCGGCGATCGCAACACCATCCGTGAAAGTGTGACCATGCATCGTGGAACGGTTCAGGACAAAGGCATTACCATTGTCGGCAGTGACAACCTGTTTATGATTAACGCCCACGTGGCGCACGATTGTGTGATTGGCGACCGTTGTATCTTCGCCAACAACGCGACGCTGGCAGGTCACGTGAACATCGGCAACCAAGCCATCATCGGCGGTATGTCAGCGATTCACCAGTTCTGCCATATTGGCGATCACTGTATGCTGGGCGGTGGCTCTATCGTCGTACAGGATGTACCGCCTTATGTGATGGCGCAGGGCAACCACTGTGCACCTTTTGGCATTAACGTTGAAGGGTTAAAGCGCCGTGGTTTCGAGAAGAAAGAGATCTTGGCGATTCGTCGTGCATACAAAGCGCTTTACCGCAGTGGTTTAACGCTCGAAGCGGCCAAAGAAGAGATTGCCAAAGATGTAGAGGAATTTCCAGCGGTGGCTCTGTTCCTTGATTTCTTGGAAAAGTCGCAGCGTGGCATTATTCGCTAATTACGCCTTGTTGCAATAATGATTAAAAGATCGCCGTCTGAGATGGCGGTCTTTTTGCGTTTTTAGCGTTCGATAAAAAGAAGGTGAGCAAACATGCTAAACAAGCCACTTCGAATTGGTATCGTTGCGGGCGAACTGTCCGGAGATACCTTGGGTGAAGGCTTTATTCAAGCAGTGAAAGCGCGCTACCCGAATGCCGAGTTTGTCGGCATCGGTGGACCAAAAATGATCGCGCAAGGCTGTCAGTCGCTGTTCGACATGGAAGAGCTGGCGGTCATGGGGTTGGTCGAGGTACTGGGTCGATTGCCACGTCTGCTCAAAGTGAAAGCTGAACTGGTTCGCCACTTCACGCAAAATCCACCGGATGTGTTTGTTGGCATTGACGCGCCTGATTTTAATCTGCGCCTAGAGCTTGATCTCAAGAATGCAGGCATCAAAACCGTGCACTATGTCAGCCCATCCGTCTGGGCATGGCGGCAAAAACGCATCTCCAAAATTGCCGCCGCCACTCATCTGGTGCTGGCTTTTCTACCATTTGAAAAAGCGTTTTACGACAAATTCGATGTGCCTTGTGAGTTTATCGGCCACACGCTGGCGGATGCGATCCCCCTTGAGTCTGAGCCAGTGCCTGCCAGAGCACTGCTTGGTCTTGAGCAAGAGAAAAAATGGTTGGCGGTACTTCCCGGCAGCCGTGGCAGCGAGCTGAAAATGTTGGCGCCGACCTTTATCGAAACCTGTAAATTGCTGCATCAACAATATCCTGAACTCGGTTTTGTGGTAGCGCTCGTCAACCAAAAACGCCGCCAGCAGTTTGAGCAAGCATGGCAGCAATATGCGCCGGAACTGGAGTTCAAGCTAGTCGATGATACCGCGCGCAACGTCATCACCGCCGCGGATGCCGTGCTGTTGGCTTCGGGGACCGTTGCACTCGAATGCATGTTACTCAAACGGCCAATGGTGGTGGGTTACCGCGTGAATGCATTGACGGCCTTTTTAGCCAAACGTCTGCTTAAAACGAAGTATGTCTCACTGCCGAATATTTTAGCTGGTGAATCGCTAGTCAAAGAATATTTGCAAGATGACTGTACGCCGCAAAATCTCTTTGCGGAAGTCTCGCGCTTACTTGAAGGCAACAATCAATCGATGCTGAACAAGTTTACCGAAATGCACCATTGGATTCGCAAAGACGCGGATCAGCAAGCCGCCAACGCGGTGTTGAACCTGATTGAGAATAGAGATTAAACATGGCGGTTAAAGCGAAAGCCACCAAGGCAAAAGTAGAATTTCCACCGTTCGAATACCCAGCAGGCTATCAGTATGTGGCGGGGGTGGACGAAGTGGGCCGCGGTCCATTAGTGGGAGATGTCGTCACCGCGGCGGTCATTTTAGACCCGAACAATCCGATTGCAGGGCTCAACGATTCAAAAAAACTGAGTGAAAAAAAACGCTTAGCCTTGTTTCCTGAGATCAAGGAGAAAGCACTCGCTTGGGCGGTTGGCCGCTGTACGCCAGAAGAAATTGACCAGCTCAACATCTTGCAAGCCACCATGGTGGCGATGCAGCGTGCGGTTGCCGGTTTAGCCGTGACGCCCGATTTGGTGCTGATTGACGGCAACCGTTGTCCTTCCCTTTCTATGGATAGTCAGGCCGTCGTCAAAGGCGATTTGCGTGTTGCTGAAATCAGTGCTGCATCGATCATCGCTAAAGTGGTGCGCGACCAAGAGATGGAAGCGCTCGACAAGCTGCATCCTGAATTTGGTTTCGCCCAGCACAAGGGCTATCCAACGGCTGCCCATTTTGCGGCCATCGAGCAGCACGGTGTGATTGCGCAGCATCGAAAAAGTTTTTCCCCAGTGAGAAAAGCGCTCGAAAAGAAGCAGTGAAGAGAGTTGGTGGGTGGTAAACTCGCGCTCCGATAGTAGAATTAACCCGAAAATTAGCACAAACGGTATCGATTGATGTCAGATCCCAAATTTATCCATCTTCGCATTCACAGTGATTTTTCGATGGTGGA
This sequence comes from Vibrio navarrensis, assembly GCF_015767675.1. NCBI lineage: Bacteria > Pseudomonadati > Pseudomonadota > Gammaproteobacteria > Vibrionales > Vibrionaceae > Vibrio > Vibrio navarrensis. The sequence continues at coordinate 2,593,771 of NZ_CP065217.1, read as the reverse complement.
CGGTATTAACAAAGTCTCGCCTTTGGTAAAGAAAGTTGCGGAATTTGGCATGCCAGCCATGGCGCTCACCGACTTTACCAACCTCTGCGGTTTGGTGAAATTCTATGGATCCGCACATGGTAATGGCGTCAAACCGATCGTCGGCGCAGATTTCAAAATGCAGTCCGAAGAATTTGGCGAAGAGTTGACCAGTCTCACCGTGTTAGCCGCCGATAACATAGGCTACAACAATCTTACCTTATTGATCTCAAAGGCCTATTTGCGCGGTCATGTGCAGCACCAACCCGTGATTGACAAAGCTTGGCTAGCGGAGCTCTCAACTGGATTGATTGTGCTCTCTGGTGCGCGTAATGGCGAAATTGGTAAAGCGCTGCTGAAAGGCAACAGTGCCTTAGTTGATAGTTGCGTGGCGTTTTATCAGCAGCATTTTCCAGATCGCTTTTATCTAGAACTTGTTCGTACTGGGCGTAGCGACGAAGAAACGTATCTGCATTTTGCGGTTGAATTGGCAGAGCAAACCGATCTGCCCGTGGTAGCGACCAACGAAGTGGTGTTTATCAGCGAAGATCTGTTTGATGCGCACGAAATTCGTGTGGCCATTCACGACGGCTACACGTTAGAGGATCCGCGTCGTCCGAAAAATTATAGTCCGCAGCAATACTTGCGCAGCGAACAAGAGATGTGCGAGCTGTTTGCTGATATTCCAGAAGCGTTGGAGAACAGCGTCGAAATCGCGAAACGCTGCAACGTGACCGTTCGCCTCGGTGAATATTTTCTCCCGGCTTTCCCAACCGATGGCATGGCGGAAACCGACTACTTAGTGATGAAATCCCGCGAAGGATTAGAAGAGCGTTTAGCGTTCCTTTTCCCCGATCCCGAAGTGCGTGCCCAGCGCCGACCTGAGTACGACGAACGTCTGCAAATCGAGCTAGACGTGATCAACCAAATGGGCTTTCCCGGCTACTTCTTGATCGTAATGGAGTTCATCCAATGGTCAAAAGACAATGCGATTCCCGTAGGGCCAGGACGAGGCTCGGGTGCCGGTTCGCTGGTCGCGTATGCGCTGAAAATCACCGATCTGGACCCGCTTGAATACGATCTGCTGTTTGAACGTTTCCTCAACCCAGAGCGCGTATCCATGCCCGATTTCGACGTCGACTTTTGTATGGATAAGCGGGACCAAGTCATTGATCATGTTGCTGAAATGTATGGCCGTGATGCGGTGTCACAAATCATCACCTTCGGTACTATGGCGGCAAAAGCGGTTATCCGTGACGTTGGTCGTGTTCTTGGTCATCCATTTGGTTTCGTTGACCGTATTTCAAAACTGGTGCCGCCCGATCCGGGCATGACGCTAGAAAAAGCGTTTAAAGCCGAACCTGCGCTGCCTGAACTGTATGAAGCCGATGAGGAAGTGAAAGAACTCATCGACATGTGTCGCATTTTGGAAGGTTGTACGCGTAACGCCGGTAAACACGCCGGTGGTGTGGTTATTTCACCGACCACAATTACCGACTTTGCGCCAATTTATGCAGATGCGGAAGGGCATTTCCCCGTCACGCAGTTTGATAAGAACGACGTTGAAACAGCGGGGCTGGTTAAGTTTGACTTCTTGGGGCTGCGAACTCTGACCATTATTGACTGGGCGTTAGGGTTGATTAACCCGCGCTTGGAGAAAGAAGGCAAACCGCCAGTCCGTATTGAATCCATCCCTCTAGAAGATCCGGCGTCGTTTCGCCTATTACAAAACTCAGAGACCACGGCGGTATTTCAGCTCGAATCGCGCGGGATGAAAGAGCTTATCAAACGTCTTCAACCGGACTGTTTTGAAGACATCATCGCACTGGTGGCCTTATTCCGTCCGGGGCCGCTGCAATCGGGCATGGTGGATAATTTTATCGACCGTAAACATGGCCGAGAAGCGATCTCTTACCCAGATGAAAAGTGGCAACACGAGTCACTAAAAGAAATACTCGATCCAACTTACGGCATCATCCTCTACCAAGAGCAGGTCATGCAAATCGCTCAGGTCTTATCGGGTTATACCCTAGGCGGAGCGGACATGCTACGCCGGGCGATGGGTAAGAAAAAGCCGGAAGAGATGGCCAAGCAGCGTGCAACTTTCGAAGAAGGCGCGGTGAAGAACGGAGTTGATGGCGAGTTGGCGATGAAAATCTTCGACTTGGTAGAAAAGTTCGCCGGTTACGGCTTTAACAAATCGCACTCCGCGGCGTATGCACTGGTTTCTTACCAAACCTTGTGGCTTAAAACCCATTATCCAGCTGAATTCATGGCAGCGGTAATGACGGCCGATATGGATAACACCGAAAAAGTAGTAGGTCTGGTAGACGAATGTTTTCGCATGAAACTCACCGTGTTGCCGCCAGACATCAACTCTGGTTTATACCGTTTCAACGTGGATGAAAACGGTGCGATTGTTTACGGCATCGGGGCCATCAAAGGGGTGGGTGAAGGACCGATCGACGCTATTTTAGCCGCGCGCAATAAAGGTGGTCACTTTAAAGATCTATTTGATTTCTGCGCGCGCATTGACCTTAAAAAAGTTAACAAGCGGGTGATTGAAAAGCTGATTTACGCCGGCGCGCTAGACAGGTTAGGCCCGCATCGCGCGGCGATGATGGCCTCGCTGGATGACGCGGTTAAAGCGGCGAGCCAGTATCACCAAGCGGAGGCGTTTGGTCAGGCGGACATGTTTGGCGTGTTGACGGATGCGCCGGAAGAGGTAGAGCACAAGTACATTCAGGTTGAACCTTGGCCGGAAAAAGTGTGGCTGGAGGGGGAACGTGAAACGTTAGGCCTTTATCTGACTGGGCATCCGGTGAATGCTTATCTGTCGGAACTTAATAAGTACACCAGTTGTCGATTAAAAGATGCAACGCCGACTCGGCGCGATCAATCGTTGACTTTAGCCGGGCTGGTGATCGCCGCGCGAGTGATGACCACTAAGCGCGGTACGCGCATCGGCATAATGACCTTAGATGATAGCAGTGGCCGCATGGAAGTGATGTTGTTCTCAGATGCACTTGAACGGTATGCAGAACTGCTGGAAAAAGATAGAATTCTGGTGGTTTCCGGACAGGTCAGCTTTGATGACTTCAATGGTGGCCTTAAAATGACGGCTCGCGAAGTCATGGACCTCGGTTCGGCGCGGGAAAAATACGCCCGAGGCGTGTCCGTTTCTGTCACTGCATCACAGATTGATGACCAGTTTTTTGCGCGCTTTAGTCGGATCTTAGAGCCACATAAAGCCGGAACGGTTCCTGTCAATGTATACTACCAGCGTGCCGACGCCAGAGCGCGGTTAACATTGGGCACGGAATGGCGAGTAACGCCTAGTGATACATTACTTGATGACTTAAAGATGTTACTTGGTAAAGACCAGGTAGAACTCGAATTTAACTAAATTTGGCGTAATATGCCGAATCAACAAGGATTCATAGATGAGCCTCAACTTTCTAGAATTTGAAAAGCCGATTGCTGAACTAGAAGCAAAAATCCAAGCCCTGCGTGATGTCTCGCGTCACGGAGGCGACTCAGCCATTGACCTTGGTAAAGAGATTGAGCAGCTTGAGAAGAAAAGCTTAGAGCTGAAAAAGAAAACCTTTGCTGATTTAGGGGCTTGGGAAACAGCACAATTGGCACGTCATCCACTGCGTCCCTATACGCTGGATTACGTTAAGCACGTTTTTGAAGAGTTTGACGAGTTGGCTGGCGATCGTGCTTACGCTGACGACAAAGCGATCGTGGCGGGTATGGCACGCCTAGAAGGTCGCCCGGTGATGATCATCGGCCATCAAAAGGGTCGTGAAACCAAAGAGAAAGTGAAACGTAACTTTGGTATGCCAAAACCAGAAGGCTATCGTAAAGCGCTGCGTTTAATGAAAATGGCAGAACGCTTCAATATGCCGATCATCACCTTTATCGATACCGCTGGGGCTTATCCTGGTGTTGGCGCCGAAGAGCGCGGTCAATCGGAAGCGATTGCGACCAACCTCAAAGAGATGGCAGGCCTAACGGTTCCGGTTATTTGTAACGTGGTGGGTGAAGGTGGCTCTGGCGGCGCGCTGGCGATTGGTGTCGGTGATTACGTTAACATGCTGCAATACTCAACTTATTCGGTTATTTCACCAGAAGGCTGTGCGTCGATTTTGTGGCGCGATTCCGATAAAGCGCCACAAGCCGCTGAAGCGATGGGGCTAACGGCGCCACGTTTGAAAGAACTTGAGCTGATTGATGAGATCATCGAGGAACCACTCGGTGGTGCGCATCGCGATCACGTGCAGATGGCCGCCAATATGAAGGCCACTTTGCTTCGCCAGTTGGCTGAACTTGAGCAGTTTGATAAAGACGTGTTGCTAGAGCGTCGTTACGCGCGTCTGATGAACTACGGTTACTGCTAATTTAACCGCTATCTTATACAATCAAGGGCTGAACATTCTCGTTCAGCCCTTTTTATTTTTGTCCACGAGAAGAATGCATGGAGTCTATCTATCACCGTTTCACAAAAGTCATTGAAGAGCATTTGCTGCCAGCCTCGCGCCTAGTTGTCGCTTTTAGTGGCGGTGTCGACTCAAGGATCTTGCTTGAGTGCGCTGCACGTTTCGCTTTCGAGCAGCAAAGGCAATGTGTTGTGGTGCATGTCCACCACGGTTTAAGCGACAATGCCGATCTGTGGAGCCAGCGCTGTGTCGAATGGTGTCAGGAGAAACAGCTCTCGTGTGTGGTGGAGAAAGTGCAACTTGAGCTGATGGCTGGCGACAGCGTAGAAGAGCGGGCCAGACAGGCGCGTTATCAGGCGCTCGCTAAGCACCTTGAGCCGGGCGACCTGCTTCTCACGGGTCAGCATGCAGATGATCAAGTCGAAACCTTTCTCCTTGCCCTCAAGCGCGGCAGCGGTCCGAAAGGGCTTTCAGCGATGGCCCAATGCACGCCGTTTGCGCACGGTTTTTTGCTCCGCCCCTTGCTGTCGGTCGCACGCTCGGAAATTGAATTGGCTGTTCAACAACTCAGGTTGGAATGGGTTGAAGACGAAAGTAACCTAGATACGCGCTACGATCGCAATTTTCTGCGCCAAGAGGTGCTGCCGAAAATCACGCAGCGTTGGTCCGGTTTCGCTAGCGCAGTTCAGCGCAGCGCGCAGCTGTGTGCTGAGCAAGAAAGTTTGTTAGACGAGCTTTTATCGCCCGTTTTGGCTCGCGCTTTACAAGCGGATCACAGCCTAGCGTTAGCGGTGCTTGGTCAACAAAGCGAGCAAGCGCGACTTCGCCTGCTGCGTATGTGGTTGGCATCGCTCGGCCAGCCGATGCCAAGCCGTCAGAACTTGCAGATACTGTGGCAACAAGTCGCCATTGCCAAGGCCGATGCCAATCCGATCTTACAGCTCGGGCAAGGACAGGTGCGCCGATTCAATCAGCGTCTTTATTTTGTGGCGCAGAGTGGCGATATCAGCCAGTGGCGAGCTGAGATTAAACTGAGCCAATCCTTGACCTTGCCAGATCATCTTGGCGTTTTAGCGTTAGAACATACTCCAGGCAGAGGGCACTTGGCTCTTCCTCCTGCTGGCGAAAAGCTCTATGTGACTTTTGACCCTGAGGGATTAAGCGCCCATCCAGCAGAACGTGGACATCGGCGCAAAATGAAGAAACTGTTTCAAGAATACCAAGTACCGAGTTGGCTACGACGCCGCACCCCGATACTTATGTGTGCAGATAGGGTGGTTTCGGTTGCCGGATTGTTTGTTGACCGTGAATTTATTGGTCAGGATTGTGAGCTCTTTTGGCGCAAGTAATCCAAATTCATGTAAAAATCGTAAGGATATAAGTTTTGGGCGCCGTCTCGTTGGATCGTCAGTGGTATTGCCCATAAACCTTGACCAATACAGATAAAAAGGAAAAGCAATGAAGAAAGTCGCAATCGGTCTGGCTCTTGGATTGGGCCTAATCAGTGGAAGTGTGATGGCAGGTGATATCGCAGCAGGGCAAGCTAAATCGGCCATTTGCGCGGCGTGTCACGGCGCGGATGGTATGGCGGTCATTCCAGGTTACCCGCACCTGAAAGGTCAGAATGAGCAATACATAGTGTCATCGATTAAGGCGTACAAGAACAAAGAGCGTACAGGTGGTTTGGCTGTGGTGATGCAGGCGCAGGCTGCGATGCTCAGTGATGCCGATATTGCTAACGTTGCCGCTTACTACGCCAGCTTGAAGTAGTGATCGCACAAACCAATACCCATCGCCAGAGCTTATGCTCTGGCTTTGTTATTAAGCCAAAGGAAACGTGGTTTTCTGATTGAATGTTGCTGATTGCTCATGAATAATAAGCAAATCAATGAAAGTTTAAGGGATGAACATGAAAAAGATTGAAGCGATTATCAAGCCATTTAAGCTCGATGATGTCCGTGAAGCGTTGGCGGAAGTCGGCATTACTGGTATGACGGTGTCTGAAGTGAAAGGCTTTGGTCGTCAGAAAGGCCACACTGAGCTTTATCGCGGCGCTGAGTACATGGTGGACTTTTTGCCGAAGGTGAAGCTGGAAATCGTGGTGAATGAAGACGTCGCGGATAAATGCGTCGAGACCATTATTGAAACCGCGCAAACGGGCAAGATCGGTGATGGTAAGATTTTCGTCACTAACGTCGAGCGGGTAGTGCGTATCCGTACTGGCGAAGAAGACGAAGACGCAATCTGATTCAAAGCAACATAAGGAGCCGTCTGGCTCCTTTTCTTTTTGCCCAATACTAAGCCGCGTGAGTGCAATGAAAAAACGTTCCCTACTCCTGTATCCTACTTTTTTTGTTGTTGCGGGCTATTTTGCCTTTCACACTATCTTTAATATTCCCGAACAGCCAGAGATGGTCACCATCGCTGATGGGGCAATTAATTTGCAACTAGATTGTCTGCATAGCCACAGCAGGCAGAGTATTGACCAGCAGGGGGAACTGACACTGTTGGTGTGGAATATTTACAAACAAAACCGCCGCAATTGGAGTACAGCATTGAGCGAGTACGCTGATGGGGCGCAACTGGTACTGCTGCAGGAAGCGAGTTTAGATGATCCCCTCAAACGTTGGGTAGCCTCTGGAGGTTGGCATGCACAGCAAGTGAATGCGTTTAAGGCGTTTAACAAAAGTGCGGGGGTTTTGACTTTAGCCAAGCACAAACCGGTTTTAGCGTGCGGATACACCCAGTTAGAACCTTGGTTACGTCTACCCAAATCGGCACTCTATTCCGAGTACCCACTCTCCGACGGCAGCACGCTGGCTTTGGCGAATATACACGCAGTGAATTTTACCTTGGGCGTGCAAGCCTACCAGCAGCAAATTGATGCCTTAGTTAATGCGCTCACCAAGCATCAAGGCCCGGTGATTCTGGCGGGCGATTTTAATAGCTGGAATGAGGAGCGCTGGAGCACATTGCAGGATATCGTTGAGAAATTAGCGCTGCAAGAAGTGGTCTTTCAGCCTGATTTACGTACGCGTTTTATCACTGGCCGAGTGTTGGACCATGTTTTCTATCGAGGACTCACGCTAGAGAAAGCGAAAGCGCCCACAACGGACGCTTCCGATCATAATCCTTTATTGGTGAGCTTTAAAATATCAGCAGAGACAGCGCCCAAATAAGGTAATAACCCAGCCAAGGTAGGGCAGAGATCACCAGAGCTTGCCCGCGTTCAAATTCAGTCCAGGTCAGCACGGCCGCATAACCCAGCACAATGTACCAAGGCAGAAGCAAAGGCAATCCGCCTGCAAACGATGACCACTCGTTGGTAAGTGGCAATTTGATCAAACCATTTAAGCTGTTTAAGTCAGCCGCGTAGCTGACTACTTGGCCATGTTTGAGCAGCAAACTGGCGTAACTGGCGAGATCGCCAATCAAGGCAGGAAACGTAATGACAGAGGCGGCGGCAAACCACTTCCAAAAACCATGCTGATGTTGACTCGGTTTGGTGGCTAAAGTGAACCAAAAAGCCAAGAACAAAATCGTCAACGTTCGGCTAAGAATGTCACTGATGATCTCACTGGCCATCAACGTATTGGGATTGTCGAGAAATTTTAATTGTTCTGGATTGATCTGCTCAAATTGTGGCGAGAGTACCGAAGTCAGCCATTGAAAATCCACGTTAGAGAAATAGGCGCCCCAAAATAGAAAAGGGCTAAGAATCAGCAGAACATAGGGCAGCCATCCCCAAGCGCCTCGTTGATAGAGTGCTAAAAAGCACGCTGTCGGCGAGCGGAAGATGTCAAAGAGCATGACAAAAGGGTTACTGGATGGATTCATACACTTACCTTAGTAACATCAACATAAAGTTTAAGTTTTTGACCTGGTTTCAGGTATTTTTGATTTTGCAGAGCATTCCATTTAACAATATCGGTGCTCTTTACTTTGAATCGGCTGGCGATCGTACTGATGGTGTCACCGGCACGCACTTGATAAAAGACCGTGCGGATCACCACGCCTTCACTGCTGTCTTTCCAGATCACCAGTTCTTGCCCAACGCGTAGTGTGTCTCTTGGCCCCATCCCATTCCATTTCGCCAAGGCTTGATGGGAGACTTTGTTTGCTTTGGCAATGCTCCACAAACTATCGCCATTTTGTACCACATGGGTCAGCTTATATTTGCCCCTTTCGGTCGCTTGGGTTTTTGCCAAGCGATTTTGCGCCGAGAGAGTGTAAGCGCTGACTTCTTTGGTTGACGTTGGGATCATCAAGTACTGACCGACGCGAATGGTATTGCCAGTTAACGTATTCGCGGTACGAATCACGTCGCTGGTGGTGTTGTATTTACTTGCCAGCACGCTCAGGGTATCGCCTGCGCGCACTTTATAACGCACCAATTTCAACCCTTTACCGCGATTTTCTTCCACCTTGGCGAGAAATTGTTCACTTTTGTCGATGGGAATCAGCAGTTGAAACGGACCATCAGGGGCGGTTGACCACTGATTGTAGGCTGGGTTGTAACTCTGTAACTCTTTGACTGGCATGCCCGCGTATTGCGCGGCAATCGCTAGATCGAGCTGTTCCCCCGGATCGACCAATTGCAGCACTGGCTGATTAGCGATGGGCGGAATTTCTATACCATATTTCTCTTGATTGGCGACAATGTCTGCTAATGCCAGCAGTTTCGGCACATAGCCACTGGTCTCTTTAGGCAGATCAAGCGAGAAAAAATCGGTTGGTTTGCCCAGTTTAAGATTTTTACGAATCGCGCTGGAGACTCGACCGCCACCACTGTTGTAAGCCGCGATAGCATGATTCCAGTTGCCATCAAAACGATTGTTGAGGTAGGTGAGATAATCCAATGCGGCATCGGTCGCCGCCGCGACATCACGTCGGCCGTCATACCAGAAGTTTTGCTCAAGGCCATACATCTCTGCGGTGCCTGGAACAAACTGCCACAAACCAGCCGCGCTGCCATGCGAATAGGCAAAAGCGTCAAACGAGCTTTCCACCACGGGCAGAAGGGCCAGCTCCAGCGGCAGTCCACGCTGCTCAATTTTCTCAGTGATGAGATAAAGGAACGGTTTGGCACGCTCTGAGACGGTTTTCAGGTGATTTGGATGATTGAGATACCAAGTTCGATAGTAATCGACTTTTTTATGCTGCGGTACTTCCAGCGTCAGTTGCATGGCGATGCGCTGCCAGATATCTGCTTGGGTTTGCGGTGTGACAATCGGTTGCTCGACCTGAGTGTCATTTTTCACCTTGCCGCTTTGGCCGGGAAGATTGTCCGTTGCCACGGAAGTGTGTTGCTCTGCATCCGGGCTATTGGTTTCAGGTGTTGAACTGATATTGCTATTTGGCTGCGTGATCTGACAGCCTGCCAATAAGAGTGCCAACACCCAACTGTACTTTAAACGCATGGGTCCAGCCTGTTAACTTTTGGGCTGCTGATAATACTTGCCTCCTTAGTCAGGAGACAAGCAGCAAAAGGTTAAAATTCGTTCTTCCACTCACGCAAAGCAGTAAAAATCGAAACTGGATCGCTATTTTGTGCCCGGCTCGCGACAGAATTGATCACGCTGGGCTGCTGATAGCGCAAAAATGGATTGACCATTTTTTCGCGTTTTAGCGTCGTGGGCAGGGTCGGCGCATTTTGTGCGCGCAGACGATTGACCTCATCACGATACTGCTGCAATTCAAGGTTATCTGGCTCCACCGCCAAGGCAAAGGCCAAGTTGCTGGCGGTGTATTCATGCGCGCAATAGATTTTCGTCTCATCAGGCAGAGCTTGCAGCTTGCCAAGTGAGTCAAACATTTGCTGTGGTGTGCCTTCAAAAATGCGCCCGCAACCAGCAGAAAACAGCACGTCACCGCAAAACAATTTGCCATCGCCGATATAACCAATATGACCGAGGGTATGACCGGGCAAGGTGACCACGTGGAACCGTTCACCAAACATTTCGATCTGATCCCCCTCATCCACGGGGTGGGTCAAGGTTGGAATCGGCTCATGCTGTGGTCCGACGACATTCACGTTAGGGTAGGCTCTGACAAGGTCGGGCACACCGCCAATGTGATCATTGTGATGGTGGGTAATAAGAATGGCCTCTAACGTGAAGCCGTGTTGCTTGAGGTAGTGAAGCACCGGAGTGGCGTCACCCGGATCGACCACAGCACACCCAAGCTCACTATTGTGAATCAGCCAGATGTAATTGTCGTTAAATGCGGGTATGCTTTTGATCTCTAACATGATTGATTCTCCGCTCGCTCTCATATAGGTCAGGTGGTTAATGAAGCCAGCATTAAGCAGTAAAAAACTCCCACATCCATACACTTGGGACGGAATGAACAACGGACAATGGGTCCGTGAGTCGATTCAGACCCGGCTTGATGAGTGGTGTCCGAAGCTGTTCGGCTACCACTTACTGAAATTGGGAGGCTTGAGCTGCGAATTAACCAGCGCAGTGTGTAACATTCAACACCAAGTTAATCTCGATATCCAGAACCCATTGCATAATGTGATTGCAGATGGTTACGAATTGCCCTTTTTAGAAAAGAGCTTTGATGCGGCGATACTGGCCCATCAACTGGATTACGCCAATGATCCGCACCGTTTGTTGCGAGAAGTTGACCGCGTGATGATGGATGATGGCTATCTGATTATCAGCGGCTTTAACCCGCTCAGCTTGACTGGCATCGCCAGTTTAATGCCATGGCGCCGCCGCAGTCTGCCCTGGAGCGGACGCATGTTCACCCCCAACCGGATTAAAGACTGGCTTGGGTTGCTTAATTACCAAGTGATACATTGCGATCGCTATGCACTGTTTCCGATGAGAAAATACCAAACGATGTGGACCTGGCTGGAAAACGGTTTAGGTGATTGGGCCAACCCCGCAGGCAGCCTCTACTTTATTGTGGCAAGAAAACGCACCTATCCACTCAAGCCAATTAAACCCCATTGGCAGTTGAAACGTCGCCTGTCGCCGCTTGGGGTAATGAATCGTGAACAGGACGCCTTACGTGAACGCCATCCGCCGACAAGTTCGTCTTAAGGTTGATAGCCAGTATCGTCTTCGGTGGGGTTTTCAGCAGCGCTGCGGGCAAGCTCGTCACACATTTCATTTTCTCGGTGTCCAGCGTGACCTTTCACCCAATGCCACTCTACTTGGTGGCGCTGGGTCTCTTTATCGAGCGCTTGCCAAAGATCGGCGTTTTTGACCGGCTTTTTGTCAGCGGTTTTCCAGCCGCGTTTTTTCCAGTTGTGGATCCATTGGGTAATGCCTTGGCGAACATATTGGCTGTCTGTGGTGAGAATCACATGGCAAGACTCTTTCAGTGCTTGCAGAGCGACAATCGATGCCATCATCTCCATGCGGTTGTTGGTGGTGAGGTGAAAACCCTTTGCTAAGGTTTTTTCGACCTGCTTGTAACGTAAAACCACACCATAACCGCCTGGGCCCGGATTACCGAGACAAGAACCATCTGTGAAAATCTCAACTTGTTTAGTCATGTTTTGATACTATTAGCGAAAGCATTTTTTAAAGCAGAATTCTGCATAGTCTGACACACATATCATTATGAATACCAGTAACAATTCTGATCACCATCGTATCGTTGTGCTCGATACGGAAACCACAGGTATGAACCGAGAAGGTGGCCCGCACTATCTCGGGCATCGGATTATCGAGATCGGAGCGGTTGAGATCATCAACCGCAAACTGACCGGTAAGCACTTCCATGTCTACCTAAAACCGGACCGAGAAATTCAGCCAGAAGCGATTGAAGTGCATGGTATTACCGATGAGTTTTTGCTCGACAAACCGGAATATCGTCAGGTGCATGAGGAGTTTTTGCAGTTTATCCAAGGCGCAGAACTTGTTGCCCACAACGCGCCCTTCGACGTTGGCTTCATGGATTATGAATTTGGCCTGTTGAATGCGGCGATAGGCAAAACCACCGATTTCTGCCAAGTGACCGATACGCTGGCGCTGGCGAAGAAGATCTTCCCGGGTAAGCGCAACAACCTCGACGTGCTTTGTGAGCGCTACGGTATCGATAACTCGCACCGTACGTTGCACGGCGCTTTGCTCGATGCGGAGATCCTCGCTGACGTCTATCTGTTGATGACGGGTGGGCAAACCAGTCTGGAATTTAACGCCAATAAACAAGAAGGTGGCGTTGAAGGTATTCGCCGCATTGAAGGGCGAAAACGAAAATCCCTTAAGGTTTTACGCGCAACGGCCGATGAACTAGATGCGCATCAAAGCCGATTAGATATCGTAGAAAAAAGCGGAACTTGCCTCTGGCGTCAATAGGAGAATCTATGTTGAGGACATTATCAGTCGTTGTCATGTTATTGGTCAGTTGCGTGAGTCAAGCGGCGACAGAATCAACCATGTCCTTATTGGATAACCGTTTTCGTGTTGACCCGACCATTGACCAGATCACTTTTCTTATCTATCGTGAAAACCCGTCTCAACCTGTGGTGTTGGTTCGCCCGGACGGACATAAATATTACGCATGGAAAACTTACGACAACGTGCGTTGGTATCAAGAACCCGCGATGGATATCGTTTCGATTGAGAATCCGATGCCCGGGCCGTGGCAAGCGGTGGGCAAAGTAACGCCGAAGAACAATATCCGCTTAATTTCCCATCTCACCTTAAGCACCGATCCGTTCCCTAATCGGCTCTATCGTGGTGAAGTGATTAAATTTACCGCCCGTTTGGCATCGGATGGACAACCTCTGGTGCTACGTGATTTTCTCGATCGGGTGAACTTGCGTGTCACCTTGACCAAATACGTTGAAAATGAGCAGGAACTGGTGAAAGAAGCGCGCCCTTTGCCAGTGGTACTCGGCGATTTTAGCGATGATGGGCAAGGTTTGGATGAAAGGCCGGGAGATGGTGTCTTTACCGTGAGGTTGACGATCGAAGTGGAACCGGGCAAATACCGCGCGCGAATCACCTCGGGCAATGGGGTGTTTTTGCGCGCCAAAGAGCAAAATGTGCTGGTTTATCCGAGCCCGGTGGCGACGACCTTTATTCAATCTCGCCGTGAAGGGCAGCCGCACCGTTTTGTTGTCTCGGGTGAGCAGGGGATGGTCGCGCCGGGCTCTCTTGCTGTGCATATTGAGCAAACTGCGCCGGATTCTTTTGTTAACTATGTACAAGGTCAGGCGGAGAAAGAGGCGCTGAAAGCGGAGATGAGCTTAGACAGCACCCATCAAATCGGCATTTACTCTTGGAAAGGTGACGTGTACGCCACCGATGCGGCTACTCAGCGCCCGCTCGTCTTTCCTATTGCAGAGCAAACCTTCAGCGTGGTTAAGGAAGTCGATATTGAAGCTGCGCGTAAAGCCAAAGAGGCGGAACTTGCCGAGCAGCGCCGTATTGAAGAAGAGCAACGCTTGTTGGCGCAACGCGCAGAAGATCGCAAACAAGGTTTAATTATGATCGCGGTGGGTAACTTGGTGGTGATTATTCTCGGTTTGATCGGCTGGTTTGTGTGGAGCAAGATCCGCGCGAAGCGCCAAGCAATTCCGGAAATGCAGTTGGAAGTACCGAAGAAATAGTGGGTTTGAAACAAAGAAACAGTGGTTTGGAAACTTGCTACAAGGGCTGTAAGGCACTCTTGTCAGAGAAGGGACTGAGCATACGAGCGAACAAAAAAAGCGGGAGCCATCGGCTCCCGCTTGGTTTTTATGCAGTGAAGATTAAGCGACGTTATCCATCACTTTACTCGCTTGGCTCGCGGCAAGATGCTCGGGAGCAAAGTCATCCACGTTGATGGTGTAGAGGCGATGTTGCTCGGCTTCTTTGAGTAGCTCGGCATCTTCGACACTGATTATCTTACGTTCCAGACCAATTTGTGCCACTTCATCCAAACGCATGAACGGACGACGTTCACCGATCTCTTTGCACACTTTGTCAAATACCGGCTCCGCTTGCAAAATCACAGAGAGTGCCAGCTCAATCTTACCGGCCGCGTTGTGCTCAGTCGGTTGCAGGTACTGGTTGCGGCCAATACGGCTGCGCGTTGCGCATGGTGTTTGCAGAATGCGCGCCACTTGGCTGTCAATTTTGTCGCTTGGCGCTTTGCGCACACGGCCAAATGGCATGATCAACACGCGTAATGCTTTGCCAATCACCTTGTTCGGGAAGTTCGCCAAGAACTCATCGATGGCCACTTCGGCCTGTTTTAAGCTGTCTTGCAGACCCCAATGAACCAGCGCCAGATCTTCGGCTGGGCGACCATCTTGCTCAAAGCGTTTTAGCGTTGCTGAGCTTAAGTAAAGCTGGCTTAGGATATCGCCCAAACGCGCAGACAAGCGCTCACGACGTTTCAGTGAACCACCGAGAACCGCCATCGAGATGTCTGAGAGCAGTGCCATGTTGGCACTGTAACGGTTCAACTGCTGGTAGTAACGCTTGGTCACATCTTTGGTTGGCGCGCTAGAGCCGTAGCCGTCGGTTAAACCAAACCAAATACTGCGAACCAAGTTACTCATGGTAAAGCTCACGTGACCAGCCAGCGCTGCGTCAAACTGCTCAATCGCATCCGATTTCTCCGAATAGGCAGCTTCCATTTCTTGCAGAACATAAGGATGGCAGCGAATCGCCCCTTGACCATAAATGATCATCGAACGAGTCAGAATGTTCGCCCCTTCCACGGTCACTGCAATCGGCGCGCCTTGGTAGCCACGAGCCAAAAAGTTTGATGGGCCTAAGCAGATGCCTTTACCGCCGACGATGTCCATCGCATCAATAATGCTGCGTTGACCACGATGGGTACAGTGGTACTTGACAATGGCCGAGATCACCGATGGTTTCTCACCCAGATCAATACCTGCCACGGTTAAGTTGCTCGCCGCGTCCATCACGTAGGCGTTACCGCCAAGACGTGCCAGTGCTTCTTCAACCCCTTCTAGTTGGCCAATCGGCTGTTTGAACTGACGGCGAATGCGAGAGTAGGCCCCCGTCGCCAGCGCCGCGGATTTGATACCGCCCGTTGAGTTAGATGGCAAGGTGATACCACGGCCAACCGACAGACACTCAACCAGCATACGCCAGCCTTGGCCAGCCATTTTTTGTCCGCCAATGATGAAATCAATTGGCACAAAAATGTCTTTACCGCGGGTAGGGCCATTTTGGAACGGCACGTTCAGTGGGAAGTGGCGATTGCCAATCTCCACGCCTTTGATGTGTGTTGGGATCAAGGCACAGGTAATACCGAGATCTTCTTTGTCGCCTAGCAGGCCCTCTGGGTCGCGCAGCTTAAACGCCAAACCGAGTACCGTCGCCACTGGTGCGAGGGTAATGTAGCGTTTGTTCCAAGTCAGGCGCATACCAAGGACTTCTTTACCTTCCCATTTGCCTTTGCAAACCACGCCATAATCTGGGATTGCGCCCGCGTCTGAGCCCGCTTCTGGACTTGTCAGAGCAAAACAAGGGATCTCTTTACCTTCCGCCAAGCGCGGCAGGTAGTAGTTTTTCTGCTCTTCTGTCCCGTAATGTTGCAGCAGTTCACCCGGGCCAAGCGAGTTTGGTACGCCGACGGTAGAAGAAAGAACTCCGGAAACGCCAGTCAGTTTTTGTAACACCAATGACTGCGCATAAGCGGAAAACTCCAGACCACCGTATTTCTTCTTGATGATCATGGCGAAGAATTTGTGATCTTTCAGGTATTGCCATACTTCCGGTGGTAAATCTGCCAGCTCGTGGGTCACTTGGTAATCGCTGACCATCGCACATACTTCGTTGACAGGGCCGTCAAGAAACGCTTGTTCTTCAGCCGACAGCTTCGGCGCAGGAATGGCGTGTAATTTTTCCCATTCTGGCTTGCCTTTGAACAGCTCAGCTTCCCACCAAACTGTACCGGCATCGAGCGCTTCTTTTTCGGTTTGCGACATAGCAGGCAATACCTGCTTGAACAGCTTCAGTGCCTTAGCACTGATGAGCGATTGACGCAGTGAGGGCACTGCAAGTGCAGCCAAAAGCAGAAAATAGCACAGCCAACCAACCGAACTGGCGTAGTCAGCAAAGGTGAGCGCCAGCATAGTGAGGGTCAGCAGAGTGACGGATTTGGTCAGTGACATACGGTGATAGAGTGTAAAGCCTAGCACCGCGGTCATCGCCAGTATAGAGAGCAAGATGTCCATATGTGTGTTCCTTATCAGACTGTTTGATTTATGGTACGTCTGGGTGTTGGTAAGAGGTCTAACCAGTTGAATCAAGTGTAACCAAATTATTAAAGAAATGTAAAACCAAATTCTGAGCAAAAAGTGATCTTGGTTGAGCTAAAGTGATAAATTTGAGATTTCAATGGTGATTTCGGCATCAGAACGCCTCAAACCGCTTTACAAATCGCCGAAATCTCGCTCTCTGGTGTCGACACAATTTCCTGTTTTTGGGTAAACTCAGCCTATCTACAAGCAAGGTGGCAACTTAGCCTTGCAAACGTGAGCGCATTGCGTGACATGACAACAAAAAAGAGAACATCTTATGTACCAAGATCTGATTAGAAATGAGTTGACGGAAGCGGCTGAAGTT
The DNA here is from genome assembly GCF_015767675.1 of Vibrio navarrensis. Lineage (NCBI taxonomy): Bacteria > Pseudomonadati > Pseudomonadota > Gammaproteobacteria > Vibrionales > Vibrionaceae > Vibrio > Vibrio navarrensis. The sequence continues at coordinate 2,576,760 of NZ_CP065217.1, read as the reverse complement.
CTGAATAAGTTCCTCAGCGACGAGCATAATCTTGCCCAAATTGAAGCGGCAGCAAAAATGATTGCTGATTCATTCAAACAAGATGGCAAGGTCCTCTCTTGTGGTAATGGTGGTTCCCATTGTGATGCGATGCATTTTGCCGAAGAGTTAACCGGTCGTTACCGTGAAAACCGCCCGGGTTATGCCGGCATTGCTATTTCTGATCCGAGCCACTTGTCTTGTGTCAGCAACGATTTTGGTTACGAATACGTCTTCTCACGTTACGTTGAAGCGGTCGGGCGCCAAGGTGACGTGTTGTTTGGTCTGTCCACTTCAGGCAACTCTGGCAACATTCTTAAAGCGATTGAAGCGGCTAAAGCGAAAGGGATGAAAACCATCGCGCTAACCGGCAAAGATGGCGGCAAAATGGCTGGTCTGGCAGACGTTGAGATCCGTGTCCCACACTTTGGTTACGCCGATCGTATTCAAGAAGTGCATATCAAGATCATCCACATCATCATTCAGTTGATTGAAAAAGAGATTGAATAACAGAGGCTTTGCCTCTTTTTTGCAGGGAGTTGTTTTAGCATGTGCGAATTGCTCGGCATGAGCGCGAATGTCCCCACCGACATCTGTTTCAGTTTTACGGGGTTGATGCAACGGGGCGGGAAAACTGGGCCACATCGCGATGGCTGGGGGATTACCTTTTATGAAGGAAAGGGCTTTCGCACCTTTAAAGATCCCAAACCGAGCTGTGAGTCCAAAATCGCCGAACTGGTGCAAAGTTATCCTATCAAAAGCTGTTCGGTGATCAGCCATATTCGTCAAGCTAACCGTGGCGGTGTTTCGCTGGAAAATACCCACCCATTTACCCGTGAGCTTTGGGGACGTTACTGGACATTTGCCCACAACGGTCAGTTGAGTGACTACCACACGCTCGATTCAGGGCGGCATCGCCCTGTTGGACAAACCGACAGTGAAAAAGCATTTTGTTGGCTGCTCAACCAGTTAGAGCAACGTTATCCTGAAATTCCACAAGATATGGAAAGTGTTTTCACCTATTTGGCCTCATGCTGCGAAGTGCTGAAGGAAAAAGGAGTGTTTAACATGCTGATGAGCGATGGGGAATATGTGATGACCTATTGCACCAATCATCTGTACTGGATCACGCGTCGCGCCCCGTTTGGCAAAGCGGCTTTGCTGGATGAGGACGTGGAGATCAACTTTCAAGAAGAGACCACTCCTAACGATGTCGTTTCGGTGATTGCCACCCAGCCATTGACGTGCAATGAAGCATGGCAACGGATGAAGCCCAGTGAATATGGTCTGTTTCACTTTGGTGAACGGATTATCACCAATGCGCCACAACTTAAGGATGTGCCGTTTGCTGCGCCAAAGCCCAGTTGCCAAGCGCCGACAGAGCCACTGGAATAATCAAGATAAAAAGGTTGCACAAAGCAACCTTTTTTCTTGCTAATGAATCACTTGCACTATTCGTCTGCTGCGTAACCCGATGCGCCAAGCTGCACGCTATCGAGATAGGCCGTCCCATCTTGCATGATCAAGCGTTCGTCAGCCAGCCATTTGACTACCAAAGGGTAAATGTTATGTTCCTGAGTTTGCACGCGTGCGGCGAGCGTCGCGGCATCGTCATCAGAAAACACCGGAACTTTGGCTTGTAAAATGACGGGGCCGCCATCGAGTTCTTCTGTCACAAAGTGCACGCTGGCTCCGTGTTCACACTCACCCGCGTCAATGGCGCGTTGGTGAGTGTGTAATCCGGGGTATTTCGGTAATAACGACGGATGAATATTGATCATTTTGCCTACATAGTGGCGCACAAACTCGCCACTAAGAATTCGCATGTAGCCGGCAAGGACGATGATATCTGGCTGATAAGTGTCGATTTTCTCCATCAACACTTGGTCGAAATCCGCTCGATTAGCAAAAGGTGTCGGATCAACAAAATGGGTCGCCACATCAAATTGCCGCGCGCGTTCAAGGCCGTAAGCCTCTGCTTTGTTAGAAAACACCGCGCGAACTTGGGCGTTAGTGATGGAAGATTGGCAGGCTTCAAGGATCGCCTGAAGGTTGCTACCGCTACCGGAGATAAGTACCACGATATTTTTCATCTGGGTGTCAATGTCCTGGTGAGTCTGTTTATTGCGCTAAAGAGTGGCAGAATACCTAACTCTTTCAGGGTTTTTAGTGGCGTAAATAGCAGAATGAGGACATAAGTCCTCATTCTGTTTGTTTGTCGTTGACTGAAGGATCAGTGAATCTCGACCTGTTCTTCGCCGCTCTCCGCTTTCGCGATCGCGCCGATAACCCAAGCGTTTTCGCCTTCCTCTTGCAGCAGTTTCACTGCGGCTTCTGCTTGCGCTTGTGGTAGAGCGATAATCAGGCCAACGCCACAGTTGAAGGTGCGGTACATTTCATGCGTGTCTACGTTGCCTTTCTCTTGCAGCCATTGGAAGATCACGGGCCATTGCCAGCTCTTGCCATCAATCACCGCTTTGGTACCTTCAGGCAATACGCGCGGAATGTTTTCCCAGAAACCACCGCCAGTGATGTGTGAAATCGCATGAATGTCGTGTTCAGCAATCAGTTTTAGACCTGACTTAATATAGATCTTGGTGGGTTCTAGTAGGTGCTCGCCAATGGTACGTCCAGCCAACTCCTCATTCTTGTCTGCGCCAGACACTTCAAGAATTTTGCGGATAAGAGAGTAGCCGTTTGAGTGTGGGCCGCTTGAACCGACGGCAATCAGTGCATCGCCAACCGCCACTTTGCTGCCATCAATGATCTCTTCTTTTTCGACCACGCCAACGCAGAAACCGGCGACATCATAGTCTTCGCCTTCATACATTCCCGGCATTTCCGCGGTTTCACCACCGATCAAAGCGCAGCCAGCCTGTACGCAACCATCCGCAATGCCAGAAACCACCGCAGCGGCGGTATCAACATCCAGCTTACCTGTCGCGTAGTAATCAAGGAAAAACAAGGGTTCAGCACCTTGCACAATCAGATCGTTGACGCACATCGCTACTAAGTCGATGCCGATGGTGTCGTGTTTGTTCATATCCAGAGCGAGACGCAGTTTGGTTCCTACACCGTCGGTGCCCGACACCAAAACTGGCTGCTTGTATTTAGTTGGCAGTTCGCACAGTGCGCCGAATCCGCCAAGGCCGCCCATGACTTCAGGACGACGTGTGCGCTTAACCGCACCTTTAATACGTTCGACTAGGGCGTTGCCTGCATCGATGTCTACACCAGCATCTTTATAGCTCAGAGAAGAGTTATTACCACTCACGGGGAAGTCCTCGTTTTAAGTTGGATATGAAAACGGCGCTATTCTACCAGTGCTCGAATATAAAGAGCAAACGTTTGCGCGAGTTTTTTTCTTGCGCTTTGTGACGAGAAATTCGTGACGAAATCGTTTATAATCGGCCAGTTTGTTTAAAATTTATCTATATTGCCGGAGATAGACATGAAAGTTGTTGAAGTAAAACATCCTCTTGTAAAACATAAGATTGGTTTGATGAGAGAAGGTGATATCAGCACTAAGCGTTTTCGCGAATTGGCAACGGAAGTTGGCAGTCTTTTAACCTACGAAGCCACTTCCGATTTTGAAACGGAAAAAGTGACTATTGAAGGTTGGAATGGCCCAGTTGCTGTCGATCAAATCAAGGGTAAAAAAGTCACGGTTGTGCCAATTTTACGTGCGGGTTTGGGAATGATGGATGGCGTTTTGGAGCACATGCCAAGCGCACGTATCAGTGTTGTGGGTATCTACCGCGATGAAGAGACACTTGAGCCAATCCCCTATTTCAACAAGCTTGCTTCTAACATGGAAGAGCGTATCGCGTTGGTGGTCGATCCTATGTTGGCGACTGGCGGCTCGATGATCGCAACCATCGACCTTTTGAAAGAGAAAGGGTGTCAGCAAATTAAAGTGCTGGTTCTTGTCGCGGCTCCTGAAGGGATCGCCGCGCTGGAAAAAGCGCATCCAGATGTTGAACTGTATTGTGCGGCAATCGACGAAAAACTGAATGACAAAGGCTACATTGTCCCAGGTCTGGGTGATGCGGGTGACAAAATCTTTGGTACCAAGTAAGCCAAAGTAAAACTCGATTGCAAATAAAAACGCCTGGCAGCAATGTCAGGCGTTTTTATTATCTGAGATGAAAGAAAAGCTTAGCCTTTCACTTCGACCTCTTCTTCCATTTGTGCGTTATCCACCACGTGATTCTCGCCCAGGTCTTGTGGCAGGATCAGGTTGAGTGCGATGGCGACGATGCCGCAGAGGCTAACACCTTGTAGGCTGAACTCACCAATACCAAAGGCCATGCCTCCAATACCGAACACCAGTGTGACGGCAACAATCACTAGGTTGCGTGATTTGTGCAGGTCAACGTGGTTTTTGATCAGCGTATTGAGACCGACAGTCGCAATTGAGCCAAACAGCAAGATCATAATGCCGCCCATCACCGGCACTGGAATGGTCAGCAGGAGCGCACCGAGTTTACCAACCAGAGCGAGAACGATGGCGGTGATTGCAGCCCAAGTCATGATGACCGGATTGAACGCTTTGGTCAGCATAACGGCGCCAGTCACTTCACTGTAGGTGGTATTTGGCGGCGCACCGACCATAGAAGCGGCGATGGTCGCAATTCCATCACCGGCAATCGTGCGGTGTAGACCGGGTTTTTTCAGATAATTTTTGCCTGTCACGTTGGAAATCGCCAACATATCGCCGACATGTTCTACGGCGGGAGCGATAGCCACTGGGATCATGAACAGAATCGCGTTGATATTGAACTCTGGCGCTGTGAAGTTTGGCATAGCGAGCCACGCCGCTTGAGCGACGGGAGTGAAATCAACCACGCCAAAACCTAGGCTGACCGCGTAGCCTGCGGCGATGCCACCACAAATAGGCAGAAGTTTCAGGAAGCCTTTGGCAAACACGCTCATGGCGATGGTCACCAGCAGAGAAATGGAAGAGATCCACAGCGCGGCATTGCCATCGACCAGTTGTACTGCACCATCGCCGGTTTTACCGAGTGCCATATTAACGGCAACAGGCGCTAGGCCGAGACCGATAACAATGATCACCGGACCCACCACCACAGGTGGCAGCAGTTTGTGAATGAACGCCACGCCACGAATCTTGATGAAAGCGCCAAGAATGATGTAAACAAACCCTGCTGCCATGAGGCCACCCATGGTTGCCCCGATACCCCAGGTTTGGATACCGAACATGATGGGAGCGATAAAAGCGAAAGAAGAGGCAAGGAAAATAGGCACGCTTTGGCGGGTGATCAGTTGGAATAGTAATGTGCCGACACCAGCACCAAACAGAGCTACGTTTGGGTCAAGTCCGGTCAGCAAAGGCACAAGCACCAAGGCACCAAAGGCGACAAACAACATTTGCGCGCCCTGTATCGCGTTTTTCATAAAGGTTCCCTATTAACAAATATGCAGATAAATTCGCGGGATTTTATCACTTTGCAAACGATTGCTAACTAGTTTTGATCAATTTTTTCCAATAATGGTGCTGTTTGCTGAGATCTTATGCAACCGTGTGGCGATTTTTCATTAAACAAAGAAATAGAGCCAATCTCTGCGGTTTTCTTGCTCATGGTTTGATAGTTGCTTATCATCTTACTTCCCACGCAGTAAGTTAGGAAAAGTATGCGCTATTTAGCTTTATTGATGATCGGCTGGTTGGCTTTGCCGGTCTACGCGTTGACCCAGGTTGATATTTATCGTGCTGAAGTGGCTATTGATGCTGAAAAAAGCAATGGTGAAGAGCTGGCTCGTCAGCAAGCGATGCAGCAAGTGATTGTTAGGGCGTCGGGTTCGGTCGATTCGGTAAACAACCCGGTGGTGAGCAAGGCGCTGCAAGCAAGCGCACGTTATATCTCCCAGCTTAGCTACGGCAAACTTGGTGAGCAGACGTCAGTGAAGCTGCTCTTTAATAGCGCGCAGATCCGAGCCTTACTGACTCAGGCGCAATTGCCTTTTTGGTCGGAAAATCGCAATAACTTGCTGGTTTGGTTGGTGGAAGAGCAAAATTATGACCGCGCGATCGTCTGGGAGCATTCCGGCGGCAGTGTCGTTGATGGGCTAAAGTCTGCGGCTCGCGAGCGCGGTTTACCACTCACGATGCCGATCGGTGATTTTGATGATATTACTGGCATTGCCATTTCAGATCTGTGGGGCGGCTTTGTGCAACCCATCAGTCGCGCCAGTCAACGCTATCCGGTTGATGGCGTGTTGGTGATTCGCGCGCAAGGCAATCAGTTACGCTGGAGCTTATACGATCAACCGCCAGAAGTGATGGAAACGGCAAACCAAGTGCCGATGACAGGTTCAGCAAACGGTGAGGATGCGAGTGCAACTCTCATCAATACCATTGCGGACTTCTATGCCAAACGTAGCGCTGTGCTGGTATCCGGTGAATCCTCGCAATCAGTTGTGGTGAAATTTCTCAATATCAATAATGCCATCGACTTCTTTAGTTTAGAGAAAGCGTTAACTGCGCTCAATTCTGTGGCAAGCCTCGACATTCTTAAAATCAAAGGTAATGAGCTGACTCTGCGTGTTCACTTGCTCGCCTCGCAAGCTGCATTTGAAAAAGAAGCGGAACAGTTGCCGCGTGTGGTGAAGTTTGACGACCCGCTATCGAGCCCGGTAGAGGAGGAGACATTGGATTCAGATCCGGCAGCCCTTTCTCCTGAAGAGGGTGCGGCTCCGTCAACGCAAATCCCCCTGCCAGCACAAGATATCAGCGTTACAGAAACTGTCGCTGAGCCTCTATCCAATGGCGATCCCTTGGTGTATGAGTGGCAAGGTCGCTCTTAGAATCCTAATGCGATATTTTGGAATAAAAAACGCCAACTTAGTTGGCGTTTTTGCATTTAAGTTAAGCAGTGAGAAAAATTACTGCTTACCCATTTTCTCGTTGCCAAACTTGGCTTTCTCTTCTTTTTCGATCTGCGACAGTTTTTGCAGTTTCAATCCCAGTTCTTGACCGCGCGTGCGTGCATACAGGATATTGCCCGCAAAGCCAAGGGCGGTGAGCAGCAGTTCAACCAAAGCCAGCCACCTTTCACCGCCATCCACATACAAGATGGTCAACGCATGCAGAAAGTAGAGCATTAACACAAAGTTAGCCCAAGCGTGCGTGTAAGGTTTCCCCGCAATAATACCGGGAAGCGGCAACAGTAAAGGAATACACCAAGCGATCGCTAACGCCGTGCTGCTCAAGTGTGGATGAGGAGAAAGAGCCAGTTGCCACAGGGCGACCCACGCCAGCAACGCCAAATTGCCAAACAGCGCCAAATAGCGAAAGCGACGCGTCTTGGCGCCCATAGAGAGTGAGGACATTTACGACTCCTTTTGCTTACTGGCGATCTGTGCCAGACGTTTTCCTAGTTGCTGTGCCAGTTGGCTCTCTTCTGTGGTCAAGGTGGCTTCGTGGCCGACACTGCTCGCACCGTAAGGTGTTCCGCCAGAGCGAGTTTGATGCAACAGTGGTTCAGAGTAGGGAATGCCCAAGATCAACATGCCGTGATGCAGAAGGGGTGTCATCATGCTCTGTAACGTGGTTTCCTGCCCACCGTGCATGGTGGAGGAAGAGGTAAACACGCAGGCAGGCTTGTCAATCAGATCGCCATTGAGCCATAAGCGGCTGGTTTGGTCCCAAAAATGTTTCAATGGTGCCGCCATGTTGCCAAACCACACCGGGCTACCCATCGCCAGTCCGTCACACTGTTTCAACTCGTCCAGAGTAACAACAGGATCGCTCGCCTGCTGTGAGCTCGCGGTCAGTTCAGCCACGGTGCGTAAAATCACTTCACATCCGTTCACGGAGCCGGCGCCACGGGCGATTTGTCGCGCCAACAGTTTGGTTTTACCGTGGCGGCTATAATAGAGAATGAGAATATGCGTACTCATTGGCAGTTATAGAATCTCCAGAACCGCTTCAGGTGGGCGGCCGATGCGCGCTTGACCATTTGCAACCACCACTGGGCGTTCGAAGAGCGTAGGGTGCTCGGCCATGGCGGCGAACAGTTGTTCATCACTGGCTTCGGCCAATTGCAGCTCTTTGTAGAGATCGTCTTTGGTGCGCATCATGTCTCGCACGGAATCGAGGCCAAGCTGTGCGAAAAGGGTTTGTAACTGCTTGATGTCCAAAGGCGTTTGCAGATATTTCACCACTTCGGGAGTTACCCCATTTTGCTCCAGTAATTCCAGCGTTTGGCGGCTCTTTGAGCAGCGAGGATTATGGTAGATAACGACTGACATGACATTCTCCATTTCATTATTGTAAGGCGAGGAAGCGATCGCGCTGCACCATCAGTTGATCAATGCGCGCATCATACCTCGCTTGTTCTAAGCTACCCAAAGTGGCCAGTTGGCTGGCTTGGGTGTAGTACTGAATTGCTTTGTTCCAGTTGGCTTGCAGCGCCAAGATCTCTGCTCGCGCCGCCAAATCTTCACCGCTATTACCTTGGCTGATGTTGGCGCGCGAAAGCAAATGCCATCCATTGGTATCGTCAGGATTATCATGGGTGTAGCGCTGAAGTAGACGGACAGCGTCGGCAGTTTTTTCCGCCTCAAGCAAAGCGTTGGCGTAGTTTATCGTCAGGACCGGGTTGTTGGGAATGCGTTCGAGCGCACTTTTAAGCATAGTTGCCGCTTTCAGCGCTTGTTTCTGCTCGATGTAGAGGTCTGCAAGCGCGTCCAAATAAAAGACGTTGTTGGGCTCGGCAGCGCTTAACTTAAGCAAAATCTCTTGCGCTTCTTTGAACTCCTTTTTGTCGAGATGAACCAAGGCTCTTCCATATTCAAAAGCGGTTTTGAGCGCAGGATCGGCCTTCTTTTCTGTGCGTGCAAACCAGTCCATTGCCGCGTCGGAATCGATGCCTGCGTATCGCGCGACGATGCGCGCTCGAGCTAAATGGTAATCTAACGAAGGCATCTCGCGCAGCGGAGGATAGCTTTGCGCTCTGGCTCGGCTGTCGGTGATGCGATCTTCTGGCAATGGGTGCGTCAGAAGCATGGGAGGAGGCGTGCTGGCGTAGCGATACTCATCGGCAAGACGAGAGAAAAATCGCGGCATTGCTTGGGCATTATAGCCCGCTTTGACCAGCGTGTTGATGCCAAAACGGTCTGCCTCTTTCTCATTGCTGCGGGTGTAGTTGATTTGGCTTTGCATCGTTCCCGCCGTGGTGGCGGTGATGGCTGCAATCCCTGCCTCTGGTGCGGCGATCGCCAGTAATAAAGCTCCAGCCAAGGCCGCTAATGTTGCTGGGGAACGTCGAGCTTGTTCCTCCATACTTCGCGCAAGATGCCTCTGAGTCACGTGGGCAATTTCATGGGCAATCACGGAGGCGAGTTCGCTTTCGGTGCGAGCATGTAAAAACAGCCCAGAATGCAGTGCCACATAGCCGCCGAAGAAAGCGAATGCGTTGATATTGCGATCGCGAATCATAAAAAAGCGGAAAGGAGTTTTGACGTCATTGGCATTGGCAACCAAGCGATGACCGAGCGTATCGATGTACTGATTGAGGACCGGATCGTTGATGATCGGCTGACTGCTGCGCAGCATGCGCATATAAGCGTCACCATAAATGAGTTCTTGGTCAATCGACAACGTGGCACCTGCGGCAGTGCCGATGTCCGGTAGGTCTAACGTGTTAGCAAAAAGCGGTGCCGGGGTCACCAGACTCATGGCGATAGAGAGGCTTAGTAAGCTGCGAGCGCGTTTTAACATAGTAATCATTGAGTCTCCATATGGCTGCAACATTAAGACCCGTGGGCATAAAATTGGTTTCGTAAATAATCAGTAAAGAAAGCACACACGAAGTGACAAAACGCCGGAGTAAACTTGGAGAAAAGCTGGCACCGGCAAAAAAACGCTTTACAATAACACGCCTATGATAAGCAACGGACAAAATAATGGAACCCACACAATTGGATCTCCGAGCGCATCGTTGCCCAATGGCCTTGTTGTTGGCTAAGCGCCACAGTGCAGAGTTAGTTAAAGGAAGTCAATCAGTTATTCTGATATCAGATCAAAGTTCCCTGCAAGATATTGTCAGATATCTGCAAGCACAGCACTTTGAGATTGAAACTCAGGTAAAGCCCGACTTTTATCTTCTACGTATTTTCAAAAAGGATGTGTCGTCAGATGTTTGAAATGATAAGCCGCTGGTATAAGCGACGTTTTTCAGATCCTCATGCTGCCAGCTTAGTCGCCATTTTGCTGTTCGGTTTCATTACCATCTACTTTTTTGGTCATCTCATTGCTCCGTTGTTGGTCGCCATCGTGCTTGCGTACTTGCTTGAATGGCCAGTGGCACAAATGCATCGTTTAGGTGTACCACGCACCATCGCGGTTGTGTCGGTTATCCTGCTGTTTGTCGGTATCATGTTTGTGGCATTGTTTGGCCTCATTCCGACTATCTGGACACAGGTCGGCAATTTGATTAATGACATTCCTAGCATGTACACCGGTTTGCAAAAGTTCATCGCCACTTTGCCAGAGCGTTACCCTGAGTTGGCCAACTTACAGATTGTTGAGTCGATTGCCACCAACGCAAAAAACAAAGTGTTAGGTATGGGGGAAAGCGTGGTAAAAGGCTCGCTGGCCTCTTTGATCAGTATCGCTACTCTTGCGGTGTATCTGATCTTGGTGCCGTTATTGGTGTTCTTCCTGCTCAAAGATAAAGATGAAATGATGAGCACGGCCAGTGGGTTGTTGCCGAAAAACCGTCGTTTGGCCAACAAAGTGTGGCATGAGATGAACGAGCAGATTTCCAACTATATTCGCGGTAAAGTACTGGAGATTTTGATTGTCGGTGGCGTCAGTTACGTTACTTTTGCGGTGCTCAATCTGAGATATTCGGTGCTGCTTGCTGTCGCGGTCGGCCTTTCGGTACTCATCCCTTATATCGGCGCTGCGGCTGTCACTGTGCCTGTTGCGATTGTGGCGCTGTTTCAGTGGGGGATCTCTAGTGAGTTTTATACTTTACTGATTGCCTACGCTATTATTCAGGCACTGGATGGTAACGTGTTGGTGCCTGTGCTCTTTTCTGAAGCGGTGAACCTGCATCCGGTGGCGATTATCGTCGCAGTGTTGGTGTTTGGTGGGCTTTGGGGTTTTTGGGGTGTCTTTTTCGCTATTCCGCTGGCGACATTAGTCAAAGCGGTGTGGAAAGCGTTGCCAAGCCAAGAAGGACAAGAAGCGATGGAATAAAAGTAAGCCCGGTTAATGTCCGGGCTTACTCTTTCTAGTTTGCAATACCTTGATGCTAGCCTTGGGCGTTAAGGTAGTTGAGAACCACTTGGTGGTGATCCTTGGTTTTGAACTTATCAAACACCTGCTCGATAACCCCTTGCTCGTTGATCAAGAAACTGATGCGGTGCAAACCATCGTAGGTTTTTCCCATGAATTTCTTCAATCCCCACACGCCAAACTGTTCAGCGACCTGGTGGTCTTCGTCCGACAGGAGCGTAAAGTTGAGGTTGTCGCGCTCAATAAATTTACCGAGACGTTTCACTGGATCGGTGCTGACACCTAAAACCACCACGTTGTGCGCGTCAAGTTCGGCTTTTACATCTCTCAGCCCCTGCGCCTGCACTGTGCAGCCTGGTGTCATGGCTTTGGGGTAAAAGTAAAACAGGACTTTCTTGCCTTTGAAATCGGCCAAAGAGACAGTATTTCCATTTTGATCGAGCAAAGAGAAGGCGGGAGCTGGCACGCCTGCTGTCAGCGTATTCATTATCGGGCTTCCTTTTTATAGTGTGTTTTTAATGAAGTTGAGTGAGCCTTGTACGCTGAGCTTGGTACAAAGATCATTAAAGTCTTCTTGTAGCTGCATTAAGTTGCATTCGCTGTTGACCGACGCAGTAATCGCAATGTGGAACTGATCTTTCTCCAGCTGCACCAGAGATTTATCAATGGTTTGAGCACTGAGCATCGACAGCCCAATTTGTTTGTCAGCAAAAAACTGGGTGAACTGTTCGGTGAGGCCGACGCGATCATCCGACTCAATAAACACCTCCAGCGTGTAGCAGTTACTCAAGGGGTTGTGCGGCGAGGTGCGTTTCATGATGGTAATGAGGTCTTGCTCCTGGCCGAGTAACGGCAGGGTGGTTTCGACTCTGGCAATGCCGTTACTGCTGCCAGAGAGCAGCATGATCAAGGTGAACTCATTGCCAAACATGGCAATGCGGCTGTCAATAATATTGCACCCTGCCTGAGTGACCAGATGCACGACTTGGTTGCAAATCCCCGGTCTGTCGGTACCCATGGCAGTAATTACCAGATGTTGAGTCATAGCGTTGCTCTTATTTGTTCATTTTCATTTTTCGCAGGATGGTAGCATATCCGTTTGCACAAAATGTCGAGTAAGTTCGTTTTTTTATGCAAAGCAGAAACATCGACCACTCTTCACCAAGCGCTGACAAGAGGCTCATCTCAAGTAACTATAGTCGAGCGCGAGAGCCCTCTCCCCGAAGGGAAAGTCACAGAAAGCCATATCAATTCAAATATTCATCCACTTGTACTCAGGAAGCGAGTTTGCGCTCTTGTTTTTTTCAATCGCCTTACAGTACCATGCATGAAGAATCAAATGAGGGAGAAAGACATGTTATCAGGAAGTATCGTTGCGTTACTCACGCCGTTCAAGCCAGATGGCGAAGTAGATTTTGATGGTCTACAAAAGTTAGTTGAATATCATATTGCGGCTGGCACAAACGGTATTGTGGCTGTTGGGACCACAGGCGAGTCTTCTACTTTGACCGTGGAAGAGCACGTTAAAGTAGTCAACAAAACGGTCGAATTCGTCAATGGTCGAATCCCTGTCATTGCCGGTACGGGCGCGAATGCAACCCATGAATCGGTCACTTTTAGCCGTTTGCTGAATGATTCAGGCATCGATGCCTGCCTAAGTGTTACTCCTTATTACAACAAACCGACTCAAGAAGGTTTGTATCTGCACTATAAAGCCATTGCTGAAGTCAGCACGGTACCACAAATTCTGTATAATGTGCCGGGCCGCACGGCAGTTGACCTACTGCCAGAAACCGTGGCGCGTTTGGCTGAGATCGATAACATCATCGCGCTTAAAGATGCGACTGGCGATTTAAAACGAGTTGCACTTCACCGTGAACTTTGTGGCGAAGATTTTATCTTACTCAGTGGTGACGACGCGACTGGGCTGGATTTTGTTAAGCTCGGTGGTCAAGGGGTGATTTCTGTAACCAATAATATTGCGGCGAAAGACATGGCAGACATGTTCCGTTTAGCAAGAGAAGGTCGCTTTGAAGAAGCGGAAATCATCAACCAACGTTTAATGCCACTGCACAAGAACCTGTTTGTCGAATCAAGCCCAATTCCAGTCAAATGGGCCGCGCAACAGCTTGGCTTAATTGAGTGTGGTCACCTTCGTTTACCACTGACTGAATTGTCAGAAAAAGCGCAGCCCATTGTTGCCAAAGCAATGACCGACGCTGGTATTTTCTAAGATAGATGTAGTAACGCCGGAGCATTCTCCGGCGCTTTAGGAGTTTCAATGAAGTTTTCTCGTCAGTTAGTGCTTAGCTCGCTGGCTGTTTTAGTGCTCACTGCTTGTTCAAGTAGTCCAACCCAACGTCGCCAAGCCAAAGACGATTTTACCTATCTGGAAACCGCTGATTTACAAACGTGGAATCTCCCCGATGACGCGACAGCGCAGTTTTATCCCAATTTCGATATTCCACAGGGGAATTTTACCGGCGGGATAGGCCAAGAGGTCGACATTCGTCCACCACAGCAGATTTTGGAGTTGATTCCTGGCGCGCGCTATGAACGCAATCAAGGTGAGATCACGCTATGGCTTATCAAGCAAGAAGAAGCGGAAGAGGTTTGGCAGACGGTGCTGAACATGCTGGCGGAGCGTCAAATCCCCATCCAAACCAGCTCAGAGACGCATGTTGAAACGGGTTGGCTGGTTTGGAAATCAGAAGATGAAGAGACCGATATCGGCAGCCGTTACTCAGTTGACCGTTTTGAAGCCAACAATCGTTACGGTTTTCGCATCAGTTTGATTGATTGGCGGGAAGGTACGCAAATAAAACCGGTCACCTTAACTAATAAAGAGCGCTATAACGTCTTTATGACCAACCTCGTCACCTCGCAATATGATCAAAACAAGCGGGACGAAGCACAGCGCAAAGCGCAAGCGTTGGTTAAGCAGATTCCCATTACTATGGGCAGTGACCGCAGCGGATTCCCTGTAATTATCGCGCGTACGCCATACAATGTGTTATGGCAGCGTTTGCCGACGATTTTGCCGCGTATCGGTTTTAATATCGAGGAGCGCAACCAGTCTCAAGGGACGTTAAAAGCCAAGTATGCGTCACCTGATGATGAGTTTTGGAATGAGATTGGCGTGAAACCGATGGAACTCAAATCAGGAACCTACACGTTTTTGTTTGGGGATTTGGGTAACCGAACGTCCATCAACGTGACCAACTCATCGGGTAAACCTGTGGAGGAAGAGTTACTAAAATCTCTTGCACCAGTGTTGGCCGCCGTTGCTAAGCAAGAGTAGCCGTCAGCGAACGAGACCTTTTGTTGACGTGAAGATTGAAAAGCCGAGTGTCGAAAGACATTCGGCTTTTTTACTTTTTACTTTTTGCGATTGCTGACAAATGGCTGTCACAGTCTGTTAGCAATAGGATCGATACGGTGATGGAAGACAAAAGTGTGATGAAGCCCGGTTTGCAATCCCGCTCATAAAAGCAATTTTGTGTAGAATTAAAGTTCAGACCGAATTGCCACAAGAGCACGACTTCGCCATGCCTAGCAAACTCACGCCGTTAGTTCAGCGCTTCACCCGCGTTGCAAAACCTATCCGTTATACCACTTACCTGCTCTTAGCTTATGCCTTGTACGCGCTGAGTTTGGGCGTCATCCTACCTGCGGTGATAGAGAGTAAAGTGCCGCCGACGCTGACTGAGCAGCTAGGTCGTGAAGTGAAACTCAGCCAAGTCGCTATCAACCCATTTTTGTTGCGGGTTCGTATTGACGGTTTTGCGTTGCAAGAAGCCGATGGCGCGCAAGCGTTCAGTCAGTTTGAACGCTTAGAGCTGCAATTGAGTTTTTGGCGCAGCCTGTTCACGCTGACGCCGACGCTAGAATACGTCACGCTCTCGGGCCCTCAAGTACGCATACAGCGTCTGCCACAAGATAACCAAGTGCGCTTTAACTTCAGTGACATCTTGGACACTTTGGCTCAGCAAACGCAGCCAACTCAATCATCATCGCCGCAAAGCACAGAATCCTCCCTTCCCGCTTTACGTATTGAAAAAATAGAAATCGCCAGTGGGCAGTTCCATTTTCAAGACCAGTTAACCGGGGCGCAATTGAACTATCAAGGGCTCAACTTGCGTTTGCAGCAGTTCGACACTCAATCGATGCATCTTGTGCCAGCGGAAAATCCGTCGGTGTCGACAAGCCAAACGCAGGCCAATCAGTACGCTTTTGCTATTCAGGGAGCAGATAAGAGTGAGTTGCAACTCAGTGGCCATTTTCAATTGCAACCTTTGTTCGTCGAAGGGACGGTTAAGCTGCAAGGGTTAACGTTGCCACCATTTTGGCCATTTGCCAAAGATCAGATGGATGCGGTGGTCACCGATGGTGTGGTTAACTTTTCTGCCCACTACCTAGCGCAACAAGCAGGAGAAGATTTTCAGTTTGCAGTCAGTGATGGGCAATTTCAGTTGAGCGACTTGACGGTCAGCGCCGAGCAGCAGGCCAAAATCAAGTTGCCTCGTTTGGCTGTGCAGGATATCCGGCTCAGTAGCCAAACGAAGGATATTGATATTGCTGCGATTGATCTACAAGGGCTTTGGGTTGACGCCGAGTTCTCCGCGCAAGGGCTTGATCTGCAACGTTTGTTTCGCTTAAAGAATCAGCCCTCCGCCAAGACAGAAGCCGTCGCTGTCGATGAGAGCAGCGACGCTGATAGTGCTTGGTTGGTTCGACTTGAGCAATTCTCACTAAGTGAAACGGACCTCAATCTCAAGGAACAAGTGCAAAGCTCAGGGGTATTCTGGCGTGTTTATCCGCTGTCGCTTGTTACTGGACCAGTAAGCAGCGACCTCAGTGCTGCGATTGATTACGAGTTGTCACTGGGGTTGAGTTCTAGTACGGCAGCGCCGCCAAAAACGGCGCGCGGAGAGGTAACCACCCGAGGAAGTTTTGATGCGAAAGCGCGGAACGTGCTAGGTGAGATGGCAGTTGAAGGGCTCGATCTCACTCAATTGCAGCCGTATCTGACGCCGTACGTGAATATCGATTTCTCTCAAGGCAAACTTTCCAGCCAAGGCCGTTATCAGGCTGATGCAAACGGACAAGCCAGTTATCAAGGCACATTGGCGATTGATCAACTGCTGCTTAAAGATGGCATGCACCATCAGCCGTTGGTGAAATGGCAGAAGATGGCGATAGATTCGCTCCATTTCGATGCGCAAAAGCATGTGTTGGACATTCAGACCATCCACTTTAACGCGCCTTACGCCAAAGTGATGATTGCGCAAGATAAGCAGACCAACATTGGTCATTTTCTGGTCCAGCAGAGCGATACGCAAGAAGGAACGACCATTAGTGTGCAGGGCGATGAAGCCTCTGTGGCGTCCAAGCCGCTGGCGATCGACATTCAAGCCATCACCATTGCCAATGGAGCCGCCTATTTTGCTGATGAATCGCTGACGCCAAATTTTGCATCTGGCATTGAGGCCTTACAAGGAAGTGTGCGCCATCTCTCTTCGACGCCCGGCACCAAAGCACAGGTCGATATTAGCGGAAAAATCGATAGATATGCGCCAGTGACACTCAAGGGGGAAATCAACCCCTTGATTGAAAAGCCTTATCTGGATCTTGATTTACTGTTCAAAAGCGTTGAATTAACCTCGGTGAATCCCTATTCGGGCACTTATGCGGGCTATTACATCGACAAGGGACAACTGACGCTGGCACTCAATTATCAATTGCAAGAGGACCAGTTGCTCGGGAGCAATCATTTGGTGATTGATCAACTGCAACTGGGCAAACCCAGCGAGTCGGATCTTGCGACCAGTCTGCCGATCAGTTTGGCGATTGCCTTGTTGCAAGACAAAGACGGGGTCATCGATCTGGGGTTGCAAGTGTCTGGCGATGTCAACGATCCAGACTTCAGTGTCGGCGGTATTATTTTGCAAGCGATCAGCAATGTGATTGTCAAAGCCGTCAGCGCGCCTTTTTCACTGCTAGCGGACTTAGTTGGCGCCGATGAGGAGCTTAATCTCATTGCCTTTGACTTTGGCTCATCGACGTTAAATGCGAAGGAGCAAGAGCGCCTCAGTACACTCGCCCAAGCCTTGTCATCGCGTCCCAAACTAAAAATTAGCGTGGCGGCTTCAGTGGCACTCGCGAAAGACAGTAACGCGCTAGCTGAGCAGCAGTTGCAGCAGACGTTATTGCAAAAAAGTGGCTTAGAGACGCTGCCGAGTGATTTTAGTGCCAGTCGACTCTCTGAATCTAAGCCCCTGTCTCAAGCGGTAATTGCTCTGGCTGAAACTTGGTTATCCTTGGATATTGATCAAGAGCGCAGCAAAGTCGCCGCGCAGTTGGCAGAAAAAGAGGGTGAGGAGGCGGTGTTAGCGGAACAAGTGGAAACCACACTCATGATCGGTCTTTATAATCAGCTGCTTAATTCCATTGAGATCGGCAAAAATCAATTGAGCAATCTGGCCGAAGCACGCGCTAAAGCTGTCAAAGCGTTTTTGGTGGATGAGGCTCAATTGGCGCCAGAAAGGGTTTTTCTGCTTGACAGTAAAACGCAACTGCGCAGCGAAGAGAGTGCGGTAGAACTCTCAGTGAGCGCAGATTAACGATTCACCACCGTTAAAGCACAGCCACTGGCCTTAGCGGCTAAGGTCAGTGGTTGCGTTTCTCGTCATTAAGCTGGTGAGCTTTTTTGTCCAGCTCGTTGAGTTTGTCTAAGTCGCTTTTATCGCGCTGTTTATCGAACTGACCAATTTTCATTTTGGCCGTGTACTTTAGCGCCGCAATATTGCCGACGATAACGCTTAGCACAATAAAACTGATGACCCAAGGATTGGTTAAAATCTCTTTCATGTCGCCTCCGGCGGACAAATATTGGCGATAAATTGATGGTAGATGAGCGTGAGGTTTTCCAGTACACACGCCATTCCATCAATTGGATGCGCGTTTAATTGCCGCTGCAAATCGTTGATGGAGAACTGGGCTAAACAGCTTGCGGCCGTTGCAATATGGCTGATGTGCCAAGGCTCGCTGGCCACGCCACCGCGATCTCGCCGATAGGGCAGGAAAAAGCCATATTGAGAAACGTTGTGGGTGAGCCAGTGCGAAAACTCTCGTTGGTGGCCACGAGTATACTCCCAAGGTTCAAGCTGTAATGAAACGCCGTTTGGTAGCCGATCACGGGCATAGACATCAAAATCGCAGCCCCAGTGATGACGGCTGGCGCCAGGCAAAGCAGACCAGCGCAAAATGGCCAGCATTTTCTCCTGCTCACTCAAAGACGCTTTGTCCAAAGGCTGCGAATTTTGGTCTAAGATGGCCTTTGTACCGGAAAACTTACCGTTCCAAATGGATTTTTGCCGAGCAAAATCACGAAAGCCACTGGCAATTTCCATCTGGAAACCAGCACACTGAGCCGCTTGCACCAAGGTTTGCAGATCGCGCTCGACTTGAGGGTGAAGCAAAATGGATTGGGTGCCCACTTGTGCGTCGATCAAGTGAGTGTCCACATAACCGGTGAGCTGCTCAGGTGTCATCATGCCAATAGATGCTCCAGCGTTTTCTGGTACATGTCGGTCAGTTTTTCCAGATCTTCGATCTTGACGCACTCATTGACTTTATGAATGGTGGCATTCACTGGGCCAAGCTCCACCACTTGTCCACCCATGCGTGCGATAAAGCGTCCGTCAGAGGTGCCACCTGTGGTCAATAGTGCAGGCTGGGTTTGGTTAACCTCATCCACAGCGGCAACCACAGCGTCTAGCAACGCGCCAGTGTCGGTTAAAAACGGGTCGCCATTGAATGTCCATTTCAGGTCATAGTTTAGATCGTAGCGGTTGAGGGTCGAGGTGACGCGCTCAATGATGCTGTCATTATTCAGCTCGGTGCTAAAACGCAGGTTGAACTGGACATGAAACTCACCCGGAATCACGTTAGATGCCCCGGTGCCTGCTTGGACGTTAGGGATCTGGAAGCTGGTCGGTGGGAAGAACTCATTACCCTGATCCCACTCGGTGGTGGCCAACTCGTGAATCGCCAGCAATGATTTGTGGACTGGGTTGTCTGCAAGGTGCGGGTAAGCGACATGACCTTGTGTGCCTTTAACGGTGAGATCGCCAGTAATGGAACCACGACGGCCGTTTTTCACCACATCACCGACGATGGCGGTGCTTGAGGGCTCACCGACAATACACATATCAATGTTTTCATCGCGTGCCATCAAGGTTTCCACCACGCGCACCGTACCGTTGATAAACGGTCCTTCTTCATCAGAGGTGATGAGAAAACCGATCGAACCCTTGTGGTCTGGGTACTGCGCAATAAAACGTTCGGTCGCGACCACCATGGCGGCCAGAGACCCTTTCATATCGGCCGCGCCACGGCCGTATAAGTAGCCCTCTTTTTCCGTTGGCTCGAAGGGAGGAGTGTGCCATTGCTCCAAGTTGCCTGCCGGAACCACGTCGGTGTGGCCGGCAAAAGCAAACAGAGGCGCTTCACTGCCACGACGTGCCCAGAAATTGGTGGTGTCTTCAAACACCATTCTTTCGATTTCAAAGCCAAGCGCTTGCAAACGCTTAATCATAACGTCTTGGCAGCCTGCGTCTTCAGGCGTAACGGATTGGCGGCTAATGAGGTCTTTGGTTAAAGCCAGTACTGGACTGTCTGTCATCCTTGATAATCCTTAATCAGTGAAAAATTTGCTGATATTGTTCGGCCTTAAAGCCGATATGTAATTGGTCGTCAACACGAAGAATAGGACGTTTGATCATCGCTGGCTGTTCGACGAGCAGGGCAATCGCGCTTGCTTCACATAGGTTCTCTTTTTGTTCAGCGGTCAGTTGTCGGAACGTGGTGCCGCGTTTGTTCAGTACTTGTTCCCAACCGAGCTGCTGACAAAATTCCGCGACCATCTCTGAGCTAATGCCTTGCTTGCGAAAATCGTGAAATTCATAGCTAAGGTTTGCCTCGTCCAGCCACTTTTTTGCTTTCTTTATCGTGTCACAATTGGAGATGCCATACATGATGATGGTCATGAGTTCTTCCTTCGAGCTGATTTATTATTTTGATTCTGCATCCTATCAAGAAGCCGTAGAACACTCAAAACTTGCGCAAGAATATTTTGTTGCTGAAAAAAAATCGCACTTTATTGAGTGTGAATGGAAGGTTATTGATCCGCCTCAACAAAAGGCAGAGGAAAAAGGAAATAATGAATCAGCACAAATTTAGGAGGTGTCAATGGAATTGAGTCCTGTTTTTGCAAGGCGATTATATCTCGCCTTGTTGGTGGAGAACCTAGAAAGGCCAAATGTGCCGAAGTTGATCGAGCAAACGGGTTGGCCTCGTCGTACGATTCAAGATGTACTGAAGGCACTGCCGGGGATCGGCATTGAGCTGATGTTTGTTCAAGATGGCCGACGTCACAATGATGGCTATTATCAACTCTCAGATTGGGGGCCGTTTGATAGTCAGTGGGTGATGGAGCGTGAGAAAGACATCGCTACTAGCCTTGGATTTCGTGCTTAAGCCAGCGTTTGCTGGCTTTTTTCTTGTTCTTCATCTTGCTTTAATCTTTGCCACTCTCTTGCGCGTCGCAGTAATAAGCTGTGCCAAGCAGGCTCATAGAAGTAATGAAATTTTGCGTGGTGATAACATAAATGGTGTTGGCACCGAGCCGGTGAGCATTATTCTTTAGCTGATTGACGGCGCCCTGGATCAAGACGTCATTACCAAAAAACAGGTAGCTGTACCAATGACCTTCACTGCCAGTCACCGTCCCAAGATAGTGACAGCTATCGGGATTGAGCTGCCCATCAAGGCGGATCTCTAAGCTTTGAGACTCAGCCGTTGCTTGATTGAGTGGCGTGCTACAGGCGCTTACTAGGCCCAAACTGGCTAAGGCGACTACTGAACGTTTTAACATCTTAATTTCCTATCCAGTGATAAACGGCAAAGCCAAGCCAACTGAAAGCGAGCAGTACCCAAGGCAGCTTTTGCGTTGTTGGCTTAGGAGTATCAACCATCTCAACGTTGTCTTCTGGCGCTGAATCGGTGTGATTGTCACTTTTGAGCCTGAGCTGCTTTTTTCTCGCTTTGTCTGCTTGGCGATGGCGCTCTTTCTGCTGCTTTTTATACAGAGCGATGCCTTTTTCGATGCCTTGGGCGATGAGTTTGGTTTGCTCTTTGGTCTGCCCCGGCTTTTGCGTGGCTCGGGCTATCTTGAGCGCTTCTTGTTGCGACTCGGGTGAAGGCGTTAGGGTATTTCTTTTCATCTTTGTCTAAATCATGTCAATTCCTTAAGGCAGTCTAACCTTCTCGGGTTACTAATTGAATCTTTTGCGTTAAAGTGTCTGCTGTTTCATTGATTCAGTACTTTGCTTTGCGATACTCATTCGACCATTACGATAGCCACGGATACCTGAAAGCACCGCTAATGCTTTGGTTGGGATGGTTTTTTTTAGCCCGTGCCTGGGTGGTGTTTGCGGTAGCTGGCGTGAGCCGAGAGAGCGGTTCACGTATTTTGCAGTGGGTGTATCCGGATAACCACACGCTCTACCTTGGGTTGCTGATCGGCATTCCCAGTGTCGGTTTAATGTGGATGATGGGGTTGAGGAAACCGGATCGCCACTGGGTAGACAAAATTACTCAGAAAGGACGAGCGGCGACGCTGGCGCTTATCGCCGTGCAACTGCTGCAAACTCTCTATCACGTATATTTAGAGCATGGCCAGTTTCATTGGGCCAATGCATTAACTTTGCTACTACTGCTGTGGTTTGGCATTTATCTTTTGAACAGTAAATGGGTCAAAGATTGCTTTAGTGTGCCCAAACTGCCAAACCAGGGCGAAAATCACTGATAATCATCAAAATATCTATCGCCATTTAGCTCTACACTGGGGCGAAAAAGAGGAGTTTATATGTCACTTGCTCAATCCGCGATCTTGCCAGAAGCTGGGCCCTTTGCCCTATACACCTTACTCAAAGTGAAGCGCAATGCCGCTAAGGTGCTGGCTGAACTGCAATCTTTACCGCAAAAGGTGGAGACGCTCAATCAATCGCAACCCGGCGCCAATCTCACCGTATCGATCGCCTTCAGTAAAGCGTTTTGGCAACAGCTAGACGTCTCAATGCCCGAAGAGCTCATCGATTTTCCTCTGCTTGGCGAAGGTGACATTGTGGCACCTTCAACCGAGGTTGATGTTCTGCTGCATTTTCATTCGCAGCGCCATGACTTGCACTTCTATTTACTCAGAACATTACTGACAGAAATGGCCGACGATGTGACGGTGGTTGATGAAACATACGCTTACCGTTACCTCGACGCGCGGGATATGACCATGTTTATTGACGGCACCGAGAATCCGAAAGACGAGCAACGTGCTCAAGTCGCGCTTGTGCCGGATGGCGAATTCGCTGGTGGCAGTTATGTGATGGTGCAACGTTTTGAACACAATCTGCCTGCTTGGGATCGTCTCAATATTGTGGCGCAGGAGAAAGTGATTGGCCGGACGAAGCCCGATTCGATAGAGCTAGATAAGGTTCCCGCCGCTTCTCATGTTGGCCGTGTGGACATCAAAGAAGAAGGCAAAGGCTTGAAAATTGTTCGTCATAGCTTGCCTTACGGTAGCGTGACTGGTGCCCATGGTCTGCTGTTTATTGCTTATTGCCACACGCTGCATAACTTTAAAGTGATGCTAGAGAGCATGTATGGTGTGAGCGATGGAAAAACTGACCAGTTGCTGCGCTTTACCAAAGCGGTCACTGGTGCTTACTTCTTTGCCCCTTCGCTTTCGATGTTAAGTGAACTGTCAGTAAAATAAGCGCAAACCTCAAACGGCATCGCGGGGAGCATCGGCTCCCCATTTTTATCCATTTTTTGCTCAAGATGTGGATGGATTGGTCGATAGGAAGCTAATCCCTCAATCCGTCTGTGAGAACTCATGGCCATTACCGTCAATACCAACGTTTCTGCTCTGGTGGCACAAAGGCACCTGAGTAGCGCAAGCGAAATGCTCAATCAATCCTTGGAGCGACTGTCGTCAGGCTCTCGCATTAATAGTGCCAAGGATGATGCCGCTGGCTTACAAATCTCTAATCGCTTGCGCGCGCAAATGAATGGCTTGGATATGGCGGTGCGTAATGCCAACGATGGAATCTCTATTATGCAGACTGCCGAAGGGGCGATGAATGAGACCACCAATATTTTGCAACGCATGCGTGATCTCTCACTGCAATCCTCTAACGGTTCCAACAGCCATGCTGAGCGCATTGCTTTGCAAGAAGAGATGTCCGCTTTGAATGATGAGCTGAATCGTATTGCCGAAACCACCTCTTTCGGTGGACGAAAGCTGCTCAATGGTACTTTTGGTTCTTCATCCTTTCAGATTGGCGCGGATTCGGGCGAGGCGGTTCAGGTTCAGCTTAACAACATGCGCAGCGACGTGGCGCAGATGGGCGGTTTTAAATATGTCGCCAACTTAGCAGCGGGTGGTGATTGGCAAGTGGCTCCAGGGCAAAACGATCTTAATATCAGCTACGTGAACGCTTATGGGGAAACGGAAAGCATCGATATTGAGGCCAAAGTGGGCGATAACATCGAAGAGATCGCTACGTACATCAATGGCCAAACGGACCATGTTTCTGCCTCGGTCAATGAACATGGTCAACTGCAGCTTTACATGGCCTACTCGCAGATTGACCCCATTCATGGTCAGCCGATATTCTCCGGAGGGCTGGCGGATAGCCTGCAAATGGTGGCTGGGGGAAGTCAAATGGTTGACGAGTTGGACATCACTACCGTGGGCGGGGCGCAAAGCGCAGTCGCGGCACTCGACACGGCCCTAAAATACGTGGACAGTAGCCGTGCTCAGCTTGGTGCTTACCAAAACCGCTTTGGCCACGCGATCAACAATCTCGACAACATCAATGAGAACTTGGCTGCATCCAATAGCCGAATCAAGGATACGGATTACGCCAAAGAGACCACACAGATGGTCAAGCAGCAGATCTTGCAGCAAGTGAGCGCTTCTATTTTGGCACAGGCTAAAAACGGCCCCAACTTAGCGCTCACCTTGCTGGGATAACCATGTAAGAGCACGGCTAAAGAAAAATAACCGCTCTTATCGACGGAAAAAAATAAACCTTTAGCCCTTTTTTGAACTTTTTTATCACTTTTACCCTTTCCATCACGTATTCCTCGCTAAAGAATCTTTTTTCAAAAAAATCGTCTTTTT
The DNA here is from genome assembly GCF_015767675.1 of Vibrio navarrensis. Classification (NCBI taxonomy): domain Bacteria; kingdom Pseudomonadati; phylum Pseudomonadota; class Gammaproteobacteria; order Vibrionales; family Vibrionaceae; genus Vibrio; species Vibrio navarrensis. The sequence continues at coordinate 2,552,227 of NZ_CP065217.1, read as the reverse complement.
TTGCTAAAGGATTTTCCAACTGAGCCGTTAATAAAAGTAACTTTGAGAGAACTACTTGGTTTTCCGAGACGTCGGAAACCGTAATATCGGAAAATCAATTGGAGAATTCATCATGGCAGTGAATGTAAATACCAACGTAGCAGCAATGACAGCACAACGTTACCTAAACGGCGCAAACAGCGCACAACAAACGTCGATGGAACGTCTGTCTTCTGGTTTTAAAATCAACAGCGCGAAAGATGACGCAGCGGGTCTGCAAATCTCGAACCGTTTGAACGTACAAAGCCGTGGTTTGGATGTGGCGGTGCGTAACGCCAACGATGGTATCTCCATCGCGCAAACCGCAGAAGGTGCGATGAACGAAACCACCAACATCCTGCAACGTATGCGTGACTTGTCTTTGCAATCGGCTAACGGCTCAAACTCCAAAGCAGAGCGTGTGGCGATTCAAGAAGAAGTGACTGCGCTGAACGACGAGCTGAACCGTATCGCAGAAACCACATCATTTGGTGGTAACAAACTGCTCAACGGCACCTACGGCACCAAATCGATGCAGATTGGTGCGGACAACGGTGAAGCGGTAATGCTGTCTCTGAAAGACATGCGTTCAGACAACCAGATGATGGGTGGCGTTAGCTACCAAGCGGAAGAAGGGAAAGACAAAAACTGGACCGTTTCTGCCGGTGACAACGACCTGACTATCTCACTGACCGACACGTTTGGTAACGAGCAAGAGATCAACATCAACGCGAAAGCGGGCGATGACATCGAAGAGCTGGCTACTTATATCAACGGTCAAACCGACCTGCTGAAAGCGTCTATCGGTGAAGGCGGCAAGCTACAAATCTTCGCGGGTACCAACAAAGTTGACGGTGAAATCTCTTTCTCGGGCAGCCTAGCGGGTGAGCTTGGTATCGGTGACGGCAAAAAAGTGACGGTAGACACCATTGACGTGACCAGCGTGCAAGGTGCGCAAGAGTCGGTGGCAATTCTCGATGCGGCGCTGAAATACGTGGACAGCCACCGTGCGGAGTTGGGGGCGTTCCAGAACCGCTTCAACCACGCAATTAGCAACTTGGACAACATCAATGAGAACGTGAACGCGTCGAAGAGCCGTATCAAAGATACTGACTTCGCCAAAGAGACGACTCAATTGACCAAAACACAAATTCTGTCGCAAGCATCCAGTTCGATTCTTGCTCAGGCGAAACAAGCGCCAAACTCAGCGCTTAGCCTACTGGGTTAATTTTAACCCCACAGAAAACTCATTGGCTCGTGGTGAGAGATGAGCGAGTAAAGCCTGACTTCGGTTAGGCTTTTTATTGCCTTTTTGCCAGGAAGAGTCATTGATGAATCGACAGCGAAAGCCGCATAAATCAACTTGAGATCACACTTTCGCCCGTTGGATGAGAAAATAGCGGAAAAAACTAAAATTCTCCTAAAGGTATTCTTAGCGCCGCCGTTACAGGACTGAGAGAAATGAGATGTACCAGAGTGAGGTGAGAGACACGATGGTACATCAACAAAAGCCTAAGGAGATCAATTATGGCTATGAACGTAAACACCAACGTGTCAGCAATGACCGCACAGCGTTACCTAAACCAGGCAGCTGAAGGTCAACAAAAATCAATGGAGCGCTTGTCCTCGGGCTATAAAATCAATAGTGCGAAAGACGATGCCGCTGGCCTACAAATTTCTAACCGTTTAAACGCGCAAAGTCGTGGTCTGGATATGGCAGTAAGAAATGCGAACGACGGCATTTCAGTTGCTCAGACTGCGGAAGGTGCGATGACGGAAAGTACCAACATCTTACAACGTATGCGTGACCTTGCGCTGCAATCGTCTAACGGTTCTAACTCTAAAGCAGAACGTGTGGCGATTCAGGAAGAAGTGACCGCGCTGAACAAAGAACTGAACCGTATCGCTGAAACCACCTCATTTGGTGGTAACAAGCTGCTAAACGGCACGTATGGTTCGCAATCTTTCCAAATCGGTGCTGATTCTGGTGAAGCCGTTATGCTCTCCATGGATAGCTTACGTACCGATACTGACGCAATGGGCGGTATGAGCTACAAGTCAGAAGACGGCGTTGCAGCAGATTGGAAAGTAACCAACAATACCGACCTCACCATGACTTATACTAATAAGGAAGGGGAAGAGAAAGAGATCACCATTAACGCGAAAGCGGGTGATGATCTGGAAGAAGTGGCAACGTACATCAACGGCCAAAACGAAGACGTGAAAGCGGCAGTGGGCGAAGGTGGTAAACTGCAATTGTTTGCTTCTTCTCAACGTGTGCAAGATGGTCAAGTTGAGTTTGGTGGTGGTTTAGCGTCTGAGCTAACGATTGGTGACGGTGAGAAAACCAACGTACAGAAAATCGACGTAACTAGCGTTGCAGGCTCGCAAGAAGCGGTGTCTATCATTGATGGCGCACTGAAAGCGGTTGATAGCCAACGTGCCTCTTTGGGTGCGTTCCAGAACCGGTTCAACCATGCGATCAGCAACCTGAGCAACATCAACGAGAACGTAAACGCATCGAATAGCCGTATCCGAGATACTGACTATGCGAAAGAAACAACTCAGATGACCAAGACTCAGATTCTGCAACAAGCGAGTACTTCGATTCTGGCGCAGGCGAAACAGTCACCATCTTCGGCTCTTAGCTTGTTGGGCTAATCAGAGCGAGCTAAATTCAGGTTTAGCTCAGCTTTGATGAGTAGTAGCTCATAAAGGTGGAAGGGAGATTGTTATGGAAATATCATCCTACACATCGAACATCCAGCCTTACGGCTTGCAAAATGGCACAAATGTTGCTTATGACAAAAGCGGTGCTTTGCCTAGCATGTCAGGTCCGAAAGAGAACTCTTCGCCGGAAACGGTGAAAAATGATGATCCTAACTTTTCAATTGAAGCTGCGGTAAAAATGTCGCAAGAGCGACAGCAGCTCAATCGGGAAGAAAGGGTCAAAATGGTAGAGAAAATGAATGAATTTATCTCTTCCATTAATAAAGGGGTCTCTTTTAAAGTGGACGAAGAATCAGGCAAAGATGTTGTGACGATTTATGAAGCCCGTACGGGAAACATAATTCGTCAGATACCTGATGAAGAGATGCTAGAGATATTCAGACGCTTAGTCTCACAAGCTACCCGCTCTGGTTTGTTGGTAGATAAAGTGTAAGTCGTTGTTGAGGTGATTCAATGAGTTTAGGCCCTTTGGGGATGTCTGGTGGCATGGATATCAATTCCATGGTCGGCAAAGTTGTCGATGCAGAGCGTGTGCCAAAGCAGCTACGTATCGACAACGAGCGGGCCCAAATTGATACCAGCATCAGCGCCTATGGGCGGCTCAGAGAATCGTTGGATACGATGAAAAATATGATGGCGAACTTTCGTCAGGAGAAGGCTTTTGCTGTGCGCAAAGTCGACACGACTGACGATAGTATCGTCTCAGCCACTGCAACTACCGATGCGATTGCCGGTAAATATGCCATCGATGTGTTGCAGCTTGCTCAGAGCCATAAGGTGGCTTCGGACGTTCTGGCCGAAGACGCAAAGTTTGGCCCTGGGAAGCTGCAGATTTCGCTTGGAGAAAAAACCTTTGACGTGAATGTCAGTGCCGATTCGAAACTGATTGACGTCGTTAGAGGTATCAACGCTTCTGGTAAAAACACGGGCGTTCGCGCATCGATTATTAACGATGTGGAAGGCCCCCGCCTGATCCTTGCTTCGACTGTTTCAGGTAAGGACAACCAAATTCGTATTCATGTGGACGCCGAGCGAGGCGATCCGCTGAAAAAACTCGAATATAAAACGCTTGAAGAGCGTGTCAAAGCGCTGGAAAAAGCGCGTATTGCCGCAGAAGAGGTGATGCAAGAGGTAAAACCTGACTCGGCAACAGCCTCTGCCGACAGTGTGGAACAAGGCGTAGAACCTCAGTTTGACGAGCAGGGCAATCCCATTCCCGCCACAGAGGGGACAACGGATACAAACAGTGACACCGAACTGAAAACAGACACTGATATCGCAGCTAAAGGCGATGATATGTCTCCTGATACGCAGAGCGACGAGCCTATTTCCAGCTTTGGTGCCGATGCAGCGAAAGCGGGTCAAGAAGCGCTCGATGCCGCCCAAGCCGCTGCTTCGTTACTCCCACAAGACAACATTCCGGGCTGGACCGAAACGGCCTCTGGCACCTTACTCGACTCTTACTATACGCCCGAGCTTGAACTGGACGAAAAGGCGATAGAGAAAGCCCCTGATGTTCCTGGCTGGACCAATACCGCTTCTGGAACGTTGACCGACTCTTACGTGACGCCTAAAGAGGCACAAGTCAAATTAGAAGCTGAGCAAGAGAAAATCCAACAAGAGCTGGCGCAAGAGAAAGCGCGCATTGAAGAGCAACTGGCGCAAGAAAAAGCCCAGTTGGATGAAAAGGTCGCTAAAGGGGAACTGACGGAAGAGCAAGCCAAGCAAATTCAACGCTCTAAGCTTGATCCACAAGAGCGTGAGCGCCTTGAACGTATCGATCAGGCGCAAGAGGCGCTACAGCAAGCTCAAGAGTCCTTTGATACCTACAATGGCATGGCTGAGGTACAAAAAGGTCAGGATGCCATGGTCGTGCTGGATGGTGTTGCTCAGTTGTCGAGTAACAACAACATCATCGAAGATGCGATTGAAGGTGTCGATTTGGCCTTAAAAGGCACAACACCACGCAACAAAGCGCCAGCAGAAATTGGCGTTGAATACGATAGAAATAGCGTGCGCGAGGATATTGAGACCTTCGTCAACGCATACAATCAGTTTTACCAAACCGCCAAATCCTTATCGGGTGTTGATCCGGCGACCGGGCAAAAAGGCCCTCTGGCGGGGGACAGCACTGTGCGTAATGCTGATTCACGACTCAAAAGCGTTTTCTCATCCCGGATTGAAAAAGCGCCAGAAAATCTCAAATCACTGACTGAATTTGGTATCACAACCACGCGTCAGGGAACACTGGAGATCAACTACGACATGTTGGATCGCCAGCTCAATAACAACTTCAACAAGTTGGAAGAGTTCTTTGGTGGCAACACCGGATTTGCTAAACGTGTTGAAGATGCCATTCATGGAATCACCGGAGTGACTGGATCGATTCGTACCCGTGAGAAGAGCCTATCGGAACAAACTTACCGTTTATCCGATGAGCAAGCGGCATTGGATCGCCGGATCAACAGTCTCCAAGAACGCACTCACGCGAAATTTACTGCAATGCAGGACGCAACGAGTAAAATGCAAGGGCAACTTGGCGCTCTGATGAATGCATTAGGATAACGTTGAATGACCTTGCTGGCACAATTGTGTGATTTGGATCAATTAATTTCTCTCGAACTGGAAAAAGACGAAATTAGTGCTGAAGATTTGCAGCGGCTGGTCGATAACAGGGAACAGTTATTGCAGAGCCTTCTTCAACAGGTGGCGCAAAACCCACAGTTGAAGAGTGATGAAGAGTGGCGATTGATGATCACTCGGACAAAAAGGTTGCTGGAACGTATGCAAGAAGAGACCAATAAAACCGGTTTACAATTGCAAAAGTTCAGACGAGGTCAGCGTTCGCTTCAACAGTACAAAAAGTTTACATAAAAGAGGAATACTATGCGCGGTTCATTACAGGCTTACAAAAAAGTTTCAGTGGATAGCCAACTCAGTGCAGCGTCCCCGCATAAAGTAATTCAAATGCTGATGGCCGGTGCGATTGAGCGTCTGATCCAAGGCAAAGCGGCAATGCAGGCGGGTAATATTCCGGTCAAAGGCGAGCGTCTGGGTAAAGCGCTTGACATCATCATTGCGCTACGTAGCTGTTTGTCGATGGACGATGGTGGTGATATTGCACGCAATCTTGATCAATTGTACGAGTTCATGATCACGCAAATTTCCAACGCCAACCACAAAAACGATCCTCAACCAATTGATGATGTTATCGACATTATTCGTGAGATTAAGTCAGCTTGGGACCAGATTCCGAACGAATATCACAATTTGACCGCCGCCGCAGTTGGGATCTGATGTGATATCAAACTTTTAACCGAGCTCACACCACGTAATTGCTTGGTTGCCTTATTTTTTTATTCAAATAAAATAGAAGCCATTACTAGTCCTAATGGCTTTTTTTGTTGCTGATTTTTCTGTTTTGTCTATCGTTAGTTGAGTGAAGTTGATAAAACGCTCACTTATTACCGTATCTCAAGATCTGGCCGCAACATACCATAAAACAAAGGCAATTATTCGTACTTATGCAAGGTTTGGCAAAGCTGCTTGTAATCGAAGATGATGAAAAAAATCGTCTCAATTTAAGCAATATATTGGAATTTGTTGGGGAAAATTGCGAAGCACTCCCTTCTGCTCAGATAGAAAGTGTTGATTGGTCAACGGTATGGTCGGGTGTGATCGTTGGCTACGTGCATGATCGTTCACTGGCAGCGGTGATGGCTAAGCTCCACTCGGCACATCATATCCCTTTACTGGTTATGGGCGATTTCGCGCATCCGGTTGACGACATGCCAAACTTGATTGGTGAACTGGAAATCCCGTTAAATTACCCGCAACTCAGTGAAGCGCTGAGACACTGCAAAGAGTTTCTTGGCAGAAAAGGAGTCAATGTTGTTGCTTCTGCGCGTAAGAATACCCTTTTCCGTAGCTTGGTTGGTCAAAGTATGGGCATCCAAGAAGTGCGTCATTTGATCGAACAGGTGGCGGATACGGAAGCCAACGTACTGATTCTAGGGGAATCGGGCACGGGCAAAGAAGTGGTTGCGCGTAATATTCATTACCATTCTACACGTCGCAACGGCCCTTTTGTGCCGATCAACTGCGGTGCTATTCCGCCTGATTTGTTGGAAAGCGAGCTGTTTGGTCATGAAAAAGGCTCATTTACTGGGGCATTAACCACCCGCAAAGGCCGCTTTGAGTTGGCCGACGGTGGCACCATTTTCTTGGATGAAATTGGTGACATGCCAATGGCGATGCAAGTCAAACTCTTACGCGTGCTGCAAGAGCGTTGCTTTGAACGCGTCGGAGGCAATGCGACGTTAAAAGCGAATGTGCGTGTCATCGCCGCCACACATCGCAATCTGGAAAGCATGATCGACGACGAAAAATTCCGTGAAGATCTCTATTACCGGCTGAACGTTTTTCCAATTGAAATGCCCGCATTGAAAGAGCGCAAAGAAGATATCCCGCTTTTGTTGCAAGAGTTGATGAGACGTTTGCAAGCCGAGGGTGGACAGCCTATCTGTTTCACTCCCAGAGCGATCAACTCCCTGATGGAGCACGACTGGCCCGGTAATGTGCGTGAGCTCGCCAATCTGGTCGAGCGTATGGTGATCCTCTATCCCAACAGTTTGGTGGATGTCAATCACTTGCCAACCAAGTATCGCTACAGTGATATCCCAGAGTTTCAGCCGGAGCTCTCTTCGTTTGCTTCCGTTGAGGAGCAGGAACGAGATGTGTTGGAGGATATTTTTTCTGAGAATTTTGATTTTTCTGAGAAAAGCGACTTTGACAGCAATCTTAACGCGCCGCAGTCTCTTCCGCCGGAAGGGGTAAACCTAAAAGAGTTGTTGGCAGAGTTGGAAGTGAACATGATTAACCAAGCGCTAGAAGCGCAAGGTGGTGTGGTCGCGCGTGCGGCGGACATGCTTGGGATGCGTCGGACGACATTAGTTGAGAAAATGCGTAAGTACAACATGCAGCGTTAACATCTTTTGATGCGTCAACTTCTTGTCTCTTTGTTAATGTATTGAAAAATATAAACAATAGCCTGGCATGCATTTTGCGTGACAGGCTATTGTAGTTTTATAGGCGAGAATTCGACACTCCATGGATAACCTCATCAATCAGTCTCACTTAGATTCGGTAGAAAGTCAGGTAGAACGTTACAAACAGGTTTTGGATGTGATGCCTGCGGGTGTTATTTTGCTCGATACCCAAGGGGTGGTCAGAGAAGCCAATCCCGAGGCGCATCGTATCCTGCAAGTGCCACTGGTGAACGAAAAGTGGTTTTCTGTTATTCAAGCCGCATTTGCTCCGCGTGACGATGATGGACACGAAGTGTCGCTGCGTAATGGGCGTAAAGTGCGCTTGGCGATCTCGGCCTCTGCAACGGGCCAATTGATTCTAATTACCGACCTCACCGAAACTCGCTTGTTACAGTCACGAGTGAGTGATTTACAACGCTTGTCATCGCTTGGCCGAATGGTGGCTTCACTGGCCCACCAAGTTAGAACCCCTCTTTCGAGTGCTATGCTTTATGCATCGAACTTGGGGGCACCCAATTTGCCCACTGCTACGCGGGAGCGTTTTCAATCCAAGTTGATGGATCGCTTGCAAGATTTGGAAAAGCAGGTCAATGATATGTTGTTGTTCGCCAAGGGGGGCGACAATAAAGTCATCAAACCGTTTACTATCGAGCAACTGGTGAGTGAATATCAACCGATGGTCGAAACAGCGCTACGTAGTAACCAGATTGACTACTGCCAAGAAGTAGAAGGTGAGCAGACGCAAATACTCGGTAATGTGAATGCCATCGCTTCTGCTTTGAGTAATCTGGTGATGAATGCTATCCAGATCGCCGGAAAAGAAGCCCAGATCGATGTCTATTTCCGCCCGGTGAATGGCGAGCTGCGCATTTCGGTGCAAGACAGCGGCCCGGGCGTACCCAAAGAATTACAAAACAAGATAATGGAACCCTTTTTCACTACTCGCTCACAAGGCACCGGCCTTGGCTTAGCGGTCGTGCAAATGGTATGTCGTGCTCATGATGGACGGCTAGAACTACTTTCTGAAGAGGGCGATGGCGCGTGCTTTACCATGTGTCTACCTCTTGAGCGCACTCAGCTTGCTTCGACGGAAGCAGAGAATTAACCACATTGGAGATCTGAAATGGCTCAAAGCAAGGTGTTAATCGTAGAAGACGACGAAGGTCTGCGCGAAGCGCTGGTCGATACATTGGCATTAGCGGGGTATGAATGGCTCGAAGCGGATTGCGCCGAAGATGCGCTACTCAAACTCAAAGCCCATTCGGTGGATATTGTGGTCTCTGACGTACAAATGGCCGGCATGGGAGGGCTCGCGTTATTGCGCAGCATTAAGCAAAATTGGCCAAATTTGCCTGTGTTGCTGATGACAGCGTATGCCAATATTGAAGACGCCGTGTCAGCGATGAAAGAAGGGGCGATTGACTACATGGCCAAGCCTTTCGCGCCAGAAGTCTTGCTCAACATGGTCAGCCGTTACGCCCCTGTCAAGTCGGACGACAATGGTGACGCCGTAGTGGCGGATGAAAAGAGCTTACGACTGCTTGCGCTGGCCGAAAAAGTGGCGCGCACCGACGCCAACGTGATGGTGCTTGGCCCAAGTGGTTCGGGCAAAGAAGTATTGTCGCGTTACATTCACAATGCGTCGCTGCGCAAAGACGGGCCATTTGTCGCGATTAACTGTGCCGCGATCCCGGATAACATGCTAGAAGCCACCTTGTTTGGCTACGAAAAAGGGGCGTTCACTGGTGCCGTACAAGCTTGCCCGGGGAAATTTGAACAGGCGCAAGGTGGCACGATTCTACTAGACGAGATCAGTGAAATGGATCTCAACCTACAAGCCAAACTGCTGCGTGTACTGCAAGAGCGAGAAGTCGAGCGCTTGGGTAGCCGCAAGAGCATCAAGTTGGACGTGCGCGTCCTAGCCACCAGTAACCGTGACTTAAAGCAGTATGTTTCCGAAGGGAATTTCCGAGAGGATTTGTATTACCGTCTGAATGTTTTCCCATTGACTTGGCCTGCGCTACGTGAGCGCCAAGGGGATATCGTACCGCTCGCCAAACATCTGGCAGAGCGTCACTGCATGAAACAGGGGATTGCGGTGCCTCGTTTCTCACCTCAAGCGCTGGACAAACTCACTCATTATCCTTGGCCGGGTAACGTGCGCGAGCTAGACAACGTGGTGCAGCGCGCCCTCATCTTAAGTGAAAACAGCGATATCGAGCAGGATCATATCCTGTTAGAAGGGGTGGACTGGCAAGATGCCAACAGTTTACAAAATGTGGTGCAGCAGACCAGTGATGCCGTAGTGCCGGACGTCAAACTGGTCGCGCAGCCTGATGCGTTTAGCCGTAGTATCGTTGGCGTAGATAGCTTAGGTAGCGAATTACGAGATCAAGAGTATGCCATCATTTTAGAGACTTTAATTGAATGCCAAGGTCGCCGCAAAGAGATGGCGGAAAAACTGGGTATCAGCCCGCGAACGTTGCGCTATAAGTTGGCTAAGATGCGTGATGCTGGTATCGATATCCCGGGATGAGAGCTCGCTGTTGGTCAGTTTAGTCAAGAAAGGGTAAACTGTGTCTTTGGTATGGCATGCTAATTGCGTTGTCAATATTACAGCGAAGTGTCTGGTCAAACTTTTGGCGTTGAGGTGAAGATGAGAATTGACGGATTACAAGGTGAAATGCGCGCCATGATGTTAGAGGCGACCAACGCATCTGCGCCAGCGACGGGGGCGAAAGTCAGTGCTGATTTTGGCAATATACTGAGTCAGGCCATCAATAATGTGAACGCGTTGCAGAAGTCATCCAGTGATTTGCAAACCCGTTTTGACCGCGGCGATGCGGATGTATCGCTTTCTGATGTCATGATTGCCAGGAACAAATCCAGTGTGGCGTTTGAAGCCACCTTGCAGGTAAGAAACAAGCTTATTGAGGCATACAAAGACCTCATGAATATGCCAGTCTGAATTTAGGTAGTACATTGTGGCTGAAGAGAAGAAATCAACGGATCTGACGGTGACTGATGGAGCATCCAACAACGCCATGGTTGCTCAATCAGACATGGATCTCGACGGACAAAACCCAGATTTGGATGAGCGCAGTTCATCCAAATTTGATATGGCCGTTGGTGATCTTGATCTGTTGCGTCAGATTGTTCTTGTGGTTTCCATTTCCATTTGTGTGGCGCTGATCGTCATGTTGTTTTTCTGGGTAAAAGAGCCAGAAATGCGTCCGTTGGGAATTTTCGAAACCGAAGAGCTGATCCCGGTTCTCGATCATCTCGATCAACAAAAAATCAATTACAAACTCGATGGCAACACCATTTTGGTGGAAGCCAGCGAATTTAACTCGATTAAATTGGATATGGTTCGCTCGGGACTGAATCAAAATACCCAAGCTGGTGATGATATTCTGCTGCAAGACATGGGTTTTGGCGTTTCTCAACGTCTAGAACAAGAACGTTTGAAACTCAGCCGTGAACGACAGCTAGCCAAAGCCATTGAAGAGATGAAGCAAGTGCGCAAAGCGCGTGTATTGCTTGCCCTGCCTAAGCAAAGCGTGTTTGTGCGCCACAATCAAGAGGCTTCCGCTTCGGTATTTTTGACGTTAGGCACAGGTGCCAACCTCAAACAGCAAGAAGTGGATTCGATTGTCGACATGGTGGCGAGCGCCGTACCGGGCATGAAAACCTCTCGCGTCACCGTCACTGATCAACATGGTCGATTGCTTAACTCCGGTTCACAAGATCCAGTTTCCGCAGCTCGGCGTAAAGAGCAAGAGCTAGAGCGCAGTCAAGAGCAGATGCTGCGAGAAAAAATTGATTCCGTGTTGATCCCCATTTTGGGTTTTGGCAATTATACCGCGCAAGTTGATATTGAAATGGACTTCAGTGCGGTCGAGCAAACGCGAAAGGCGTTTGACCCCAATACCCCAGCCACGCGTAGTGAGTACGCGTTAGAAGATTACAACAACGCCAACATGGTGGCGGGTGTGCCGGGCGCACTCAGCAATCAACCGCCGGCAGATGCCTCTATCCCGCAAGATGTCGCTCAAATGAAAGACGGGTCGGTGACGGGCCAAGGTTCGGTACGTAAAGAGTCGACGCGGAACTTTGAGCTCGATACTACCATCAGTCATGAACGAAAGCAGACAGGTATCGTGACGCGTCAGACGGTGTCAGTGGCGATCAAAGATCGCGCAGCGCTCAATCCGGATAACGGCAATGTCACCTATACTCCTCGTAGCGAAGCGGAAATTAATGCTATCCGCCAAGTGCTGATTGGTACGGTAGGTTTTAACGAAAACCGTGGCGACTTACTCAATGTATTAAGTATGCAGTTTGCTGAACAGGAACCTGAAAAGCTGGCTGACGTACCGATTTGGGAACATCCAAACTTCAACGACTGGGTGCGCTGGTTCGCAAGTGCCTTGGTGATCATTGTGGTGGTGTTGGTGTTAATTCGTCCAGCGATGAAGAAACTGCTCAACCCTGCTAGTGACGATGAAAACGAAATGTACGGGCCTGATGGTCTGCCGATTGGCGCCGATGGTGAAACCAGCTTGATTGGCAGTGACATCGAAAGTAGTGAGTTGTTTGAATTTGGGTCAAGCATCGACCTGCCAAATCTGCACAAAGATGAAGATGTGTTGAAAGCAGTGCGTGCATTGGTTGCAAACGAGCCTGAGCTGGCGGCTCAAGTTGTGAAGAATTGGATGACAAATGGCTAACGAAATTGCAAATCAGGAAGCAAACGGCGAGATGGATTCAACAGGAATCGATATTTCGACCATCACTGGCGAAGAAAAAGCAGCGATTTTGCTGCTGAGCCTCAATGAGCAAGATGCGGCAGGCATTATCCGTCACTTGGAACCGAAACAGGTTCAGCGGGTGGGCAGTGCCATGGCGAAAGCCAAAGATCTCAGCCAAGACAAAGTATCGGCGGTGCACCGAGCGTTTCTGGAAGATATCCAGAAATACACCAACATTGGTATGGGCAGCGAAGACTTCATGCGCAATGCGCTCATCGCGGCACTGGGTGAAGACAAAGCCAATAACTTGGTTGACCAAATCCTTCTCGGCACAGGCTCTAAAGGTCTGGATTCCTTGAAGTGGATGGACCCAAGACAAGTGGCGAGCATCATTGTTAACGAGCACCCACAAATTCAAACGATTGTATTGTCCTATCTGGAAGCGGATCAATCAGCGGAAATCATCTCCCAGTTCCCAGAGCGGGTACGCTTGGATTTGATGATGCGTATCGCTAACTTAGAAGAAGTTCAACCGTCTGCACTGGCAGAGCTGAATGAAATCATGGAGAAGCAGTTTGCTGGTCAAGCGGGTGCGCAGGCGGCGAAAATTGGCGGCCTGAAAGCAGCGGCTGAAATCATGAACTACCTCGACAACAACGTCGAAGGCTTGTTGATGGAGCAAATACGCGATCAGGACGAAGATTTGGCAACGCAGATCCAAGATCTGATGTTCGTATTCGAGAACCTCATCGAAGTGGACGACCAAGGTATTCAGAAGTTGCTGCGTGATGTTCCTCAGGATGTGCTGCAAAAAGCACTCAAAGGCGCCGACGATGGTTTGCGCGACAAGATCTTCAAGAACATGTCGAAACGTGCTGCTGAGATGATGCGCGACGATATCGAAGCGATGCCGCCAGTGCGGGTAGCCGACGTGGAAGCCGCGCAAAAAGAGATCCTCGCTATCGCAAGGCGACTGGCCGACAGTGGCGAAATTATGCTCTCCGGTGGCGCAGACGAGTTCCTCTAATCGACAATTTCCTCGCCCCGTTTCGGGGCGTTGTTTTCTGTACAAAGGTGTAAATGCATGGCGGAAAGAAAACGTGGTTTTATTCGTCCTGGCGAAGATGACGCGGTTCCACAGCCAAAACGCTGGGGCTTGCCGGATTACGGTGCTGAGGTAAACAAACAAGCGAAAGAGACCGCTTTTAACTATGACCCCGGCTGGATGCCCGACTTTGAGAAAGCAGAAGAAGAGCCAGTTCTTGAATTAACCGAAGAACAAATTGAGCTCATAAAGCAAGGGGCTTATCAGGAAGGGTTGTTTCAAGGTCAAGAGGCTGGCTTCAAACAAGGTTTTGAAAAAGGCAAGGAAGAGGGCTTTGCGGTCGGTCAAGCAGAAGGTTTAGAACAAGGCAAAGCGGAAGGCATTGCCGCCGGCGAAGATCATGTGAAACAACAAGTTGAAACGTTTGTTAACCTTGCCAATCAATTTGCTCAGCCGCTTGAGCTGATGAGTAACCAAGTCGAAAAGCAACTGGTGGACATGGTGCTTTGTTTGGTGAAAGAGGTGGTTCACGTTGAGGTGCAAACCAACCCGCAGATCATTCTTGATACCATTAAAGCCTCGGTAGAGAGCTTACCTATCTCTGGTCATCCCATCACGTTGCATCTTAACCCTGAAGATGTCGACATTGTCCGTTCCTCATACGGTGAAGACGATCTGGCGTTTCGTAACTGGACACTGGTCTCTGAGCCGTCACTCAATCGTGGCGATGTGCAGATTGAAGCTGGCGAGTCGAGCGTCAGCTATCGCATGGAAGAACGCATCAAACACGTGATACAAAATTTCTGTGGCACCAATCGTCACCACGGGGGCGAATAATGATTTCGCTGGCGGAGCGACTGAAAAGTTACAAAGTGCAAGGGTTGACTACACGCCCAGTTGCCGCTGGCAAATTGGTGCGCGTGATTGGTTTGACATTAGAAGCGACCGGTTGTCGCGCGCCTATCGGCAGCCTCTGTTTGGTCGAGACGATGACTGGGCAAATGGAGGCCGAAGTGGTTGGCTTCTCGGGCGATAACCTGTTTTTGATGCCCAGTGAGCAGATCACGGGAATTTTACCCGGCGCTAAAGTGACGCCATTAACAGGTGAAAGTGGTTTGCCCGTAGGCATGGAGCTGCTTGGCCGAGTGATTGATGGTGTGGGCAATCCGCTTGATGGATTGGGGCCGATTTATACCGAGCATCGTGCTTCTTTCAATGCCCAACCTATGAATCCTTTGACGCGCAAACCGATCACAGAGCCTTTGGATGTCGGATTAAAAGCGATTAATGGTTTGCTGACCGTCGGGAAGGGGCAGCGTATCGGGCTATTCGCCGGTTCTGGTGTCGGTAAATCGGTCACGCTTGGAATGATGACGCGTGGCACCACGGCGCAAGTGGTGGTGGTTGGGCTGATTGGTGAGCGGGGACGAGAAGTGAAAGAGTTCATCGAGGAGATCCTCGGAGAAGATGGTCGTAAACGTTCTGTGGTGGTCGCCGCGCCTGCGGATGCTTCGCCACTGATGCGCCTCAAAGGGTGTCAAACAGCCTTGACGATTGCTGAATACTTTCGTGATCAAGGGCTGGATGTATTGCTGCTGATGGACTCTCTGACACGTTTTGCACAGGCGCAGCGTGAAATCGCACTGTCCGTCGGCGAGCCGCCAGCGACGAAAGGTTACCCACCGTCGGTTTTCGCTAAGTTACCTGCGCTGGTTGAACGTGCGGGCAATGGTGGGCCACAACAAGGTTCGATTACCGCCTTTTTTACTGTGCTTACCGAGGGCGACGACTTACAAGATCCGATAGCTGATGCGTCGAGAGCGATTCTCGATGGTCACATCGTATTGTCACGTGAAATGGCCGACGCGGGGCATTACCCTGCCATCGACGTTGAAAAATCGGTCAGTCGTGTGATGCCGCAGATCACCACCGACGAGCATGTGTTGATGTCTAAAGCCGTGCGGCAAATTTTGTCTATTTGTCGAAAAAATCAAGATCTGGTGTCAATCGGTGCCTATAAGCCGGGAACGGATCAAGCCATCGATAGCGCCTTCACCCTCAAACCAAAATTGGACGCCTATTTGCAGCAGCAAATGAAAGAGACGGTACCGTATGCCATGTGTGTCAACATGCTAAAAAACGTGTTGGGAGTGTAATCACTGATGGAAAACGCGATGGACTTTCTGCTTGAGCAGGCCAAAGAGAGGGAGAACCAAGCGGTTCTGACCTTAAACAAAGCGAAAGCCGAATTAGAAAGTTACTACCGGCAGGTGGAGCAGATCGAAAAGTACCGCCTCGACTACTGCCAGCAACTGGTCGAGCGCGGAAAAAATGGTTTGAGTGCCAGTCAGTTTGTCCATCTCAATCGCTTTCTCAACCAGCTTGACGAAACGCTGGCAAAACAGCGCGGAGCAGAAGCACACTTTAAACAGCAAGTTGAAAATAGTGAGCACTACTGGTTAGAGGTGCGCAAGCAGCGCAAATCCTATGAATGGATGATCGAAAGAAAGCAACAAGAAAAACAGAAAGCCGAAGCCAAACGAGAACAGAAGCAAATGGACGAGTTTTCGACCCTCAGTTACGCTAGACGCAAATCGCATTATTAGCCAGCTCTCAAAATGGCGTGTTTCTTGCAGGTCAATTGCCTAAAATCCCTACTGACGCTTATCCAATGAGTGCTGCGAAGAGACTGTGACTATGAATGTAAATCTGCAATCGGTATCTATAACAGGTAAAACAGCAGGAACGACAACTGAAGCTTCAAGCAAAGAAGTCACTGGCGAGGTGGCCGAATCAGGCGGTTTTCTTCAAACTCTCGCCAAAGTCTTTTCTGGGCAAACGGACGACAAGAAAGCCGACAAAACTGACAGCAGCGTTAAAGATGGGGCTCCTCTCAAAGCAGACAATCTAACCGCTGAATCTGAAGTCACACAAAACAGTGAAGAAGAAGTTGTCGATGGCGCTTCGCTTGAAGACGCGCAAAGCAGTGATGAATTGTTGCAGGTGGGAAAGACGCAAACGGATGGCTCTGTCCAGTCGGGGGGACAGGTATCGTCTGCAGGGCAGGGCGAAACTCTAGCGTCAACATCCTCCCCCAAAACTCAAATAACCAATGATGTTGCAGCAGATGTAGGGTTAACCAAGGGCAGTTCCTCGACAAAATCTGGCAGCGACAAACAAGCGATGCAAGAGAGCATCATGCATGAAGGCTCAAAAATTCTCGGCCAGTTGGAGCAGGCTAATGCCACTTTGCAGCCTAAAAACGGTGGCAAAGCATTGCCGACAAAAGCAGTCGCCGAGGCAGTGTCGCCTCACAATTCAGCGGATCTATTGCCGAGTCGTCAGTTAGAGGAAGGCGATGCGACGGCGCTTCAAAGTCAATCGTTTTCGGCAGAGCAAGCGGCCGTATCGCCTCAAAATTCAGCGGATCTATTGCCGAGTCGTCAGTTAGAGGCAGGCGATGCGACGGCGCTTAACGCAAATGCGCTCACCGCAGAACAGGTCGCATCTGTGCCTGGCTCAGCACAAGTTGGTGTCAGTCACCAAAGCGCAGAATCTTTGCCGCCTTCTGCAACAAATTCGCTTCAATCCCCACAGACTCCGTTGGCGCAGTTACAGCCTCAGGCGCTGTCAGCGTCTAGCATCGCCGCAGGATCTTTGCCGCCGGAAACTCTTACTTCTGATCCTGCTATGGCCGCTCAAATGACCAATGGGCAAATTGAGTGGCACGCAACTGCCGGGTTGCAGATGCAAGCACAAGATGAGATTCCGCTACACCTTCAGCAGCAAGTTGACTCTGAGCTGCCAGTGATGCTAGTTCCTGCGCCGCGTTTAGCCGAGATTGAGCAAAAGTTGGCGACCGAGCAAGCGCTCAATGGGGAAGATCAACAGATCCTGCAAGGACTACTTGATGGCCAACTGCAAGCCGACGATCCCGCGGTGCTGGCCGCTTTACCCGCACTAAGCACTGTGCTGATGGCGGCAAGCAATGCTGAGTTAAGTACGGTGCGAAGTGCAAACGGAGTAGCCAACGAGCCTCAAGCTGCAATTGACTGGAACCAACCTGCGCCGATAGATAACGCGCACAGTGCGAAAGAGAGCGGCGCAAAACTTGCCGCAACCACCACCGCGCTCTCTCAGGCGGTGCATAGCGCTTTGCAAAACAGCCAACCAGCAGCCCAAGCGTTAGTGACGCCGCAGCCAACCAGCGACAAGTCACCCGCAGCCGCGCTGCCTGATGGCTTAGCGCCGAATGCAATGGCCGCGCTGCAGAGTACTGTGCAGCCCAATGTAGCGCCCGCAAAAGGGCTACAAGCAGCGTTGGCGGCCAGTGGTTTGACGGCGCTGAAAGGAAAATCAGCCAACGAGCAGAGCAGTGAACGTGCGACCAACACCACCCAAAGCAGTCTCTACAGTGCGCAAGGCTCGCCAACCACGAGTGGGCAATTACGCACCGAAGCCGCTTCACAAGTATCGATGCAACTCACGCGTGAAATGGCCAGTGATCAGGTTGCGGAAAAAGTGCAGGTGATGATGTCCAAAAACCTGAAGAATTTGGATATTCGTCTTGACCCTCCTGAACTGGGGCGGATGCAGATCCGCATGACCATGAATAACGATTTGGCCCATGTACATTTCACGGTGACCAACCCACAAGCACGTGAGATGATTGAACAAACCTTGCCTCGCCTGCGAGAAATGTTAGCGCAGCAAGGCATGCAATTGGCGGACTCTTCGGTACAACAGCAGTCATCTGGTCAGCAGCAGCGACAATACTCTGCTGATGGACAAGACAATGGGCAACAAACCGGCAGATTTGCTTCAGGTAATGATGAAAATCTTGAGCCTGAGATGAAACTTGATGTAAATGTGGCATCAAAGCGTGATGGAATCAGTTTTTACGCATAAAATACAAGTTGTTAAGGTTACGGGATAAAACAGATCATGGCAGAAGAACTACAAACGGGTGAGGAAGCACCGAAAGGCAAAGGCAAACTTCTCATTATCATCGTCGCTGCGGTGGTGTTGTTATTGGGCGGCGGTGGTGCGGCGTTCTTTTTAATGGGCTCCGATTCAGCAGAAGAGGCGGAGACCAAAGAGCAGGTCGAAGTGAAACCTAACGAAAATCCGGTCGCTTACGTCAATATTGCTCAGCCATTTGTCTTTAATGTCACTGGCGATAGCCGGGATCGCATGGTGCAAATCAAAGTCCAATTAATGGTGCGCGGCTCAGAAAACGAAAACCTCGCACGTTACCATTCACCTCTGATTGAAAGCTCGCTGCTATCCACTTTTGCCTCGGCGACGGTGGATCAGCTTCGCTCACCAACTGGGCGTGTTGAACTGCGCGATAAAGCGACAGAAGATATTAAGGCGGCGCTGACCAAGTCGGTCGGTCAGCCAGTGATTGAGAAAGTTCTGTTTACCGATTTTGTGATTCAGTAGGTATCGTGTGACTGATTTATTAAGCCAAGACGAAATTGATGCGCTGCTCCACGGGGTCGATGATGTCGATGATGTCGATGAGCCGATAGATAACGACCGAGACGGCGCGGTTAACTTCGACTTCTCCTCGCAAGATCGCATCGTCCGTGGCCGCATGCCGACGCTGGAGCTTATCAACGAACGTTTTGCCCGTCATATGCGCATCAGCCTGTTCAATATGTTGAGAAAAACGGCGGAAGTGTCGATCAACGGCGTACAGATGATGAAGTTCGGTGAATATCAGAACACCTTGTACGTACCAACCAGTTTGAACATGGTGCGTTTTCGACCCTTGAAAGGCACGGCGCTGATTACCATGGAAGCGCGTTTGGTGTTTATTCTGGTGGAGAACTTCTTCGGTGGTGATGGCCGTTTCCACGCTAAAATTGAAGGGCGCGAGTTCACGCCTACCGAACGACGCATCATTCAGTTGCTATTAAAAATCGTTTTTGAAGACTACAAAGAAGCATGGTCACCTGTGATGGGGGTAGAGTTTGAGTACCTCGACTCTGAAGTGAACCCCAGCATGGCCAACATCGTCAGTCCGACGGAAGTGATTGTGGTAAGTTCGTTCCACATTGAAGTCGACGGTGGCGGCGGCGATTTTCACGTGGTCATGCCTTATTCGATGGTGGAACCGATCCGTGAACTGCTGGATGCGGGGGTGCAATCGGATAAGATGGAAACCGACGTACGTTGGAGCTCCGCTTTACGCGAAGAAATCATGGACTGTCCGGTGAACTTTCGCGTCAATTTGCTCGAGAGAACCATTTCTCTACGAGATTTGATGGAGCTTCGCCCTGGTGACGTCATTCCGATAGAAATGCCCAAACATGCGGTGATGTTTGTTGAAGAATTGCCAACCTATCGCGTCAAAATGGGCCAGTCTAACGACAAGTTGGCCGTGCAGATTTCACAAGAAATTGAGCGCCCGCATGTGGTGAAAACCGATTTAACTTTCTTGGGTAAGGACATCATGTCTGAGCTTGAAAGTGACGATGATAATGAAGATTGATAACGAAAATGAAAACAGGATATGACTATGGCATCAAGTGAAGATGAGAAGCTGGCAGCAGAGTGGGCGGCGGCTCTGGGTGAAGACCCTTCCGCGCCTGATGTTGACATCGATGAAGTGATGGCCGCGCCGCTGGAAGAGCTGAAAGATACGTCAAAGCCTATCACCGCTGATGAGCGACGTAAACTCGACACCATCATGGACATTCCCGTGACCATCTCGATGGAAGTTGGGCGCTCACAAATCAGTATCCGTAACCTGCTGCAACTCAACCAAGGCTCGGTGGTTGAGCTTGACCGCTTGGCGGGTGAATCTTTAGATGTGTTGGTCAACGGCACATTGATTGCGCATGGTGAAGTCGTGGTGGTGAACGACAAGTTTGGTATTCGTCTCACGGATGTGATTAGTCAGACGGAACGCATCAAGAAACTGCGCTGATATGATGAGTCCGATGACAAACAAAGTACGGCTGATAAGCGCGTTAGGAGCACTGAGCGGGTTGTTCAGTGCTCCTCGTGTTTGGGCCGCGTCTAGCGCACCAGAGCTTAATCTGGCGACCACCTTTGGTTCGTTGTTGCTGGTGATCGCCTTTATTTTATTGCTGGCATGGCTAATGAAACGCCTGCAAGCTCCGGCGTTCGGTCAGCAACATGGGCTAAAAATCGTCAGCCAGATAGCGGTTGGTACTAAGGAACGGATTGCGGTGGTGCAGGCGGGTGAGGAGCAATTTTTGGTCGGGATTACCGCGCAGTCGATCCAACTGATTGCCCGTTTAGAACAGCCGTTAAAACAGGAGGAACTGGTTAAGAGTGCCTTTGCGTCCCAATTTAGCCAGTTACTAAAAAAGCATGAACAGTAAACACTTTTTCCCTTCTTTGTGGCTGACCTTATGGCTACTGATGTTGTCACTGCTCGCTCCCCTGGCGCTGGCTCAAGCGGAGGAAACGTCGCTGCCGGATAATCTGGCAGCGGGCAGCAGCGTTACCCTCTCCGAGATGAAAAATGGTTCTGCGCAAAGTCGCAGCATGAGCGTAGGACAAGGGGGTGGCATTCCCGCATTCACCATGACCACCAATCCAGATGGCAGCGAGGACTACTCGGTTACGCTGCAAATTCTTGCGCTCATGACCATGCTGGGCTTCTTGCCTGCCATGGTGATATTGATGACCTCTTTTACCCGGATTGTGGTGGTGATGTCGATATTGCGCCAAGCGATGGGCTTA
Organism: Vibrio navarrensis; assembly: GCF_015767675.1. NCBI lineage: Bacteria > Pseudomonadati > Pseudomonadota > Gammaproteobacteria > Vibrionales > Vibrionaceae > Vibrio > Vibrio navarrensis. The sequence continues at coordinate 2,530,913 of NZ_CP065217.1, read as the reverse complement.
CAACAGACGCCATCAAACCAAGTGATTATTGGCATCGCGCTGTTTTTGACTTTCTTTATCATGTCTCCGGTGATCAATGAAGTGAATGAACAGGCGGTGCAGCCCTACTTAAATGAGCAACTGACGGCGAGACAAGCGTTTGATGTCGCTCAGGGACCAATCAAAGCGTTTATGCTCAAGCAAACCCGCGTCAAAGATCTGGAAACCTTCGTCAATATGTCGGGGGAGCAGGTGGCTAACCCGGAAGATGTATCGATGGCGGTATTGATTCCTGCGTTTATTACCTCGGAACTGAAAACGGCATTTCAAATCGGTTTTATGCTCTTCCTGCCCTTTTTGATCATCGACTTGGTGGTTGCATCGGTGCTGATGGCGATGGGTATGATGATGCTCTCACCAATGATTGTTTCGCTGCCGTTTAAATTGATGCTGTTTGTGCTGGTTGACGGATGGAATCTTATTCTGACAACGCTGGCTGGCAGTTTCGCCTTATAGCAGGGAGAGAGCATGACACCTGAAATATTTGTTGAGCTATTCCAGGATGCACTATGGATGGTATTGGTCATGGTCTGTGCCATCATTATTCCCAGCTTATTGGTCGGTTTGATTGTGGCGATTTTTCAAGCGGCTACCTCGATCAACGAACAGACGTTGAGCTTTTTGCCACGTCTTATCATCACTCTATTGGCTTTGATGCTGTTTGGTCACTGGATGACACAGATGATGATGGAGTTCTTTTTCTCGTTGATTGAACGTCTGCCTCAGGTCCTGTATTGACGGGGTGATGAGATGGAGTATCCAACCACAATCATCCTTGACTGGATAGCCAACTACTTCTGGCCTTTTGCGCGAATCTCATCCATGTTGATGGTGATGACCGTCACTGGGGCGCGTTTTGTTTCGCCACGCATCCGCCTTTACCTCAGTCTGGCGGTGACGTTTGCGGTAATGCCAGCACTCCCCGCGGTACCACAGGAGATAGAACTGCTCTCTTTTCAAGGCTATCTGACGGTGTTTGAACAAATCGTGATTGGCGTGGCGATGGGAATGGTGACGCAGTTTTTGATTCAAACCTTTGTTATGCTTGGCCAAATATTGGGTATGCAATCAAGCCTTGGTTTTGCTTCAATGGTTGACCCGGCCAACGGGCAAAACACCCCTTTGCTTGGTCAATTGTTTATGTTTTTGGCGACCATGTTTTTCCTCGCCACCGACGGGCACTTGAAAATGCTGCAACTGGTGGTGTTCAGTTTTAAAACCTTGCCGGTAGGTCTCGGCTCGCTCAATGCCGTGGACTTTCGCGAACTCGCACTCTGGCTTGGCATCATGTTCAAAGTCGCGCTCAGTATGTCGCTCTCCGGCATTATTGCCTTGCTGACGATTAACCTCTCGTTTGGGGTGATGACACGTGCTGCGCCACAGTTAAACATTTTCTCGCTCGGTTTTGCTTTCGCGTTGCTCGTGGGTTTATTACTCTGTTGGTATATTCTTGCTGGCCTTTACAGCCACTATGAACTGTACTGGATAGAAGGTGAAGAACAGATTTGCCGCTTTATTCGGCTAAATTGCTAGGAGGCTGAATTGGCAGAGTCAGACGGTCAAGAACGTACCGAAGATGCCACCCCCCGACGATTACAACAAGCAAGAGAAAAAGGCCAAGTTGCGCGCTCGAAAGAACTTGCCTCGGCTTCTGTGCTTATCGTAGGGGCAGTGGCACTGATGTGGTTTGGTGAGCCTTTAGCTCGCGCTCTATTTAAGATCATGGGGCGGCTTTTTGATCTCACCCGAGAAGAAATTTTTGACACTGGGAAACTGCTGGATATTGCAGGTGGTGCAATAACGGCTTTGCTTGTGCCGCTGCTGTTGATCCTCATTACGCTTTTTATTGCCGCTGTCATAGGGGCTGCTGGGGTGGGGGGCATCAGTTTTTCTGCTGAAGCCGCTATGCCTAAGCTGTCTAAAATGAATCCGCTGAGTGGCTTAAAGCGCATGGTTGGCTTACAGAGTTGGGTGGAGCTGATCAAATCGATTCTCAAAGTAGGTCTTGTGACTGGCGTGGCCATCTATCTCATCCAAGCTTCGCAAGCCGACTTGATTCAACTGAGTATGGATGTTTATCCACAGAATATTTTTCACTCGCTCGATATTTTGCTCAATTTTATTTTGCTGATCAGCTGCTCCTTGTTAATCGTCGTGGCCATCGACATTCCGTTTCAGATCTGGCAACACGCTGATCAGTTAAAAATGACCAAGCAGGAAGTGAAAGACGAGTACAAAGACACCGAAGGTAAACCGGAAGTCAAAGGCCGCATTCGGATGTTGCAACGAGAAGCGGCGCAGCGCCGCATGATGGCTGATGTGCCAACCGCCGATGTTATTGTCACCAACCCGGAGCACTTTTCGGTTGCGCTGCGCTACAAGCAAGGGACTGATCGCGCGCCAGTGGTGGTTGCCAAAGGCTCTGATCACATGGCGATGAAGATCCGAGAGGTGGCTCGTGAGCATGATATTTACATTGTGCCAGCACCGCCGTTAGCGCGTGCTCTCTATTACACCACTGAGCTTGAGCAAGAAATTCCTGAAGGGCTGTTTACTGCAGTCGCGCAGATTCTAGCCTACGTATTCCAGCTCAAACAGTATCGCAGACGTGGTGGGCACAGGCCAAAACTACAGGATTACGATCTACCCATTCCACCGGATATGCGCCACTAAGTATTCAATTTAAAACGATTTGTGCAGTCAATTGTTTGGCGCAACTCTGGTATAGAGATTGCTTGTTCCGCTTTTTGAAAGTTGCTGACTGACAGTTAAGTGCCCGCATTTTCAGATGACAAGCGAGTTAAGTTTCACCCAACCGAGACGAAGTAATGGCTAAAAAATTTACTCTGCCGTTTGCAGATAAGTTGCCTAAAATTCCCCAACGCTCCATGCCTGCGATCGGCGCACCAGTGATGGTGCTGGCGACACTGGCGATGGTGGTATTGCCTATCCCCGCGTTCCTGTTGGACATGTTTTTTACCTTCAACATCGCCCTGTCGATGGTGGTGTTGTTGGTGACCGTTTATACGCGCCGCCCACTCGATTTTGCGGCGTTTCCGACCGTGTTGTTGATTGCAACGCTGTTACGTTTGGCACTGAACGTTGCCTCGACGCGGGTCGTGTTGCTGAAAGGCCATGAAGGTGGCGATGCCGCAGGTAACGTGATTGAAGCTTTCGGTAACGTGGTTATCGGCGGAAACTACGCCGTTGGTTTAGTGGTGTTCCTCATCCTGATGATCATCAACTTTATGGTAGTGACCAAAGGTGCGGGGCGTATCTCTGAAGTGAGTGCTCGCTTTACCTTGGATGCTTTGCCTGGTAAGCAGATGGCAATTGATGCCGACCTAAATGCTGGTTTGATTGATCAAGAGCAAGCCCGTTTGCGCCGCTTTGAAGTGACCAAAGAAGCGGACTTCTACGGTTCGATGGACGGTGCCTCCAAATTTGTCAAAGGGGATGCCATCGCGGGTATCTTGATTCTGTTCATCAACATCATTGGTGGCCTGTCTATCGGCATGGCGCAACATAGTCTGGGCTTTTCTGAAGCCATCCAGATTTATACCCTTTTGACCATCGGTGACGGTCTGGTTGCGCAGATCCCATCACTACTCTTATCGATTGCAGCGGCCATGATGGTGACACGGCAAAATACCGATGAAGACATGGGTGAGCAACTGATATTTCAGATGTTTGATAACCCGAAAGCACTGATGATCACCGCCGCGATTTTAGGGGTCATGGGGATTGTTCCTGGTATGCCCCATTTCTCCTTTTTACTGCTCGCCATTGCTGCGGGCGCGGGAGCGTACTTCATCGACAAAAAGCATAAGCAAAAAGCCAAACAGCCCAAAACCCCCGCCGTTATTGATACCAGCAATGCGCCATCAGTGCGTGAGCTTTCGTGGGACGATGTACAGCCAGTTGACATCATTGGCTTGGAGGTGGGCTATCGCCTGATCCCCTTGGTGGATAGAGATCAAGGCGGAGAGTTGCTAGAGCGAGTCAAAGGGGTACGAAAAAAACTGTCGCAAGATTTTGGCTTCCTCATCCCCCCCGTGCATATTCGTGACAACCTTGAACTTACGCCCAACAGCTATCGCATTACCTTAATGGGGGTGGCCGTGGGTGAAGCAGAAATTCGCCCCGATCAAGAGCTGGCGATCAACCCTGGGCAAGTGTATGGCATGATTGATGGAGAACCGACCATCGATCCTGCTTTTGGCCTCGAAGCGGTTTGGATCCGCCCAGAGCAGCGTGAACATGCGCAGGCGCTTGGGTACACCGTGGTGGATTCCTCGACGGTATTGGCAACGCACATGAGCCAGCTTTTAACCAACAATGCCTCGCAGTTGCTTGGTCACGAAGAAGTGCAGAACCTGCTGGAGATGCTGGGTCGTAGCGCACCTAAATTGGTGGAGAATTTTGTCCCTGACCAACTGCCGCTTGGTGTGGTCGTGAAGGTATTACAAAATCTACTTAACGAAGCAATTCCAATCCGCGATATCCGCACCATAGTTCAGACCATGGCTGAATACTCTTCGAAGAGTCAAGAACCCGACATCCTCACAGCGGCGGTTCGCATCTCACTTAAGCGTCTAATTGTCCAAGAAATCAATGGAATAGAGCCTGAGCTGCCTGTGATAACCTTAATTCCAGAGCTGGAACAAATATTGCATCAGACAATGCAAGCGTCGGGCGGGGAGTCTGCGGGAATTGAACCTGGTCTCGCAGAACGTCTGCAAGCCTCTCTGAGTATGGCAACTCAAGAGCAAGAGCTGAAAGGCGAACCAGCTGTCTTACTGACTTCCGGTATGTTGCGTTCAACTCTGGCGAAATTTGTGAAGAACACAATACCAAATCTCAGAGTGCTCTCGTATCAGGAGATCCCAGACGAGAAACAGATCCGCATTGTACAGGCAGTGGGTAACTAATAGTTAAACCCTGTTAAATGGACGAATGGTTTGAAAATAAAACGATTTTTTGCCAAAGACATGAGAACGGCGCTCCTTCAAGTGAAAGAAGAGCTCGGAGCGGACGCGGTGATCATGTCCAATAAAAAAGTGGCCGGAGGGGTGGAGATCGTTGCGGCCATTGACGGGGACAGTGCGTCTTCGACTTTTGCTGCTACGTCAAGCCGCAGACAGACAGCAAGCTCGGTACAAGAGTCCGGGCAGTTTTCAAGTAGCTCTGCTGGGCGTCTGACCGCTCGTGCGGTTGAAGATGATCGCGTCAGTTTGCGTAGTGAAAGCGCGGCAAAGAGCGACAACAGTTCAATGACCAAACGTTTCGCCAACATGCTGAAGCAGTACAACCAACAGAGTGATGAGCCACAACGCAAACGCGAAAACGAAGATTCATTATCAGCCCTGCTGCAACGTCAATCCAAACACCGTGATGATCAACATAACTCAGTGAGGGTGCGTGAAAACTCGCCGCTCGCTAAGTTGATCGCCGAAGACCGACGTATTGATAAGCCACAACCGCGTCTTGATCCAACCCGTTATGATCGCCGTCAGCTTCCTCAGGAAAGCGATGAATCGGCCAACGAGTTGGAGAACATGCGTGAAGAGATGACCTCGATTCGCCGTCTGCTTGAACATCAAGTCTCTGGCCTTCTTTGGCAAGAAGTGGAGCGTCGAGAACCGCTTCGCGCCATGCTGATAAAACGCCTTGAACGCATGGGTGTGTCAGCGGAATTGGCAGATCAAATGGCTTGCTACATTCCCGAGGACACCAAACCCGCGCGCGCTTGGAAAGCACTATTGGCCCTGGTTTCAGACCAAATTGCGATCACCAAGCAAGATATCCTTAAGCGAGGTGGCGTTGTTGCCCTGCTTGGCCCTACAGGGGTCGGGAAAACCACCACCATAGCCAAACTCGCTGCTCGTGCGGCGATGGAGTACGGGGCGAATAATGTTGCCTTGGTGACCACAGATACCTATCGAATAGGTGCACATGAGCAACTCTCCATTTACGGCAGAATTATGGGCTGCCCAGTAAAAGTTGCTAAAGATTCTAAAGAGTTAGCCGATGTAATCTACCAATTGAGAAATAGAAAACTCATTTTGGTTGATACCGCCGGTATGGGTCAGCGTGATGTACGTTTGTCCGAACAGTTAGACACGTTAATGCAAGAAAGCGGCGAAGTAATCCATAGCTACCTTGTCCTTCCTGCGACGGCGCAACGCAGAGTCCTTCAGGAAACTATAGAACATTTCCGACGAATTCCTTTATCAGGTTGCATCCTGACTAAGCTCGACGAATCGTTGAGCTTGGGGGAGTTTATCAGCGTTGTAATTCAAAACGCTTTACCCGTGGCTTATATCGCCAACGGACAAAGAGTTCCTGAAGACATCGTGATTGCACAACCGAAATACATGATCGCGAAAGCGAATGAACTGCTTGAGAAGTCGACAGAGAATGAACCTCACTACTGGAATAGTGACAACGAAGGATTCTAGGCGGCGGACAATTATGACTGAGAATATGATACACGATCAAGCAAGCGGCCTCCGTCGCTTAACAAAACCTTCACTCACTAAAGTGATCGCGGTGACTGGTGGTAAAGGTGGTGTGGGTAAATCGAACGTTACCCTTGGATTGGCGATAGCCATGGCACGTCAAGGTAAAAAAGTCATGGTACTTGATGCCGACCTTGGCTTAGCAAATGTTGACGTTATGCTCGGAATTCGTTCAAAACGCAACTTAGGGCATGTCTTAGCTGGTGAGTGTGAATTAAAAGATGCTATTGTTGAAGGACCGTATGGTATTAGAATAATACCCGCGACTTCCGGAACACAAAGCATGACTGAGCTTTCACACGCTCAGCACGTTGGCTTAATCCGTGCCTTTGGTAGTTTGGAAGACGAAATGGACGTGCTGCTGATTGACACCGCAGCAGGCATTTCAGACATGGTGATCAGCTTTTCGCGCGCTGCGCAGGATGTTTTGGTTGTCGTTTGTGATGAACCTACGTCAATTACCGATGCTTATGCTTTAATTAAGTTGTTAAGCAAGGAACATCAGGTGCAACGCTTCAAGATTGTTGCAAATATGGTCAGAAGCTACCGTGAAGGGCGAGAATTGTTTGCAAAATTGACTTTGGTCACAGAGCGATTCTTGAATGTGAGCCTCGAACTCGTAGCATGTATTCCATTAGATGATAAAGTTCGACAAGCGGTTAAAAAGCAAAAGATAGTCGTTGACGCCTTCCCGCGTTCTCCGGCTGCGCTGGCGATCAGTTCATTGGCAAACAAAGCTTTGACCTGGCCGATACCGAAGGCCCCAAGTGGGCATCTTGAGTTTTTTGTCGAGCGATTGCTAAGCCGCAATGAATTTTTAGAGGAACCGTTTGGTGAATAAAGCGCTAACCTATGATCAACACGCCAATGTAAACAGCCAAAAGCTGTTTATCGAGCGGTATTCCGTGTTGGTCAAACGCATTGCGCACCACCTGTTAGGTCGACTGCCACCCAGTGTACAAGTGGAAGATCTAATTCAAGCGGGCATGATAGGGTTGATTGAAGCACAGCAAAATTACGATGCTTCAAAAGGCGCCAGTTTTGAAACTTACGCAGGAATCCGTATTCGCGGTGCCATGCTTGATGATATCAGGCGTGGTGATTGGGTTCCGCGTTCGGTTCATAAAAACAACCGAGAAATCAGTCAGGCGATTGCAGAATTGGAAGGGATTCTCAATCGTGATCCAAACGATGCAGAAGTGGCTGCTCACATGGGATTAACCATGGAGCAATACCACGCAGCGCTGACGGATATAAATTGCTCCCGTCTGATTGGTATTGAGGATTTAGGCGTTTCAGATGACGTCATCACCTCAGTCGAAGATTCAGAAGATAACACCCCATTCAAAGGCGTTGCTGACGAATATTTCAGAAAAGCATTGGTTGAATCAATAAAACAGCTTCCAGAGCGTGAAGCTTTGGTACTTTCGCTCTATTATGATGAAGAGCTAAACTTAAAAGAAATTGGGGAAATTCTGAGTGTTAGCGAGTCACGTGTCAGTCAGATATTGAGCCAATCCATGCAACGTCTTCGTACTAAACTTAGTGCTTGGACACAACATGACTAAAGACACTGATTGTGAAATTCAGTGGAGGCAATTTTGAATAAAAACATGAAGATCCTTATTGTTGATGATTTCTCAACAATGCGCCGTATTGTAAAGAACCTGCTTCGTGATTTGGGTTTTAACAACACCCAAGAGGCGGACGATGGTTTGACAGCGTTACCTATGCTGAAAAAAGGTGATTTCGATTTCGTCGTGACGGATTGGAATATGCCTGGCATGCAGGGTATCGATCTACTGAAAAATATTCGTGCCGATGAGGAGCTTAAACACCTGCCAGTATTGATGATTACTGCAGAAGCGAAGCGTGAGCAGATCATTGAAGCCGCCCAAGCTGGAGTAAATGGCTATATCGTTAAACCGTTCACTGCTGCAACCCTGAAAGAAAAATTAGATAAAATATTCGAACGTTTATAAGACTCGTTTGAAGATAACTTCGTCAGAGCTGCTATAACCTAAGAAAAATTCAAATTCGATCTTAGCGGCTCATCAGCGCAGCATGCTTACGGAGCATAAAACGAAAAGGGTCTATTCAGAATGATCTCATTAGAGCAAGCAAAGTCTCTAGTTGAATTGCTGGAAAACGGTGAACAGGCACAGGCAGATGCTTTGGTCGCTTCAATTTACGAAGATAAGGGAAACCTTATGCTGCAGGAAATTGGCGTGTTGACTAGAGATCTACATGATTCACTGAAAAACTTCGCGTTTGATCAGCGAATGACGGAAATCACTCAAGATGAAATCCCTGATGCGAGGGATCGCCTTCAATACGTCATTGATAAAACGGAAGTTGCCGCCAATAAAACCATGGACGCTGTCGAGCATTGTCTACCGATTGCGGACAACTTGCATCAGTGTTTGTTGCAGGTCAGGCCACAGTGGAACGAGTTAATGCGTGGTCGCATCGAACTGAGTGAGTTCAAGGCCCTTTGTCATCGTATTGACGAGTTATTGGTTCAGGTTGAAGGGGACAGCACTGAGCTGAGAAGTCAATTAACAGAAATATTAATGGCCCAGGATTTTCAGGACCTCACAGGACAGATAATCCGTAGAGTCATTGCTTTGGTTAATGAAGTGGAAGGGCGATTAGTCGAAATATTAACCGTCTTCGCCGCAAATAAACCATTAAAAGAAAATGTTTTAGACACCACCCCAAGTGCCAACAAAGAAAAAAGTGGAAGCGAGCCCGAAGGGCCGATTTTGCACCCAGAACTTCGTGAGGATGCGGTTGCGTCGCAAGATGAAGTCGATGATTTGTTATCCAGTCTCGGATTTTAAAGGTAACGTATGAGCTACGATTTAGACGAAGATATCCTACAAGACTTCTTAATTGAAGCCGGGGAAATTCTGGAACTGCTTTCTGAGCAGTTAGTAGAATTGGAAAATAATCCAGAAGACAGGGATCTTCTTAACGCTATTTTCCGTGGATTCCATACTGTTAAAGGTGGTGCTGGCTTTCTATCACTCGCTGAACTCGTTGATACCTGTCACGGCGCAGAAAACGTCTTCGATGTGCTGCGTAATGGACAGCGTTCTGTTACGCCTGCACTGATGGATACCATGCTACGTGCTCTGGATACCGTGAATACCCAGTTCAAGGCAGTTCAAGATCACGAGCCTTTACAGGCCGCTGATCCGATGTTGTTGGACGAGCTTCATCATCTTTGCCGACCTGAATCTGAAGACGAAGTTGCTGAAGAAACGATAGAAGTCGCTGAGCCGGAACCAGAATTTGAACCAGAGTCTATCATCGAAGAGCCAGTGCTAGAAGAAACGGCACCAACTGCTGTCAGTGCTTCCTCTGTCGATGAAATCACTCAAGATGAATTTGAAAAATTGCTTGATGAACTGCATGGCAAAGGTTCAGCGCCAGGTAAGAATGCAGATACTGTGGTGGTGCCTGCTGCTAAATCGGTTGCAACTCCAGTTGTTGATAATGGTGACATTACCGACGACGAGTTTGAAAAACTTCTAGACGAATTACACGGAGCAGGTAAGAGCCCTTCCTCGTCAGACTTTAAATCAGTGTCACCTGCTGCGCCTGCAACCCCCACCAAATCGGTCGCGGCTGCAGACAGTGATTTGATGACAGATGAAGAATTTGAGAAACTGCTCGACGAATTGCACGGTACAGGTAAAGGCCCTTCTATTGAAGAACTGGAAATGGCAACGAAGCCTGCTTCAGCAAACGTTAAAGAAACGCCTAAACCTGTGGAGAAACCGGCTGTAAAACCAGCACCGCAAGCAACGCCTAAAGTCGCACCCGCAGTCGCAAAAGCAGCGCCTCCTGCTCCACCAGCAACTCAAGATGCAAAAGCACCCGCCGTCGCTGCAGCGAAAAAGACACAAGCAGAGGCGACGGTTCGTGTTGATACCTCGACACTCGATACCATTATGAATATGGTTGGTGAACTTGTTTTAGTGCGTAACCGTTTACTCAGTCTTGGATTAAATAGCAACGATGAAGAGATGGCCAAAGCCGTTGCTAACCTTGATGTTGTGACCGCCGATCTGCAAGGCGCGGTTATGAAAACGCGCATGCAGCCGATTAAAAAGGTGTTTGGTCGCTTCCCTCGCGTTGTTCGAGATCTTGCTCGTAGTCTGCAAAAAGACATCGTACTGGAAATGCGCGGCGAAGAAACGGATCTAGATAAGAACTTGGTTGAAGCCCTAGCTGATCCATTGATCCACTTAGTGCGTAACTCTGTAGACCATGGCATCGAAATGCCTGAAGACCGAGTCAAAGCGGGTAAATCTCGTACGGGTAAAGTCATTCTCTCTGCATCCCAGGAAGGGGATCACATTGAGCTAGCGATTGTCGATGACGGCGGTGGTATGGATCCAGATAAGCTACGTGCTATTGCGGTCAAACGTGGCATGATGGACGAAGATGCTGCAGCACGCTTATCAAATAAAGAGTGTTTTAACCTCATTTTTGCGCCAGGTTTCTCTAGTAAAGAGAAAATTTCTGACATCTCCGGGCGCGGCGTCGGTATGGATGTGGTGAAAACGGCAATCAATACGTTAAACGGTTCGATTGATATTGATTCTGAAATGGGCAAAGGGACGAAGATCACCATCAAGGTTCCTTTGACTCTGGCTATTCTGCCGACCTTAATGGTAGGAGTGGCCGGGCACCCATTTGCATTGCCACTGGCGTCTGTGAATGAGATCTTCCATCTTGACCTTAGCCGAACAAACATTGTTGATGGACAATTGACCATCATTGTGCGCGACAAGTCTATTCCGCTGTTCTACTTGCAAAATTGGCTTGCGCCCAAAGCGGGTAAGATCCAACTGCGCAAAGGGCATGGTCACGTGGTTATCGTGCAAATTGGCAGTCAGCGTGTTGGTTTTGTCGTCGATACCTTAATTGGTCAAGAAGAAGTGGTTATTAAGCCGCTGGATAACTTGCTGCAAGGTACGCCGGGAATGGCGGGTGCAACCATTACTAGTGATGGCCACATAGCTCTGATTCTGGATGTGCCGGATCTGCTCAAACAGTATGCAGCCGCGTCGCGGATATAATTTGAGCCACGATTTTTATAAGGATTCAAATGGCGATTAAAGTATTAGTAGTTGATGATTCAAGCTTTTTCAGACGACGCGTCAGTGAAATCATCAATGCAGAATCGCGCCTAGAGGTGATTGACGTCGCAGTCAACGGGAAAGAGGCGGTTGAGAAAGCCCAACGCCTCAAACCAGACGTCATTACGATGGACATCGAAATGCCCGTGATGGATGGAATTTCGGCTGTTCGTGAAATTATGGCGTCGGTCCCGACGCCGATTCTAATGTTTTCTTCTTTGACTCATGACGGTGCCAAAGCCACTCTGGATGCACTTGATGCTGGTGCTTTGGATTTTCTACCGAAAAAATTTGAAGACATCGCCCGTAACCGTGACGAAGCGGTGTCATTGTTGCAGCAGCGTGTTCTGCAGATTGCCTCAAAGCGTGCATTTATGCGACGCCCGGTAGCTCAACCTATTGAACGAACAACACCTGCTTCGCCTGCAAGCTCCACGCGTGGCAGTTTTGGGTTGCGCCGTGATGTAGCCGCTCCAGCACCAACTCGAGCGCCAGTGACAACAAAATTTCGTGCTTCTGGGAAAAAATATCAGCTCACTGCGATTGGTACTTCTACTGGTGGTCCGGTCGCATTACAAAAAATTCTCACCAAATTGCCGGCTAATTACCCGCATCCTATTGTCTTGATCCAACACATGCCTGCAACGTTCACTGCTGCCTTTGCAAGCCGTTTAAATTCGCTGTGTAAAATCCAAGTGAAGGAAGCGGAAGATGGCGATGTGTTACAAGCGGGTGTGGCTTACCTGGCGCCTGGTGGTAAGCAGATGATGATTGATGGTCGGCCTGGCGCTGCGCGCTTGAGAATTATCGATGGTGGCGAACGAATGAACTATAAGCCATGTGTGGATGTGACCTTTGGCTCTGCGGCAAAGATCTACGCGGACAAAGTCCTTTCTATGGTGCTGACTGGCATGGGCGCTGACGGACGTGAAGGTGCACGCATGCTTAAATCTGCAGGCTCAACAATTTGGGCTCAAGACGAAGAGAGCTGCGTGGTCTACGGTATGCCTCAGGCGGTGGCAAAAGCAGGAATCTCTAGCGAAGACTTGCCTTTGGATCGCATTGCCGAGCGTATGCTGGTTGAAGTTGGGCTGGCATAAGGAAAGGTATGATTGTCTGGAGTGTAGCGAACCAAAAAGGCGGCGTCGGAAAAACGACCACCACAGTGACTTTAGCTGGCTTGCTGAGTAAGAAAGGGCATAGCGTGTTGTTAGTTGACACGGATCCCCATGCCTCTTTGACCACTTATCTGGGGTTTGATCCTGATGGAGTGTCAAGCAGTCTTTTTGATTTATTCCAGCTCAAAGAATTTAATCGCGAGAGTGTGAAACCTCTAGTGATGAAAACCGATATCGAAGGTATCGACATAATTCCAGCGCACATGTCTTTAGCGACTCTAGACCGTGTGATGGGTAACCGCAGTGGAATGGGGTTGATTCTCAAACGAGCCTTGATAGCGTTGTCGAAAGAATATGACTATGTACTGATTGATTGTCCACCGATCCTTGGCGTGATGATGGTCAATGCATTAGCGGCGAGTGATCGTATTCTGATCCCGGTTCAAACGGAGTTTCTTGCCATGAAGGGGCTAGAACGCATGATCCGGACGCTGACCATTATGCAAAAATCTCGTCGAGATCCGTTTAAAGTGACGATAGTTCCGACCATGTATGACAAGCGGACTAAGGCTTCTTTGCAAACTTTAACCCAACTAAAAGAAGACTATCCCGATAAGGTTTGGACGTCGGCGGTGCCAATTGACACCAAATTTAGAGACGCAAGTTTAAAACGCCTCCCAGCTTCGCACTTTGCAGATGGCAGTCGAGGAGTGTTTGCTTATAAGCAGTTGCTAATCTATTTAGAGAGGTTAGCGATTGATGAGCAGTAAAGCAGCGGTGTTATCGAGTGAACAAGCACTAGATGATTATTTTAGTGCTTTACTGTCTGAAGAGCAGGAACTTGAGCTGATTGTGTCTGAGCCGAGTTCAGTGATTACTTGGCAGACGTCAGAGCATGAGCCGGAGTTGAAGTTACGGTATTCAGAGCCGGAATCATACAGTTACGCGGAAATCGAGGTTAAAGAACTTGAAGCGCCTAACCTTGAGGATGTTCAGCGTCTTCTAAGTCAATTGGAATCAACCAATGTGGTTGATGAATTGGGTATTGATGAGCTACTCGAGCAAAATACTGCGCAAATAGCCAGTCTGAAAGAAGACGCAGCTAAACCTTTAGAACAAGAGGTTTTTGTTTCGCAAGCCGACTTGGTTGAAGAAATTCAAGAGTGGGATATTGCTGACGAGGTTGAAGAGATCCAAGATTGGACCCTTTCGCAATCTTTAATCGCCCAACCTATTATCGAGGAGATAGAACCTGAGACGATTGTACAAGAACAGGTCGAGCTTGAAGCAAAAATAGAAACTCATATAGAGGCAGAGCCGGAGCCAAAGACCCAAACTTCTGGTGCAGGGAAGCGTGAGTGGACCTCAACTGAACGCTCAGAAGCGTTTCAAGTGCTCTATTTTGAAGTCAATAGTGTTACATTCGCTGTGCCGTTAGATGAGCTTGGCGGTATCCATCAGATGACTACATTAAATCACTTGATTGGTCGTCCAGGCTGGTATCTTGGTCTACAGACGAACCGCGATCAGCAGTTAGATGTGGTCGATACCGCAAAGTGGGTGATGCCAGATAAACTGAAAGATGACGAGTATAAAACCCACTATCAGTACATCGTTATGCTGGGGTCGAGCATGTGGGGGCTTGCCAGCAGTAAGCTTTTAGGGACCGAATTGCTTTACCCGCAAAAGGTGCGTTGGCGCGAGCAATCGGGCAAACGTCCGTGGCTTGCCGGGATGGTGAAAGAAAAAATGTGTGCTTTAATTCATGTAGAAGCATTAATTTCCATGCTAAATGCCGGACTAGATGTAAAATCACTAAATTAAGCATTTGAGAAGTCGGGAACGACATTAACGAGGATTACCTATGTCTCATTCTAACGAAGTAGAAGTGAAAAAAGATAAAACAAGTGATGAAGTACTTCAGTGGGTGACGTTCCAGCTGGAAGAAGAAACTTACGGCATCAACGTAATGCAGGTACGTGAAGTACTTCGCTACACTGAAATCGCTCCAGTTCCTGGCGCCCCTGATTATGTGCTAGGTATTATCAACCTACGTGGTAATGTCGTCACCGTTATCGATACGCGTGCACGTTTTGGTTTGATGGAAGGTGAAGTTACTGATAACACACGTATCATTGTGATTGAGTCTGAACACCAAGTGATTGGTATTTTGGTGGACAGTGTGGCTGAAGTGGTTTACCTACGTTCTTCTGAAATCGATTCAACGCCTTCAGTGGGCACCGATGAGAGTGCTAAGTTTATTCAAGGTGTCAGCAACCGCGACGGCAAGCTGTTGATCTTGGTTGACTTGAACAAACTCCTGACTGACGAAGAATGGGATGAGATGGCTCATCTGTAATGGTAGAAGCGTTTTTCCAAAGCCCCGCTGTGTGGATTGGTGGTGCCATGTTGGTGGTGCTGCTTTTGTTATCCATGCAGTGGCGCACGAAGAGTGCATTGCAGAAGCAGCAAGATCACCAGCGTTTGCAATTACGCAGCGTTGAAAAAGAGTTACAAAAAGCGAATAAACAGCTACTTGAAGTGCGCTCCGTCGTTGTCGGATTGGGGCAGAGAGTGACTGAACAGCAAGATATTATTCAGCATCTTAACGATCGCATTGTGGAGTTAGAGCAGGCGGATACTGATGGTCGTCTCTACACGAGAGCTAGTAAGATGGTCCAACTCGGTGCGGATATTAACGAACTGATTGAAGAGTGTGAGCTACCCAAAGCCGAAGCGGAGCTGATGCTGTCACTGCAAAAGAAAATTGCGGGTAAAGAGAAAGTCCCGCCGTTGAGTGGTCATCCTAATGAATTTGAGCCATCGCGATCTCAACGTCCCAAAGGACGCCGATAAACGTGAAATCAGTCAAACAAAAAAGAAGCTCCGGCTTCTTTTTTGCTTTTGCATGAAACACTTGGTACAAGGTTCAACCATTCTATCCCCCTTTAGACGTAGATTTAAATAATTGTGATAGCAGTTAACAATTTCTCACGAAGTTACAAATTTGAACGCCCTGTTATCCTGTCTTGTCTCGGAACAGATGTGCTAATATACCCGCTCATTTTATATAGCTATGAAGCTTATGCTGGAAGTATCAAATCTAACTGCTATTCGCGATGAGCGCGTTCTTTTCGAGAACTTGACATTTTCTATCCAACCCGGAGAGCTGGTACAGATCGAGGGGCGTAACGGCACTGGCAAAACGACTTTACTGCGCATTGTCACGGGGCTGGGTGATAAAGAAGAGGGGGAGATTCTTTGGAAAGGGGAGCGAATTGACAAAAGCAGAGATGAGTTTCATCAAGATCTCTTATTCCTCGGGCACCAGACCGGAGTAAAAAGAGAACTGACCGCGCTTGAAAATCTCAGTTTTTATCAATCTGTTCATCAAGAATCTTCTTCTCGGGATGTGATATTTCAAGCATTGGCCAAAGTCGGGCTTGCAGGGCGAGAAGATGTGCCTGTCGCCCAACTGTCTGCCGGTCAACAAAGAAGAGTTGCACTGGCACGTTTATGGCTGAGTAAACAAATTCTTTGGATTTTGGATGAACCACTCACCGCGATAGATAAGCAAGGGGTGAAAGTTCTTGAGGCGCTGTTTGCTCAGCACGCTGAGAATGGTGGCATTGTGATTCTGACCACACATCAGGACATGTTTGCTGATAGCCCGAAACTCAGAAAAATTAAGTTGGGTGACTAATATGATCTCGGCCATGACGACCATTATCCGCCGTGAATTGCTGATAGCGTTTCGACGTCAAGCTGACGTGTTAAATCCACTGTGGTTTTTCATCATCGTGATTACCTTATTTCCATTGAGCATTGGTCCAGAGCCCAACCTATTAGCACGAATTGCGGCAGGCATTGTGTGGGTCGCTGCACTGCTCTCTGCTTTGTTATCGCTTGAGCGATTATTTCGTGACGATTTTCAAGATGGCTCGCTTGAGCAAATGATGCTGATGCCGATCCCATTGCAACTTGTGGTGATCTCTAAGGTCATATCTCATTGGGTATTGACAGGCTTGCCGCTGATTTTGATTAGCCCAGTATTGGCGATTATTTTATCGCTCGATTTTAATACCTGGTTAGCGGTGGTGTTGACACTGCTTGTTGGCACTCCGACGCTAAGTTTCATTGGTGCGATTGGCGTCGGGTTAACCGTAGGGTTACAAAAAGGTGGTGTGCTACTGAGCTTATTGATCCTACCGCTGTACATCCCTATTTTGATTTTTGCTACCTCGGCGATTGATGCTGCGGCATTAGGAATGGGTTATAGCGGCCAACTGGCCATTCTGGGTGCGATGCTGGTGGGGGCAACAACCTTAACTCCATTTGCAATAAGCGCGGCTCTGAGAGTCAGCGTTAACTAGGTGTGTCAAATCACCTTTGCAACAAGATTACACTAATAAAAATAACGATCGCACAGCGAGTGTGTCACACGCTGTTTGTGTCCTGTGAAGTAGAGTGAGAAATAGACATGTGGAAATGGCTCCATCCCTATGCAAAGCCGGAGGCAGTTTACCAACTCAGTGGTAAATTGTTGCCTTGGTTTTCTGTGCTGGCCTTAATTTTGTTGCTCGTTGGCAGCATTTGGGGGTTGGCGTTTGCCCCATCAGATTACCAACAGGGCGATAGTTTCCGTATCATTTATATCCATGTCCCATCGGCCATTTGGTCTATGGGGGTGTACATGTCGATGGCGATAGCCGCGTTTATTGGCATCGTATGGCAATTACGTCTCGCGGATATGGCAGCGCTGGCGATGGCTCCGATTGGCGCTGTGTATACCTTTATTGCTTTAGTGACGGGGGCAGTTTGGGGTAAACCCATGTGGGGAACGTGGTGGGTTTGGGATGCACGCCTAACTTCAGAGTTGATCCTGCTGTTTCTCTACCTGGGCGTAATTGCCCTTTATCACGCTTTTGATGATCAAAAAACCGCCGCGAAAGCAGCAGGTATATTGGCGATTGTTGGCGTAATTAACCTACCGATTATCCATTTCTCAGTCGAGTGGTGGAACACGCTTCATCAAGGCGCCACGATTACTAAATTTGCAAAACCGTCCATATCAGCTTCAATGCTTTGGCCGTTACTTCTGAACATTTTTGGTTTTGCGTTCTTCTTTGGTGCGGTCGCTATGGTGCGTTTTCGCAATGAAATTTTAAGTAAAGAGAGTCATCGCCCTTGGGTGAAAGAGCTCGCTTTGGCTAAAACTCAGTGAGGTATTGAGTTATGTATTTTGAATCTCTGAGTGATTTTTTTGCTATGGGTGGCTACGCAGCATATGTGTGGGGCTCATTTGCTATTACTTTTTTGGCCATGTTGGCTTTATACGTAAGCAGCGCTCGTCGCACACGTGCTTTGCTCGACGAAGTGAAAGCAAAAATTGATAGACAGGCTCGTATTGATGCCGCCAAGAATATGGAGAATACCCTATGAATCCAAGACGTAAAAAGAGACTGAGTATTATCTTAGCCATCTTTGTCGGCATTGGGGCGACCATTGGTTTGATGTTGTACGCGCTGAGCCAGAATATGGACCTGTTTTACACGCCAACTGAGCTCGTTCAAGGCAAAGATGATGGTACTAAACCCGAAGTGGGGCAGCGGCTTCGAATTGGCGGAATGGTGGTGAAGGGATCGGTTCGTCGCGATCCTGAATCACTGAAAGTGAGCTTCGAACTTGCCGATGTTGGACCCAAAGTGACCATTGAGTACGAGGGCATACTCCCTGATCTGTTCCGCGAGGGGCAGGGCATTGTGGCTCAAGGCGTGCTCAAAAATGCGACCACAGTAGAAGCTTTCGAAGTACTGGCAAAACACGATGAAGAGTACATGCCGCCAGAAATTGCCGAAGCGATGGAAAAAAATCATGCACCGTTGCAGTACACCAATGAGCAAAAACAGGGGAGTGGTCAATGATTGCTGAAATTGGGCATTTTGCCCTGATCCTCTCTCTGTCAATGGCCGTTTTATTGAGCGCATTGCCATTGTGGGGGGCTTCCAACAACAACACCATGCTGATGAACAGCGCTCGCCCTCTTTCTTGGGCGATGTTCTTGATGTTGCTCTTCTCCTTCGCGGCGCTTGCGTACGGCTTTTATGCCAACGATTTCACCTTGCAATACGTCGTGAGTAACTCAAACAGCCAGTTACCTTGGTATTATCGTCTCACAGCGGTTTGGGGAGCTCACGAGGGCTCTTTACTGCTGTGGGTCTTGATCCAAGCCGCATGGACCGTTGCCGTCGCCACTTTTAGCCGTGGTATGCCGCAAGAATCAGTCGCGCGAGTACTTGCCGTCATGGGGATGATATCTGTTGGCTTTTTGCTGTTCATCATCGTCACATCGAACCCATTCTTACGTACTCTGCCTTTCTTCCCGGTTGATGGCCGCGATCTTAACCCGCTGCTGCAAGACCCAGGTCTTATCGTCCATCCTCCAATGCTCTACATGGGTTATGTCGGCTTTTCGGTTGCCTTCTCGTTTGCGATTGCCTCACTGATGACTGGTCGATTGGACACCGCCTGGGCGCGTTGGTCTCGTCCGTGGACAACTGCGGCTTGGGTATTTTTGACGTTGGGCATCGCTCTAGGTTCTTGGTGGGCATATTACGAGCTTGGCTGGGGCGGCTGGTGGTTCTGGGATCCAGTAGAAAACGCGTCGTTCATGCCTTGGTTGGCGGGCACCGCACTCATGCACTCGTTAGCGGTCACTGAAAAACGCGGCACTTTTAAAGCTTGGACGGTACTACTCGCGATTTCGGCGTTTTCGCTCAGCCTGCTCGGTACCTTCTTGGTCCGTTCGGGTGTTCTGGTCTCGGTGCATGCTTTTGCCTCTGATCCCGCTCGTGGTATGTTTATTCTTGGTTTCTTGGTGTTTGTCATCGGCGGCTCACTGTTACTGTTTGCCGTTAAAGGCGCATCAGTGCGAGTTCGCGGCAACTTTGAGCTCATTTCACGAGAAAATGCCTTGCTTGCGAATAACGTCATGCTCATCGCCGCTCTCGTGGTGGTGCTGGTTGGCACCTTGCTGCCGCTAGTGCATAAACAGTTGGGTTTGGGTTCGGTCTCGATTGGCGCGCCATTCTTCAATATGCTTTTCGCATGGTTGATGATGCCGTTTGCTTTCCTGCTGGGGATTGGCCCACTGATTCGTTGGAAGCGTGACCAGCTCTCGTCTTTGTACAAACCGATGCTGATCTCAGCGGTGATTTCACTGGGTCTCGGCGCATTGTGTGTCTATTTACTCGCGGACTTCTTTGATGCCATGGCGTACATTGGTTGGGTGATGGCCATTTGGATCATCACAATGCACGCTTTTGAACTGTATCAACGCGCGACTCATCGCCACTCATTCGTTGAAGGCGTAGGTAAACTGCAACGCAGTCACTGGGCAATGATGTTGGGCCACGTCGGTTTGGCGGTAACGGTGATCGGTATTGCCATGGTACAAAATTTCAGCATTGAGCGAGATGTGCGCTTGGCACCGGGTGAGCATTTTCAAATCCAAGGCTACGACTTTTACTTCTCAGGCCTAAGAGATAAAGACGGCCCGAACTACGACGGCTATATCGCCGATTTTGAAGTTAGCCACAACGGTAATTACATCAATACCTTGCATGCGGAAAAACGCTTCTACCGCACAGCGAAATCCATGATGACTGAGGCGGCGATCGACCGTGGTATTACGCGCGATTTATACATTGCAATGGGTGAGCGTTTGGAAGATAACCGCTCATGGGCAGTGCGTATCTACTACAAACCTTTTGTTCGTTGGATCTGGGCTGGCTCTATCATCATGTCACTCGGCGGTATTTTGGCGATTTCTGACAGGCGCTACCGTTTTCGCAAGAAAAAAGGAGCCAAAGAGCCAATGAAAAACCAAGAGCAGGAGGCGTAAATGAATAAGAAAGTGCTCTTTATTCCGCTGGCGATTTTTCTGATTCTCGCGGCGACGTTTGCCACCCAGTTGGTAAGGAACCAGCACGGTGATGATCCAACCAAATTGGAGTCGGTACTTATCGGTAAACCAGTACCTCAGTTCCGTTTGGAAGATTTGGTTGAGCCGGGCAAGCTTTATGATCAAGCGATCTTTAAAGGTGAGCCGTTACTGCTTAATGTTTGGGCTACTTGGTGTCCAACCTGCTACGCAGAGCACCAGTATCTCAATCAACTCGCCTCGCAAGGGGTAAAAATCATCGGTATGAACTACAAAGATGATCGCAATAAAGCGGTGGGATGGCTGAACGATCTCGGCAATCCTTATCTCATCAGCTTGTTTGATGGCAACGGCATGTTGGGCTTGGATCTCGGCGTGTATGGCGCTCCTGAAACCTTTGTCATTGACGCCGAAGGGGTGATTCGTTATCGCCATGTTGGGGATGTCAATCCGCGCAACTGGGCCGAAACCCTTGAACCGCTTTACCAGCAGTTAGTTCAGGAGGCGAAGCAATGAAAAAGTGGATTTGGGCGTTATTCACCGCCATGACTTTCTCTTTGTCTGCTTATGCCGCGATTGAAGTGTACGAGTTCGATAATTTGCAGCAAGAACAGCAATTTAAAGAGCTTGGTAACACCTTGCGCTGCCCGAAATGTCAAAACAACACTATCGCTGATTCGAACGCCGCTTTAGCGCAAGATTTGCGCCATAAAGTGTATGAGATGACCAAAGAAGGTAAATCCAAGCAAGAAATCATCGATTATATGGTGGCGCGCTATGGCAATTTTGTGACTTACAATCCGCCGCTCACTGCCGCGACGTCCATCCTCTGGCTTGGACCGCTGGCGGTCTTGCTCATCGGATTTTCTCTGATTATCTTGCGCAGCCGAAAGCGCAAAGCAGTCAGTGCTAGCGAGCAAGAAAAATGGGACGCAGAGAAAGAAGCGCGTTTAAAAGCATTACTTCAGGATGAAAACAACGGAGACAAGCAGTAATGACACTATTTTGGTTATCCACCGTTGCCCTGAGTGTATTAGCGTGCGTGATGATCGCTTTGCCGCTCATCAAGCGCAAAGAGAACAATGACGACATCTTGCGTGACGAACTGAACAAGGCGCTCTACAAAGACCGTTTATCTGAGCTGCAAGAAGAAACGTCAGAAGGTTTGGTGGTCGATCAACAAGAATTGATCGCCGATCTTAAGCAGTCACTTCTCGACGATATTCCATCGCAGACGGATAAAATGCAGTCGCGCATTTCCTCCACGGCGGTAATTGTCCCTTCTGTACTGCTTACGATTGTGCTCAGTTACGGCTTGTACATCAAATTTGGCGCATACCAAGAGGTGGATGCGTGGCATCAAGTCAGTGCCAACTTGCCGGAATTATCGAAAAAGCTGATGTCTTCCATTGCAGAGCCACTCAGCGATGAAGAGATGCAAGACCTGACTCTGGCACTACGTACCCGTTTGCACTACCAGCCACAAGATTCCACAGGCTGGTTGTTGTTGGGGCGTATTGCGTTGGCTAACCGCGATATTGGCACTGCGATTGATGCCATGCGAAAAGCGTACGATATCCAACCTAACGACGCAGACGTCAAGCTGGGTTATGCACAAGCGCTAATGTTGTCACAAGATGAAATGGATCAAGCCAATGCACGGTCTATTTTAGGTGAGCTGGTCCAGCAAGATTATGTTGATTTGCGAGTCTTCTCTTTGCTGGCGTTTGATGCTTTTGAGCGTCAAGATTTTGCCGCAGCAGTGAAGTACTGGAGCATCATGCAACAGATGATTGGCCCTGAAGACAGCCGCTATGAGATGCTCTCTCGCAGTATTGAAAGTGCCAAACAGCGTTTGGGAGAAGGAGCACCAGCCGCCTCCGGTGTTGCTGTTACCATTGAACTTGCGCCAAATGTACAAGCGGATCCCAATGCGGTGCTGATTGTCTCAGTGCATCGCGCTGATGGTTCACCGATGCCCGTCGCAGCGGCACGTTATCCACTCGGTTCATTTCCGCGGACAGTGATGTTGGATGATAGTAACAGCATGATGCAAGGGCAAAATTTGTCGAGCTTAAGCGAAGTGATGGTCAGAGCCCGACTGGATTCGGATGGCAATGTCACCACTCGCGATCATGATTGGTATGGTGAAAGTGAGGCGGTTGCAATCAATCAGCCTGTTACAGTAACGATTAATAAACAATATTAATCTCGTTTACTATTGCGTAGAATCTATGGGCCAGCGATTGCTGGCCTTTATATTGATTCGTTGTCACGATGGAAATGATCATGTTAAACCAAGGGAAATCTTTGCTGGTTTTGCTGGCACTGCTGATGGGACTCGCTGGCTGTTCATCCGTGCCAGAGAGTGCAGGAGAAACGTCTGAAACCACTTCGGACCAAACAAGCTACGATGGCGATCCGTTTGAATCGTTCAACCGCTCGATGTGGACACTGAACTACGAATACCTCGATCCCTACTTAGTGAGACCCGTTTCATTAGCGTATGTAGAATACACGCCGACCCCCGTTCGCTCTGGCATTGCCAACTTTTTTTCCAACTTGGATGAGCCATCCAGTGTGGTGAATAACCTTTTAATGGGCAATGGCGAGAAAGCGGTCAATCACTTTAACCGTTTTTGGATAAACTCGACCTTTGGCCTGCTTGGCTTAATCGACATTGCTTCAGCCGCGGGGATCAATAAAAACGACAATAAGTCTTTTAGTGATGCAGCAGGGCACTATGGTGTTGGCAACGGTCCTTATTTAATGCTCCCAGGCTATGGCCCTTATACCGTGCGAGAAGTGACTGATACGGTGGATGGCCTATATGTGCCATTAGTTTATCTCAACTTTTGGGCGAGTTTAGGCAAATGGGCTTTCGAAGGGATGGAAACACGCGCGCTGCTCGTTTCTCAAGAAGCGCAGTTGGATACGTCGCCCGATCCGTATGCTCTGACGCGAGAAGTCTACTTACAACGCCAAGCGTTTAAAGCGGAAGTGACGGTCGATGAGATTGATGAGCAAGAAGAAGATCTGCTCGATGAATATCTCGCTGAAGATTACTAAACGAAAAAGGGCCTTGCTTATACCAAGGCCCTTTTTTATCTTGCTCAGCTCAATGAACGGAGCTGCTTAGAAGCGGTAACTTGCCTGAACGCCAACTAGCCAAACATTACCAGAAACTTCACCCTCGAAAGCGCCGCCGACTAGCTGTGCCTTGTCGTCAGATTCATAGCCGCGCGATTCCTTTATCTTGGCATCTTTGGCGAAGATATAAGTAAAGCCAGCGTCTAGGGTTAAGTCGTCGGTGAGCAGATAGCTTGCACCGATGCTCAGCCAAGTACGGTCCGTTTCTGGGATGGTGATGGTGCGGTTTTTATCGCTCACCGCAGAGGTGTCGTAAGCCACACCCGTACGTAGTGCAAGCTTGGGATCCCACTGGTAAGTCGCACCTAGCGCGAAGCGATAGTTGTCTTCCCAGTTTTCGACTTTGACCATTTTTGTGCCGATGGTGTCTAAGTTTGCTTCGAGTTTTCCAAAGGAGCTCCAATCGGTCCAATTGACGCTCGCATGCATGGCAAGTTTTTCAGTTAATTGATGGAAGCTAGCGAACTCAGCTGTGGCAGGAAGAGTGAGGAGCATATAGCCATTGTCGCGCAACTGAGGAAGCTGCTGTGTACCAAAGCCGAAGCCAATGCCCTCCGCGTGCCCTTCGAGTTTCAGCTCTACTTCAGATTTGTAAGTAAAGCCAACGCGGTGACTTTCGTTGATTTGCCATGCAGAGCCGAGCTGCCATCCCCACGCAGTGTCGTCCCCTTCCATATATTTTAATGTGGTGCCTTGCGGAACACTAATTGGTTGGTTGGTCACAGGATGTAATGCTACAACATTCTTTGCTGGCGCTGTTGCACCAAAGCTTCCTTCCGCAACAATGTAGCGAACACCACCACCGATGCTGAGTTGTTCATTGAGCTGATAAGCCAGATTCAAATTCGCTTCTTTGCTGATGACACTCGCTTCGTTGCCAAAGTGTGAGGCCGTGAAATCTTTGCTCAGTTCGGTCTCCATTCCGTAGTTGGTACCCAGAGCAAAACCAATAGCTAGCTGGTCGTTATAGCGATGAGAGATGTATAGGTTTGGAATGATGGCATCGTGTGCAAAGTCTTCAGAACTGGCTGAAGAGTTACCTAGCATTGGGTGACGAACTTCACCTTTTACATCAATATTCGGATTCACATAAATCGCACCGACAGAGATCTGAGTACCTTTGAGGTAAGTCAACATAGCAGGATTGCGCCACTGTGCGCCTGCGTTGTCAGCCATCGCAGCTTCGCCAGCATACGCACGTCCTAAGCCAGTTGCCGAGTACTCGGCCAATTGGAAGCCCGCAGCGTGAGCTTGATGGATTGAAGTTAGCAGGCTAAAAGCGACCGCCGTGGAGAGGAGAGTCTTGTTGGTTTTCATTATTGTTCGCTGAATTTGTGAATAGGTAGGCAAGAATTTTAAAGATAGAGTAATTGCTTTAGAAATGAGATTCTGCAATGTTGGGGTATTTGGAGTTTTTATCTATAGAATTGGTATTATTAGATTAATAAACTGTTTAATATTGTAGTGTCTTTTAATTTCAGCGAACACTCGTGCTATAAAATCGCTGTTGCAGCACACAGTTGTGCACTCAAAGTGGCGTGTTTTTCGTGGCGAAAAAAAAGAAAAGAGCTGGAAAACCAGCTCTTTATTGATCATGACAAAGCGATACTTTGCTTAGAAAGTACGGCTGTACTGTAAGCCAAAAAGAATGGCGTTTGCGCGGGTAGTAGCAGAAATACTAGACAGCTCTAATGGTCCCATCTCGGTACTTTCATTCACGTGAACGTCCTTACCAACTAAATAAGTCAGACCAATGTCAACATTTGATTTGTCGTCTATCTGATAGGTTGCACCTGCGGAAAACCACTGACGATCTGAGTCTGGTACTGATACAGATGTGGTTTTATCCTGTGCACTGGTGTCATACATGTAGCCACCACGTAGCGTCCAGTCGTTATTTAAATAGTAAGTGCCACCTAAAGAGTAGTGCCATCCATCCTGCCAGTTGTATTCATTTAACGTGGTCTTAGTTCCATTGATAGTTGCATCTAGCTTATCGAATGCTTTCCAACCAATGTACTGAACACTATAGTGAACAGCGAATTTAGTTTCTTTGATTCTATGATAACCAGAAAATTCAGCAATATCCGGTAGTGGCATGTGAAGCTTACCATTGCTATCGGAGTTTGTTAGGTACTGTACGTCGCCTTTAGCTTCAATTTCTGGACTGTGGCGATAAGAAAGGCCAAAGCGGTTGTTTTTGTCTAGTTCAAAAACAGTGCCCACGTTGAAACCAACACCAAAACCGTCAGCTTCAGCATCCACTAAAGACGTTCCTTTTGGTGCTCCAACATAACATTGACCAGGACCTATTACAGTACCGCCAATAGCACTACATTGCGGGTCGCTAAATGGCAAGATAGTGTTGGTTCCTGAACCTGCTTTACGTTGTAGCTTTCCGCTTCCGTAGATGAGGTCAAGACCTAAACCAAAACTCCATTGCTCATTTAAACGATATGAGCCTGCAACGCCAAGGTTTACACTTTTAACATCAGTTAAGCCGCCGTATTCAGACCAAGAAAGATCGTTAGAAAAGTCAGTCTTTGTACCAAAGTTTGAATAAGCATTAACACCCCAAGCAAACTTTTCGTTTACTGGCACGATAAGATGGATATTTGGTGCAATCGATGTACCACCTGCATCACTATAAGATTCCGCAGACGAACCGTCATATTGAACATTTTTTGCAGTTATATCGGTGGTAATTGTTTCAAAACCAAGCGATAGCGCTTTTTCATCAAACAGCGCCATCGCAGCAGGGTTACGTGCCATAACAGCAGCATTATCGGCGATAACCGCATCACCCGCAAAAGCACGCCCGATACCTGTTGCCGATTGGGCATTAAGTTGGAAACCTGCTGCCAAGGTTTGGCCTGAAGCAAGGGCGACTGTCACTGCGAGGAGAGACTTTTTAAACAGACGCGTGTTGTTAGTCATTGTATTTTCCTTTGAATAAGCGCCTCTAATGGGCGTTGTGTTTGAGCTTTTGCTCAGTTCGCTGAGATCCTATTCCTAAGCATAGCGAATACAAATCCGACCATTGGCTAAAAAGGAGCGAAAATTAAATAAATGTAGCCTATCTGACAGGATTTAGGGGGTAAGTGGCAGTAAATAGAGTTATGACTCTATTTGTCAATAATCAGAGTGAATGGTATGTCTGCTTGATATAAAAAAGCCGCCTCTTCGACTAAGTTGGCGGCTTTTTTCATCACAAAGCTCGACTAAGGCATGGGTTTAATCATCGGTGCCAGTTTGTTTGCCAGTTGAGCGACATCTTCCCCTTGTTCCCCCACCAAAATCAAACTGCTGTTGCCGACCGCTTTTACTATGGCGGACAGACCGGACTGGGAAAAATCGCCAGTCGTTTCTGGCGGGATATTGGTAAGAAAGAGCGTCACCTTACCCTGTTTTCCCTGAAATACCATATGCAGAGCATTGGATTGGCCAAAGCCGCAATGGTTCAGGTAGTAAACATGGTATGGAAAGCGTTGATCAAACTGATACTCAAAAGGAGACAATTTGGCGTTAATTTGCTCCGAAGAGACTTGCTCATCTAATTGGTTTACAAAAGCACTCTCCGCAATCACATGCTGTACGGCGGTTTCGGCAAGGCTCGCTTGTGCTGGAGAGACAAGCAAGTTACCCCAGTTGAGTTGGCCAAATAGCAAGCCTGCAGTAAAGGCGAAGGAAGCGGCCATCGCCATCGCTTTTTTTCCAAACGCAGGGCGAGCGATATTCTCTCGCCCAGCGATAGAGGATTGAGAGAACAAAATTTTATCCACCAGATCGTCAGGCACGCTGACATTCATGGCTTGCTTAATCTGGCTATCAAGATCAAGGACATCGTCTAAGAACTTGTTGTGACTTTCATTGCCCGCCAGTGTTTGTAGCATCTCTTCATCAAGCTGTTTAGGATCCGACAAAATACGGCGACGGAATTCTAAATCATCCATTTATTTGCCCCCTTTGAGTCTTGTCCGAATCTAACAGATCTTTGAGCTGATTTCGGGCACGGAACAGACGTGTCATGACCGTGTTGGTGTTTAATTCCAAGATCTCGCTGATCTCGTCGCCACTAAATCCACCAACGACTTGGAGAAAGAGAGGCTCACGATATTCAACGTCCAGTTTCATAATTTGTGCTTGTAGCCATGCGTTTTGGTGATGGGCATCGTCGTTGACACGAGCTTCGCCACTGTAATCTTCGATGTCTACTAACTCAAACTGTTTGCGTTCGAAGCGGCGAGCGTTTTCCCTTCTCAAAATAGTGATTAACCAGGATTTCGCTGCCTTTTCATCCAGTAGGCTATCTAGAGATTTCCACGCGCGCAGACAGGTTTCTTGTACTAAGTCTTCAGCGATTGTTTGATCTTTGCACAACCAATACGCGTAACGGTATAAATCTCGGTGATAAGCTCGAACTAGAGCTTCATATTTTCTTTGTTTGTCCATGTCAGGATTGACCGGATCATCTGACTTTTTCTTTCCGAAAAAATGAAAAATTGCCACAAGAGCCTCCATTCTTGCTCGGAGTGGGATAAGCGCATTGATACAAAAATGAGTCTTATCAATTTTATAAACTCAGCAAGTGTGCCGAAGTGTAACGCAATTACTGACCTTTTGGGTACTAAAGGCATAGCGGGTTTGAAAGGTTTATTCAAACAAACAAGCTGTTGCATGATTTGCTAGAAAAATACATTTAGATGATGAAGATCAGAGAAAGCCGATAATCGTGTTTGCTAATGCGCCTAAAAGCGTGAAAATCGAGATAAAATTGATCTAATTCAAATTTCATTGCGGCAAACTGGTTATAGTAAACCCTGTCATCTAGTTAATCCTCTGGGTTAACGTGTTGAGCAAGATGACACTTCCTTTTGAAGGCTGACTTTACTTTCTCCTAATCAGGAAACTGATTATTTCAATTGGCGTAAGTTAATTGTTTTATACCAATTCCAACCACACAAATCTGTGTGGTTTTTTTTTGCCTGCAGCTAACCTACCTTCCTTTTGTTTATGCTAACGTAATGAAATTTAGTCATTTCTTGGAAATGATACTGGCAATAGATCTACAAACCTCACGTTTATTTAAACGCATGTTTGATAAATTTAACAAACTGATTACAATGCATCAGGTCAGACCTCTTGTTTTTAAGGAGAAATAATGGGCAAGCAGGAAGTGAAAACACGCCAAGGCGAGCGTATTGCTATCGTCGCAGGGTTAAGAACCCCGTTCGCTCGTCAAAGCACAGAGTTTAGTCAGGTCCCGGCTGTTGATCTGGGCAAAATGGTGGTAAGCGAAATGCTTGCTCGCACCGACATCGATGCAAAATTGATTGAACAAGTGGTGTTTGGTCAAGTGGTGCAGATGCCAGAAGCGCCAAACATCGCGCGCGAGATCGTGTTAGGCACGGGCATGCACGTACATACCGATGCTTACAGTGTGACACGTGCGTGTGCCACCAGCTTTCAAGCCGCTGTGAACGTGGCGGAAAGCATTATGGCTGGCAGTATTGATATAGGTATTGCAGGTGGGGCTGATTCATCCTCCGTGTTGCCAATTGGTGTGTCGAAAAAGCTCGCGGCCAATTTGCTCGCCTTAAGCAAAACCAAAACGCTGGGGCAAAAGTTGAGTATTCTCAAAACGCTCAGCCTGAAAGATTTGATGCCTGTACCGCCAGCAGTCGCCGAGTACTCGACTGGCCTATCTATGGGACAAACTGCGGAGCAAATGGCGAAGACTCACGGCATTTCGCGCGCAGAGCAAGATGCGCTGGCACATCGCTCCCACACACTCGCGGCAAAAGCGTGGAAAGACGGCAAAATTCAGGGTGAGGTGATGGCCGCATTTCCAGAGCCTTACAAGAAGTGGATTGCTGAAGACAACAACATCCGCCACGACTCCACATTAGAAGGTTACGCGAAGCTGCGTCCGGCCTTTGATCGTCAATATGGCAGCGTCACCGCGGCCAACAGTACACCGTTGACCGATGGTGCAGCCGCAGTGCTACTGATGCGTGAAGGTAAAGCCAAAGAACTGGGGATGGAAATCCTCGGGTATCTGCGTGGTTATGCTTTCTCTGCTATCGGCGTGGAAACCGATATGTTGATGGGGCCAACGTACGCCACCGCTAAAGTGCTCGCTAACACGGGGCTGGAACTGTCGGATCTCACGTTGATTGACATGCATGAGGCGTTTGCCGCGCAAGCGCTGGCCAACGTGAAGATGTTTGCTTCAGATAAGTTTGCTCAAGAAAACCTCGGCCGTAGCAAAGCGATTGGCGAGATCGATATGGACAAATTCAACGTCCTCGGTGGCTCGATTGCTTACGGACACCCATTTGCGGCAACGGGGGCACGCATGATGACGCAAACCCTGCGCGAGTTAAAACGTCGCGGTGGTGGTTTGGCCCTTAATACCGCTTGTGCGGCCGGTGGCTTAGGTGCAGCGATGATTCTGGAGGTTGAATAATGAGCGAGCAAAAAGCGTTTAGTCTAAAGATTGATGAACAGAACATCGCGTGGTTAGCGATTGATGTTCCTAATGAAAAAATGAACACCCTGCAAGCAGCGTTTGCCGATGAGATGACGGAAATTTTCGCTCAGCTCAAAGACAGCAGTGGGGTGAAAGGGCTGATTGTTCATTCGCTCAAGCCAGATAACTTTGTTGCTGGCGCCGATGTTCGTATGTTGGAAGCGTGTAAAAGTGCAGCGGAGGCCGAGTCTTTAGCCAGTCAAGGGCAAACCTTGTTCCAGCAGCTATCCGATCTTCCTTATCCTGTGGTGGCCGCGATTCATGGCCCATGTTTGGGCGGTGGACTCGAGTTGGCGCTAGCTTGTGATTATCGCGTTTGTACCGACGCTGATGCGACTCGTCTTGGTCTACCAGAAGTGCAGCTTGGTTTGTTGCCAGGTTCGGGGGGTACGCAGCGTTTGCCGCGCCTGATTGGCCTTTTGCCTTCACTGGATCTCATTTTGACGGGCAAGCAGCTGCGTGCGCAAAAAGCGAAAAAACTGGGTGTTGTTGATGCGTGTGTGCCGGCCACCATTTTGCTTGAGGTGGCGAAACAGTTCATCGACAAAGGTAAGCGCAGCGTGAAGCAGAAAGTGACCACCAAAGAGAAGATTCTCTCTGGTAGCCGCCTTGGACGTAAGTTTGTTTTTGAACAAGCAGCGAAAAAGACCAACGAGAAAACACGCGGCAACTATCCGGCAACGGTCGCTATTTTGGACGTGATCCAACACGGCCTAGAAAAAGGCATGAAGCAAGGGTTGGAGCTTGAAGCGAAACGCTTTGGCGAGCTGGTGATGAGCCCTGAGTCAAAAGCACTGCGTTCTATTTTCTTCGCAACGACGGAGATGAAAAAAGAGCACGGCAGCGACGCGAAACCAAGCAAAGTTGCCGCGGTCGGCGTGCTTGGCGGCGGTTTGATGGGGGCAGGCATTAGCCATGTCAGTGTGGCGAAAGCGAAAGTTCCTGTGCGTATCAAAGATGTCAGCAACGACGGTGTGTTGAATGCACTGAAGTACAACTACAAGTTGTTCGACAAACAGCGCAAACGTCGCATTCTCTCAAAAGCTCAGTTGCAAGCGAAAATGCTGCAACTTAGTGGCGGCACTGATTTCACCAGTTTCAATCATCTTGATGTAGTGATCGAAGCCGTTTTTGAAGATCTGGCTCTGAAGCAACAAATGGTGGCGGACATTGAAGCGAATGCGAAAGCGGAGACGATTTTTGCAACCAATACCTCTTCTTTGCCAATCCATAAAATCGCCGAAAAAGCGGCACGCCCAGAAAATATCGTCGGCTTGCACTATTTCAGTCCGGTAGAAAAAATGCCGCTGGTGGAAGTGATCCCGCACGAAACCACGTCACAAGAGACGATTGCCACCGTGGTTGCTTTAGCGAAAAAGCAAGGCAAAACCCCAATTGTGGTAAAAGACAAAGCAGGGTTCTACGTTAACCGGATTTTGGCGCCTTACATGAATGAGGCAGCACACATCCTGCTGGCCAATGAACCGATTGACAAAGTCGATAGCGCGCTGCTCGATTTCGGTTTCCCTGTCGGTCCTATTACTTTGTTGGATGAAGTGGGCGTGGATATCGGCGCGAAGATCATGCCAATTTTGCTCAATGAGCTCGGTGAGCGTTTCCGTGGCCCGGATGTCTTTGATACGCTGCTCAATGATGGTCGCAAAGGGCGTAAAAGTGGCAAAGGCTTCTACACCTACAAAGGGAAGAAAAAGGAAGTTGATAAGTCGGTTTACAAACTGCTGAAACTCAAACCAGAATCGAAATTGAGTGATAATGACATTGCGCTGCGCTGTGTGTTGCCGATGCTCAATGAAGCGGTGCGCTGTCTTGATGATGGCATTATTCGTTCACCACGCGACGGTGATATCGGTGCGATTTTTGGTATCGGTTTCCCTCCATTCCTCGGTGGTCCTTTCCGCTATATGGATCAGTTTGGTTTGAAAGAGCTGGTTGAGAAGATGAATCAGTTTGCGGAAAAATATGGTGACCGTTTCGCGCCTTGCGACGGCTTGTTGACGCGTGCCGGGGAAAGGCGTCGTTTTTACGACAACTAAATCGGGCGTATTTAAGGTAAAAAGAAGGCTGACCTCGGTCAGCCTTCTTCATTTTAAGTGATTTTACCTCTAGGCAGTTTAAGCGGTAGACGCTCTCACTAGCCAAGCCCACAATCTTTTGGCCGAAGCTGAAACTCTTCAATCGAACCTATCTCTTGGCCCAAGTGGATTTTCGGCTCGTCGGCATGAGCTATTCCTTGCGTGTGCATCACTAAACGATTGGCTGTACGTGGTTTTAATTCATTGACTACAAAGCGGATCATGTCGGCGCGAGTCAGCACTTTCAGCTCTTCCAGCACCTTCTCCCTTTGATTAAAGTCGGTGTCTTTGTTGCCAATCGCGACCCAAAAGCGTTGTGCACGGTTGCGCAAGGTGTTGTCTGGTGTCGAAATTTGATTCCAAAGGCCCCGCTTGCTGCTGTGCCATTGGTACTCGTTCAGCTCAAGCAGCACCATGTAAAATGCGTTGAGAAACTCATCAATCGAGCGCACCAACTCGGCTGGCGCAGCGTTTGGTGACTGGACGTAGAGCACAATTCCGGGATGTTTATTTAGCGGCATGTTCCCTGTGCCGACCATGTAACCCAGTTGCTGTTTGGTGCGAATTTCGTGGAAGAACGCCGCTGACATCAAATGGTTGGCCAGTGAATAGAGTGCAATGCTGCGTGGTGAAGTATCTTCGCACTGATGATAGATAACCACAGCAGAATCTTGCTGATTGCAGGGCACTTCACGCTGGAAACTGCCGTTTGAGCCCAGCATCACCAAAGGACGCAAGGACTCTTCGTATCGCTGTTCTTTAACGCGCAGGGCATTTTTCAATGTCGTGGCCATATCATGGGCCTGCTGGCGTTGCCAATCCCCATAAACAAACATCTCAACATAGAGCTCTGCGAGAATTGCATCGACAAAACTCGCCAGTTCATCGACCTCGATCTCCTCCAACGCTTCAACCAGTGCGGCATAAGGTGGATTGTTCGGCTGCAAGATGCCAGTCATCGCATTAAACAACTGCGAAATGGGCCTATCTTGGGCAGAATTACGCCAGCTACGCAGCAACTGTTTTTTGATATTGCTAAAACGCATTGGGTTAAAATTGCGTTCTGCAAAGCGAATTAGGATCATCTCCAGCAATTGTGGCAGTTTTTCGGAGAAACCGGACAGAGTAAGCGTAACGCCACCTTGGTGGGCATACATGTTGTAACCCATTCCCGCGATTTCTGCCTGATAAGTTTCTTTAGCTAGCGAGTCAAGAAACATCTCCACGCACAAACGTGTTTTGACGATATTGCGCGCAGACGAAACCGATTGAGGACTGTCAATCGCCACATACACCACCCCTTTCGGCACAAGGAATTCGCTGTCTTGCAAATGCCATAGACGAAAGCCGTCTAGATCTTCGATCAGTTCCGGTAGCGTTCCATCTACTTCTAACGGGCGAGGATCTAAGTTGTAACAGATGAATGGGTTGGGTTCAGGTAGGGCGAAGCACCACTCTGGCTCGATCTCGGTAAACCGCTGTTTTTGCTCAGAGCTAAAGGGAGTCACCGAGTAAGGCGTGTGGTACCAAGACGCGTACTTCTGCGCCTCAAAGCCTTTGCTAATCAGAGTAATACGCAG
Organism: Vibrio navarrensis; assembly: GCF_015767675.1. NCBI lineage: Bacteria > Pseudomonadati > Pseudomonadota > Gammaproteobacteria > Vibrionales > Vibrionaceae > Vibrio > Vibrio navarrensis. The sequence continues at coordinate 2,496,785 of NZ_CP065217.1, read as the reverse complement.
GTTATCGACGGTGAAATATTGCAATAAAGAGCGTTGCAACGCCTCATCGTAACCGGCCATTTTATAGTCGCCATAAATGGTATCCTGCGGCAGATAATGCTGCATGTTGATCACCAGATGGCTGACCATATCCAGCGGGCGAGAGGGTTCTTGAAAGCGGAAGGCCGATTCTAACACCGCTTGCTTCTCTTTATAGCGCCACTCTTGTAAGCCTTCAAGCTTAATCATTGAAATATATTGGAAAACAGCTTGTACGATATCTTCGTAGTGCTGCATCCCTTCTTTAGTCAGCGTGCAACTGATGGTGAAGTCGCGATAGTTGCTGCCACTGGCACCACCGCCCGCTGACAGCGACGTGATCCAGTTTCTGTTTTTCAGTTGCAGCATTAGGCTGCTTTCGCCCTCGTAGCCCAATAAGTGCGCGAAGTAGGAAAGCGGTTTAATGGAGTAGTACTGATCCATACCGGGCAGAGGAAAGGTGAGCACCAGTTTACGGATCTCTTTGATGGGTTCGACCCGTACGGTAATCGCAGTGCTGTTTTCGTCGCTGATGGGTTCATCAATCGATTTTCCGTGCAGATGTCGATTAACAATCGCACAGAACATCTCTTCCACCCAAGCTTGTTGCTCGTCCAAACTTTGAGGACCGTAGAGCGTCAGTGTCATTAGGTCGGCCGAATAGGTGGACTGATAGAAATCCACAATCTCTTGGCGGATTGAGACGCCATCGCGATCGCCCAGTGTTTGCAGATTGCCAACCGAAAACTTGGCGAACGGATGTCGTGGGTTGACCACCTCTTTGCTTACTTGGTAGAGGCGGCGCGAATCGTCGTTTAGCTTCAGACGATACTCAGATTCAACCGCTTGGCGCTCTTTGTCCAAGGACTCCTCATTAAACAGCGGTGCGATAAAAAATTGGCTGAAACGATCGAGCGATTTTTCGAAAGCAGACGGGCTGACATCAAAGAAAAAACAGGTGTGTTCTGTGCCCGTCCAGGCGTTATTGCTCCCACCATGTTGAGTGATATAATTCTGAAATTCCCCGACCTTGGGATACTTTTGAGTACCGAGAAACAGCATATGTTCCAAGTAGTGCGCAAGGCCCTCGCGTTCAAGTGGATCATCAAAATGGCCCACATTGACCGCCAGCGCAGCCGCCGATTTTTGGGCATCTTCGGAGTGGATCAGCAAAACTCGCAACTGATTTTCGAGAGTCAAGTAGCGGTAGTGATGAGTATCATTTGGGCTTAGATGCACGGTGCGTCTCCGAAATGGTCATTATGGTAAGTATGAACCTCAAACAAGTGGGTGCAAATTCTGCATGACATTTTGGATGCTAAATATCGATGCCGATAACGCTTTGCATTAATGTTTTTAATAGATTGTTAAGAAAGTCGGAGTCTTTGGCAAGCTAATTGATATAATTAATAGGCTGATTATCGAGTCTACCGACCTAAGAATTCGCCGTTGCGACGAAAAAGTTGATTAAGCAATATTAAAAAGCGGATCGAAATATGCAGTATTCTTGCCGAGTTTCCTTATTGAGTGATGAGCCTAATATGGGCATTGTCATCAAGGTTACTGGGCGATAACTCTTATCCTGTATTCAGTCCAAGGATATTACATGAAAGTATTTATTATGCGTCATGGTGAAGCGGAACATTTCGCGGAAAGTGATGCGCAGCGTGCATTGACCAGTCGTGGCCGTTTGGAGTCGGATGTGGTTGCTATGGCATGCGCTGAGCAAGGTTTCACCCACTTCGACAAAGTGTTGGTTAGTCCTTACTTACGTTCTCAGCAAACTTGGCAAGCGATTAGCCACCATTTTGACGCCAAAACCGTACAAACCTGTGAGGACATCACGCCATACGGTCACTCTGATCAGGTGTTTGATTACTTGTGTGCGTTGATTGAAGTCGAAAAACCGCAGCATGTTCTGTTGGTTTCGCATCTGCCTTTGGTGGGGTATTTGACTGCAGAGTTTGTTAAAGATATGCCAGCGCCAATGTTCCCGACCTCTGGCATGGTGTGTATCGATTTCGAACCGAAAACTGCTCGTGGCGAGATCTGTTTTAACTTCAAAGCGTAAACTCATCAGCAGGCGAAAGCCTGCTGTAAGCGCTGCACTGATTGGTGATTATTTTTCAGGAATCGAGAGCAGTACCAGCAATGCGCCATCACCGCCAAATTCCAAAGGCGCTTGGTGAAACGCCAGCACATCCGGATGCTGCGCAAGCCAAAGAGGGGTTTTCTGTTTAAGGATGTGTTTACCAATGCCGTGTTGCACACACGCACAGTGCACTTCGTTTTTCACACAGTAAGCGATCATCGCCCCCAGTTCGCGCTTGGCCTCTTGTTGGGTCATGCCATGCATATCCAAAAAGACATCGGGGACGTACACGCCGCGCCTTAGCCGTTTTACCTCGTAAGTCGAGACGCCATCGCGAGCATAACGCGTTGGTCCCTCTTCGCTGAGAAGTGGGACAAACTCGTCAGAAAAATAGAATTCGGCGTCGCTGGCTTCTCGGCTAACACGCTTGATTTCTTTTTGTTTAGTGTTTCTGTTTGGTTGCTGGATTATGGTATCCTGGCGCAACTTTTTTACGCCCTGTACTGCTTCCCGGAATATCGAGAGATCGTCATCAAGGTCGTTGTCTTTGTTACTCATGGGGTTAACACTGAATTCGTACATCATTGGCAGTATTGTAGCGCTTTTCGGAGGCAATTTTGGATAAGATTTTTGTAGAAGAAGCGGTTTCTGAGCTTCATACCCTTCAAGATATGATTCGTTGGACAGTCAGCCGCTTCAATGCAGCCAACCTGTTTTATGGCCACGGCACAGACAATGCGTGGGATGAAGCCGTTCAGCTGATTCTACCAACCCTTTATTTACCGATTGATGTGCCTCCGCATGTGCTTAACTCACGCCTAACCAGCAGTGAGCGCTTGCGTATTGTTGAACGCGTTATCAAACGCATTAACGAACGCACACCGACGGCTTATCTCACCAACAAAGCGTGGTTTTGTGGCTTAGAGTTTTTTGTTGATGAGCGCGTTTTGGTGCCTCGTTCGCCAATCGGCGAGCTTATTCAAGCGCAATTCCAGCCTTGGTTGATTGAAGAACCTACGCGCATTATGGACCTTTGCACGGGCAGCGGCTGCATTGCAATTGCTTGCGCCCACGCGTTCCCAGATGCCGAAGTGGATGCTATCGATATCTCCGTTGACGCACTTGCAGTCGCCGAGCAGAACATCCAAGACCACGGCATGGAGCAGCAAGTGTTCCCAATCCGTTCGGATCTGTTCCGTGATCTGCCAAAAGAGAAATACGACCTGATCGTGACCAACCCACCGTATGTCGATCAAGAAGACATGAACAGCCTACCGCGTGAATTCACGCACGAACCGGAATTGGGATTAGCGGCAGGAACGGACGGCCTGAAACTGGCACGCCGTATTTTAGCCAATGCGCCAGATTATCTCACCGAGCAAGGTATTCTGATTTGTGAAGTGGGCAACTCCATGGTGCACATGATGGAACAGTACCAACACATCCCATTTACGTGGATTGAGTTTGAAAATGGTGGCCACGGTGTCTTTATGCTGACCCGTGATCAGTTGGTTGAGCACGCGGAAGATTTCCGTCTGTACAAAGACTGATCCCACATCATGCCATCAGACTGTTTGCGCCAGCTTTTAAAGCTGGCGTTTTTATTGCGACAAAATGGCAAAATTGATCTCTTTTAGGGGTTTACTTCAAATCGCAATAGCGCCACTATGAATTCACGAAGAATTGGAATGTATAGCCTGGTTTACAGCGCTAGCAAAATTTGAGGAAGTAATGGCAGGAAACAGTATCGGACAACATTTCCGAGTGACCACGTTCGGAGAAAGTCACGGTATCGCACTGGGATGTATCGTTGACGGATGTCCCCCAGGATTAGAAATTACCGAAGCAGATATCCAAATTGATTTGGATCGTCGTCGTCCTGGCACATCACGCTATACCACCCAACGACGTGAACCGGACGAAGTGAAAATTCTCTCTGGTGTGTTTGAAGGCAAAACGACGGGCACTTCCATTGGTCTTCTGATTGAGAACACCGATCAGCGTTCGAAAGATTACTCAGACATTCAGGACAAGTTTCGTCCTGGGCATGCGGATTATACCTACCATCAAAAATACGGCATTCGTGACTATCGCGGCGGTGGCCGTTCGTCTGCGCGTGAAACTGCAATGCGAGTCGCGGCGGGCGCGATCGCTAAAAAGTACCTTAAACAGGAGTTTGGCGTAGAGATTCGTGCTTATCTGTCGCAAATGGGTGATATCGAGATCGAGAAAGTGGATTGGAACGAAATCGAAAACAACCCATTTTTCTGCCCTGATGCCGATAAAGTAGAAGCTTATGACCAGTTGATCCGCGACTTGAAAAAAGAGGGCGACTCGATTGGCGCCAAGATTCAAGTGGTAGCAACCAATGTCCCTGTTGGTTTAGGTGAACCGGTGTTTGATCGCCTTGATGCCGACATTGCCCACGCGTTGATGAGCATTAACGCGGTGAAGGGGGTTGAAATTGGCGATGGTTTTGCCGTGGTGAGCCAAAAAGGTAGCCAACATCGCGATACGCTGTCGCCACAAGGCTTTGGCAGCAACCATGCGGGTGGCATTCTTGGCGGCATTTCGACTGGGCAAGCGATTGTGGCGAATATTGCACTCAAACCGACCTCAAGCATTACCGTGCCGGGAGATACCATCAACGTGCAGGGTGAGCCGACCCAGTTGATCACCAAAGGTCGTCATGACCCTTGCGTGGGAATACGCGCTGTGCCAATCGCCGAAGCCATGTTGGCGATAGTGGTGATGGATCATCTGCTGCGTCATCGAGGGCAAAATCACGGTGTCAGCACGCAAACGCCAACAATATAAGCAAATAATATAAGCAAAAATTAAAGGGCGGCTATATCAGCCGCCCTTGATACATTCTAGTGCTAGAAATCTAATGCACAGAAGATTCGGCATCCAGCTGAAACGAGGGCAGACGCCATTTAAAACGCACTGCCGCCATGCGCAGCAGATAGCCAGTAATCAAGGTAATTATGGTTGCGGTGACATCGGGGATGTTGAACTCCAGTAACAGCAGATAGAGGCCAGAAGCGATTAAAGCGACAGAAGCATAGAGCTCTTCATGCAGCACCAACGGTGTTTGACGACAGATCAAATCGCGCAGTAGACCACCAAAAACGCCAGTGACTAACGCCGAGACCATACAAATTCCGGGGTGCAGGCCCATCCCCATGGCGACTTTAGTGCCGATGATGCTAAAAACAATCAGCCCAAGTGCGTCTAAGCGAATAAATAGCCCTTTGAGTTTGATGACCCATTTAGCCAGCCCGGTGGTTAAGATCCCCGCCACGCAAGTAATGGCAAGAAATTCCGGGTTCTTTACCCAGCCGAGCGGGTAGTGGCCGAGCAGAATGTCCCGCACTGTGCCCCCACCAATTGCTGTTGCACTCGCAACCAACATCACCCCAAACCAATCCATTTTTCTGCGTCCGGCGCTCAGGGCACCTGTCATCGCTTCTGCCGTGATGCCGATGACATATAAAACACTCAATAACATGGTGGAACACTCGTAAAACCCGTGGCATTTTGTTTATACAACGGGGGGAATATAAAAATAAGGCGAGAGTGTAGAGGGAAAGACTGCCAGTGACGAATGAGAAATTGTAAGGGAAAGCGACGCTTCAAATAAGCACAACTAATAACGCCAACGGTTTACCTGCTGAGGAAAAAAAGCGACAATGCCGCGCTTATAAACGGGGGAATGAGAGCAGAGTATGACTCACAACTATCAAGATCTGATTGAGATTTTTAACCAGACTTTTTTTGCTGACTACAATACCAAGCTGGATCTGGGCGGCGATGAGCCAATCTATATACCCGCTGATAGCCAAACTCCCTACCACCGCATCATTTTCGCCCGTGGCTTTTATGCTTCTGCTTTGCATGAGATTGCGCATTGGTGTGTCGCCGGGCCAGAGCGCCGTTTGTTGGAAGATTTCGGCTACTGGTATGAACCAGACGGGCGGACCGCCGAAGTGCAGGCGGCGTTTGAGCAAGTGGAAGTGCGCCCGCAAGCCTACGAGTGGATTCTGGCGCTCAGTGCTGGCTTCCCTTTTAATGTCAGTTGTGACAATCTACACGGCGATTTCGAGCCAGACAGGCTTGGTTTTATGCACAAGGTGCACGCGCAGGTGATGGACATTTTGCAAGCAGGATTGCCTGTACGCGTTAAGATGCTCTCTGACGCTCTACGCGCGTTTTATGCCATCAAGCCGCTGGAAGCGACCGATTTTATCGTTAAATAACCCAAGAGATTGCCATGATTATTGAATTTGAAGAAAAGCTACTGGAACTGATTGATGCGCGTATTGAAACCGCGTCAGACGACGAACTGTTTGCTGGTGGTTATCTCCGTGGTCACATCTCCCTTTCAGCGGCTTCTTGCGAAGATGAGGGTATTGACGACCTTGCTGAACTAAAAAAGCGCATTCAGCAGAGTTTGGATGACGCACGCAGCGAATTAACGCCAGCGGATCGCGTGATCGTGAGTGACTTGTGGCAAGCGCTGCAAGCGAACATCTAGCGCTCGACTTTTATTCAAATTATTCGAACCTTTCCGTAAAATTTTTGTGGTTGTAGCCAGATTGTTCCACTTATATGATGATTCACACATAACGGGAACAAGGATTACAACCATGAAAATTGTCGCTTTTGCCGCTTCAACCAGCTCGACCTCGATCAACAAACAACTGGCCACCTACGCCGCGAAGCAAGTGGAAGGTGCAGAGGTTACTGTGCTCGATATCAACAGTTACAACGTGCCTATGTTTAGCGAAGACAAAGAGAAAGAGATCGGCCAAGCCGAAGGAGCACAGGCTTTTCTTCGCGATTTGTCGCAAGCAGACGCCATCGTTGTCTCGTATGCAGAGCACAATGGTTACTACCCTGCGGCTTACAAGAATTTGTTCGACTGGGCGACGCGTATCGATCGTTCAGTATTTCAGAACAAGCCTGTCGTCTATTTGGCGACTTCGCCCGGTGCGGGCGGTGCGCAAAGCGTACTGGCTGCAGCCATCGGTTCGGCGCCGTATTTTGGTGCGCAGGTTAAAGCCTCGCTTTCCGTGCCCAATTTTTACGACAACTTTGATGTCAGCACCGGCGAGTTCAAAAGCGCGGAGTGGGCAGATAAAGTCAAGCAAGCGGTACAAGCGCTGCGCTGATCGCCTAGAAAGCTCATAGCCTAGAGAAAATGCCTCATGAGAAACGAGGCATTTTTTGTATTTAAAGCTCGGTAATTAAAGCTCAGTAATGGCTTTACCTTTGCGCAATTTGCGCACCCACATGCGGCTTGGGTGTAGACTTTCAAGCACATCCGTTGGCAACGGGATAGGGTCGCCGCAGATTTGCGATGCCAGCACCTCAGCCATCAGTGGCGCAGAGCTTAAGCCGCGTGAACCAAGCCCGAGCAGACAAAAGAGATTCGGGTAGTGGTGGATTGGCGTGACCTCCGCATCCTCTTTGCCTTGCAGATCCTGATATTTCGCTTTGATCTCTTGTAAATCGCCGACATTGCCAACAAAAGGCAGATGATCTCGGCTCACGCAACGAATGCCTTGGCGTGATGAGTTGCCCGAGGTATCCACTTGCTGCGGCCAAGCTTGGTTGGGAACGCACTTGATCAGCCTTTCGCCATTCTCTATTTGCGCGACTGGGTCAAATTGAGTATCGAGCTGTAAGCGATCGTAGCTCGCGCCAATACAGTGCTCTTGGTTAACGGGGTTGTGCGGGGTTAGATAGCCGTCATAACACAGCACTGAATGGAGTTGGCGCAGATCATCAGTCGTTGGGATGTGACTCACCTGGCCTTTTACTTGACCAAGCGGCAGATCCGCTGTTTGAGCAAAGGTTTGGAATTTGTGCCCATTGGCAACGATCACGACCGCGTGCTCAAATTGTTCAGCAAGGCTGCCAAGTTGCCAAACCTGACGGCTCTCAAGCCAGTTGAGCGACTCAATATGTTGGTTGAAGCAGACCGTGAAAAGCGAGTTTTGTTGCAACTGTGCAATCAAACCTTGGGTCAGCTGCGCTGGGCATAACCAACCGCCAAGTGGATAGTGCACTGAAGCCATGTCGATTGGCAAACCGATAGTCTGTGCGGTTTGAGCGGGCGAAAGTGCGCTTACCAACTGTGGGTCAAAATTTCCCTCCAGCATGTTAGCCAGTTTCTTTTTGCTCTTGTCATCCCACATCAGTTGGGTAACGCCACACCAATCGTGGTCAAAACAGATTTGCTCTGCGGCTTGTTCAATAAACTGACGAGCGAAAAGAAACGAGGGAGCAAACACGCGTGACACGCCAGTGTGTGAGCCGTTAAGTAGCGGATAGACGGCACCTTGACGATTGCCCGAAGCGCCTTCGGCTGCTTGCGCCTCTTGGCAATATAAAGTCACCTTTTGCCCGCGCTGAACCAGTGCTTTGGCCAGTGTGGCGCTGGCGATACCGCCGCCGATGATGGCAATGTCGCCCGTTTGATTTGCGCCAACGCGCTCAAACCAAGGCAAATGGCTGGCGTATGGTTCTTTCGCTTCCAAGGCACCCGCAATCATTTCGCGTTTGGTGCCAAAACCTTTGACCTTTTTCATCGCAAAGCCCGCTTCGATAAGGCCACGACGAACAAAGCCTGCCGAGGTAAACGTCGCCACGCGGCAATCTTGCTTGGCGAGTTTCGCCATGTTGTTAAACAAGGTTTGATTCCACATTTCTGGGTTTTTGCTCGGGGCAAACCCATCGAGAAACCATGTATCAATCAGGCCGCTTTCTGCGTGTGGTACCAGTGGCATGCACTCTTTAATGTCGCCAAGCCACAGATCCAGTGTCACCGCGCCGTCGTCTAAAATGATGCGATGGCATTCCGGCACCGCAATCGGGTAGTGGCGATGCAGCTTTTCGGCAAACTCCGCCAGTTCAGGCCATGCTTGATGGGCTTTGACTAAATCGGCTTTGCTCAGTGGGTATTTCTCAAAGCTGATAAAGTGCAGCTCTTTGAGGGCTGCGTCAGGATTGGCTTGGCGAAATTGGCTAAAATACTGCCAAACCGCGAGAAAATTCAACCCAGTACCAAAACCGGTTTCTCCAATCACGAAACGTCTTTGGTCAAATTCCTGCCATCTTTGTGGGATAAGGTTTTGCTGGAGAAACACATAGCGCGTTTCTTCAAGGCCATTGACGTTGGAGAAGTAAACATCGTCGAATTGGTCAGAAACTGGGGTGCCAACTTCGTTCCAACCCAGCTGGGCATTGGTAATGGTGGTCATAAATTTTCTGTCATTGTGTGATTTGGCGCGGTTAGGATGCAGGGATTGTACGAATTTCTGGGAAAGCTGACCACTTTTGTTAAGCTTCTTGGTTATTATCTAGCGGATTTTGAATTATAGGAATGTCACATGAAACGAGTCGTAATCACCGGTATGGGTATTGTTTCAAGTATCGGTAACAACGTCGAAGAAGTTTTGGCGTCGTTAAAGGCAGGTCAATCTGGTATCACTGCGTCTGAGCAGTTTAAAGAGAAAGGCCTGCGTTCCCAAGTATGGGGTGATCTGAAAATTAACCCTGCTGACCATATTGATCGCAAACAGATGCGCTTTATGGGTGACGCGGCAGCTTATGCTTATCTCTCTATGGAGCAGGCGATTGCGGATGCAGGCCTGACGGAAGAGCAAGTTTCTAACGACCGTACAGGTATCGTTGCAGGTTCTGGTGGCGCATCGTCACTCAACCAAGCGATCGCGGTTGACACTCTGCGCGAAAAAGGCGTGAAGCGCATTGGCCCTTACATGGTGCCGCGCACTATGTCTTCTACGGTTTCAGCTTGTTTGGCGACGCCGTTTAAAATTCGTGGCGTGAACTACTCGATGAGTTCAGCCTGTGCGACTTCAGCACACTGTATCGGCCACGCAGCAGAGCTTATCCAGATGGGCAAGCAAGATATTGTATTCGCTGGTGGTGGTGAAGAGCTCGACTGGACATTGACCATGATGTTCGATGCGATGGGTGCACTCTCGACTAAATACAACGAAACGCCAGATAAAGCGTCTCGTACTTACGATGCGGACCGCGATGGCTTCGTTATCTCTGGTGGTGGCGGCATGTTGGTTGTCGAAGAGCTGGAACATGCGCTGGCACGTGGAGCGAAAATTTACGGAGAGATCGTCGGTTACGGTGCGACTTCTGATGGTTACGACATGGTCGCCCCATCCGGTGAAGGCGCAGTGCGTTGTATGAAGATGGCGATGCAAGATGTGGATCGCATCGACTACATCAATACCCACGGCACTTCAACGCCAGTGGGCGATGTGAAAGAACTTGGCGCTATTCAAGAGATTTTCTCGGCCAACAGCCCGGCGATTTCAGCGACTAAAGCCATGACCGGCCATGCACTTGGCGCTGCAGGTGTGCATGAAGCGATCTATTCAACTTTGATGTTGCACCACAACTTTATCGCACCAAGCATCAATATCGACAATCTTGATCAAGCCGCGCAAGGTCTGGACATCGTTACTCAAATGCGTGAAGTGGAACTCAACACTGTCATGTCCAACAGCTTTGGTTTCGGTGGGACTAACGCGACGCTGGTGATCAAAAAATACCAAGGCTAACGCCAGAAATTAGCCACGCTTGCGTGGCAACCTGTTTCCAGAGCTTGGTCAGGTCACTGATCGAACAGACGCAGACTCTGTCCCATGGAGAGCGGGACGGGATCCTTTTGTTCTGGAATTTTACCCGGCTAACTGCCGGGTTTTTTCTTTTTGTTTGCCTGTGAATGTGTTGAGATTTTTAGCAAAAAGGGCACAATCACTGCAACTTTCCAATATGGATCTGGGATTTGCCACCATGAAAATTCTTGTTGATGAAAACATGCCTTACGCCAAAGCGCTATTTAGCCAGCTTGGTGAAGTGATTTTGAAACCGGGCCGCAGTTTGACTGCCGATGACTTGGTGGATATTGATGCACTGATGATTCGTTCAGTGACGAAAGTGAATGCTGAACTAATCAGCAAAGCGAACAAACTCAAATTTGTGGGCACTGCAACTGCGGGGATGGATCACGTAGACCAAGCGCTGTTGCAAGAAAAGGGCATTTACTTTACTGCCGCCCCAGGGTGTAACAAGGTTGGTGTCGCTGAATACGTCTTTAGTGTGATGATGGTGCTTGCGCAGCAGCAAGGCTTTTCTGTCTTTGAACAGACCGTTGGCATTGTCGGTGCCGGGCAAGTTGGCAGTTACTTACAGCAATGTTTGGAAGGCATCGGTATTAAAGTACTGATCAATGACCCGTATAAGCAAGAAGAAGGTGACGAGCGTGAATTCACTTCGCTTGACCGTTTGTTGCAAGAAGCCGATGTCATTACTTTACACACGCCAATCACACGCGACGGCAAATATCCGACACATCACCTGATCAACGAAGAAATTCTAAACTCATTGCGTGCGGATCAAATTTTGATTAACGCCGCACGTGGTCCTGTGGTCGATAACCAAGCACTTAAGCGCCGTTTGCAACAACAAGACGGTTTTACCGCGGCGCTGGATGTGTTCGAGTATGAGCCAGAGGTTGATATGGAACTGCTGCCTCTGTTAGCATTCGCCACCCCTCATGTTGCCGGATATGGCTTAGAGGGGAAAGCACGTGGAACGACGATGATCTTCAACAGCTATTGTGAGTTCCTCGGTCAAGAATTGCGCGCACACGCGAGTGATTTGTTGCCAAAAGCGCCAGTGCCAAAAGTGGTACTGGATCGGAAATGGGATGAAGCAACGCTGCATACTCTCACGCAACTGGTCTACGATGTGCGCAAAGATGACGCGCTGTTTCGACGTGAAATCGCCGCACCGGGTGCGTTTGATCTGATGCGTAAAGAGTATTGGGATCGTCGGGAATACAGCGCCATCACGCTGGTGGGCAGTGCGCAATGCCGCCTAAAACCACTGGCAAAATTAGGTTTTCAAGTTGAGGTAAGTCAATGAGCCAACAATACAATGTTGCCATTTTAGGGGCGACCGGCGCGGTCGGTGAAACCATTCTGGAAGTGCTGCAAGAGCGTAAATTCCCTGTTGGAGAGCTTTACTTGCTCGCCAGCGAACGCAGTGAAGGTAAGACTTACCGTTGCAACGGTAAAACAATTTACGTACAAAATGTCGAAGAGTTTGACTGGTCACAAGCACACATAGGCTTGTTCTCTGCAGGTGGCGATTTGTCGGCCAAGTGGGCACCAATTGCCGCAGAAGCCGGTGTGGTGGTGATTGATAACACCTCGCACTTCCGTTACGAATACGATATTCCGCTGGTTGTGCCAGACGTTAACCCAGAAGCGATTGGCGAGTTTCGTAACCGCAACATCATTGCTAACCCAAACTGTTCGACCATCCAAATGCTGGTGGCGCTAAAGCCGATTTACGATGCGGTCGGTATTGAACGTATCAACGTCTGCACATACCAATCTGTCTCTGGCGCGGGTAAAGCCGGTATTGATGAGTTAGCAGGCCAAACGGCGAAATTGCTCAACGGCATCCCGGCGGAAACCAAACAGTTCTCCCAGCAAATTGCCTTTAACTGCATTCCACAAATCGACCAATTTATGGATAACGGCTACACCAAAGAAGAGATGAAAATGGTGTGGGAAACGCAAAAAATCTTCAATGATGCGTCTATTACGGTTAACCCAACTTGCGTGCGGGTGCCAGTCTTCTATGGTCATGCTGAAGCCGTGCACATTGAAACGCGCTCACCGATTACCGCCGAAGAAGTGGTTCAATTGCTCGAACAAACCGATGGGATAGACGTGTTTCACGGAGAGGATTTCCCAACTCAAGTGCGTGATGCTGGCGGTAAAGATCATGTGATGGTCGGCCGTATTCGTAACGACATCAGCCATCACAGTGGTGTTAACCTGTGGATCGTGGCAGACAACGTACGCAAAGGGGCGGCGACTAACGCCGTGCAAATTGCGGAACTGCTGATTCGCGATTACTACTAATCGTTGTTCCAATAGTGATAAAGCCTCGTCTCGCGCGAGGCTTTTTTGTTCGATTTAAAAAAAATTGTGTGAGATTAGTACGAATATCATGTGAGCCCCACATTTTTTGGCTTATTCCCTATAGTTTTGCCATGGTTATCCGATATATTTAACAGATCATGATTTTAAATAATTCCAAAGCACATAGCTGAGCCTTCTATGCGTCAAATTTTCCAGCGCCTGTTAGCCCCTTTGCTGCTAATGACCGCGCTACCGACATCAGTATCCCAAGCGGACGGCATTCGACTGGTAGGTCCGACTGGGGAAGTGCAATCATCACCCAGTTTTTCCGAGCAGGTTGAGCGCGCTAATGCGCCCCTGCCAAGCAGCAACCAACCTTCCACATTTTACGGTCCAACGGCAGAGAACGAAACGCTCTGGTCTGTGGCCAGCAAATTAAGACCAGCCAACAACGTCTCGGTACAGCAAACCCTTTTAGCCATCTACCGTTTAAATCCGCAGGCGTTTGAAAACCAAAATATCCACAGTTTGATTCCTGGCAGTAATCTGCGTATCCCGTCTTTAGAACAAGTACGAAGTGCGACCACAGAACAAGCCGTTACCATCATGAAGGCGCATCAGGACAAACTACGCGCGCCTGTGGCAGTGCAGCCAGCGCCAGTGCGTCCAACGGTTGCTCCGCCAAGTGTACCAGTGACACCTGCCTCGCCAGAAGCGGTCCAGCCGCAAGCACCTGTCGTCACACAGACCGAGTCGCCCCAAGTCAAAACACTGGAAAAACAGCTTGAAAGCTCAGAAAGCGAGTTGACCGCGTTAGAAGAGAAAAATCACAACTTACGTTTGATGCTGGCTCAAGTGCAATCGGAAGTGGATGGCCTTAAGTCTGAACTTGGTGATGAAAACCGCATCCGTTCAGAGGTGGAAAAACTGCTAGCGGAAGAGCGTGAAAAACTAGCCGATCAGCAAAAGAAACAGCCTTCTGCGCTGGATAACTTCTTGTCAAACGGTTGGTTGGTTGCAGCGGCGGCTTTGATTCCGGGGGCGCTCATCGGCTTACTGATCGTCATGTTGCTTGGTCGTCGCAAAGAATCGGCGTCAGAACCGGAAGTCGAAAGCAAGCAAGCGCCACTGACACCACCGCCGGTTGCCGCTGATGAGCTAGACGAGCTTTCTGATGAGCTGGATCTGGATGATGACCTCTTCAGTGAGACTGAAGGGGATGCCGATAAACTGTTTGATGATGTCCCAGACAACGAAGATGATGTTTTTGGCAATCTGGACGACGACGAGCTCGACTTTAATCTGGAAGGGGAAGATGGCGAAGATCCGTTTGCCAGCATTGGTGACGATGGCGATCTCGATACCGATTTCGATGAGTTTGAACCTTCAGCCAATGGCATCAGCGTCAAAGGATCTGATAAAGCGCTGGGCTTGCAAGAGATGGAACGCGCCTTGGATGACGCCTTGCCCGATCTCGAAATCACCGACGACGAAGAAAGTGATAACTTCGATCTCTCCGATGACAATTTGGCCATGTCGGAAGATGATTTTGCTGAGTTGCTGGCGGCCGACGAGCCAAGTGAAGAGCTTGGCGACGCTGCCCTCGATCAATCCATGCTGGATGACTTATTTGCCAGCATGGATGAGGAAGACGATAGCGCTGAATTCGATCTCGATCTGGAACCAGGCGCTGAAGATGAAGTGCCGAGTGCCACCAAGCTGCCAGAGGACGCTTTTTCTGCCGGAATGGCGTCAGATGAAGATGTCGAAAGCCTCTTTGCTCAGTTTGAGGAAGATAAAGGTTCGGCATCGGCTGACGATGTTTTTGACGAACTAGAAGCGTTGTCAGGCCTTAGTGAAAGCAATGACGATGACGCCTCTACCGCACTACTCGATGAAATGCTGGAAGAGGATACCAGCAGTTTCGATGCGTTGGATGAGCTAGAACAGCTTGCCGGCCTTGACGAGACACAAACAAGCTTCGAGCCTGATGGCACCGAGCTGTTGGATGAAATGCTCGATCTTGCAGAAGAGAGTGAAGAGGAAGAATTTGATCCGCTGAGCGAACTTGATGAATTGGCTTCTTTTGGTGAAGCTGATCCGGTTCCTGAGCTGGATGAAAACAGTATCGATTTGCTCGATGAGCTGCTCGAAGCGGAGCTTGAGGAAACAAATGACACTTCTCTGCTTGATGATGAAGCGCTCTCTTCATCAATTGAAGAGAGTGTAGATGATTCCGATGAAACGCTTTTTGATGAACTGATCGGCTTGGATGAAACGCAGCCTGACAGTGACCTTTTGCCTGAGCCGGGCGAAAGCGAGTTCGATTTTGCCCAAGAGTTCGAATCGGCTTTGGACGCGTCGGATGAGGTGGTTGAACTGAGCGCTGACAAGCAAGAACCTGCCGAAGAAGAGCGCCAGCAAGCCTTGACGCAAGAGTCGCAACAAGAGCCACCAATTATTACAGAGGCGGATTTGTCCAATGAACGATTGGAGCAAATCTCTCCAGATGAAGCGAAAACCGATGAAATCGCGTCGCTAGACGAAGAGTTCAATAGCCAAGACTTTATTGACGACTTAGCGGATGTTGCTCCGCTGATGGATCCGCTTTTGGATGTGCTGCCTGATGAGGTGTCATTCGATGAAGTGACGGATGGTGATGAGCAGGCTTGGGAGAGTGGCGAAGTTGAAGAAAGCCCAAGTCGCGACGAAACGTCGCACCGCGATCAACATGATCCCGAACAAGACCTTGCGGATGAATCTCAGCAAGAGGCGCTTTTCGAGCAGCCCTCACTAGAGCCAGAACTTGATCAACAAGTACTGGCAGAAGATGACAAATGGCAAGAAGACCAAGAGTCTGACGACGATGACGATTGGTTACAAGCCGCGATTGATGAAGTCGAGAAGCTACGAGTTGCATATGAGGAGTCGGTAGATGAACCGCGAGCCGTTGAAACCCCTGATGAATTGACAGAAGAAGCGGCCTCGCAGCAAGAGACTGAACTGGTTGATGACGAACTCGACGAAGATTGGCTACAAGCCGCGATTGACGACGTTGAGCAACCTGAGTCGGCAGCAAAAGCGGATGAAGAGCCTGCTTTTGAGGCGCAACCTATTGATGAAGAAACACAAGATGCTCAGATTGATGAAGAGTTAAGCGCGGGTACTGGCGAAGATGTCACTCAAGCGGACGAAAATGCTCCGGTCGATAACAGATTAGACGAAGCTTTGCAGGCTGAGCCATCGAGTGAAGAAAGCGATCCTGAGCAGATACCGTCAGATAACAAGGTACAAGAAGAGCAACCTGCTGCGGATGACGCCCCTCAATTTACGCCAACACCGAATACGGTTGCCAATGAGTTTGGTACGCCGCAGGAAGAAGATTGGGCCGACGCCGAAAGCGAGTTAGCAAACTTTGGGAAAGCTGAGCCTGACATGCCAAGGCAGCAAGAGGAATCGCTAGCCGCTTTCGCTGATGAAGACGCTTTCGCTGATGAAGAGAGTGCAGCGCTTCAAGACGAGGAAGCCCTTGCTCCCGCCTCGCACGATGATGAAGTTCTGGATGATGCGGATTTACCAGAATTTGATGAAGAAGATGCTCGGACAGCTAGTGAGAACGAAGCTGAGCAAGAGTCAGAAGCCTCATTAGGCGCTGACGCAATTGGGCTGAACGAACTTGAGTTAAATGAGTTTGGTGAGGCCGAAGAGCCAGAGGCGGAGTCTGAGCTTATCGAAGATGAAGCGCTGGAGCTGGACGATTTAGATCTGCCCGAGTTTGGTGAAGAAGACGCACTAGCGGCAATGACCGAAGAGCCAGAGGCGGAGTCTGAGCTCATCGAAGATGAAGCACTGGAGCTGGACGATCTAGACCTGCCCGAGTTCGGCGAAGAAGACGCGCTCGCGGCGATGGACGAAGAGCCAGAGGCGGAGTCTGATCTCATCGAAGACCAAGCGCTGGAGCTGGACGATCTAGATCTGCCCGAGTTCGGCGAAGAAGACGCACTGGCAGCGATGGCCGAAGAGCCAGAGGCGGAGTCTGAAGTCATCGAAGACCAAGCGCTGGAGCTAGACGATCTAGATCTGCCCGAGTTCGGCGAAGAAGACGCACTGGCAGCGATGGCCGAAGAGCCAGAAGAGGAGTCTGAGCTCATCGAAGACCAAGCGCTGGAGCTGGATGATATCGAGCTGCCCGAGTTTGGCGAAGAAGATGCACTGGAGCTCGATGATCTTGATTTGCCTGAGTTCGGTGAAGAAGATGCGCTGGCAGAGTTCGAACCAGAGCCGTCGTTAGACACCGAGAATCTGCCAAACGAAGACGTAGAAGAGATCGAACTGCCACAGTTTGGTGAAGAAGAAGCACTTGAGGCGGTGGCCGATGAACCCTCCTTTGAGCTCGACGATTTACCTGAGCCAGAAGATGATGATTTCGTCATTGATGATCTTGACTTGCCTGAATTTGGCGAAGAAGACGCGATTAGCTCGGTTGCAAGTGAACTCGGCGAAGAGCTGGTTCCGTCTGAACAGGATGAGCAAAATTTCCCGTTTAATGATCTCGAACTGCCTTCGTTTGCAAACGATGGTGAAGTGAAACTTGGTCAGTCAGCTCACGGCAGCGCATCATCTTATGACGAGAAAGATGCCTTATATGATGTATTTGCTCAAGAAGCGGATTTTAATCTCGCCGAAGATGAAGTGTTGCAGCAGCAGTTTGATGAAGCCGCTATGGCTAACTTGCTTTCTGAAGAGCCTTTTGAGGATGACTTCTTCGCAGGTGAGCTTGATGGTGATACCGTGGCCAGTGCGGGAATGGATCTTGAAGCAATGTTGGCTGTTGGTGAAGACTGGGATGGCTTTAAGTTGCCAGAGGAGCCGACACTTGGCGCGACGGAAGAGATGCCAGAAGATGAACGAGAAATCTGGAGCTCTGAAGCAGCACTGCAACAGCCGACGATTGACGACGAAAACTGGGCCGAGCAGGACGATTTTGACCCAAAACGCCATCAATTTATGACTATTGATGAGTTAATGGCCCAAGTAGATGGCGATGAGGTTGAGTTCGATGACCCGGATCTCAAGTTGGATGTCGGGCTAGATGAGTTTCCGGACGTGATTGGCGATATCAGCGACATTGATGTGGATGAAAACGCGGAAGCGGCGGGTAAACTCGATTTGGCCAAGATCTACATCGAAATGAACGATGAGAGTGGTGCTGTTAAGCTACTCGAAGAAGCGATAGTGTACGGCGATGATGTGGTACGTCGTGAAGCGAAACAGCTCATTGACAAAATTAATGGCCGTTAATCGGTTGAAGCAAGGGCAGCGTAAGCTGCCCTTGCTTTTCACGGTTAGAAATTCTCTTGCCAAGCGTTTATACTTCCCGCCCCATAGTCAAATCGAAGGTTAACATGAGAATTGCATTAGGCATCGAATACAACGGCAGTGACTACTTTGGCTGGCAGAGACAGCGAGAAGTAAAGAGCGTGCAGGAAAAGCTCGAAAGTGCGCTTTCCAAGGTCGCGAACCATCCTGTTGAAGTTCAATGTGCTGGGCGCACCGATGCAGGTGTCCACGGTACTGGGCAAGTTGTGCACTTTGATACCGATGTTAGTCGCAAGATGGTTGCTTGGATGATGGGAACCAATGCGAATCTGCCGGGAGATATTGCGGTGCGCTGGGCGAAAGAAGTACCTGATGAATTTCATGCCCGCTTTTCTGCCACTGCGCGGCGTTATCGCTACATCATTTATAACCACGCATTGCGACCTGCCATTCTTGGGCGTGGGGTCAGTCACTATCACGGTGACCTTGATGAGCAAAAAATGCATCTAGCTGGGCAATATCTGCTCGGTGAGAATGACTTTACCTCGTTTCGAGCAGTGCATTGCCAATCGCATAGTCCGTTTCGTAACTTAATGCACTTAAATGTTACGCGCCATGGTCACTACATCGTGATTGATATCAAAGCCAATGCGTTTGTCCACCATATGGTGCGCAACATTACGGGCAGCCTGATCATGGTCGGGCGTGGCGAGCAATCACCCGAATGGATTCAATGGTTGCTTGAAGCCAAAGATCGCACACTTGCGGGTCCGACTGCCAAGGCTGAAGGCTTATATCTGGTGGATGTTGATTATCCACAGGCATTTGAACTGCCTCGCGAGCCGATCGGTCCGCTATTTTTGCCAGATAATTTGAACTTATAGTGAGACTCGCATTCAAAAAAATGAGTCGTTTAGCAGGTAACATGTTGTAGAAAAATAGGTACAACCAGTTTTTTATCCACAGTTGTCTTTATATGTGGTTTAATCCCCACGCGTAATTCCGAATTTTTGTCTTTCGCTATGGAGCGGGAGCGTTGATAGAAAAGGTCTTCCATGAGTTGGCTTGAAAAGATTTTAGAGAAAAGCAACATTGTAAGTTCACGTAAAGCATCGATTCCAGAAGGTGTTTGGACCAAATGTACGTCATGTGAACAAGTTCTGTACCATGCAGAGCTAGAACGTAATCTTGAAGTTTGCCCTAAGTGTAATCATCACATGCGTATGAAAGCACGTCGTCGTTTAGAAACGTTTCTGGATGAGGGTGAACGAGTGGAGCTAGGCGCAGAGCTGGAACCACAAGATAAACTCAAGTTTAAAGATTCTAAGCGTTACAAAGAGCGTATTGCGGCGGCGCAGAAAAGCAGCGGCGAGAAAGATGCGTTGGTGGCGATGAAAGGCGAGCTATTGGGCATCCCAGTGGTCGCTTGTGCGTTTGAATTCTCCTTTATGGGCGGTTCAATGGGTTCTGTTGTTGGCGCTCGTTTTGTACGTGCAGTTGAAGCTGCAATGGAAAACAACTGTGCACTGGTTTGTTTTTCGGCCAGTGGCGGTGCGCGTATGCAAGAGGCGTTGATGTCTCTGATGCAGATGGCGAAAACCAGTGCGGCACTTGAACGCCTATCGGCCAAAGGGTTGCCGTTTATTTCGGTCATGACGGACCCAACCATGGGCGGAGTTTCGGCAAGTTTAGCCATGCTTGGTGACATCAATATTGGTGAGCCTAAAGCGCTGATCGGCTTTGCTGGCCGTCGAGTGATCGAACAAACCGTGCGCGAAGACTTGCCAGCAGGCTTCCAACGC
The DNA here is from genome assembly GCF_015767675.1 of Vibrio navarrensis. Classification (NCBI taxonomy): domain Bacteria; kingdom Pseudomonadati; phylum Pseudomonadota; class Gammaproteobacteria; order Vibrionales; family Vibrionaceae; genus Vibrio; species Vibrio navarrensis. The sequence continues at coordinate 2,476,566 of NZ_CP065217.1, read as the reverse complement.
AGTGAGTTCCTGCTTGAGCATGGCGCGATCGATATGATTGTTGACCGCCGTGAAATGCGTCAGCGCGTTGGTGGTTTGATTGCGAAAATGACCAATCATAAGTCGCCGCTAGTGGTTTCTGTGCACGATGCACCAAATGAAGCCGCATATTCTGTACCAGAAGCGGACGAAAAAGGGTAAAGTAGCTGCTAACAAACAACCAAGTCTTTGATGGTTAACGTTAGATGAAGCAAAACCCAATTCCTCAAGCCACATCCCCAATAGCGGTGTGGCTTGATTATTTAGCAAATATTCATACTTCAGCAATTGACCTTGGTCTTGATCGCGTTCAAGTGGTTGCGACTAAGGCCCAACTCACCAAACCTGCCCCGACGATAATCACTGTTGCGGGAACCAACGGCAAGGGTTCAACCTGTGCATTAATGGAAGCGATCCTGTTAGATGCCGGGTATTCCGTGGGCGTGTATAGCTCACCTCACCTGATTCGTTACAACGAGCGCGTGCGTGTTAATGGCGTGGATCTCGCAGACGATAAACACAGCGCAGCGTTTGACTTTATTGAAAAACAGCGTGGTGAGACAAGCCTGAGTTTTTTTGAATTTGGCACCTTAGCGGCGCTGAGACTATTTCAAACCGAGCAAGTGGATGTCGTGCTACTCGAGGTGGGCCTCGGTGGTCGCCTCGATGCCACCAATGTGGTGGACCACGATGTGTGCGTTATTACCAGCTTGGCTTTGGACCACGTTGATTGGTTAGGCGATGACATTGCGGTGATCGGCTATGAAAAAGCAGGTATTTTCCGCAGCGGCAAACCAGCGATCTGCGGTCAACCGACTCCGCCAGCCACCGTCGCTGCTCACGCAGACGACATTAGCGCTGAGTTCTATCAGGTTGGTATCCAATTTGATTATCAGCAGCAGGGTGAACGTTGGAACTGGCAACATGGTGCGTTTGCGTTAGAGGATCTCCCTGTCCCTGGGTTGCCTTTGCCCAATGCCGCGACGGCCTTGATGGCACTTGGGGTCTCTAATTTAGAGATCAGTGATATCAACATCGTCAACGGCCTGAAAAATGCGCGCTTAGCCGGACGAATGCAAGTGTTGCAGCAATCGCCGTTGGTGCTGATGGATGTGGCGCATAATCCACACTCAGCGCAATACCTAACTCGCCAGTTACAGTTGAACTATCCTGATAAAACCATCCGTGTGGTGGTCGCGATGCTGCATGACAAAGATATCCGATCAACGCTAGCCGCGCTTTCTCCTGTCGCGGCGCATTGGTATCCCGCTTCATTGACCGGACCAAGAGCGGCCAACGCTCGCGAGCTGCTAGGCTACTTGCCGCCGGAAACGGTTGGATACGAGACGCCTGTCGCGGCGTTTGAGCAAGCAATGAATGACGCCAGCAGCGAAGAAATGGTGTTGGTGGTGGGTTCGTTTCATACCGTTGGTGAAGTGCTGGAGTATTGGCAACAAAAAGGTAATTAAATGGCAAGTAAGTTTCAAAGCCGGCTGGTCGGAACCATCATTTTGGTGGCGATTGGGGTGATTATCCTACCGGATGTGTTGGATGGAGAAAAACTGCACTACCGAGAAGAGTTTGCCACTATCCCGATTAAGCCAGAGCTCGACAGCGAAGTGGAGAACTTTGAGATCCTTGAACCTGTCGAAGACACCATGGCGCTGCCGGAGTCACCCGTCATGACCACGGTGACGTCGAAAGATGGCTCTGCGAGTAAAGATAAGCCGAGCAAAGAGGAAGTCGCCGTTGCCGTTCAATCGGTCGAAGAGAAAAACAGCTATCAGGATTCCGGCTGGATTATTCAATTGATGGCGCTGCGTAATGCCGAAAATGCTCAGAACATGGTGAAGGATCTGCAAAAGCGTGGTTATCAAGCGCACACGATCCAAGAAAACGGTTTTACCCGCGTTGTCATCGGTCCAGATGTTTCAAAAAGTAAACTGGAGCGACAGATCCTAGAATTGGAAAAAATTACCGGTTCGAAAGGTCAGTTGCTCAAATTTAGACCATTAAACCCATAAGAAAACGTTTGCGTCGGCATTTTTTCTGTTAAAATGCGCGCCAACTTAAGATGAAGAAAAAATGAATTGGTTAGATTTTGTCATTTTAGGGGTGATCGGATTTTCAGCTCTGATCAGTTTAGTTCGCGGTTTTGCCAAAGAGGCATTGTCGTTGGTGATTTGGTTTGGAGCCTTTTTTATCTCCAGTAATTACTACACCAAACTTGCGGTGTATTTTACCAACATCGAAGACGACATGTTTCGCAACGGATCTGCGATAGCGGCACTGTTTGTCGCAACCTTAGTCGTTGGTGCAGTCGTCAATTATGTGATTGCTCAACTGGTACAAAAAACAGGGCTATCAGGTACCGACCGGATTCTCGGTGTGGTGTTTGGTGGTTTACGTGGAGTGCTGATCGTCTCTGCGGTGCTGTTTTTTATGGATGCGTTTACTGCATTCCCAAGCTCGGAGTGGTGGAAGAGTTCGCAGTTGGTTCCCGAATTCAGCCGCATCATCGCCCCCTTCTTCGAGCATTTACAAGCAACATCAAGTTTTTTGTCTGGCACTTTCAGATAGTGCCAGCAACTGTCGCAAATCGAGGATTAGGACATGTGTGGTATTGTTGGAATCGTGGGCACAACCCCTGTAAACCAGTCAATTTATGACGCGTTAACAGTGTTACAGCATCGTGGCCAAGATGCCGCTGGTATTTGTACCATAGAAAGCAATCGTTTTCGTCTGCGTAAAGCAAACGGCCTGGTGAAAGATGTTTTTGAAGCAAAACACATGCAGCGTCTACAAGGAAACGTTGGTATCGGCCATGTACGTTATCCGACAGCAGGCAGTTCTAGTGCCTCGGAAGCTCAGCCATTTTACGTAAACTCTCCTTTTGGCATTTGTCTGGCGCACAATGGTAATTTGACCAATGCTCATGAAGTTCGTCAAAAACTGTTTGAAAAAGACCGTCGCCACATCAACACCACCTCGGATTCGGAAGTTCTGCTCAATGTGCTTGCACATGAAATTGATACCGTCAAAGGCAATGTGACCGCAGAGGATGTTTTCCGCGCCATCACCAATGTTCATCGTACGATCCGCGGTGCTTATGCGGTGACGGCGATGATTATTGGCCACGGAATGGTGGCTTTTCGTGACCCGCATGGTATTCGCCCGCTTTGTTTGGGTAAGCGTGAAGACAATGGCCAGACGGAATACATGGTGGCTTCTGAGTCTGTCGCGCTTGATGCGGTGGGTTTTGACTTCCTACGTGATGTGGCTCCCGGTGAAGCTATTTATGTCACCTTCGATGGACAGCTGTTCTCGAAACAGTGCGCCGATAACCCGAAACTCAATCCATGTATTTTCGAATTTGTTTACTTTGCTCGTCCTGACTCTTTTATCGATAAGATTTCCGTTTACAGTGCGCGCGTAGAGATGGGTAAAAAACTTGGCGAACGCATTAAAGAAGAGTATGCCGATCTCGATATCGATGTGGTGATCCCCATTCCAGAGACGTCTTGCGACATCGCCCTGCAAATCGCCCAAGCGATTGATATTCCCTACCGACAAGGATTTGTGAAGAACCGCTACGTCGGTCGTACTTTCATCATGCCAGGTCAACAACTGCGCAAGAAATCGGTACGCCGTAAGCTCAATGCCATACGTTCTGAGTTTAAAGACAAAAACGTGTTGCTGGTTGATGACTCTATCGTGCGTGGCACCACCTCTGAGCAGATTATCGAAATGGCGCGTGATTCCGGCGCAAAGAAAGTGTATATCGTTTCCGCGGCGCCAGAAGTACGTTTCCCGAACGTCTATGGCATTGATATGCCAAGTGCTAACGAATTGATTGCGCACGGACGTGACAACGAAACCATCTGTAAGCTGATCGGTGCCGATGCGCTGATTTTCCAGAAATTGGAAGATTTGGTGGACGCCGTTGGTATGGGCAACCCAGACATTACCCAGTTCGATACCTCGGTCTTTAATGGCGAGTACGTGACGGGTGATATCGACCAACAGTATCTCGATTTTCTTGATTCACTGCGCAACGATGATGCGAAATTGCAGCGTGAAATTCAGCAGGACTTAGCCAACCTAGAGCTGCACAACGAAGAAGCGTAGCGTTCAACGTTGTACACAATGAAAAACCAGAGCCGCGGCTCTGGTTTTTTGCTTTCAGCTCCTGTATTCGTGCAGGTCGTAGGCAATCACGTAATCAATAAACAGGCGCACCTTCTCTGGCAGATGATCTTTATGGTTATACAGCATGTAAATGTCGCGTGGGTTTGCGCTCCAATCGGGCAGGATACGTACCAGACTGCCGTTGGCGATGTATTCACGGATCATCACATCTGGCATCAAAGTAATGCCTAGACCTTCTGAACAAGCGCTGCGTACCACATTGAGCGCATTGGCTTGGAAACGTCCTCTGTCGACGTTAATCACCGTCTCGCCTTTACTATTGCTTAGCGACCATTTCATCAAAGGATGGCCTTTTAACAGCGAGTGGTAGTGTAGATCTTCCGCATGAGTTGGAGCAGGATGGGTACTCAGATACGCTGGGCTGGCGACTAAAATGTCTTTGACTTCGCCGATTTTGCGCGCAATCAAGCTGGAGTCACGTTGTGGGCCGACGCGAAAAATGACATCCCATTCGGTTGGGTCAAGCTGATCGGCATTGCTTTCTGTGGTGAGTTCAATATTAATTTCTGGGTATTTGTGCATAAAGCCGTTTAGCATCGGCATCATCATGCGTTTGGTCAGATTGTATGGGGTTGAGATTTTGATCTTCCCTGACGCTCCGCGGCATTCATCTGTGATCTCTTCCGCCGCGCTCGTGAGCCGTTGCAGTAGCGGTGAGCATTCATGGAAGAAGCGCTCGCCTGCTTCAGTCAGAGACAGTTTACGCGCATGTCGATTGAGCAAGCGTAAGTTCACGGACTCTTCCAGGGCTTGAATGCGTCGGGTAATGGTCGCCACGGGAATCATGGTCTTGCGCGAAGTTGCGGTATAGCTCCCATTTTCGACTACTAATCGAAATAGGTTTAGATCATCTAGTTTCATATTTCCTGACACATCGATTTACCAAAGAGGCCTAATTTAGCGCTAACTTTGCAATCAAAGCTTGCTTCATGTCAACATGTCGCACTGTTTAGCGTTTCCCATATATCTAGTAGGAAGTGCTGATATAGTGTGGAACATTTGTATAAATCGCCTTTAACAGCTAACTTTTAAACAACGCAATTGGGATGTTCGCAGGGAGCGAAATCGCATTGTTCAATTACCCAATACAATAATAAAAAATCGTTAACTACTTTGACTGAGTGCGTGAGGTGAAGCATATGTACAAGACTCACAGTCAAACGGCAACGGCCTCGGCAAGGGAAGCAGCAACGTCAACACAGATCATGCTTGTTGACGATGATCCCATTTTCCGTCGTATCACTAGTGCGTATTTGGCTGGGTTAGGATACAAGGTTGTCGAGTCGGAAAATGGATTGCAAGCGCTGCAACTGCTGCGTGAGCACGATCCTGACGTGGTCCTTTGTGATCTGTCCATGCCAGTGCTAGATGGCATCGAATTTGTAGAGGAAGTGAGTTTGGAATACCCTTCACTGCCTCTGATTGTCGTGTCTGCGACCGATGAGATGTCCGATGTGGCCAAAGCGCTTCGCTATGGCATCAAAGATTTTCTGCCCAAACCGATAGGTAATTATGGCCATCTAGCCCAAGCCATTGAAAATACCTTGGAAGATTCTTTTCATCATATTGCCGATCAACGAGATTTTTCCAGTCAGTGGTTTCGTGTTGATGACGGTGGGCAACTGCCTGATGAACAAGAGCTGCATTGGCACCTGAGCTACTTGCAAGACAATCCCAGCGCAGCAAAAGACTTGCTTCATGCTTTGTTGCCGGAGAGAGACACTTCGCTAGGTGATTGGAAATGTTCTTATAAGCTGTTGCAATCTGCCGATATGATGCCGCTCATTTTCGACTATCGGTGGCTGATGAGCGGACAGTTTGCGTTTTACTTGGTCGATTCATCATCGGTGGAGCAGGGCGGCGCTGCCAGTACTTTGCTAATACGCGCGCTATTTGATGACTACCTTCGCCATCTGAAAAGCTTTAACGCGGATCTGAAAGACATCGCTGATGTTCTTGAGAAAGGCATCCGCTATTCTGAGTGCGCCGAACCCATCAATGCTCTGTTTGGTATTGCCGATCTGACTGACGGGACGGTTTCTCTGCTTCCCGCAGGTCTAGATAGCGTGTGGTCAAACGGATATAGCAAACAGCATATTTCGGCGGGTAAGAAGCTGGGTCATGGCTGCTTAGCTAACTTTGTTACTCGGGACTTGGCGATTCACAGCGTAGGCCAGTTGACTTTGGGCTGTTTGGGAACATCCAGTTTCAGTCTGACGATGATGCGTAAAAACTAGCTCTTTATCAGAATGACAAACGTGATGGTGTCCGTCACGTTTGTCATTTAACCTTACTTTTCTTCGGTGTTTGGCCGGAGACCTTTGCTGTATAGTTGCCGCGCAACAATAATAAGCCACTTTGGTAACCTCAGGTTAACCAGTGAGCAAAAGTAAAGTTATCTAGCGAAGAGTAGTGACATCATGGCAAACGAAGACTTCAAAGAGCCGTACAACCTTTTTTATTTCCTTGGTTTTATCGCGGTGCTTTTAATTCCAACCCTACCTGCAACCTTAACCTGGCTACGTGTTTTTAACGGTTACGCTGGTTTTTAAATACTGGAGTCCATCATTCGTATTCGCCGTTTTCTGCTTAATATCGTTGGTGGGCTCAGTTTATGCTTAGGCATTGCAGGCATTGTCTTACCGCTTTTACCTACCACTCCGTTTATCTTGCTAGCCAGCGCTTGTTTTCTACGTTCTAGCCCACGATTCCATCATTGGTTACATCGCCACAAAACGTTTGGCCCGGTATTGACCAACTGGCAGCAACACCGAGCCGTTACTCCACAGGTGAAAAATCGTGGTGCGCTATTTATCCTTTTCAGTTTTGCCTTTTCCATTTGGTTCGTCCCGTTTCTCTGGCTGAAAATTGCGCTGATGTGCGGGTTAATCGTTTTGCTTAGCATTTTTGTACGTCTCCCTGTGATTGGTTCGGTTGATGAGTGCAGGGAAAGTGACTAGAATTGGGAAGAAAAGTGTGCCCGCTCTTCGAGTGGGCGTTTGTTTTTTTAGCGTTATGGACTTTCGATGTCAGCCCTATAACGACGAGAACCACCCGTTCCTTGCCCTCATAATAGCGTGATAACAACAGAGGGCGGTGAGCCAATCTTAAGTAAATCGATATTATGACTACCAACACAATTTCACAGATCAAAGCCAGTATAAAAAGCATTCAGGATTACCCAAAGCCGGGGATTCTCTTTCGCGACGTGACCAGTCTGCTGGAAGACGCTGCGGCCTACCAAGCGACCATTCAACTGCTGGTCGACAAATACAAAGAGATGGGCTTTACCAAAGTGGTCGGCACAGAAGCACGTGGTTTCCTGTTTGGTGCGCCACTTGCGTTGCAACTGGGCGTCGGCTTTGTCCCTGTGCGTAAGCCGGGTAAACTGCCACGCGCGACGCTAGCTCAATCCTACGAGCTCGAGTATGGCGTTGATACGCTGGAAATCCACGTTGATGCGATCAGCGCAGGTGATAAAGTTTTGGTGGTTGATGACCTTCTGGCCACCGGCGGTACCATTGAAGCAACCACTAAACTGATCCGCCAACTAGGTGGTGTGGTCGAACACGCTGCTTTTGTGATCAACCTGCCAGAGATTGGTGGTGATAAACGTTTAGAAGCCCTAGGCCTTAACGTTTACAGCATCTGTGAATTCGAAGGACACTAATTAAGTCAATGAGTTATTTAGCTTTAGCGCGAAAGTGGCGTCCGCGTCAGTTCAAGGAAGTGGTTGGGCAGAGTCATGTTTTGACCGCATTGGAAAATGCACTAGCCCACAATCGCTTACATCACGCTTACCTTTTTAGCGGTACTCGAGGGGTAGGTAAAACCACTATTGGACGACTGTTTGCCAAAGGATTGAACTGCGAAACGGGCATTACCTCGCAGCCTTGCGGCCAGTGTGCGACTTGTCAGGAGATTGACCAAGGCCGTTTTGTCGATCTGCTGGAGATTGATGCCGCTTCTCGCACTAAGGTGGAAGACACTCGTGAACTGCTGGATAACGTGCAATACAAACCAGCACGTGGTCGATTCAAAGTCTATCTTATCGACGAAGTTCACATGCTCTCGCGTCACTCTTTCAATGCGCTGTTAAAAACGCTGGAAGAGCCGCCGGAGTATGTGAAGTTCTTACTCGCAACCACCGATCCACAAAAACTGCCAGTGACTATTTTGTCGCGTTGTTTGCAGTTTCATCTCAAACCAATTGGCGTTGATGCAATTCACCAACAGTTGGATGTGATCCTCGCCAAAGAGCAAGTGACGGCGGAAGCGCGTGCACTTGGCATGATTTCCTATGCTGCCGATGGCAGTATGCGTGATGCGCTGAGCTTAACTGATCAAGCGATTGCGCTCGGTAATGGCAACATCCTCACTGACGTTGTAAGTCACATGCTCGGCACCATCGATACTGACCAAGCTATTCATCTTCTGGAAGCCATCAGCAGCAAACAGCCGCAAGTCGCGATGGAAAAAGTGGCGTATCTGGCGCAAAACGGTGTTGAGTGGGATGGCCTACTTCAGCAGTTAGCGACGCAGTTGCACCGTGTCGGTATGTATCAGCTATTACCGTCTACACTCGATAAAAGCCAGCCCGATGCGGAAAAAATTGAGCTGTTGAGCCGCAGTTTGTCGCCGCAAGACGTGCAGCTTTTTTATCAAATTAGCTTGAAAGGGCGGCAAGACTTGCCGCTTGCGCCAAACGGCCGCATCTGTATGGAAATGATCGTGTTGCGTATGATGGCATTTCGTCCAGCAACAGCGGCGCAGATAAATCTTGTTTCAAGCGAGAGCACACCGGTTTCTTCGCCCGCTCCTGCGCCTGTAGAGCAAGCTCAAGCACCCGCATCGTCCAGCGCACCAGCCAGTCAACATGCACAGGTAACGGGTGGTCAGCCCAATGTGCAACCTGAGCCATCACGCCCTTTAGCGTCTGCACCACCGATGCAACAGCCGCCAGCGCAGTATGATGTGCCGGCGCACTATATGGATGACGTTCCAACGGATGATAGGCCACCAGAGCACTATGAGTCGCCCTATCACCCCGACGTGCGCGAAATGGCAACGCCTGCTGCTGAATCTCCAGCGCCAACTCCTGCTACAGGGTTGCGCCATCAGCTGAGATCGCAGCGCAAAGGCTTACAACAAAGTGGTGGGGCAAAAAAGCCTAACGCGACATCGGCGAGTAAAGAGTCGGTGTTAGATCGCGTCGCGCAGAAAAATGCCGGCACGATGTCGATGTCGCCAAGCAAAGTTGCGGCCATAGAAACGGTGGTAGAGGCGGATAACGAGCCTTATCAGTGGCGTCCAACCCTTGCACCGCAGCAACCAAAACAGAAAGAGCTGACGCCAAGTGAAATCAAACGTGCTCTTGAGCATGAAAAAACGCCAGAGATGGCGGAAAAGCTGATCGCGCAATCCCTTGAACAAAGTGAATGGGCGCGCCTTATTACTCGATTGGAGACGGCAAAACTGGTTGAGCAGCTTGCTCTCAATTCAGTCTACCAAAAAGAGGGCTCGACCATCGCCTTGACGCTACGGCCGCATCAGCAACACTTGAACACCGACAAGGCGCAAAACGAGCTGCTGCACGCACTCAATCGAGTGCTGGGAGATGAGTGTCATCTTTCGGTCGAGATTGGCGAGCAAGGTGAAACACCTTTGGAGCTGCGTGAGCGTCTCTATCAGCAGAAATTACAGCAGGCTTTTACCAGCCTAGAAGAAGATCCTAACGTGCAGTTTATTTTGCGCCGCTTTAGCGCGGAACTGGACAGAGACAGTGTTCGACCTGTCTAAAATATTCCCGGGGTTGAAATATCGCTTTCTCGACCCCATCCATTGTGAACACCTCATTCAACCAGAGAGATAAACATGTTTGGTAAAGGCGGTATGGGCAACTTAATGAAGCAGGCCCAGCAAATGCAAGAGCGCATGCAAAAGCTTCAAGAAGAAATCGCGAATATGGAAGTGGTGGGTGAATCAGGCGCGGGTCTGGTTAAAATCACCATCACAGGTAGCCACAGCGTGCGCCGCGTTGACATCGACGAAAGCTTGATGGAAGACGATAAAGAGATGCTGGAAGATTTGATCGCCGCTGCGTTCAATGATGCGGCGCGCCGTGTTGAAGAGACGCAAAAAGAGAAGATGGCAAGCATCACTGGCGGTATGCAACTACCACCGGGCATGAAAATGCCTTTCTAATCGACAAGGTTAGCCAATGCGTACCAGTCATATGCTGGAACAATTGATGGAGGCCTTACGTTGTCTACCTGGGGTTGGCCCCAAGTCGGCGCAGCGTATGGCCTTTCATTTGTTACAGAGAGACAGAAAAGGCGGATTGCAGCTTGCAGACGCCCTAAATCATGCGATGACCGAAATCGGCCACTGCAACGAATGCCGAACCTTTACTGAAGAGGAAGTGTGTAGCATCTGCACCAATCCAAAACGTCAGGAAAACGGCTTATTGTGCGTGGTGGAAAGCCCGGCAGATATCGCCGCCGTAGAAGCTACAGGGCAGTTTTCTGGCCGCTACTTTGTGCTGATGGGGCATCTATCGCCTTTAGATGGCATCGGCCCGAGTGATATTGGTTTGGATGTGCTGGATTATCGTTTGCGTCGTGGTGACATCACGGAAGTGATTCTGGCGACCAACCCAACGGTTGAAGGCGAGGCCACCGCGCATTACATCGCAGAGTTATGCCGTGAGCATCAAGTGACTGCTAGCCGTATTGCCCACGGGGTGCCTGTTGGCGGCGAGCTTGAGCTGGTGGATGGCACAACCTTGTCTCATTCGCTCCTCGGGCGGCACAAGCTTTTTTAGCCGAGTTCTGTGTAAAAAACCGCGCCTTGGCGCGGTTTTTTTGTTCAACATAGGCTAAAGGATAATCTCGACACCTTGTATGAGTGCGCCATAAGTCGGATCGCATATTTCTTTTTGAAGATAGAGCATTACTTGCTTCTTCTGAGCATGGGCCGTCATGATGAGCGATTGCCAGGTGCCATTCCAGTTTTGATTCCATTCATTTGGACTCGGAGAGCGATAACTGGCTATTTTTCCTTCTTGTGTCGCAGCACAACCTATCTCTATCGGCTCTTTGAATTTTACAAATAATTTTGAACGTTCAGTGTTTCCGTAAGGTTGGTCCATCAGGTGTCCCATTTTCTCTATAGTCACTGGCCCATACCATTTACCTATCTCAGCACTAGCATTTGTGGCAGTCAGCAGTGCGATTAGGAAAAAAGCTTTTAGTCCTGTATTTCTATTCATTGATGACCTCAATTCCCCATAAGTTTAATCCATGTGTAGCGTGACACGCACCAGTCAATAGTATTCTCACTGGTTTGTTTTGCGCTTGTGCTGCAAGTGCGCCAGAAAAAATAGCGTCAACAACGATGTAATTGTCAGCGACGTTAGTAACTCTTCTGGTAGTGTTATTCAGTTCACAAGTCGTTTCTATGGACTCATTAAATTGGATTGATACTCGGTGGACATGCTGAATCTGGCGAGATACGCTTTTAATTGTATAAGGACCGTACCATTTTGTCCCTGCGTCTGTGTAGATTTCAGAGTGTGAAGCAAAAGAAAGTAGTAAACTGATAATGCCGATGATGATTTTTTTCATATTCCTAGCCTAAGTTATTTATTTGAAGCTCCTATTATCTACAGGTATTAATTACGGAAAAGTATTTTTTACACTTTATATTAAGTGTGTGAAGTATGTCATTGTTGAATGTATTTCTTCTTTTGGATTTAAAGCATATCTATTATTTTCTCTATTTTGGAGGTTGAATGGAAAAGGGAATAATACCTAAAGTATGGATATCGGTGACATTTGTCACAATACTTATTCTGCTAATAATAAATATTTTACTTTGGTCTGATTTTGGTACGAAAGATTCAGTTGAAGAAAAATATTTAAAACGCTCTGAGAATTTCAGCAGCGATCTTGGGAAAGAAACTTTTACTGTTGAAAAGCTCAATAGCCAGATTGCCGTTAAGAGTTTGCGACAATCGGTGTTTAATGATGGTTTTGATATTAAAGCTACTGATGTACAGAGTAGTTCTGACGGTGAAAATATGGAAATCAACAAGAGAATTTCTAATTTAGAAAAAGAAATAATAGAGTTGTCTAATTAAAAAGGCTTAAGAATGAATAAATGGCTAGGTTTACTCATATCAGGAATAGCGATACCAGCGTGGTCTTCGACGGTTGGTACACTTCCCGGTGAGCTCTCAATCGAACAAGGGGTCGCCTATTATCAGATCCCATTGAATCTTCCCAATGGTATCGGTGGTATTCAACCCGCACTCGCACTTAGCTATTCCAGTGCTGGAACGTTGCGAAGCGCACTTGGCGCAGGTTTTACACTCAGTGGCTTATCGTCTATTAGCCGTTGTGGTGATGTGCCTTATATCGATGGTGATTACAATACAGTCACATTGACGGAAACCGACAATTACTGCCTTGATGGTAACCGACTTGTTGCTGTAGACGGAACGATTGGCAAAGATCAGTCAATCTACACTACCTATATCAATACTCAAGCGAAATTAACGCTCTCCGGTAATACAACCAGCAGCAATAGCTATTTTGTCTTACAAGAGAAAAACGGTTCATCCAAGCGTTACAATTACCATGAGTTGTCACAATCTTGGTTGCTTGCGTCAGAGTTAAGTCACCCCAAATCTGCGCCGATAAACTACCACTATGATGATTTAGGCCAGTTAGCGTCGATAGAGTATGACATTTACCAGGTAAGCTTTAATTATAAAAACATCTATAATTCTACTTCCTCATTTATTACTCACTCCAAGGTCAATGGAGTAGTTAAAGCTCAACGTGAACATCTGCATAAAATTGATATTAACATCAATGGCAAGTTGAAAAATTACTACAAGTTCCACTATGACTTGCAAGCTGGAATGGCTGAAACAGCGGGTGCTTTCCTGAGTAAAGTGGAGTATTGCGATAAAAATGATGTTTGTATGCCAGGGACTCGCTTTGATTGGCAAGCCATGACACTTCCTCAAGCCAATAAGCCATATTTTGGCCAAACCGTTCTCAGCCATGATTTGCAAAACTGGGGCAATATACAAATGCCTGCCAATTGGGGGGCTGCGGTAACTCACAGTTGGTGGGTTGATATCAATGGCAACGGTATTAGTGATTTTTGTAAAACAGGTAATACCGGATTGATATGCCACCTTGATGTCGGCACGAATCTCTCGGTTAAAACGTACTCAATAAGCCAATGGGGCGATAAGGATGCTCACTGGTGGATTGATATTAACAGCGATAGCAAATCCGATTTTTGCCGCGTGGAATCCGGTCAGTTACATTGTGATAGTTTTAACCCAGATGGTACAACGGAGAAACTGCAGTGGCCTTTATCTCTGTTGGGTATGAAAGAGTTTCGTTGGTGGAAAGACACCAATGCCAATGGTGTTCCTGAATACTGTCGTCGCCTTGGTGATGAATTGCTGTGTTCAGAGCCGCAAGCTGATGGAGAGTGGTCTGATACCGTCAGCGTTAAAGGTATGCAATGGGCTAGCGCCGATTCAACATTTTGGGTGGATTTGAACGGTGATGGAAGCAGCGATCTTTGCAGTGTGGATTATAAAACCGTTCGATGTACTTTTTTCTCTGGCTCCGATGTCTTGGAGAAAAACAAAACTTATTCGCTGTCTGCAGAAACCAAAGTTGATAGCCGTTGGTGGGTGGATGTTAACGGCGACGGTGCGAGTGATTTTTGTCGAGTAACCAAAAATGACTTCGGCCAAGAGAAAAATTTAACCTGTTCACTAGGTTCGCTGGGCACAATCGAACAATTGGAAGATGATATTGTATTGGTTGGAGGTATTGATTGGACTGCCGAGCTTGGCGCAGCAGACAAACGTTGGTGGGTTGATTTAGACCAAGATGGCGTAGTGGATTTCTGCCGTGGCGTAGGCAATACCGTTAAATGTTCCAACATCAACAAACGCAGTTACGATTTTTCGGTGAACGCTTGGGGAAGCGGATTTAACTCCTTTATGGACTTGAACCAAGACGGTGTGATTGATTTTTGCAAAAAAGTATCTAACCGTATCGAGTGTCAAGCGGCAACACAAAACAATCATGGTACTTTGTTGCTCAAAAGCGTCACAAATGGTCTGGGCCATAAATCGAGAGTCTGGTTTGGCCCTTATAAAGATCACACCATTGTGGAATCTTTTCAGTCCGCAGAACCCGGTAAACGAAACCTACCGGCATCTTATCCGGTGGCTTATCGTTTAGAGACAGACAACGGGAAAGGGAAAAACAACTATCTGTTTCAGTTTGGTCCTGTGCGCAACTCCTTCGATGGGGCAACTGAATCTGGTTTTACTTGGATCCGTCAACGAGACTTTGTCGATGGCATCAATACACGCAACGCGGAAACTCATTTTTATACTGAGTTTCCCTATACGGGCTTGATTAGAAAACACACCGATTACTTAGGTAACCATCAGAACTTGTCTGCAGATTGCGAAGAGTGCTTCGAAGGCTCATTTTGGAACTTTAGAGAGTTAAGACTACTTGGCTCTTCGCAAATGGATTATGCAAGTCATCAACAAACCTTAACCGCAACCAAGATTCGTCGTTCAGAAACCCAAGTGGCACGTGAAGTAGAGCTACTTGCCTCAGACTACAAACTCGTTGAATATCAGGGGAAAAAATATGCTTCTGATGCAGATAAGTTTGTTCCGATCGGTGGTTCGCCACTAACACCAATTATTGTTCCATCAACGCAGTATTTCTTAGTGGAAGAGGAGGTTACAGATCCTCAAATAGCTTCACCAATTTGGTCCATGTCTACGGTATCGGATCAAATGAATGCGGAATTATTGCAGCAGCGTCTTCCTACCCAAATCGTAAAGGCGGTTAAGAAAAGTGACTATACAACGGTCGTCAATTACATTTCGACACCAATAAACCGTTCTAGTTACGCGACCTATCAGAAGCAAAGAGTCGATACGCGCTATACCGATACGGGGGATGTGCAAAGTGTTGTAAAAGTAGAGCAGTTGGATGTTGATCAGTTTGGCAATGTTGGAAAAGTAATTACTACAACGTCTGGTGTTAACCCAATAACTGGTCGGGAAGAAGTCTTCAGTGAGATCACAGAAAACCGTTACTCTAACAATGAGAGTCGGTGGCTTGTCGGTCTGTTAGAGCATACCAAAACAACGCTTGTACATAGCGATGGGTCGCAAAGTAGCAAAGAAGCTGCGTTTGCCTACGACCCTCAAACTGGATTGCTAGTTGAACAAATTGAATACCCCGGAACAGCTTTTGCGGTCAAAACTGCAAAACAGAGAAATGCCCAAGGTATTGTTGAACTTGAGGCAATCACTGCCACCAACGGAAGCTTTAATGAAACACGCTCAACAGAATATCAGTTTACGTATGAAGGCGATGTGGTCAAAACTAAAATCACTAACCCTCTGGGCCAAATTGTTGAAGAGTCCATGGATCTTTATCAAGGAGTTATCTCAAATAGCGGCGCTAATGGTTTAACAACGACAACGACGTTAGACGGTTTTGGTAGAGAAACACACATTCGTACTTCAAATGGTATGCTACAAAGTGCCATTCACAGATATTCAGCGGACAGTGACAATTGTAAGTTTTCTCTATCCAACGCAGTTTACTGTATTGTCAATGAATCCATAGGTGCTGGTAAGAAAATCAGTTTGTACGATTTTCTTGAACGAGAAGTGCGAAAAGCGACACTTTCTGTTGATGGTAAATGGGTGCTAGTTGACTCTTCCTATGACGCCAAAGGGAACTTAATTTCGGTTACCAAACCCTACTACCAAGGGGACATTCCACAGTACATTACTACCGCATACGACGATTTAGGGCGTATCGTTTCCGTTCGAGAACCTGGTCCTGCGGGTAAAGAAGAAAACTGGGTAACGTATCAATATGCCCCTTTCTCTGTGGCAAAAACGGATGCCAACGGTCGGGTTAATACTACCTATACGAATGTACTGGGATGGGAGATCCAGAAAACCGAACCTCAAGGTGGGAGCATTCGCTACGAATACTATGCGAACGGTTTACTCAAAAATGCGATTGCTTCTGAGGGGGAAATGGTTTCCACCAAATACAACTTGCAAGGGAAGAAAACGTTTATAGACGATCCAGATCTTGGAATTTGGACATATGTGTATGACGGTTTTGGGCAGTTGATACAACAAACGGATGCAAAAGGACAAACAGTCAATTTCTCCTATGACAAGTTGGGCCGAAAAAGTGCTCAAACCGAAGAGAATGTCGTAATAGCCAATGGAGAAGAGCAGAGTAAGAGCAGAACCATCTACTGGAGATACGATCAGGTCGGTTCTCGGCAATGGGTTGGAGCGTTACTGCAGACCGAAGTCGTTGGAGAAACGATTAAGAATTTTGTGTATAACGACAAAGGGTTACTTAGCCGTGAAGAAGTGATCACTGAAGATCATACGTTTACTCGCGACTTAGAATACAACACGATTGGGCAACTGATTCGTGAATCTCGACCTGACCAGTTTGTACTCCATTATGAAAGAGATGGTGCCACGGGGATAAACACCGAGGTATGGGGGGACATTTCTCAAGCGCAAGTTAACTTTACTGAGCAAGAGTTTAAGCAGGTGATTCAACCTTTGATCACTGAAGCACTGGCTAAAGCGAAGGAGTATGTTTCAAACATTAGGGACTTGCAGGAACAACAATATTTCTACGCCCAAAGACGGAAAGAGTATGAAGCTTTGCAAGCCAATGTTATTTCGTTTGATGGTCGAGCTGAGAACGAACAATTTTCTCAGAGAATGTATTCCGAATTGCATGGCCGACCACTGACGGTATATGTAGATGAATATGGAGAACGCTATTTTGAAGTCTCTTCTCGCACGGTGCTGATTCCAGCTAATGTACTTATTCCCATCATTCAGCAGCCTAAATTCCATCTGAAAATAGAAGGGAATTTGCTGAGACAAGTCAGTTTGGAAGAGTGGGAGATGGTGAAAAATCTGCTGCAGGATGAGGGACAGATTGCGTATTATGGCAATTACTCTCGTGACGGTGGTATGAGTTTAGCCACATTTAATCTGGACAGAGACGATCCACTTTACGATCAACGCATGAGAGCGATGTTTACCGAACTTACCGATCTTGCGGGAGAAATTGATCGACTGGAGTATGTTGAACAGCTAACAACTCAGCGAATGCAAAGCTACCTAGCTGCGGCAGAGCAACTAGTGAAGTTGGTGAAACAGGTCAAACTGGTCTCTCAGAAATATCAAGCCTTGGCGAGCCAATCTCAAAGCGAATCCAATTGGCTTAGCGAGTTGAAAGAACAAAATCCAGATGCAGGTAAAGTGACCTATTGGAAACTGAATGCGTTGGATGCTGAGGGGCGTATCACATCCGAAATATTCGGCAATGGTTTGGTAAACAGTTACGACTATCACGAAGGAAACGGACAGCTACTGAATATCTATACTAAGCAAGGCACGAAACTCGTACGCGGTATTCATTATAGTTACGACCGGATGGACAATGTGAAAAGTCGCCATGACTTAGTCAACGACATCAAGGAAACCTACTATTACGATAAGCAAGACCGCTTGACAGACTATTATCTGGAAGGGGTAAACCAAGCTCACGCTGATAACCCATTGTTTAATAAAACGTACTCGATGGCATACGCAGCCAACGGCAATATCCGATACAAATCCGACGTTGGACACTATGTGTACGCAGATCCCAAGCATAAACATGCTGTTACGCAAGTTGGTGAGTTGACTTATTCCTATGATGCTAACGGAAATATGCTGTCAGACAGTAATCGCGATATTCGATGGAACGTGTGGAATAAACCTACTGAAATTGTGAAGGGTAATGCTTGGGTGCGCTTCAACTACGATGAATCCAATACTCGTTATCAAAAACAGACAAATACTGGTGATACTACTTGGTATTTTGGCAAGGTATATGAAAGAACAGAGTTAAGTTCAGGGGACATTCAACACAAGCAATTTATTTACGCTGGTGATGGCTTGGTTGCTGTAAATATTAATACCGTTAAAACTGATGGCTCGGGAAATTTTGCTTCTGTCGATCGTCAAATTCGCTACAGTCATGCTGACGCATTGAAGTCTGTTGATATGGTGACAGATATGTGGGGCAATGTGGTGGACCGTAAGCTATATGATCCTTGGGGTAAAGTTCGACCATTTGAATGGGCCCAACCGCAAAATGTTCTTTTGCAAGCTGTCATGTTTAATCGAACCTACACTGGTCATGAGAGTATTGATGAAGTCGGCCTGATTCATATGAATGGTCGCCTGTATGATGCCTCAATTGCTCGATTCATTAGCGCTGATATCTTCATCCAATCGCCGGATAACAGCCAATCTTTCAATAGGTACAGCTATGTACTGAATAATCCGCTGAAGTACAACGATCCTTCGGGGCATTTCTTTAAGCGAATAGGCAGAGAGTTCCGAAGACAATGGAACGATCTTAAAGACTTTGTCGACAAACATCGGAAGATCGTTGCGATTGTTGCAAGTGTTGTTGTCACGGTTTATACCGGAGGAGCCTATGCCGGTATGCTTGCTAAATATGGCGGTAGCTATTTAGTCTCAGGAACGATGGCGAACGGAATTACGGCTGGTGCGCTGGCGGGGGCATCTGGTGGTGCATTTGCGGGGGGAATATTGACGGACAGTTGGGACGGCGCATTGAGAGGGGCTGCGGTAGGAGCAATTACTGGTGCTATTGGTGCATATAATGGCTTGAGCCCAACGAAAGGTTGGCTAGATGCGACACGTAAAGTGGCCGTGGCCGCGACCGGAGGGTGCGCAACTGGGAAAATTGTTGGTGGCTCGTGCAGTGATGGCGCTAAGTTTGCGGCATTATCTCAAGCGATCATTTTAGGCTTTGAGTATATGAAGAATGCTACTGACAGCTATAAGCTTCGCTCTTGCCGAGGAAGTCATTCAATCTGCAAATACAATAAAGATGGTGATTTATTAACGGATGGTACTCGTGGCCATAAACAAATACCTGGGACATCTCCCAATGGAGGTAACGAGTATACTCGGATGTTTGTCAATGGAGGTATGGCTCCAGAAGCATCAGGGCGGCATCTCTATAGCGAAAATGGTTTAATTGGCCGTTTTATTAATAAAGTGTCAAAGGTTCATGACTATTTTAACTCGGATATATCTAAGTTATTTGGATTCCAAGGTTATGATTCATGGAGTGGTCAGTGGTTGCAAGGAACGCACAGTTACAATTTCGCGTTTCAAACTTATAGTTTTGTTGGAATGTTGCCAGCGGCAATATACACAGGTGCTGCGTTAGTCGCTCCATATCCGGTGTATCCTTACACACAGTTAGGTCGGAAATAAGTGGAATAGGTAAAATAGAACAAGGCGGATATCATATCCGCCTTTTTTATTGTGCGCCGAGCATGGCGTTGATCTAGGAGGTGAAAGTCCTCTACGGGCTCAGTCGAGCGAGAACCGTTAGCCTATGCAAGGGTGTTCACCGTGAGGTGAAACCTGAAGGAAGCAAACGGCAAAACTTGGTTGTGACGAACAGAGAAGTGGCCCCCGATTTTCGGACATGACTTTAAGTGGTCGATCTGTTTTGATAGTACCCAACAATACAGGGACAGATTATGACTAGAAAACGTAGAAACCACTCTCCTGAGTTTAAAGCTAAGGTGGCACTCGATGCCGCTAAAGGCGATAAAACCGTCGCTGAGTTAGCTCAGAAATACAACCTGCACGCTAACCAAATCTCGACATGGAAAAAGGAGCTGCTTGAAAACGCAGCCATGATTTTTGCCACCGAAAATCACACAGGAAAAGAGAATTCCGAAGAAGTGGACAAACTTCACGCCAAGATCGGTCAATTGACCATGGAAAATGATTTTTTGGCCAAAGTGCTCGGTCGTTAGACCGAGCCCAGCGAAAGAGTTCGCTGGTTAAATCCACCCCATTGCCGATAAAGCGCCAGTGTGAGCTGCTCAATATTGCTCGCTCTGCCGCTTACTATCAACCCATAGGACTCTCTGCTGAGGAGATTGCGTTGCGCCGTATGATTGACGAAATTCATCTTCAGTATCCGTTTATGGGCAGTCGGCGCATTCGAACTGAGCTGGCTAAGAAGGGTCATAGCGTTAATCGTAAGCGTGTTGTTCGACTCATGCGCGATATGGGGATTGGGGCGATTTACCCCAAGCCCAAAACGACGCTGGCGAACAAAGCACACAAGGTGTATCCCTACCTGTTGCGTGATATCGAAGTCACTTACCCAAACCAAGCTTGGGCGATTGATATCACGTACATCCCAATGGCGAAGGGGTTCCTGTACCTCGTTGCTATTATCGACTGGTATAGCCGCAAAGTGCTGGCTTGGCGACTATCCAACACCATGGACACGAGTTTTTGTATCGAAGCGCTTGAGGAAGCGCTGAAGCATTATGGGCCACCTGATATCTTTAACTCAGATCAAGGCAGCCAGTTTACCAGCACAGAGTTCACACAGAAGTTAATTGAACATGACATACGTATAAGCATGGACGGGAAAGGCCGCTGGGTTGACAATGTTTTCATTGAGCGATTATGGCGAAGCCTGAAATATGAGGAGGTTTACTTAAAGGCTTATACCACGCCCCGTGAAGCCGAGCTTGAAATCGGCAACTACATGGTGTTTTATAATGAAGAGCGTAACCATCAAGGACTCAATAACCTCACTCCTGATGAGGCCTACTTCGGTAGGCAAAGATACGCAGCATGAGCTGGGTCAACCACTTAAGAAATGAGCTTATGCGTCCAACCATTGGGGTCCACTTCTCAGAAACCTGATAGTAGGCCTGTACAACTTGGGTAACCTAGCAATAGATAGAATAGCCCAATGCCTCGACGGGAAGTGTGTATAGGTAAATCAGGCATGACCAAGGGAAAGAGCAACGTCTTACCTCGGGAGAGCTCATTGCCTGTCTCAGATGAGACCAACACAGCAGTGATGTTGTGTGATGGGCAATGAGAAGTCAGCAGAAGGCATAGTACTTTGAGGAAGTACAACTCAAAGGAAGGCCAGAACTGAATATATCAAGAAGCAGTCACTATTTACTCAATGATGTGGAGTCATAGCAAGATGGAAAACATCTCTACGTCCCAATGGGCAATACCGCAAGTAAAGCTCATGGTCACGAAGAATGACAAGCATGATCGGCGTAGAAAGGAGGACGAGTCTTGGTGACCCCCACTCCGCTGATGGAACAAATCAGCTCCTCAGCGAATTTGAACCATGCCCTTCGACGCGTGAAGAAGAACAAGGGGTGCGCAGGTGTCGACAGACTCGACATCACAGCGACCATCTCTAAACTTCGACAAGCTTCAAATGGGCAAGCGCTCCGCCAGAGTCTTCTGGACGGAAGCTACCAACCTCAACCAGTTCTGGGTGTAGAAATCCCCAAGCCGAATGGTGGCGTCAGGCAATTAGGTATCCCTACGGTACTGGATAGGATAGTCCAACAGGCGATCACATCAGTACTGTCAGAGCTCTATGAGCCGACGTTCTCCAACAGCAGCTACGGGTTCAGGCCGAACCGCAGTGCGCATCATGCGCTTGCGGCAGCAAGCCGCTATATCAGAGAAGGGCGGGGTTATGTAGTGGATATCGATCTGCCAAATACTTCGACACGGTGAACCATGATAGGCTGATGCACAGATTATCTAAGGACATTAGTGATAAACGAGTATTAAAGCTCATCAGGTCCTATCTACAGGCAGGCTTAATGCGAGATGGGTTAGTAGAGCGAAGACAACGAGGAACACCACAGGGTGGGCCATTATCTCCGTTACTTTCCAATATTGTATTAGATGAACTGGACAAAGAGTTAGAGCGAAGAGGGCATAAGTTCTGTCGATATGCAGATGACTGCCAAATCTACGTTCTTAGTGAGGAAGCCGCCCATCGAGTCAAAGAGTCGATAACGGAGTTCTTGAGCAGAAGCTAAAGCTCACGGTAAATCGTGAGAAAAGTGCAGCAACAAGAGTGACGGAGCGAGCTTACCTAAGCCATAGCTTCAAGATAGACGGAACCCTCCAGATATCAAAATCGGCACAAGCTCAAATGAAGAAGCGAGTGCGGAAAATAACGAAGCGAAATCGAGGTCGAGAGTTGTCGGTAATCCTCACCGAGTTAACCCAATACCTACGAGGTTGGCAGCACTACTTCAAGCTCGCCATAGGTCAAAGTGCGATGCAGCGCTTAGACGAATGGATACGGCGTCGGTTGAGATGCTACCGCCTGAAACAGCGCAAACGCAGATACAGCATAGCGACATGGTTACAACGACAAGGTGTAACAGAGCGAAATGCGTGGAAGCTGGCGATGTCAGATAAAGGGTGGTGGCGCTTAGCACTCTCGCCCCAGTTGAATCACGCAATGCCAATCAAATGGTTCGAGGAGAGGGGGCTTTACTCATTGAGAGATGGGTATGAGTCACTAAAAGTGTATTCGGAACCGCCGTATGCGACCCACGCTTGTACGGTGGTGTGAGAGGACGGAGGCCGTGAGGCCTCCTCCTACTCGATTCAGAAGAAAAATGGATTAGCAGGTTTTCAATGGCTAATGAAGTAGCTTTTCTACCCATGTTTTCACACTGTTTTCCAGATATGCGTCTTCAATCCCTCCCACTTTTTCGAGCACCAACCCCTCATACAACGGAGAGCACCTATCATGTAGACAAACTGGCAAACTTTGTTGTGAAAGAGTCTCAATGATTTGCAGCGCAGTTTGCACATCCCCGCCAGTGCTTTGCGAGAAATCAAGTGAAAGCTCGGCTGCACTGTTGAGTTCCTCGATGGCAAGATTGAGCTGTTGTTTGAGCTCGCTTAGATCAACGTTTCCGAGCGACCCGAATACCAGCACGCCTTGGTTCTGAGCGCCGTACTGCCATGAAACGGCGGCGATTTCATTTGATACCGTGTTGCTTTGCATGCGACGAATTGCACTGGCTTGAGTGGCGCGCTCAATAATGATTTTCACTTGATCGGTATTGCTCCGTCCGCCAGTGTCTTTGGCGTAAAGCTGAAAAATATACGTTCCAGCGGTGGTTGGGTAGAGCGCGGTGGCGGTAAGCTTATCAGCGTTGAGCAGAGCCAGTTGCTGTGGCCCGGCAACTTGGCTCCAGCTGGTGGTCTTAATGTCATAAACCGAGAGATACGATTTGGCTGAGCCTGAGAGAGTAATGCTGTTGAGGGGCAGTTTTAACAGCTGATCTGATCCGGCATTGACGGTCGGCTTGCTCAGCTTGTCGGCATCGGTTACATCATCGACATCACATCCTGAGACGAGTGCCATCACGCCAAGCATGAGGATAATTTTCGCTGACTTAAACATGTTTGTTGTCCTTAGGTGCTAGAAGGTGTAGCTAATGCCCGTTGAAATAAAAGTGTTCTCACTGTCGTAGAAATCGATGTCCGATTCGTGCTGTTGATATCCGGCCATTACGTTGAGTTGAGTATTCTGTAGCGCAAACGGATTGTGGTAGTTGTACACGGCAAATACGCTAAACGCTTTGTAGTCTTGGTATAAATTGAACACGGGGTTAGCGGCATCGTATTCCGCTTCGCTGTTGCGTACCGTCGCAATCAGTTCATGACGGTTTTGTACTGCAATTACAGTTAACTGCGTAGCGATTTCTGCTGAGCTCTGTGCACTGCCATCGGCACCCTTATCTGTGTAGTAAAAAGCAGGTGAGAGGATGAAGGTTTGTGACAAAGGAAAGGAAAGCTCAACCCCGACACGCTGATAGGTGCTGTCGCGTCGCAGCGATTTCTGTTGAGCGCTGCTTAACGATTGAGAAATGCCAATCGTATCATCATCAATTTCACTCTGAGCAAAGGCATACTTGAGCGTCACTGGAAATGGGATCTGTGTACTGAAGGCGAATCGGCCGCCCATAATGTTCTGCTCCGTCGTTTGACGCTCTTGGTTAGTCAGATACGGATCTTGCCACGTTTCATCCATGCCCGGCATATTGCCAAACAGCGCGGCGGTGAGGTAGGTTCCTTTTGCCAGCATCTGGATGTAGCCAACTTCAGCTTGAAATTGCGCTTCACTAATTTGATCTTCGCTGTTACCAACGAAAATCGCTTGATTGCCAAAGGTGTATTGCAAGCGGCCGAGAATAAACGGTACTGCTGTTTCGGTTTGTTTTCCCTGACGATTCAAGTCTTGGGTTATGGCGTTGTCGTCGTTGGTGTTGAACTGGGAGTTGGTTTGGTTGATACCTGCGTTGAGACTAATGCCACCGCTAAGCCCAGGGGTAAAATCTATCGGCTTGGCCTGTAAACTCGGAATAAGAAGGGCACTGCTTAAACACAATGCCAGTCCTTTGATGTTCATGCTAACTCCTTGCTGAGTGTCAGATTGGTCTGTCAACTCAAGTTAGCATTCCCCGGGTGAATGATTCCTCAGCAGTTTATGGACTAAGTGTGTCCATTTTGGTCACATTCAGCGCGCAGGGGTTTCTTTCAATACGGAAAGATTTTTTGGCCACTGCAACTCAAAGCGTGCGCCGCCCAAAGGAGAAGCCACCACATGGGCACTGCCTTGATGCAAACAGATAATTTGCCGCACAATCGCCAGCCCGAGGCCATGCCCTTTCTCGCTGTTGCGCTCCTGATTATCGATTTGAGTAAACGGCTCAAACACGCGCTCGGCTTGCTCGGGCGCAATGCCTTGGCCATCATCTTCCACCACCAGTTGATAGGATTGCAGATTGTCTTTGAGAGAGATATGGATATTGCTTTGCGCGAATCTGGCCGCATTGCTCAGTAAATTCTTCACCGCGCGTAGCAGTGCTTTTTGGTCGATAAAAAAGGCGTGTTGCATTAATGATGCGGCGATATCGACTTGAACTTGCAAATGAGGATATTCCAAGCGGAAATGTTCCACTTCTTCCGTTAAATCTTGAGCAAATTGGCAGTGAGTAAAGTGGCTGATGTCGGCCATGCGGTTATAGCGCGATAGTAGTAACGTCTGGTTGATCAGGTGATCGAGGTCTTCAATGCTGGAGTGGATCACTTTGCGATATTTCTCTTTTTGGCTCTCGGCTATCTCATCGTCTTCCAGCATCTCAAAGGCGAAACGCAGACGATACAAAGGGGTACGCAGGTCATGAGCCACCGCGTTGGTTAATGCTCTTTGCCCGGCGATCAGCTTTTCTACGTTGTCGGCCATTTTATTAAACGAATCCCCCAACTGTGAGACTACGGAGAGTTTGGACGTGGTGGCACGCTGGGAGAGCACACCTTGACCAAATTCGTTGGCGGTTTTTACCAAACGTTTGAGGTCGCGCCACAGCGGGTAGACCCACATTACCAACGCAGCAGAAATGCACAGAAAGAAAAAGCCACCAATGGCGGTGGTCAGCTTCATTTGAGTTTGCGCGGTAATGGTATCTTCAACGTGCAGCCAAACCCCAGGCACAACAGGGGAGAGCAGGGCAATATGGCCATCTTTGCTCACGTAGCTGATGATTTGATCGGGTGTTTTGCGCAGTTTTTCTCTCGCAGCCTCGGGCAGTTCGTCGTCGGTGAGCAAACTCAGCTCGAGTGGAATCTGGCTGTTTTGTTGCTCTAAACTGGCTTTCCATTCACTGCGCGGATAGCGTTGCAGATCTTCTCCGGCGAGATACAAAGTGCCTTTGGCTTGATTGAGAATACTCATTTCGCTCGGCTCATTGATGGCAAAGTAGATTACTTTGTCACTGCCATTGACCCGCTGAATTAACGCCATGGGGTCGCCGTACTGAAACGTCAGTTTGCCTTGCTGCAAAGAGTGATAAATGGAGGGCATCTCGTGGTAACGTTGCAAATCATCCAAACGTAGTGGGTAACTGAAATGGCGAGCGTAGTTGTCGATGATGGCTGGCCATTGCTCCTCGGGCGCTTGATGTAAACGCTTGGACAAGAGCTCAAAATTGGTGCCGTACACGGGTTTATAAAAATCTTCCGACACATTGCGGCTGAGCTGTTGCACTGGGTTGAAATCGGTGGGAATGATCAGCAGTACTATTGGTAAGAACACCGCAATCCAAAGAATAAAGAAAGCGCGGATCATCCCATCTCTCCTTCGCCGGGCGCGCACAACTGGTAACCTTTGCCACGGATGGTTTTGATCAATTTGGGCTCATTCGGGTCATCGTGCAGGGTGCGGCGCAAACGGGAAATGCGTCGGTCAATCGAGCGATCCAACCCATCATATTCAAAGCCGCGGATCTGCTGAGCGATATCGTCACGGGTGACGATGGTGCCGACTCGCTGCGCTAAAAGATAGAGCAGTTCAAACTCGCTGGTGGTCAGTTTGATCGGTTGCTGCGCAAGCGAAACGGTGCGGTATTGAAGATTCATACACAAGGGGCCGATGTGCAGTTCATGCTTGTCGGCAGTGGCCGTACGCTCTTGTCTACGTAAAAGTGCGCGGATGCGCGAGAGCAATAAGCGCGGCTTTACTTGCTTGACCACGTAGTCATCAGCGCCGAGTTCCAGCCCCATCACTTGGTCGATATCATCGTCCAAGGCCGTTTGCATCAAAATCATGCCGTGGTATTTATCCCGCACCGCGCGGCAAACGTCCATACCACTTTGCCCTGGCAGCATAATGTCGAGAATAACCAATTCGGGTTGCTGACTTAAAATCACGTCCACCGCCGTAATGCCGTCGGCAACGGTGGTGACGGAAAATTCGTAGTGGCTGAGGAAGTCTTGGATCAATACTGCCAGTTCAAGATCGTCTTCCACCAGTACGATCCGAGAAGGAGTCGAAGAGGTCTCGTTCATTGTGTTCCATATCCATTTGGCAATGAAGGCAATATAGCGGATTGTGTCGGTGGATTATGTGACGAATTGTGACACAAGCGTAAAGTTGTGATGCGATAGAAAAAATGGATGATGACTGACTTCGTTTATTACGTCAGTCGCTCAAGTTCAGTGAGACTGTGCAGTGCTTGCTGATTGCTACTGCCACAAACTATCGGGCAAGGCTTAAACTCATGGCACACTTTGGGCCGCTGCGCTTGGCCAAACAGCTTACACAAGTTCTGTTCATTGAGCTGAATACAGCGCACTCCGGCAGGCTTACCATTAGGCATACCTGGGATCGGCGAAGAAATACTAGGGGCGATACAGCATGCGCCGCAGCCAAGTCTGCAATCCATCAGAGATCACCTTTTTGCACAGAAAAATCAAAGTGCGCGATAGTAGCAGACTTTAACGCAGAGCTAAACGAGCAATTTTTGCGCTTGCACTTTGCCAGTGGCGAAGGTATAAAACGGCTCCCGCAGTCACAGTGAGTAATGAATCAATGAGCCTACCATTTTGGCAAAGTAAAACGTTGCAGCAGATGAACGAGCAAGAGTGGGAATCGCTGTGTGATGGTTGCGGAAAATGCTGTTTACACAAGTTGATGGATGACGAGACTGATGAAGTCTTTTATACCAATGTGGCGTGCAGTTGGCTCAACAGCCAAACTTGCGCTTGCAAAGATTACCCGAACCGTTTTTCATCAGGCGAAAACTGCCTCAAGCTCACTCAAGATAAAATCGCGGAGTTTCACTGGCTGCCGAGCACTTGTGCGTATCGACTGTTAGCGGAGAACAAACCTCTGCCAAGTTGGCACCCGTTGATCACGGGTTCAAAAGCGGCGATGCATGCCGCAGGGCAGAGCATTCGCAATAAAGTGGTGTACGAAATCGAAGTGAAAGATTGGGAAGATCACATTGTTGACGATGTCACGTTCTAGTCTTTCTTGGTAAAGCCGATAAAAAAATAAAGCGCCGTGATGGCGCTTTATTGCTTTTTGCCGCATGTTCGCTGACGAGCAGATGCTCATCGGCAGGGCATTACTTGACCTGTTGCTTGATGAACTCACCCAGCTCGGAGTGATGCATGATGCGAGAAACGGGCAGAATGGTTTCTGCTGGGCCCCAAGCAAACACGTTGACTGGCGTATGAGTGTGCGTGCCCGTACCCCAAACGATATTCTGTTTGGTCGCCTGCGCACGTGCCAATACGTTGGTACGGTCGTTGTAAGGGTAGAATGCGTCAAAGTCATTAATCGTTGGGATGCTCTCTTCCGCTAAGTAGCTGTGGTTAGCCAAGCGGTATGGGTTAGGTTTGTTCTTCAATACCGTTTCAGCTTGGCCTGCCGTGATGGAGAAATCGCTATTTTTGTTTACAATTTCCGCCAGTTTCGCCGCCGTTTGCTGGTTTTTGTCCAGTTTTTCAAACTCGCTCAGCATGCCGTAGTAGCTGGTTTTTTGGTTGTACAAACCATCTAGGATCTCATACGCACCGAAGTTGAAATTGGGCGCGTATTCGCGTTTTTCAAACGCTTTTCCTGAACGTTTTTCCGGTTTCGGCAAGTTGTAACCTGAGTAACTAAAGCCAAATGAGCCTGTTTCGTGGTCGGCAGTGACGATGATCAGCGTGTCATCACGATCTTTGGCCCACTGGTAAACCGCGTTAACGGTTTCGTCGAACTTAATCATTTCATGCAGCATTGAGCCTGCATCGTTACTGTGACCCGCCCAGTCGATCTGGCCGCCTTCGACCATCAAGAAGAAGCCGTCTTTGTCTTTTGACAGGATCTCTAACGCTTTATCGGTCATCTCTTTGAGGGTGGGCTCTTTACGATCTGGGTCATTCTTCGTTTGGCTATAGGTAATGCCGTCATACATGCCTGAGTTGGCGAAAAGGCCGAGCAGTTTATCGCCTTGCGCTTTTTCCAGCATGGTTTTGTTAAACGCCAGTGAGTAGCCCGCTTGCTGCGCTTCTGTGAGCAGGTTACGGTCGTCTTTACGCTTTGATTTTAGAGGGACATCACCGTGTGTCAGCGTTTGTAGCTGTTGGTAGGTTTCGCCTTTATCGTTGGCTGATTTTGGGATCCAGTGACGCAGACCGCCTGACAGCATGACATCGACATTAGCCGAGAGCATATCCGAGGCGATTTCATTTTCAAGTGAGCGATGCGGTTGGTGAGCAGCAAATGCGGCTGGCGTTGCATGAGTTAAGCGCGTATCGGAGATGATGCCCGTGGCTTTGCCAAGGCGCTTGGCTTTTTCCACCACGGTTTCCACTGTGTTGCCTTGCGAGTCGATACCGATCACTTCAGATCCCGTCATGATGCCCGTTGCCAGCATGGTCGCTGAACACGCAGAATCGACCACAATAGCGTCTTCTGGATGAGTCAGTGAAGAACCGATAACACCCTCTTTTGCCAGTTGGTAGAGTGCGGTTGTTTTGCCTTTGTAGATCGAGTGCGGCGCGTTGTTCGCGTAAGTTTCCAGTAGGCCAACTTGCTGTGGGCCCATACCGTCACCAATCATCAGAATGACGTTTTTAATTTCTGCCGAAAGTACATTGAAAGAGAGCGTAGAAGTTGCGACTACGGCAACAACAGGTTTAATCAGGTGCTTCATTGTCTATCCCTTATTTATAAAAGCGGCGCAATTACATCATGTATTTATGACGCTTTTGTTGCATAAATAAAAACTTCACAAAAGTGAAAAGTTAAGGGAAAACGGTAAGTTAGAAGATTGAATGCGATAAAAATGCACAAGCCAACTTAGAGAGCGCTGGCTGGTTAACTCTATGCAGGTCAGAAGTGGATCAAACTAGAATCAGTAACATCCCGCCGACGGTGGCGGCCGCTGAAAGATACTGGCCAGCAGAGTAGGAGCTATCGGCTTCTTTCTGGATCTCGTCAGGGTGATTCATTCCCAGCGCGCCGTAAGTGAATGCTTCGACTTTATCTCCGACGGTTTTGTTTTCTGCGGCTACTTTTTTGCTCTCTTTATCTATCTGCTGCAAAGCAGACAGCAGGGCTTTTCCTTCAGAGGAAAGAGTCACTTTATTTTGCTCCAGCTGCAATGGGTCAGGCGCAGCATCTGAGATTGCGCTGGGCGTTGCTGCTTGCCGCTGGGTGGCCGAGTAGGCCGAAACTGGATTGGAACCGACTGGATTCATCATGCTCTCCTATCTGAACCCTTAATAGTCTATCGGCGGTAAGTGGAAAAACTTGTGTAAAAAAGCCCGTTGCCGCTCGTTACTTAAGCAAAAAAGTACAGCAAGAAACAGGCCCATTTTCTTGGAAAAGCGTGAAAGGGTTACTTACACACCAACTCATCGTTGCGGTTTTTCAGCGCTTGATACGCTTTCATGCGATTGCTTTGCTGCACGTAGCGCACAGGTGGCTCAAGCACTTGAAGCTGATAATCGCTGCCATTTTTTTCACTGAGTGAAGCGACAGGTGTAATCACCACGACCTTAAGCTCAGGTGCGCGGCGAAGGATAGAGTTTGCCGTGCCAAGGCCCCCTTCGGTGTGGAATTTACCCGCGATATGGACGATTTGTGTTTGTGGATGAGCCTTGCGATAGTTGACAATCGATTCGGCCATGGTTTCATCCCAAGTGATTTGAGCGGCGTATTGTCTCTCGGTTTGTTCTGGCTGACCGTGGTGCATTGAGGCCATAAATTTGTCTTTATAAAGGCTATCGGCGGTGTTGATCTCTGCCGCCAAATAGTGACGTTCTGTCTCATCGAGCTTGTCTAGGTAGCCGATTCCCTGACGGCCGATGCAGCGCACGATCGCTTTCGGTGCGTTCGCGGCAATCACGTCCAACCCTTGGCGCTTCGCTAACTCAACCAGTGGCCGGTAATCGCTTTCGTAGTTTGGCCACGCATTGCCTTCGCTCATGAGCGGCTGCTCGCCGATCTCACCCGCCAGATACTGATTGAGCACGGGTTGCTTATCGCGCGTGAATTGCTCCATTGAAAGTGCCACGCTGTGCTGTGAACTCAGGGTATGAAGAAGGTCAGTTTGGAAGCGGTGAACGCCGGGGTGAGTGTGCCACTCGCCAATCAAAATGACGTCGGCGGTTAATAATTCGCTCGGCAGTTTTTGCAGTGACAGCGATTGCCCTTGCGGGGAATTGAGCTGATAGTCGTAAAAGTGGTTCAAGCTGCTGGTGGAAGGGGATGTGGCACATCCACCTAACATCATTGCGGCGAGAAGAAGAGAAAAAGACGTTCGCATTATACTGCCTCCATTTACATCGTTGCTGAGTCTAATGGAGGCCGCATGAAGATTCAATAATAATGAGAATGATTCTCTATTAATTCTCTACTGGCTGAGTTTGCGATAAACCCGCAGCATAAAATCGGCTTCGCAATCAAAATGATGAGCCGATTTGAGCGCTTTGCGAAACTCGTCGCTGGCACGCCATGCAAATGGGGTCATTTGTAACAGGTCAAATGCATCTGCGCCGGAAAGTGTCATCATGTAGTTAAGCTTTTCTTGCTGTTGCAAGACAAAGCCTTCTATCTGCTCTGGCTCTTCATCGTGCAGCTTAACGTCGGAGTAGATTTTTTCTTTGAATTGCACCAAATGTCGCGCTGCTGGAGTCACGGTGATCACCACGCCATGGTCTGCCACACAGCGAGCCAGTTCTTCCGCTTTGCATGGAGCATAGATGCGTAGAATGCCATCGAAAGCGTGGTCAGCAAAGGGGAGACGGTGGCTGGATGCGACACAGAAATGGCTGGACGGGTAGCGCTTGGCCGCAAAGCGAATTGCCACTTTCGAGATATCTAAACCATGTGTTGTGGCTTCGGCGTATTGCGCGCTTAAACTGCGTGCCACTTGGTCAGTGTAATAGCCTTCACCGCAGCCAATATCGAGCAGACGATGAGCACTGCCTTGCAAGAATGTTTGGCACAGCTGGGCTACTTTTTGCCGCATTGGATCATAATGTCCACCTTCAAGAAAACGGCGCCGCGCCTGCATCATCTCTTTGTTATCACCAGGATCTTTTGAGCGCTTATGGTGCGCGGGCATCAAATTGACATAGCCTTCTTTCGCCAAGTCAAAATGGTGGCGGTTAGCGCAATGAAAAGTGCGATCCGTTTGTTGCAGGGCAAGGTGGCACAAAGGACACTGATAAGTCATGAAGACCTCGAAGGTAAGACAAAAACAGGCGGCTGAGTCTATCAAAAGCCACCTGTTTACACCAGTTTCAAGGTCAAGTCGCCCACCAATTCAAGTAGGCCGGGGGAGGATTACTTGGTGTGGTACTGCTCGCAGGCCAGCATGGTGTTCTCAATCAGGCTTGCTACCGTCATTGGGCCGACTCCACCCGGCACTGGCGTGATGAAACTGGCTTTTTCGCGCGCTTTATTGTAGTCGATATCGCCAACCAGCTTGCCTGATTCTAGGCGGTTGATACCGACATCAATGACCACGGCGCCTTCTTTGATCCATTCGCCAGGGATGAAGTTGGGTTTACCGACCGCAACTACCAGCAGATCCGCTTGGCGTACATGACCTTCCAGATCTTTCGTAAAGCGGTGACATGTGGTGGTGGTGCAGCCAGCTAATAGCAGCTCAAGGGTCATTGGACGGCCAACGATGTTCGACGCGCCGACGATCACGGCATGCTTGCCATGAGTGGGAATGTTGTAGCGTTCAATCAAGGTCATAATGCCTTTGGGCGTACAAGAGCGCAGTTTTGGAATGCGCTGCGCCAAGCGACCTACATTATAAGGGTGGAAACCATCGACATCTTTTTCTGGGAGGATGCGCTCTAAAACCTGCGTCGTGTCAATGCCGGCAGGCAAAGGCAACTGAACCAGAATGCCATCAATCTGCGCATCGTTATTGAGCTCGTCAATCAGCTCCAACAATGCTTTTTCAGAAGTTGAAGCCGGAAGATCAAAAGACTTGGAAACAAAACCGACTTCTTCACACGCACGGCGCTTACTACCGACATAAACTTGAGACGCCGGATCCTCGCCGACCAGTACCACAGCCAGCCCGGGAGCGCGTAAACCTGCCTCAACACGCGCTTTCACCCGCGCGGCCACTTCCGATCGAACAGTTTGAGATATAAGAGTTCCATCAATATTTTGAGCAGTCATGACTTTCCTTAAGAAATCAAATGGCAAAAATTCGCTGCGCATTGTCGCAAATTGTTAAATAAATATCTATACGCAAACGTTTGCCTTGTGGCGTTTTTAAGCAAGCGCTTTGATTGGCGGACTTTTTTTCGCCACTTAGAACAGAATGTCTAGAAAAGCCGTTGATTTACCGAAATGAACTCGTATAATCCTGTCCCTATAGCGCGCCCTTAGCTCAGCTGGATAGAGCACGTCCCTTCTAAGGATGTGGTCGTAGGTTCGAATCCTACAGGGCGTGCCATTTATTTCTGGGCGTAGCAGGTTAGTACTTGCTACGCCCTTTTTCGTTTTTGCTGTTTTTTAGTCAACTAATAAGCACCCTGCCGTTTTTCCGGGCGGATTTTTTGAACGGCATAGTGAAAGTTATGCTCATCCCACCAAAACCAAATCACAACTGAGTTCATCTTAGCAAGAGCAATACAAACGGTTAGACTGTGAAGACGCTACTCTATTTGGGATGTATCGAATCAAAGATGAACACTGTTCCAATCGTATAAGTATAAATTTCTGTCGATGCATTACTATTTAAATGGTGATGTAGCATGCTCCGTCAATTTTTTAAATCAGTATATATTAATTGAATAATATTTAATTTATTTACTTTCCTATTGTTGCTATGGTTTTTTTCTATCTTGTGTGTAAGAAACACACTGTTTATTTCAATCACAAGATTAATTTATTTTTATGACTAGATCCTGACATTACTTTGTTAAAAACTGAAATAGGCTAGAACACATTATTAATTATTCCATTTCAGGTAATGCTTAAATGTATTCTAAAATGAGAGCCCTAATATTCGTAAAATTTATATATTACAATTTATAAATATAACGATCACTATCAGCTTAAATCGAGTAAGGTTAATGAAATGAAAATAAAACTGTTCACTATAATATCCCTCATTGTATTGATGAATTTTCCTAGCATAGCCGCAACAAGTTCCACTGTCATAGGTGATGTATATTCAGACCAAATGGGCAAAAGCTTATATACTTTCGATAAAGATCCAGTCGGCGAGTCAGTCTGTACGAAGGATTGCGAAAAGCTTTGGCCACCATTGTTGGTTAATGAGCAGAATCAATCGGTATATTTAAGTAGCCAAGGTTTCAGCATCATAACAAGGTCGAATGGCACCAAGCAATGGGCGTTAAATGGAAAGCCTCTATATCGCTGGATAAAAGATACCAATAGCGGGGACATAAAAGGTGCAGGTATTAAAGGAGTTTGGCCACTTGCGCGAGCTGATGACGTATCAATAAAATTGTTCAATGATGAGAAACGTCGCTACTTAGTAGACAGAAATAACTTTACTTTATATACATTTGATCAAGATAAAGTCAATGAATCAGTTTGCTTTGACGATTGTGAAATCAACTGGCCACCTGCTATTTTAGATACAATGTTAACAAAAAAAGATCTTTCAAATTTAAAGCTCACAGGAGGCTTTGGTTTAATTGAGAGAGAAAAAAACACCTACCAGTGGACATATGAAGGAAAACCTCTCTATCGTTGGGTTAAAGACAGTAAAACAGGGGATACCAAAGGAGACGGAATTAATGGGGTGTGGCATTTATTCATTAAATGAGCTAAAGAAATGCAGTTTAAAATAGGAACATTTTGTGATGATCTCGTGAAAGTGTTGACAAAAAATTCTGGATATCCTCAAAGTATGCCATGCTGGTCGCGAGGTTTATAGCCTCGCTTTGCTCAGCTCTAGCACTTGAAAGAAAATAGCGCCTTTAGTTATCTTTTTGGTGACCTTTATCTGCTTAGCTTCTTCTTTCAGAGACCCTGCCGTTTATGTAGTTATGACTATTGTGAAGTACTTATCATCTTTTTGTGCAACGATATGATTATCTCTGCCTTAGTTTATAAATTGATGCTGAGGTTAAAATGAGCATGAGGTTTTGTGAGAAATGTGCCAAGCAAACAGAACATAAAGAGATCATCAAGCAGAAGCCATCAAAGTATGGCAAAAGTCGAAAAGAGCAGTTTAAAGCATTTCTTGAAGGCTTCTTCTCTGGTGTTGCCAGCCCAGCAGGGGCGTCGCTGGATCTGATAGAACGATATGTGGTCTGCACGCAATGCGGCGATCAGACTCTAGAAAATCATGGCAGTGAGTTCCAGTGAGTTAGGAAGAAGAGAAGTCAATTTGTTGCGCTGAATATGACATGGGCTGGCAATCGATTTTGCATTGCCAGCTTTGTCTATTGTTTATCTATAGGTTATTTGCAATGCGGGTCCTGAACTGAAACCGCTTTTGCGTTGGAGTGGTGATCAAATTTGACGTTGACGCGAACCCCTGCCTTTTCAAAAACCACATCGTCGAAGTCGGTCATGGCGATTTTATAGCCGTTGTTGGCAAACAAGCTCGTTACCTTGGTTCGCTGCCTGATTTGCAGTGCAGAAGTGAGTAGTTTATCCATGTTAGTTAGCCTCGTTGTTTTGTCGCAAGCGTATAAGTTCTTTTAATTGTAATATGACACTAGTTTATTAACAAATTTCTGCGGTGAATGATTTAAGCGTATTTATGCAATAAATGGCGAATAGTTATGATTGAGTGCGCTTATTGAAGTCCATATTATGCTTAAGGTGTTTATTTGTGATGTGGATCTACATCTAAGGCATTTTCTTTAGGAGTGGAGTTTAAAAAGTTGACATAACTGGTTACAAAAACTACCGAGCTGTTCTTTCAAGTGGGTCGATTTCATTGCAGTTTCAACGTACGGCGAGTGTCTTTATCCAAACGGATTCCCGTTTTCTGCCTTGACTCCCTTTGTCTTGCTTTTGTCAGTAATGTCACCGTAGTGTCAAATTGAACGCTGCTCAATTGACTTTGTCTGCCAAGAAAAATAGCATCCCGTTCGCTAAGTTACCCGATGGACACCATGCCATCGATATCGTTTCACTTATAGAGGTACAACAGAAACCTATGGACTCGTCGAGTAGTCGAATATTACAGTATGGTTTTTTCGAACGTTCGAAAATGCCTATGGTTTCTTACTAACCTGCCTGCTTTTTTAGCTGTTGCCGGGTAGTAAATATCCTTGGTGTCAGCGAACTCTTCCTTTTATTTCGTAAATTCCATACCGACTTTGTTTTATGCAAACGGCAAGGTTTTGTCGTGCGTAACGATTGACTGATGCTCACCGCAGTGAGCCGACAGGTCGTGCGCTGCTTATCGCTTTTTGTCGGGCCAATGTCCGGGCTAAAACGCGCGCAGCGTTGGGGTTTCTTTGTCCTGAGCCAACTCAGGAGAGATAACCATGACTACATTTCGTCATCATCGCATCACCGATGTAAAAAGCGCGCGCTTACCCGCAGCTCAAGCGCTACAAAGCCATATCAAACGTGAATTTTTCAGTGTCAGTAAGCGCCTCACCGTCGGTGAGGTGATTACCCTGCTGCGCGCCAATCCCAGTTTACCTGCGCAGTTGCACGTGGTGGCGCTTATCAATGCAAAAGGGGAATACCAAGGGCTGGTGACTATGGCGCAGTTGATCAGCGCGCATGACGAGCAACCAGTGGCCGAGCTTTGTCAGGGGGAAGCGCATTTTGCCAGCGCATTAGGCGATGCGCACTCTGCGGCGCAGCATCTTTGCCAAAGCGTCTGGCCAATTCTTCCGGTGCTAGACAGCTGCCATCGCGTGATGGGGGTGCTTGAACTGCCTCGCGCCCGAGCCATTTTGCGTCTTGATGGGACACCGCAGCCATCTTCAGCCAAACCAGCGAAAGGTTGGCAACGTCTTATCCGCTTCTGGAAATAAAATAGGGGGAATTTTCATGTCAATTTCTATCATGACTCAAGAACTGTTGGCTCTGAACATCAGCCAGCATCAAGCGGCAATGCAGCGTTTTGTTGCCGAGCATCCATTGGCGGATTGCGCTGAAGCACTCTCTATTTTGCTTGATGAGCAGCAACTCCACAGCCAGGATGTTCGCGATCTGCTGCGTTTACTTCCGCTGGATCAACAGGCCGCTTTGTTTGGCTATTTTTCCCTATCTTGGCAGCAGGCCATCGCCGAGCAGTTGGCTGCTGATGAACTGGCCCATTTGAGTGAGCGTATGGCACACGATGAGCGGGCGGATCTGCTTGCGTTGCTTGAACCTACGCTCAAACAGCAAGTGTTGCAGCAGATGGATAGCCGTGAGAGACAGGATATCGAACGTCTCGCTTCTTATCCATCGGACTCGATTGGCGCGGTGATGACAACCGATTTTGCTGTCTTAGATGGGGCGTTAACTGTAGAAGAAGCGATGCATCACTTGCGCAGCATTGCCACGGAGCGGGAAACCATCTATCAAGCGTACGTGGTGGATGAGCAGCAAAAGCTGAAAGGGACAGTCTCTTTACGCGACATGCTGGTGGCGGAGCCCAGCCAGCGCATCGCTGACATTATGACGCAGGTCTTAATCTTTGTTTGGGTGGATGAACTTCAAAGCGTGGCGGCACAAGCGATCAGCAAGTACGACCTGCTGGCCTTGCCAGTATTGGATTTGCACAACCGTTTGGTTGGGATCGTCACCTACGACGATGCGATGGATGTGGCAGAAGAAGAGGCGGACCGCCACGTTCATAAAGCGGGAGCGGTGGATTTTAGTGGTAATTTGAAAGACGCCACCATCGGTTTGATGTATCGCAAACGGGTGTTTTGGTTGGTCCTTTTGGTATTCGGCAACATTTTTTCTGGCGCTGGAATCGCCTAC
Organism: Vibrio navarrensis; assembly: GCF_015767675.1. Taxonomy (NCBI): domain Bacteria; kingdom Pseudomonadati; phylum Pseudomonadota; class Gammaproteobacteria; order Vibrionales; family Vibrionaceae; genus Vibrio; species Vibrio navarrensis. Next base: position 2,438,575 of record NZ_CP065217.1, on the reverse strand, counting down.
TTTGAAGACACGATTCAAGCCTACGTGGCGCTAGTGTTCTTTTTACCTTTGTTAATCGACAGCGGCGGCAACGCAGGATCTCAATCGGCAACCTTGATGGTGCGCGCCTTAGCCACCGGAGATGTGGTGGCGAAAGATTGGGCCAAAATGCTCAGCAAAGAGCTGCTTATCTCGGCGTTGCTTGGGGTGACGATGGCGGTGGCGGTTGCTCTGCTCGGTTTTTGGCGCGGCGGTGCGGAAATTGCGTTGGTGGTGGCAATCACCATGCAAATAGTGGTGATTGTGGGATCGGTGGTTGGTATGTTGCTGCCTTTTGTTCTCAGCAAATTACGTTTTGACCCAGCGTCCGCCAGTGCGCCGTTGATTACCACTATCGCCGATGCGATTGGCGTGATGATTTATTTCTCGGTGGCGACCATGATCTTGGATTTTCCGCCAATGGCTTAACAGCCTAAATAGAGGAGAGACAGCATGTGGAATATCCAAGTCTTTATTCTGCCCTTGCTGCTCGCGGTGGCGCTGATGATTTTGCTCTCCAACATGGCGCTGCGCTCTGAAGTACGGGTGATTGGTCGGCTCAGCCTTGAACCTTCCGTCTCTCTGGCGAGCTGGCAGGTTGCCGAGGTTTAACCATTTTACCGGAGACTCACGCCACTAAGCTGGCGTGATGTTTCTCGCACTGTGACTGATAACCGTGCAGTTTGCTGAAAAGATCGGCATGATATCGGAATAACCATTCACCTCAACTGTTCAGGGAAGAGACATGAAAGACGAAACCCTTTCGATTCATTTTGGCTATGAGACCGATCCAACCACCAAATCCGTCGCGACGCCTATCTATCAAACCGTCGCGTATGAGTTTGACAACGCTCAGCATGGCGCAGATCTGTTTAACCTTGCCGTACCCGGCAACATTTACACGCGTATTATGAACCCCACCAATGATGTGTTGGAAAAACGTATGGCGGCATTGGAAGGCGGGATCGCTGGTTTAGTGGTCAGTGCTGGCAGTGCAGCGATTCACTATGCCATTCTGACTTTGGCGCAAGCGGGGGACAATATTGTCTCCACGCCGCAGCTTTATGGTGGTACCTATACCTTGTTCGCGCACATGTTGCCGAACATGGGCATTGAAGTGCGCTTTGCCAAAGACGACCAACCAGAAAGCTTGGCAGCGCTTATCGATGACAAAACCAAAGCCGTCTACTGTGAAAGTATTGGTAACCCGGCTGGCAACATTATTGATCTGGAAAAAGTGGCGCAACTGGCTCACGCGCAGGGGGTACCTGTGATTGTCGACAATACCGTCGCAACGCCAGCGATCTGCAAACCGATAGAGTTTGGTGCTGACATCGTGGTGCATTCGCTGACCAAATACGTCGGCGGTCACGGTACGACGCTTGGCGGCATTATTATTGATTCCGGTAAATTCCCTTGGGCACAGCATAAAGATCGTTTTCCAGTGTTCAATCAACCAGAGCCTTCTTACCACGGCGTGGTTTATACCGAGGCGTTTGGTCCAGCGGCGTTTATTGGCCGCGCTCGCACTGTGCCACTGCGTAATACGGGCTCGGCGCTATCGCCAATGAACGCGTTTATGTTGCTACAAGGACTGGAAACGCTCTCCCTGCGCATGGAGCGCCATACCGAGAATGCAATGAAAGTCGCACAGTTTTTAAGTGAACACGACAAAGTGAGTTGGGTTAGCTACGCGGGGCTGCCAAGCTCCAAACACTACCGATTGGCGGAGAAGTACATGAAAGGCAAACCGTCAGCGATTCTCTCTTTCGGCCTTAAAGACGGTTACGAGGCAGGGGTACGTTTTTATGATGCACTGAAGATTTTCAAGCGCTTAGTAAATATTGGTGATGCGAAATCACTGGCTTGCCATCCTGCCTCGACCACGCATCGCCAGCTAAGTGAAGCTGAGCAAAAACAAGCGGGTGTCGCGCCGGAGATGATCCGTTTGTCGGTGGGTATTGAACATATTGACGACATTCTGGCCGATCTAGAACAAGCGCTAAACGCTTAAATCTCAGGATTTCGCACTTACAGAGGTCAGCTTTCGCTGGCCTTTGTTTTTGTGAGATGAACGAAAACACGAAATAAATTCTCTCCCGCCACTTTAGGCATCTTGAGGCTCGATGCACAAAGTAGCGAGAGAGAAAATGGTTAGAACTGCGCCTGAATCCAGATCATCCGATGGTCAGAAGAGACGTCTTTTCCGTTACCGTATTTGCCGATACGAGCGTCATTAAATAAGGCGCGACCCGCTTCATAGGAAGCAGGCCAGTAGATACCAGAATCAACAATGTTCAAGGTTGCCGACGGCATAGCGTAATCGACGCCAAGGCCAAAGGTTGACGAAATGCGATTCGGATATGGGTGGTTTACCGCTTTATCGACCGCATGCTCTGCGGCACCGAAGCTGGTTGGGTACAACTCACCATTCATTACTTTTTGATTCAGCAATGGATCAGCGTGCAGATCTTTCATCACCTGACTGATGCCGTCACCCGAGACTGGATCGAGGTTGAGATCGCCCATGATGACAAAATGTGAGCCAGTTTTCAGGCCGCCATTCTTACCAGCATCGTCGTAGAAGTAGGCTTTGTTTTGCACATAGTCATGCCAAAATGCGACTTCAGCCGCGTTCTGCGCTTTGTTCTTGCCCGGGTCAAACACCGGAGGTGTTGGGTGAGAGAGCAGCAGGTGCACGACTTGATTGCCGTGGGCAGTTGGAATAATGATTGGTGCGTCGACGTGGTTTTTCGACGACAAACGTACCTGTTGCCACTCATCATCGCTGTACCAATTATCACCGCACTTCATACCCGCAGGGATAGTTTGAGAGCCGTCGCAAATGGTGATGGTAGGAACTTGCGCGCCTTGCATATCTTTCCATTTAAAGGTTTGGAAGGTTCGTGTGTTGGCATTATCTATTTCAAATTTAGACATCAAAGCAAACGCGTATTGGCCGTGATACAAACCAAATCCCCACGCATCGCCCGGCATTTGACCCGCATTGCCGTTGTTATCCAAGTCAAATTCGCTCAGAAGACCAGTATTCGTAGCGTAAGAGTGCGCAAAAGGATACTCAATGGGTTCCAGCTCTGCACTGCCGCCAGCGCCTTGTAAACTCTGCGCTACCGACAAGTAGTTGTTTTGAAATCCAATCAGCGCCGATTTATCTTCGCCTGTACCGTCGTTATTGTACTCTGCCATCATCAGCACATCGGGGCGATTTTTCTGGATGATTGCCGCCACATTACGGATCTGGATGACTTTTTCTGCGGTGGTTTTCTCGTTGTCAGCAATACTGCCGTCGAGATACGCCGTGACCAATTGGGTTTGTTTGCTTGGTGGAATTTGCATCTCATTGACCAGATCGGCAAAGGTGGCTCGATCGAAGGAGAGATTGTACGTAGCAATTTTGACCGTGGTCGGTTGTACGTCGACGTATTTTGTTTCTTCATCACAACCAGTCAGTAACGCGGTACCGATGAGTAGGGCAAGGGGGGTAAGTAGAGTTTTCATAACCATGGAATCTCGTTGGTAATAATTGAGGCGAATACTAAATTGATCAATAACTTGAGTAAGAGACATTGCTCACACAAATGCCCGCATAGTTACATCGATTGGCATTTAATATGTGATTAATGCCAAAACCGCATCACTTCCAACAGAAAGAGAGCACGTTAATAAGCGAGATGCTGAAAGCAAATACGCTAATCGAGTTGGATGAGAGAAAAATGACAGCGTAGGACGATGGGCAAGTTTATGTTGATAGTTTTTCTAGCGACAAGAGAGTTTGGACGGTTTCTATTTGATTGAAATTTATACAGAAAAATTGATGGTGAGGGGAAATTTTGCGATTCACATTGATTATTTAATCTAAATATATTGCAGTGCGTCACATTTGCCATGTAAATGATTTTATAGATAACTTTTCTTGGATTAGCATCCCAGTTTTCTTTGGCTAGGTTAACATTATGAAAAGTAAACTAATTCTATGTTCGGCTGTACTAGCAGTACTCTCTGGTTGTGCCTCGGTTCCAACTGCCGATAAGGAAGCAACTAATCAAGCGAAGCAGTTTGCTGCTCCAACAGAAGGTAAAGCGGGCGTGTATGTTTACCGCATCGACACACCAATTGGTGCGGCACTGAAAAAGGATGTGCGCATCGATGGCGAATGTATTGGTGAAACTGCTGCGGGCGTATTCTTCTACCATGAAGTAGACGGTAATAAAGATCACATCGTGAGCACGGAGTCAGAGTTCTCACCGAATGAGCTTTCTCTGTATACGGAACAAGGTCGTCTTTACTTTGTTCAGCAGTACATCAAGATGGGTGCATTTGTTGGCGGTGCGGACGTTGTGGTGGTCGATGAATCATTAGGCAAAAAAGAAGTACTGAAAACCGACATGGCGATTAAGGGTAACTGCTCTAGCAAGTAAGTTTGCTTTTCTCGTAGCTAAAACCCTAAGCGTAACCGCTTAGGGTTTTTTGTTATGGTTGAGATGGCGTCGTGCTTAGGAGCGACTTACGCCTGACTGACAAAATTGGTTACCCTCTCGGTGAGTCGCTGTTTCTCTTCAAGGCTGATAAAGCTGGCTTCAATCGCATTGAGGCTAAACTGGGCCAGCTCTTGTTTAGTCACGGGATGAGCGTTGGCGACGGCCAGAAAATTATCGCTCATGTAGCCGCCGAAATAGGCAGGATCATCCGAGTTGAGGGTAACGCACAAACCTTGACGCAGTAACTCGACCACATTGTGCTGTTCCATGCTCTCTACCACTTTCAATTTCAGATTCGATAGCGGACAGACGGTTAACGGCATTCGACTTTGGATAAGTGTTTCCACTAACGCAGCATCCTCAACACAGCGCACGCCATGGTCAACCCGTTGTACTTTGAGCAATTCCATCGCGTTTTTTACATTCAGTGCCGGGCCTTCCTCACCAGCATGAGCAACGGCTAAAAAACCAGCTTCATGGGCTTTGGCAAATACCCGCGCAAACTTTTCGGGCGGATTGCCTTGCTCTGAAGAGTCTAAACCGACCGCGACGATTTTATCCTTGAAGGGCAGAGCCTGTTCTAACGTCGCTAGGGCGTCCTCTTCGCTCAAATGGCGCAGAAAACACATAATCAATTGGCTGGAAATGCCTAACTCGTGCTTGGCTTGAGTAAGGGCGCGATGAATACCATTGACCACTGTTTCAAAGGCAATACCACGCGCGGTGTGGGTTTGCGGGTCGAAGAAGATTTCGCTATGCAGGACATTATTTTGCTGGCAACGCAGCAGATAAGCCCAAGTTAAATCGAAGAAATCTTGTTCGTGAATCAGAACATTGGCGCCTTGATAATAGATATCGAGAAAAGACTGCAAGTTAGAAAACTGGTACGCCTCGCGCACTTCATTTGGCGATGCATAAGGAATGGCAATCTGGTTACGCGTGGCCAGCTCAAACATCAGTTCGGGTTCGAGGGTACCTTCAATGTGCAGATGCAGTTCGACTTTCGGCAGTTGCTCAATAAATTGTTTCATATATCACTCTTAATCAAAAAGTTACGATTAAGCGCCATTCACCTTGAACAGAAAATCCTACAAAGAGAAAAGCGAATAATCACTTTACTCTTCGTAATCAGAACTTTACGGATCCTGGTAGAGACCCCCACACCCTATTAGTGGGGTTATACGAAGCAAATTGTCATTTCGCCCGCGTGCGGTGCAAAAACGTGCCTCGAATAATAACCAATAGTTGAGAAAAGTCCACTGTTCCACTGCCAACCAACACTTCATGCCCTTGCAGGCTATAGAGCGAGCATTGTGTGACTCAAACAGCGATATGCGTAACCGCACTTAGGTATAGTCGGTTTTATTTGTCACCTAGGGGTAATGATGAAGAAAAACAAATGGTTAAAAAGAACGTGTTTGAGTGCCGTTCTGGGAATGGGCGCGGTCATTGTGCATGCTAGTGCCGCGTCCCTTTCGTTACCAGATGGTGAGCAATGGCTGGCGCATGCCAAGCAGGGGTTAGCGCCTTATTGGATGATGCCGAGTGCCCGAGGGGAGCCAGAGGGTAATTTCCCCACCTTTCGTTGCGACGATGGACAGTTGCTGGATGTGAAACGCGTTTGCGCGGAGCTCAATTATGGTTGGATAACCCCGCATTTTGGCCGCGAATATACGCGGATGAAATCGCGGCAAACCTATGCGTACGGGGTGCTTTTTCATCTCACTGGCGATCCTGAGGCGCTCAAGCTCGCGCGTCAGGGGGCGAAGTATTTAATCGAAGAGCTGCAAGATAAGGAGCATGGCGGCTTTATCAGCTTCACTCAGCAGGGTAATGCTGGGCTTGAGTGGCAACAGCGCACTTCGCAAGATCAAGCGTATGCTTTGGTCGGGCTGGCGATGCTCTATTATCTTACTCGCGACGCGCAAATTGAGTCGGTGTTGATCCAGCAGCAGCGCTTTATTTTTGATAAGTATCGTTTACCCGATGGCAAGGGACTCGCTTGGGTGCTGGAAGATGGCGATGAACAAAGTGCCAAGCAACGTGAGCTGGTCGCTCAGCTTGATCAGATCAATGGCTATCTACTGTTGGTTGCTCCGCTACTCCCAGAACCGCATAAAAGCCGCTGGCTAGAGGATCTCAATTGGCTGACACAAGTGATGCTAAGCCACTATTACTCGGCTGAGGAACAGCGTTTCTATGGAGCAATTCATCACACATCGGTGATGATGCAAAGCGCGAAGCACAACGATTTCGGTCATACCATTAAAGCGTATTGGATGACCTATCTGAGTGGGCAAAAACTGGGCAATGCAGCTTGGCAGACGCTCGCGCACAAAGGCATGCAGCATACATTGCAGCAAGCGCAATACGCACCGAATTGGGCGGATATTGAACCTTGGGTCCCACCAGCGTTGCAAGCGCAATGGAAAGGGCAGCAAGTCCTGAGTTGGCGCAGCCGTCCGGGCAATAATGGGATTTCTTCCTGGGAATGGGCCGAATTGGACCAAGCGGCGATGACGCTGGCGTTACTCGATGGCAACGTCCCCGAGGTACTGTATTACACCTTACCAAGTTTTATGCAGATTTGGGTTGATCCTCGTTTTGGCGGCGTGGGCCTCAACCCGCAATCCACCAAGGCTTTTCACTGGGGCAATGCCTATCATCAATTTGAACATGCATTGGTTGGATACCTTTTTAGCCAGCAGATGAGCAAAAAGCCGGTTACGCTCTACTATGCGATGGACAAGGCGCAAGCAGAGCACCTCGCGCCTTATTATTTCAACGCGGATGTCCAACAGGTTGAAAGCCTACCCAATGCGGCAGGGCTGCAACGCATTAAAGTGCAGTTTACGTCGTTAAAACCATGAGCGTTACAGGCCAAGAATGAGCAAAGGGCAGGAGAACTGCCCTTGTTGGAGAAAGAGTTAGTGGAAAAAGCTCACTTGCTGCTTGAGTGAGTTCGCTTGCTTTTGTAACTCGTTGGTACTTTGCGCCGTTTGCGCGCTGGTCGCTTTGCTCTCGAGGTTGAGTTCGCTAATCGTATGAGCACTGGCGGCGATCTCTTAAGATACTTGCGCCTGCTCTTCAGCGGTGGCAGCAATCGTATCGGCCTGCGCTGCAATCGCGTGAACTTGCCCAGTAATCGCTTCTAGCGCTGAACCACCTTCTTGCGCTTTATCCAAGGCTTGATTGGCGTTGCTTTGACTTTGGGTCATCAAATTTACTGCATTAACGGTTGAGGCTTTGAGCTTGGCGATAATGGTCACGACCTCTTTGACGGACATTTGCGTGCGGTGGGCCAAGGTGCTTTGATTCTTATTAATAAATCGATTGATTAAAATTGGTCAGTCTTGAGAAATGAGTGAACAGCGGGATAAAAAAACAGCCGGGCTAGGCCGGCTGCTGAACTTATAGAGAGGAAATTGTCGTGCTGAGTTGGTGAGTTTCACCCGGTTGCAGCGTTTTACCTTGATCAATACTCGCTGCGTGCAGCGTCGATTCGACACACAACATGGTTTGATAGCCGTTATCTGACATATCGGCCATGCCTTTGGCTCCTTCAGCCCACGGGTTCCACAGTACGGCTGAGTTGTGGCCTTGGTTCTCAACACACAAGGTACGCTCAAAGAGAGGATCGTTGACGAGGATTTGCGCTTCAGGCTGAGTGTAAACGCGATCGATGGTGTCGCTCAGTTTCAGGACATTTTCACCTTGGCAAACCTGGCCTTGCAATAAGCTGTCTATGTACTCTGCGCCCATGCCGGATGTTTCCGTTTGGCTAATCTCACCCACGTTTAGATAGGTATGCAGTGCGCCAGAAAACGTCCAAGGTTTGTCATCAATGTTAGACACTTTCAGCGTCACGTTAAGCCGGTCGCCCACCTCTACGATCAAACGAGCATCAAACAGATAGGGCCAAATCTGGTGGGTCTCTTCGCTGGCAAATAAACCTAATTCGACAATCACACCGCTTTCGTTTTCGCGATGTTCCAGCAACTGCCACTCAGTTGATCGGGCAAAACCGTGTGCTGGCGCGGCAATGCGGCCAAACCAAGGCCAACACACCGGGATCCCACCGCGTAGCGCCGCTTTGCCGTCAAAGATCGCCTTGTCACTCATCCAAATCAACTCTTTTTGGCCTTGAGGCGCAAAAGAGACCACGTGGCCGCCATGTAAAGCAATGCCTGCGCTCGCTTTTTCGTGCATGACACGGACAATTTTCACTTGATCGACTTCGACGATGGTCACGCAATCGGATAGCACCGTAAGAGCAGGAAGGTTTTTGAGTTCCATCTGTATATCCTTAAAAATCAGCTTCTAAAGATAAGATTTGCCAAAACCAAATGTCGAGTTGCTGTGTTGAATCGTCAGCAATAGCCAACTGAAATTGGTATTCACAAATCTCTGATACTAAAAAGGCGACCTAAGGTCGCCTTTTTGTCTAACGAAAGTTTTCGTTAATCACTTTTAAATCTAAGGATTACTTAGAGATGTGAGCAATTAGGTCTAGAACTTTGTTTGAGTAACCGATTTCGTTGTCGTACCAAGATACAACTTTAACGAAGTTATCAGTTAGAGCGATACCCGCTTTAGCATCGAATACAGAAGTTTGAACTTCACCGATGAAGTCTTGAGAAACGACTGCATCTTCAGTGTAACCTAGAACGCCTTTTAGTTCGCCTTCAGAAGCTTCTTTCATTGCTGCACAGATAGCTTCGTAAGATGCACCGTTTTTAAGGTTAACAGTTAGGTCAACAACAGAAACGTTAGCAGTTGGTACGCGGAAAGCCATACCAGTTAGTTTGCCGTTTAGTTCTGGAAGAACAACGCCTACTGCTTTAGCTGCGCCAGTTGAAGATGGGATGATGTTCTGAGAAGCACCACGGCCACCGCGCCAGTCTTTCGCAGAAGGACCGTCTACAGTTTTTTGAGTTGCTGTAGTTGCGTGAACTGTTGTCATCAGACCAGACTCGATACCGAACTTGTCGTTAAGAACTTTAGCGATAGGAGCTAGACAGTTAGTCGTACAAGAAGCGTTAGAAACGATGTCTTGACCAGCGTAAGAAGTGTGGTTAACACCCATTACGAACATTGGAGTCTTGTCTTTAGAAGGACCAGTTAGAACAACTTTCTTAGCACCAGCTGTGATGTGTTTACGAGCTGTTGCGTCGTCTAGGAATAGACCAGTTGCTTCAGCTACTACGTCAACACCGATTGCATCCCACTTAAGGTCTTCTGGGTTACGCTCAGCAGTTACACGTACAGTTTTACCGTTAACGATTAGGTTACCGCCTTCAACTTCAACAGTACCATTGAAACGGCCGTGAGTTGAGTCATACTTCAGCATGTATGCCATGTAATCTACGTCGATAAGGTCATTGATACCTACAACTTCGATGTCAGCACGCTCTTGCGCTGCACGGAAAACGAAACGACCGATACGGCCAAAACCGTTAATACCTACTTTGATAGTCATTATAGTTGCTCCACAACTTAATTTCTGATTAAAGATAACTGGTAGTAAAATTACAGAATCCAGTAAACATCTGCAAGTGATAATCGGACTTAACTTGTTTAAAGTCAAAAAAAAGCGTCGCTTTTTTTAACAATTCATCGCAAATGCTCGTTTTTTAAACTTCGAACGGATTATTCTACTCGCCAGTTGGCGTAAAATAACTCAGGAGTCAGGGACTCCTGACCCATTTTGAAACACGGGACACTATGGTGAAAAAGTATGTGCTACAACTTTAATGTTCCGCAAGTTTTTTGCAAAAAAACTCCACAGCACAATGGAAAAATAAGGAAAACGATAACGTGGTATCAGACGAAAAAAACGTGGTGAAGTCAGACCAGCAGTGGCGTGAACTGCTCTCCGAGGAAGAGTATTACATCTGTCGGCAACAGGGAACGGAGCCACCTTTTAGCGGCAAACTACTGCACAACAAAGAGACGGGAGAATATGTGTGTACGTGCTGTCAAACGCCGCTGTTCTCATCACTCAACAAGTATGACTCTGGTTGTGGTTGGCCAAGTTTTGATGCACCGATCAATGACCAAGCCATCCGCTATTTAGAAGACTTAAGTCACGGAATGAGGCGAGTTGAAATACGTTGCGCAGCCTGTGATAGTCATCTGGGACACGTTTTTCCCGACGGTCCGGCAACCACTGGCGAGCGTTTTTGTGTCAATTCTGTGTCGTTAATTTTCAACAAAATGGCAACGAATGACGAATAATTCAGCAGAATATGTTGGCTGATTTCATAAATGCTTAAGCTTTGTCACCTTTTGAGAGGGGAACGAGTGAGCGTAAAAAACCTTCTGAGAGGAAGGTTTTTGATTTAGCTTTTTTCTGTATGTTTTAAAAAGAGGTTAGAGTGTTTTGGGGACTAAACTCGCGCGATACTGGCCACTTTTCAGCGCGGACACCACTTCGTCCGCCAGTTCGTTGAGTTGTTCATATTCTTGGTCAGTAAAGCCGAACATAATATTGAGTTCGCGCTGGGTGGCGAGCGGGACGCCAAACTCTTTCGCCACCATGGCCCACAGATAGGCATGTTTCATGCGCCTTAAACCTTGGTTAGTGCTGGCGAGCGATTTGAGCGCATCGACATTCACTTTGCCATCTTTGGTAAGCTCAAGTGAATGGTTGAGTAAGGCGAGCGTTTTCTTGGCATCTCGAGTGGTATAAAACGTAGCAAGTGCGTACTGCATTTCTGCCGTCTCTAACTGTGGCGATCCTTCCATTTGTAAAAACTGACGTCGCGCTTCATGACTGCCCGTTTGGCTCCAGAGAAAGTAGAGGCTCTCAGGCTTTGAAGACTGACGCAGCTCCTTAACGATGCGCTCTAGCTCAGCAATACTGTGGACCAAGGCATTAAATCGGTTCTGTTTAAGCTCGGTTTGATCGATGGGGGTGATCTGCGAAGCGAGCTCCAAGCATTTGCGATAGTCTGCGACTAATTGGTATTCGCGAATTTTATTTTTATCGGACGGATCTTTGAGTACTTCAAAGCGATGCCAAATGAGATCGGTGCGCGCAATACGGCACTGGCCGTCATCCATATTGAGTTTATTGCAGCGTAAATCGGGATAAGCCTGGCATAACTGTTCGGTGGTTTTGTTACCTTCAAGACAGCCACTAAGAAATAAGGGAAGGCTTAATGGGATTAACCATTTTTTTACTTTCATAGACGTTTGCTTGTGATCCATTACAACAATTCATTTACTCTTTCTTGACTCAGTTTAGTATCCGGATATTTTCTGTGAACAAAATGTCAGTAAGAAGGTAGTTTATGGACACAGAACAGCTATTAAACGCAATGACGCCAGAAGTGTATCAGCGTTTGGCTTATGCGGTAGAAACTGGGCGCTGGCCTGAGGGTACAATACTTTCGAAGGCACAGCGAGATTCCTGTATGCAAGCTGTGATGTTATATCAATCTAAGCATAATACGGACGCGCAACATATGTCGGTTGCGGCTGGTGGCGAGATTTGCTTTAAGTCTAAAGCCGAGCTGAAAAAGCAGTTTCAAACAGGACAAGAAGATATTGTTCGAGTCAATCCTAACCGAGATTGATCGCTAAAGAACCTAGAACCTAGAACCTAGAACCTAGAACCTAGAACCTAGAACCTAGAACAAGCCTAGGTTCTAAGTTTTCCTTTATAAGCTCATTTCGCCGCGCAGTACTTGCTGCATCTGCTGCTTCACTTCTTCGTAAGTCAGATTCTGGCTTAACAAGTAATGCAATTTGGCAAGAGCCGCCTCCGGTGTCATATCATAGCCACTGATCACGCCAGCTTCCGCAAGAGCGCACCCTGTCGCGTATCCGCCCATGTTGACTTTACCTGCCAAACATTGGGTCAGGTTAACGACGATTACGCCTCGTTCAGATGCCTCTTTCAAATGACCGAGCAGCTCTGGGTTTTGTGGTGCGTTACCTACACCGAAGGTCAACAGAATCATCGCATTCACAGGCTGGCGCAGCGTATTGCGGATTACTTCATGGGAAATGCCAGGGTACATGGTGATAACGCCAATCGGTTGTGGGGTGATGTGGTGCACCTTAAACTCGCCTTGCGGTTTTGCGCCGACACTGACGTTGCTGCTCACTTGGATATTGATGCCCGCTTCGAGCAAAGGCGGTAAATTCGGTGAAGTAAAGGCGTTAAAACCATCCGCGTGCGATTTCACGCTGCGATTGCCACGCATCAGTTGGTTGTTGAAGAACAGTGTAACTTCGTTAATCGGGTAGTTAGCGGCAATGTGCAGAGCATTGAGCAGGTTGGCTTGCCCATCAGAGCGAAGTTGCGCCAGAGGGATTTGTGAACCGGTAACAATCACAGGTTTACCGAGATTTTCCAACATAAAAGAGAGCGCAGAAGCGGTGTACGCCATGGTATCTGTGCCGTGCAGAATCACAAACCCATCATACTTGTCGTAGTTGTCACGAATATCATCGGCGATCTGCTGCCAATCGGCTGGCGTCATGTCTGACGAGTCGATCAGCGGCTCATATTCATGGATGGTGTATTGCGGCATCTCTGGTCGGTGGAACTCAGGCATGCTGGCAAGTTGCTTTTCCATAAAGCCAGCGACGGGTACGTAACCGTGGTCAGATTTCTGCATACCGATGGTGCCGCCCGTGTAGGCAATGTAGATGTGTTTTCTTGTCATAGTGCGTTGTCGCTCTGATGTAGGGGGAACAGAGCGGGAATTATAGCGGAATATGCTGCAATAAAAAGGGGCATCGTGTGATGCCCCAGTTGGTCGGATTACTCTACCTGACAATTCAGGCAGAAAGCATAATAGCCTTTGGGATCATTGAAGTTTTGCAGCAGCGACGCCTGTTGTTCCATTTGTTTGGCGACAGGCAGTAAGCTTTGTGGGATGAGTGATTGCACGCCAAAACCAACAGAGATAGAGACCTGCTTCATGAACTCTTGGATGAACTGTTCAGTCGGTGACAATGGCTCTTCGACCCAGTAAAGGTTATAGCTCTCGAGATTGGCCATTTTTGCCGCTTCAGCGACCGCGTCGTCAAAGTCGCCGATTTGATCAATCAGACCATGATTGAGTGCGTCAAAACCTGTCCACACTCGACCTTGAGCAACCTTGTCAACCGCTTCCAATGACATGTCGCGGTTATTGCCCACCAAGCTAATAAAACGATGGTAGCCGTGTTCAATGCCCATCTGGAACGCTTGCGCGGCGCCTTCTGAAATGCCAGTGCTGATGCCTTCTTTTGAGAACGGTGAGGTACCGACACCATCGGTATAGATACCGAGTTTGTTGAAACCTTTCTCAAACGTGGTAATGACACTGAAAATCCCAATCGAACCCGTCAGCGTGGTTGGTTGGGCGATGATCTTATCGGCGCTCATCGAAATCCAGTAGCCACCCGAGGCGGCTAGGCTAGACATTGACACCACCACAGGTTTGCCCGCGTCTTTTAAGGCTTGTACTTCGTTGCGGATGACTTCCGAAGCAAAGGCGCTGCCTCCAGGGCTGTCCACACGCAGCACAACCGCTTTCACTTTGTCGTCGTTGCGCGCTTGACGCAGCAGCCCAGCAACGGTGTCGCCTCCCACAGTGCCACGCGGTTGTTGTCCATCCATAATGGTGCCACTAGCAACCACCACCGCAACATCGTCAGCAGTGTGGTTGAAGTTGTCACGCATGGTCGCTTGGTAGTCATAATAACCAATGGCGTTGTAGCTATCTTCGCCGTTACTGCCAAATTGCTCAGCAAATTTGGCGCGCAACTGTTGCCTTGTGGCTAACTCGTCGACTAAGCCCAGTTCGAGAGCCAGTGCGGCAAGATCGCCGTTGACCGATTTGAGCTGGGTTAAGAACTCGTCCATCGAGGGATTCAGTGTTTGCGCATCAATATTACGATTGGTGGTGACATCATCGACATAAGCGCCCCACATCTGGCTTAACCAACGAGTGGCGGACTCTTTTGCCGCCGGTGACATATCATCACGAATGAAAGGTTCAATTGCCGACTTATAGGTGCCAACACGGAAGACGTGAGTGGTGACCTCCAGTTTTTCGAGCAAGGTTTTATAGTAGAGGTTGAAGGCACTGTAGCCTTTGAGCATCACGCCACCGTCCGGTGCCAAGTAAACTTTATCCGCGTAACTGGCGAGGTAGTACTGACTTTGGTTATAAAATGCGCCGATGGCGTAAATCGGCTTGCCGCTGGTTTTAAATTCGTTCAGCGCTTTGGCGATATAACGCAGTTTGGTGAGGTTCGTTTCCGGCAAATCGCGCAGCGCCAATACGATACCGGTGATCTTGTCGTCGTCTTTGGCGTAGCGAATGGTTTTCACCACGTCAAACAGCACGTTTTCTTTCGGCATTTCGTTACCAAACAAAGAGCCGGTAATGGAGTCCATCGGGTGAACATATTGGCTTTGTTCAACGATAGGGCCTGACAGGTTAAGTACCAGTGCCGAAGCTTTTTCCACTTGAGGCTGTGTTTCTGCGCCATGAAGATAAACAAAATAGATTAACGCGATGGATAGCAGAAAAATCAGGTTTGTTAGGGCTAGACGTACAAAGCTGATTGCTTTCCAGATCCCTTTAAAAATCAAACCAATGAGCTTGAATATTTTTTTCATTGTGTCTCCGTAACGAGATGCGTTGGGCTTTCGCGCGGCGAAAACCAGTTCTTATCTTTTGTATTCCGTGGTTTGACAGTGAAATAAGTTCCCTGCGGGGAGAGTAAAATCGTTCTGAGAACGCAAAAGATAATTTTTTCAAAGCTTAACATGCAACTTCATGAAATGGCATATACGAAACAAGATTGATCAGTGTTACAAATATGTAAACACCTGTTTGATTTTTTGCTTTGTTCGTCATAACGTGGTCAGACCACAATAAATAAAAATGGAAGTTTGTCATGTCTGCCATGTACCCACACTTATTACAACCATTGGATCTCGGTTTTACCCAACTACGCAATCGAGTTTTGATGGGGTCGATGCATACAGGCCTGGAAGAGCATAAGGAAGGATTGCAAAAGCTGGCTGCTTTTTATGAAGAACGTGCCAAAGGTGGCGTTGGTCTGATTGTGACCGGCGGATTCTCCCCCAATTTACGTGGCCGCTTACATCCACTCAGCGCCGAATTTAGCAAACCCAAACATGCTCGCGCGCACCAAGTGGTGACCGAAGCAGTACACAAACATGGCGGTAAAATCGCCTTGCAGATCTTACATGCGGGTCGCTATGCGATGCACCCTTTCGCGCAGAGTGCTTCGGGCATCAAAGCGCCGATTGCCAAATTCGCTCCGAGCGAAATGAGCCCAAGGCAGATCCGCAAAACCATCGACGCTTTTGCCAACAGTGCAGAGTTGGCCCAATTGGCTGGTTACGATGGTGTCGAAATCATGGGCTCAGAAGGCTACCTGATTAACCAGTTCCTCTGTAAACGCACTAACATGCGCTACGACGATTGGGGCGGCAGTTACCGTAAACGCATGCGCTTTGCGGTCGAAGTGGTCAAAGCGGTACGCAAAGCCGTTGGGCAGGAATTTATCATTATCTTCCGCCTGTCGATGCTCGATTTGGTCGAGCAGGGCAGCACGTTTGAAGACGTTATCCTACTGGCCAAAGCGCTTGAAAATGCGGGCGTGACCATTATCAATACCGGCATTGGCTGGCACGAAGCGCGCATTCCGACCATCGCTACCCAAGTACCGCGCGGTGCATTTACTTGGGTTACCGAGAAAGTTAAACCGCATGTCTCAGTACCGATAGTGACTTGTAATCGCATCAATACGCCAGAAGAAGCCGAGCGTATTTTGGCCTCAGGCCAAGCCGATATGGTTTCCATGGCCCGCCCGTTTTTGGCTGATCCGCATTTTATTGCCAAAGCGGAGCAGCAGAAAGCGCACCTCATCAACACCTGTATTGGTTGTAACCAAGCTTGTCTTGATAACGTATTTCAGGCTAAACGAGCCAGTTGCTTGGTCAACCCACTGGCGTGTTATGAGACGGAGATCGTGGTGGAGCCTGCGCTGGAGAAAAAACGCATCGCAGTGGTGGGCGCAGGGCCGGCGGGGCTCTCTTGTGCGACAACCTTGGCCAAACGTGGTCACAGTGTTGATTTGATTGAGAAAAATGACCGCATTGGTGGCCAATTCCGCTTAGCCATGCAAATTCCCGGCAAAGAAGAGTTTCGTGAAACCATTCGCTACTTTGCCAACATGATTGACGAAACAGGCGTAAACCTGCGCCTCGATACCGAAGCGAGCTTAGAGCTGCTCAAAGAGTACGACGAAGTGGTTTTGGCCACTGGGGTTGAACCGCGCAAAGTGAGCATTCAGGGGCTTGAAGGCAGCGATAAAGTGATTGACTACCAAACCCTGATTCGTGACAAAACGCCTGTGGGCGAGAAAGTGGCGATCATTGGTGCCGGTGGCATTGGCGTTGATGTGGCCAGCATGGTAACGGAGCCTGCGCAGCACACGCTCGACGATTGGCTCCACGAATGGGGCATTGATAAAGAGATGGCGCATCCGGGCGGTCTCTACCCATTCCCTGACGCCGTCAGCGATAAAACCGTGTGGCTATTGCAGCGTCGCAAAGGGCGCGTCGGCCGTGGTCCGGGGAAAACCACAGGTTGGATCCACAAACGTACTTTGGAGAAACGCGGCGTGAATCTGCTCGGTGGGGTGAGTTATGAGAAAATTACTCCAGAGGGCTTGCACATTCGTTTAGATGGCAAGGAACAGATCCTTGATGCGGATAGCATCATCGTCTGTGCAGGGCAGGAGTCCGTTCGTCCGTTTGAAAGTCAATGGTCAGAGCTGGGTGATAAACTGCACGTCATCGGTGGTGCTGATTACGCTGGCGAACTTGACGCGGTACGCGCCATCAAACAAGGGGTGAAACTGGCGATTAAGCTGTAACTACGCCAAGTGAATCAATTCAGAGCCGTGCCATGCGCGGCTTTTTTATTGGCGTTATTTCCACAGAAAACAGGGTGTTATTGACACGCTTGAATTATGCTAAAGTGAGGCGCAATCGGGTTACCCCGCTAAGAATAGCAACTCACTGACTCACACTTTTGAAAAGGACAGATCCATGGACGCTCTCGAACTGCTATTAAACCGCCGTTCTATCGCTAAGTTGAGTGCGCCTGCGCCGGAAGGCAAAGCGCTGGAAAACATCATTCGCGCTGGTTTACGCGCACCGGATCACGGCGGTCTGACGCCTTGGCGCTTTGTGATTGCGCAAGGAGCAGGCCTGAAAAAACTGGCGGATATTTTGCTAAAAGCCGGACGCGCAGATCAATGCGATGAAGCCGTACTGGAAAAGCTGAAAAATG
Source organism: Vibrio navarrensis (assembly GCF_015767675.1). Taxonomy (NCBI): domain Bacteria; kingdom Pseudomonadati; phylum Pseudomonadota; class Gammaproteobacteria; order Vibrionales; family Vibrionaceae; genus Vibrio; species Vibrio navarrensis. The sequence goes on along the minus strand of NZ_CP065217.1, from coordinate 2,420,718 downwards.
CGCCGTTTCGCGCGCCGATGGTGATCACTGTGGTGGCCAAAGTGACCGAACACGACAAAGTTCCCGCTTTTGAGCAACATCTTTCCGCGGGATGCGCTGTGCAAGCGATGCAAATGGCTGCGGTGGCACAAGGGTTTCAAGGCATTTGGCGATCCGGCGAGTGGATGTTTCATCCTCAAGTTACTCAAGCGTTTGGCCTACAAGGCGACGATGCAATTGTCGGTTTCCTCTATCTCGGTACGGCCGATTGCAGCGCGATGAAAGTGCCTGAGCGCGATCTGTCAAAGTTTGTTGAATACTTGTAACTGGTTATTTATACAGTTTTTCTTGATTTTTCAGGGCCACATCCGCTAAGGTGGCCCTTTATTGTTTCTCTTCTTATATCGCTATGAGCCGACTTTTTATCGCTGAAAAGCCCAGCCTTGGCCGCGCAATTGCCGCTGCTCTCCCTAATCCGCAGAAAAAAGATCAAGGCTTCATTGTCTGTGGCAATGGAGATGTGGTGACTTGGTGCATCGGACATTTGCTTGAGCAAGTAGAGCCGGATGCTTACGATGAGCGCTATAAAAAGTGGAACATGGCCGATTTGCCCATTGTGCCGCAGCAGTGGCAGTTGCGCCCGCGGAAAACGTCGGCAAAGCAGCTTGCGGTGATCAAAAAACTGCTCAAAGAGGCGACTCAAGTGGTGCATGCGGGGGACCCCGATCGCGAAGGGCAATTGCTGGTGGATGAAGTGCTCGACTACTGCAAAGTGAGTAAAACGAAGAAAGAAGCGGCGCAGCGACTTTTGATCAGTGACCTTAACTTACCTGCTGTCAAAAGAGCCATTTCCTCAATGCGCAGCAATCGCGACTTTATCCCGCTATCGGTCTCGGCGCTGGCTCGTTCACGCGCTGACTGGTTATACGGCATGAACATGTCGCGCGCGTATACCTTACTTGGGCAAAAAGCGGGCTATCAAGGCGTTTTGTCGGTGGGGCGAGTGCAAACGCCAGTATTGGGTTTGGTGGTGCGCCGTGATGAAGAGATCGAAAATTTTATCCCGCGCGACTATTTTACGTTGCATGCGCTGATCCCCTATCAGTACAACGCTGTCGCTTTTGATATTCGCGCGCGCTGGAAACCGAGTGAGGCGTGCAAACCTTGGCAAGATGAAGAAGGGCGCATTCTTAATCGTAAATTGGTGGAGAATGTTGCGCAGCGTATTGCTGGTCAGCCAGCGACGGTCACAGAGTCTGAGCACAAACAGACCAAACAAGCTGCGCCGTTGCCCTATTCGTTGTCGGCATTGCAGATTGATGCAGCGAAGCGCTTTTCTATGAGCGCACAGCAAGTGCTGGATACTTGTCAGGCTCTGTATGAAAAGCACAAACTGATCACCTATCCGCGCTCTGATTGTCGCTATTTGCCACTAGAGCATCTTTCACAGGCCAAGACCGTCATGCAGGCCATCAGCAATAATGCGCGTGAACTCGCTGCCGCCGTTGATGGGGCGGAGCTCTCGCTCAAATCAAAAGCGTGGAATGACAGTAAAGTGGATGCGCATCATGCGATCATTCCCACTCCAAAGCAGGCGAGCGTCAACGCACTTTCGGGGCAGGAGACGAAGATCTACCAGCTCATATCTAGGCAGTATCTGATGCAGTTTTATCCTGCGGCGGTGTATGCCGAAGCCAAGTTGGTGTTTGACATTGCTGGGGGCACTTTTATCGCCAAAGGGCGTCAACTGCTTTTCCCTGGCTGGAAGAGCTTAACGGGCGTGACGGAGAAAGAAGATGATGGCACAGACACTGTGCCGCCATTAGAAAAAGGTACGGTGTTGATGTGCCGGGAAGGGGAAATCAACGATCGTAAAACAGAACCGCCGAAGCATTTTACCGAAGCGACGTTATTACAGGCGATGACGGGTATTGCACGTTATGTCGCGGATAAAGAGCTGAAGAAGATCTTACGAGACACCGACGGATTAGGTACTGAAGCGACCCGTGCGGGCATTTTAGATACCTTGTTCAAGCGCCAATTGTTGTCACGTCAAGGCAAAGCCATTTTAAGCACCGCTGCGGGGCGAGGTCTGGTTAATGCGCTGCCGAACGAATCGACCTATCCAGACATGACGGCTCATTGGGAGCACCAGTTGCAGGGCATGGCGGAGCGCAATCAAGCGTATCAGCCTTTCATGCAAGCGCTAGAAGCGCGGATCTCGGATTTAATGGCACAAGTGAAAAGCGCGCCTGTGCCGCCATCTTTGCAGCATTTGCCAAAAGTAGAGCGCCCTGCGTTTAAGCGGCGTAAAAGTAGCGGCCGAACTTCGGCTTCACGCACCACTTCCAGTAAAAATGCTGCGAGTCGTAAACCACGCCGCGTTAATAACAGTGAATAGTCGAGTTTAATCCTGATGTTGCCACTTATCTATCATCCGCTTTATTCGGATCTGCCGTTACCGCCAGAACATCGCTACCCGATCAATAAATATCGCCATCTGTTTGCAGAGATCAACCGGCAGATGGCTGGCAGTTCGCATTGGCAAAGCAACATCCGTTTTTATCAGCCACAAGCTCTGAGTTTAGAGGACGTGAAACAGATCCATTGTGCTCACTACGTCGATCTACTCGCGTCTGGTCAGCTTCCCGCGGCGAAAATGCGCCGTATTGGCTTTCCTTGGAGTGAACATTTGATTGAGCGAACCTTAACCTCCGCGGGAGGAACGGTACTGACGGCGCAAAAAGCGCTGCAACATGGCTTAGCCATTCATCTTAGTGGCGGCTATCATCATGCTCACCACGACTTTGGCAGCGGCTTTTGTCTGTTCAATGATTTGGTGTTGGCAGCTCATGTCGCCTTGCGCCAAGAGGGCGTGGATAAAGTACTGATCATTGATAGCGATGTGCACCACGGCGATGGTACGGCGACCTTATGCCAACAGCGTGATGACATTATCACGCTCTCCTTTCATTGCGAGAAAAACTTTCCAGCGCGTAAACCCGATTCCGATTTCGATGTGCCCTTGCCACGCGAGAGTGATGACGACGCCTCTCTCGCCGCGTTTTGCGAGGTAGTGCCAATGGCCATCCATCTGCATCGACCGGATTTGATCCTCTATGACGCTGGAGTCGATATCCATCAGCAAGATGAGCTGGGTTACCTTAATGTGTCGAGTGAGGCGATTTATCAACGCGACACATTTCTGCTCACACTCGCCAATGAGCTGTCGATCCCACTGGCGGCAGTGGTGGGTGGTGGCTATCGCACCAATCATCAAGATTTAGTGCCGATTCACATGCAACTTATCCACGCGGCTATGAGCCTCAAGTAACCCAGCGCCGTCTCGTGCGGCGTTTGTTTTATCCTTTGCTGAGCTTAAACTTATTCAACCCCTGAGTGAGCGCATTGGAAATATCTTTCAAGCGCGATGATGCGTCGGAAACGTTGCCGCTCAGTGTCGCGGATTCTTCAGCCACATCGCGGATTTTATGGATGCGATTGGAGATATCTTCCGAGACTTTTTCCTGCTCTTCTGCAGCGGCGGCGATCGACGATGTTTGGTCGGAAATCAGGGTGATCAGCGCACTGATTTCATTCAGCACATCGCCAACATCGGCAGACTTGCGCACGGCCATTTCGGTATCTTGTGTGCAAAGTTTGGTCTCTTCAGAAACGGCACGTGAATATTCCGAAAGTGTCGAGAGCTTACGTTGGATCTCATCGGTCGAATCTTGAGTGCGTTTGGCCAGCGAGCGAACTTCGTCTGCGACCACGGCAAAGCCACGTCCTTGCTCTCCGGCGCGCGCTGCTTCAATTGCAGCATTGAGGGCGAGAAGGTTGGTCTGCTCGGCAATTGCTTCTATCACGTTTAAGATCTCACCCACATCTGATACTGCGCTTGCCAGTTGCGCAATGCGATCGTTGGCGCTTTGTAAACGCGTTGCAACCAACTGTACCGAGCCGATGTTTTCTTTCACTGTCGCTTGGCTTTCAAGCGACTGTTGGTTGGCGGAGGCCGCTTGCACCGAGGTTTCAGTACAACTATTGGTGACTTCTTTCACCGCGGCGAGGTTTTCGTAGACAGAACTGGCGATCACCTCGATCGATTGGCTTTGTTCTGAGCTGAGATTTTGTGTCCGTTCGGTAATGTCACGCAAAGTATTTGACTCGCTTTCTGCGCGCATCGCTTGCTGGCGAATATCGCGGATCAAAGTAGAAATATTACCGATCATATGGTTGAAGGCAGTCGAGAGAGCGGTAATTTCGTCTTTGCCAGAAATCGCCAGCAGTTGAGTAAAATCGCCTTCCGCAACGCGATTTGCCTCGCCTCGAAGCACTTGAATGCGTGAGATCACTTTGCGCTGCAAAATGAAATAGCAGATGACAATCAGGGCAATAACGCAGACCAAGAACGAGATGCTCAGCAGCGTGCTGGTGGCAATTTCCTGTTTTGCTAGCTTCACATCGTTGGCTGCATTTTGGTTGGCGAGTTCAATAAATTTGCTGACGGGGGCAACGATTTTAGCCACTTCGCGCATGTAGTTTTCATCATGCAGCAGATCCATGGCTTGTTTCCACGCGGAAAATTCCTCTTTATTCAGGTCTTCGATACGTTTACCGACAAAGGGTTCAACCAAACCAAATGCTTTCACTTCGGTATTCACTAGTGCCACTGAGAGGTTGTTGGATTCGGCCAAATACGTCATCAGGTTGCTGGGTACACCAAGCTCTTTTAAACGTTGTTGGTATTCTAGCGATCGGCCATCGTACATTGGCGCTTTGCCCGTTATTTGATCGACAATCCGGTTGTATTTGTCGCGATATTTTGGGTCGAGTGTGGCGACGAACTGTCGTGCATTGAGAGTGAGGAGTGTTGAGTTTGAGGTAGAGAGTTTCGCTAAGTGGCTAACGTTATAGCGATAGTCTGCGGCGGCATAACTGGCTTCTACGTTCTGTTTGAGTTGTAAGGCTAAAAACAGAGTTATCCCTGACACGAGTATGATTGCACCGAAAAATACTCGAAATAAATCCTTTATATTCATAGTGTTACCATGATGATTAGGTTTGTGGACTACAAAAAATGAAGTCAAAGAAGAGTAAGGTTACGAATACATACGCGGATCATTTGCGCGTGCATTGATTAAATTATAGATTTATCATTAAATTCTGCACGCAAAAATCGCACTTAAATGTAATGTTGTTTACATTGCTCAAACTTTTTCAATCGCACCAAGAAGCAAACATACTATTTACATAATTATTATCTATCCGACATTCCGCAGCTAATTTAGGAATAAACTACCTCATAGAATCTACCGAGTAATTTGAGTAGTTGTGTTTGGTGATCTTGAAGTCCAGTGATGAACCGTTGGCCGTTAATCTCTAGCGTATCTATGCCTTCGAATTGCAAGAAGACCCAACGTGCCGTCGGTCTGGAGGTCGTCTTGTTCTTTACCATACTTGGGAAGAACGCTTCGGTTTGTGCGAGTTGCTCTCTGATTTTGTGTTCTAAACTGGCGTAAACAAGCAAGCTCAACGTCATTATCATTAGCAACGCTTCAATGCGTTCAGGCTTTTTCAAGAAGATGGAAGAGGTTAAAAATTCAGGGCTTTTTAGAAAGCGGAAGCCGCGCTCGACTTTTTGTTGCGATTTGTAATGTGCTAGAAGAGCCGTCATGGTGAGTTCTTCATTGTCGGTGTCATTTGTCGCGAGGATAAACATGCCTACTTTGAGCTTAGCCAGTTTTACTTTTTCTAGGTCGGTGAAGGGAGCGGCTTCGATAAAGTATTGGTATCCTGTCGGTGCTTCATCTGTCTTTGGGCGGCCCGAATGAGAGTAAGTCGGCAGTTTGATGAGAGTGCCTTGTTCAAACCCTAGTAAGTCAGATTGTTTCTTGAAATCGTTAAACGCTAATTCTGCGTCAACTTCACAAGCGAATGGTTTTTTACTTAGCTTTTCCAACGCTTTGATTTCTTTTGCTATGTTTTTCTCTAAGTTCTTGAAGAAAGTGATTTCTTCCCGCTTGGTGGCCTGTTCACTGTGAACGAGCAACCAACGTTGATTGACCTTTCCGTAATCCGAGTCTATCCAACATCCTGAGTAGCCATCATCAATAGCGATTAATTGCTCTGGCTCTAGCGCAAACAGTGCTTGTTTTGCGAGCTTGATGGTCATGGGTACACGGGTAATGAACTTTTGATTTTGCTCATCTAGCGAGGAGATGCTTTCTTCGGTGTACAAGGCGGCATCAGCGATAAAGTAACGACTATTTTGCGCGGCTTTTAGGCAATGTATGTGTCTTTTAGTGACTTCAGCGAATGCCTTGGCATCATTGGTGTTGCCACTCAGTGCTTGCATGTAAACAGGAATACCTGCTTGGTTTTCACAGATGAGTTCAAGCACCACTTGGTTAAGCTCTGGCCTATGATCCCGACTGTAGCCTCTTACAAGCTTAATGACGTTGGTGTTTTCATCTTGTGCATACTCACCATCAACGTGGAAGCTAGTGATATCAAGATGAACAGAATCCGTCGTCAAGCCCAGTTTATCAACAACACGCTCAGCAATAACCTGATAGAGCGCTGAGACATCGGCTTCGTATAGAGCATCTAAGGTGCGGCCTAGTACATCATCAGTAAGGTGGTGTGCTTCAATGTCTTTGGCGAGTAGCTTAGACACAGGCTTGGTCTTAAAAAAGTCCGAGAACATGTGCAGTGTTCTGCTATGAAAGCCAAGTCCATTTAGGAGCATGGCCAATACCGCGTCACCATGAGAAACATTGTGGTCAGAATATTTTGGGATAACGGCATCTATCATCCGTGGCAGGCCAATTTCGTGACAAAAGGCGGCAATGAGACCAAGGTGATCTAAGCGTTTAATAACAGGATGGGTAGACATATTTTGAGACCGTCAAATAGCAGTAATAGATCAAAACTGTCGATCGCGGTCAAGATGGTGTCGTGGTTTTTATGAAAAACTGATCGCCAGATCACACTATTTAAATTCTGGAATTAGCTGCGGAATGACGGATCTATAATTGGTTGACTTCAATAAATGGCAGAGCTTTTGCTCACTAAAGGGTGAGACTATCTCGCTAGCCATTGTTTCTTCGGTTGCAGGCAGTTTCACTTCCATCAATCAGGCGGTCGTTTCAATAAGTGATGTCAACAGCATGGTGGCGACCGCCTCTGAAGAACAATCTGCGGTGAGCACTGATATTTCCCGCAGCATTGAAGTGGTTTCCAATATGGTGAATCAGAACGTGGCGGGCATTTCGCAGAGCGCGACAGCAACGGAAGAATTAGCGCGACTGGCCGAGGAACAACAACGCAAATTACTCGAGTTTCGTGTTTAAAGCCCAACGGTAAAACAGTCAATAATCTGCTTTGAATGCGGTTACTATCCTTTCCCTAATGTGCTTAACTTGACTTTCCCCGGCCGTGAGGTCGGGGCTCTTTTAAATGGACTTTATATTGGCATCGTATATTTTCGGTGCGAGTAAGTTGTAATTATGTTTAACTATTTAATATTACACGCAATACATAATTGTGAATTAATTAAAGGTTGCAGCTCAACTACCTTATCAACACTGTATGAATATAGTAGCTATGAAAGCTTCAAACGAAATGAGTTGATTGCTAAACAAGATGCGCCAGCAGAGGAATTATTAATTCTCGCCTCGGGTCAAGTCGGGGTGTATCGAAGAAACGAGCAAGGAAGTAATTTGCTCGTTGCCAAAGTGACAACAGGTGGCTGGTTTGGCGAGTCATCCTTTATCCCAGGCTTTAATCGTGTGGTATCACTTAAAGCATTAGAGGATGCAATCATTGTAAAACTCCCGACTAGTCGCTTTATTGAGCTTTGCCAGATTGACCCGATGCTGATGAGAAACACATTTAGTGCATTAGCACGGCGTGGCGCATCCATCGGCCATTTTGCGTTGAACAATATGACAACCAATATCCCTCTGAAAATAGCCCGCACCATCCTCTCTCATATTGAAATACTCGGTAATCAAGAGCCTGGGAAACAGACGATTAAAATAAAGATGACCAGAGCGGAATTAGCAATGGTGGTTGGGATCACTCGACAAGCACTGAATAAATATATTGTTTCTTTTGTGGAGGAAGGGACAATTGCGGTTGGATACGGCTCGATTACCATTAATTCATTGGAAAGTTTAAAAAAGAAGATAGAAACCTTGTCTATGGTCAGCATTTAGGCTTTTTAGTTCGAGAAGAAATGAAAGAGCACTTCATACTCAATAAAAACAGTAAGGGACGTGATTTCCACATCCCTTACTGGCATCAGTTAAGATAATTACTGCTGACTTTTACTGTAAAAGCGTTGTAGTTCAGTCAATCCTTGCATCAATACGGGCAATTTCGGGCTGTCGTCTCTCACCCGTTTGTAGTTCTCGTCGTATAACTTGAAGTTGCCAAATTTATCAATCACCGTCGTTTGGGTTGGCGTGATCAAGGCAATTTCACGCGTGTCGCCCGCTAAAATCCAACGGCGTCTGCTCTCATCAAACAGATTCCGCCCTGAACTAAAGTCGGCTGGGTTAGAAGCGACGCCGAGCAAATCTTGCAACAAGGTCACTGATAGGTCGAGGTGGCTGGTACTTTGGTTAAACTGCGCGGGCAATTTACCCGGCCAATGAATCACCAAAGGAACCTGAAGCTGATAGCGGCTGTAGTTAGAATTCGCCCCCCAACTATTGGTTTGCGTTTCGTTAAACTCACTGCCGTGGTTTGAGGTCAGGATCACCACTGTGTTGGCACTCAGTTGCTGCTCTTCTAAAGTAACCAAAATACGCTGCAGCATATTATCGGCCAGGCCGACGGCTTGATTGTACGTCTGCTTGAATTTTTCACTGGCATTCGCGCCTTTTGGCATGGCCGAAGCATCAATGTCGTCCACGGAGGTCAGTTCGATAAAGCTAAACCAAGGTGAGTTAGTTTGTTCGCCCAACCAGTTTTGCCAAGCATCAACAGCTTTCTCGTCACTAAACTCAGTCTGGTTTTGCTTCTCAAGCTGCGCAGCAAGATGTTGTCCGCGGAAAATCACTTCGCGATACAGTGGGTCACTAAAGCCATTGCCGCTGAACAAAGCAAAATCGTAGCCTTGCTCTTGCAAAACACTCAGGAAAATAGGCGCTGTGCCTTGCGCTTTGATGCTGCTGGCGTAACTGGTTGGCAGGCCATAAAACAAGCCGAAGACGCCAAAAGAATCGTTGCTTGAGCTGTAATGATTGGTGAACCACTGATTGTTGATTGCAAACTGGTATGTTGTTGGCATTTGTGTTTCGCTCAAATGGTCTCCACGCCAGTTGTTGACATTGATCATCAGTATATTCAGGTGATTCCCACGGCGATTGAACTCCAATTGCTCTAATGGATAGCGCACCAACTCGACGTTATTTTCGCTCGCCTCCAATCGCTTTAGGTACTCTTCTCTATCGAGTAAACCATGTTTTTCCATAAAGCTTTTCGCTGTCATCGGATAGGAGAGCGGGAAGTTTGCACGCTGACTAGTGACCGGATTATAAAAATACGCATCTGCCCACATGTAAATCAGGTGGCTGGTAATAAAACAGATAAAGAAAACACCGGATAAAGGACGGCCAATGTGTTTATGAGCCAACTTACGTTGTTTTTTCCACACCCACTCAGCAAGCCCAAGCTGGAGGAAAAAAATCAACGGTAAAACGACAAAAAGATGCTGTAAATCAGCACTAATTGCCGATTTTTCATCGCTGAACAGTAACTCCCAAACGACTGGGGTTAAGTGCAAATTGATCGACTGATAGGCTTGAGTATCGACGAGCAAGACAGTCAAGCCAACGGTGGCAAAAGTGACGGCAAAGAATCTGAACAGCCGTTGGGAGGGAAGAAGAAAAGTGAGTGGAAACAGAATCAACAGGTACAGCGCGAAGACCAGAAAGCCAAAATGTCCGACCCAGGAAACAACAAGATAAAGCTGGCCCAAGAAGGTTTCCGGCCAAGGTGACTGGGCAATGTAACGCGTACCGATCAACATCGCAGCAATGATGTTGAAGAATGCAAACCAGTGACCCCAACCAACCAGTTTGGATACACGTTCGCCGTATGAGTTTCCGCTGTCTACCATGTATGATTCTGTTATCCGTGATTAATGAGTTTTTTGTTCTTTCAGAGAAGAGATCAGTGCCTGGGCAAATTTTTCTGCAATAACTTTACGTTGTGAAGCGGCAACTTGTTGATTTAAGACATTGGTAGCGATATTGCCCGCAATCATCAGTGAAAGCTCTGGGGTCGCTCCGTGTTTGTCTAACACGGCGCCTATTTCAGCAAGAATCGTTTCAACTTGTTGGTCTGTGTATTTAGATGTAATCGGCATAACAACTCTAATAATGATAGTAAAAGCGGCTTATGATAACCTACAATGCCTCACAACTAAAACCTTGAAGCTAGATAAAAGATTATGAGCCTGCATCTTTCCAACGTTATTTTGCATCAGCTTAGTAAAAATGATCAGGATGAACTCACGGTCCACTACCGTTCTGAGTCTCTGAGCAACGATTCATCCACAGAAAATCTTGTGGCTGAGCTGCACCGAGTGTTCCACGCAAAAGCTGGAAAAGGATTCGGCAGCTTCAAATCAGACAGCGAATTTCAGATTTGGCTGCAAGCGATGCGTAAAAATGAACTCACTTTTTACGATTTCTCACAGAAAAGTGCTTCACGCTTGAAAGATGAACTGAGTAAGTATCCTTTTGCAGATGAAGGCATCCTCGTGTTTGCAGAGTACCAGAGCCTCGCAACGCACTATTTGTTTGTCGGCATCCTGCCGCTCAACCAAAGCCTGAAAGTTACGGAAGGATTAGACATCAGTGCCACTGACTATTTAGACATCAATAAAATGGATATTGCGGCGCGTATTGACCTCTCTGTTTACCAAGTTGACAGCGAGTCGAACCGTTACCTCTCTTATATTAAAGGACGGGTTGGCCGAAAAGTAGCGGACTTCTTTTTGGACTTCATGCAGGCTGAGGTGGGCTTAGACAGCAAGCAGCAAAGCCAAGTGCTGATTCAAGCGTTGGATGATTTTTGTACCGATGCCAAGCTGGAAAAACAGGAAGTGAACGAGTACAGAAAGCAAGTTTACGATTACTGCAATGGACAACTGAAATCTGGCGAAGAAGTGACGATTCGTGAGTTGTCAGACGAGCTCCCCTCAGGGCCATCGGGCGCTAGCTTTCTCGATTTCACTCAAGCGCAAGGGTACCAGTTGGAAGAGCGTTTTCCAGCGGACCGTGGGTTGGTACGCAAGTTAACCAAGTATGTTGGCGCTGGTGGCGGTTTGAATCTTAGCTTCGACAGTTTGTTGCTCGGCGAGCGCATTTTTTACGACCCAGAGACAGATACGCTGACGATTAAGGGCACGCCGCCCAATTTGCGCGATCAACTCACGCGCAGTCAGTAATCAAGCAAACAAAAAAGAGAGCATGGGCTCTCTTTTTTGTTGTCTGACATGATGTTAGAAGATGGTATATGCTTGTAACAGGTGTTATTCAGGGATTGAACATGTCACTCACAGCAAAAAAAATGAAAATGCGATGCTCAGTTGGTTTGTTAGCTCTGTGGGCGTCGGTATCACTGTTTATCATGATTCAGACTTACAATATGACGACGGTTGTGCAGGTGATTGAAGAACTGGGCAATAAAGTTGCGCAAACGCATAGCACTTTTGCCTATGAACGATCGCAAAGAGTGAGTTTGAATGATGAAATTTCACTCAATTTGCAGATTGTTTATGCGCTACGTATTCAACTCGAAGCCAACTATGCAGAATCTTTTTTTGCTCCAGATGTGTCGCAGTTTATCTACTCGACTGATCACTATCTACAAAGTCTCAGGAGCCTGCTTTCAATAGACAACCAACTTTCTGCCCTAGTTGATGCGATTCGGGAAAAGCGCTTAAAAATCAGTGAACAATCTCCTTTCGCGATGACACAGTATGCCCTTTTAGGCAGTTATGTCTCTGAGGCGGCATTTTCCGCATCGCCACAGTTGGATCTGATATTTAAGGACATGGACGATTTATTGCATGCCTCAGAAACCCTTCCTGAGGAGTACGGTGTGCCTTTAAGACAGCTTATCGCTGAGAGCGGTGATGCGCTGGCGGAGAATTTACAAATCGACCACTTAGTGCAACAAATCAACAATCATGCCATTTATGCTCAACAATCAAAACTAGAAGAATACGTTAACCGTATGATTTTGCACTATATGATGGTATTTATTACCACCAGTGCTTTGTCTGTGTTTGGGATGCTCTTCTTGCTCTATTGGCAAGATAGCGGTGAAGAGGCATTGGAGAGCGTGAAACTGGGCAAGCAGGCTCACGATCAAGAGGTCAGTCTGGATACGCTCATCCGCTCGAATAGCGAGAAAGTGATGAGTTATTCTCAAGAGTCGTTGGAAGAAGGGAAGGTGATCGACACGAAAGCCATGCTGGATTCACTCTCCGGGGATGAAGCATCGGTGCGTTTGCTATTACAAGTATTCATTCAAGATCATTGCAATGACTACCAGCGTTTCACCGATGTAGCGGTGCATGACAAAGTCAAAGCGCAGCGTATCGTGCACAGTTTGAAAGGCGTAGCCGCTAACCTTGGCGCGATTCGGTTAAAAGAAGTGGCGTTTGACATTGAGATGACGATGAAAAATGGCCATAGCGTTTCTGAGCAGCAGTTAGCTAAATTGGAAGAAGCGCTGCGTGAAACCATCGACTTTGCCAAGCAGTTACTCGATGAGGAGTGGAGTGTATGAGTCACGCAGAAAAAAGCGTAGCGGTTTAGGCTACGCTTGGATTAGCTATTTAAGATGGTACTGCATTTAAACCGTTTGTGTTTTTACTAATGTGGATTCGTCCACATCGTCGATGTGCGCCGTAGGCTCACATCTATCGACAAACCAGCCCATATAAGAGGTGAAAATGGTCACCGCGATGCAGACAAAGCTGAGCCACATAAAAGGGGCATAAGAGAGAGTCGCCACGCCGAGAATACTCGCCATGTAGATACCATTGTCACTCCAAGGCACCATACCCGAGGTAAGCGTGCCGCCAAATTCCGCGTTGCGTGACAGATTCTTGCGTTGGTAGCCCAGACGGTCATAGTTTTTGGCGCAGATCTTCGGAGTCAGAATCAATGATACGTACATTGCTGAACCAAATACGTTGCCCATAAATGCCGTAGCTATGGTGCTGATCGCGAGCGAGCCCGGGTTTTGCACACGACGTTCAAACAGCTTCGCGATGGTTTCCAGCACACCGACTTTATCCAGCAAGCCACCAAACCCAAGACCGAAGACAATCACCGCTACCGAGCCCAGCATGGATGACATCCCGCCACGATTGAGGATCGAGTCAATAAAATCAACGCCAGATGAGATAGCAAACGGTGCCCAAGCAGTGTTAAACGCGGTAAGGAAATCGACATCCTGAATCATCACCGCCCAGATAATGCCCAGTAGAGAGCCGAAGCTGATGACGGGGAAAGATGGCATGCGCATCGCAAGTAACGCCAGCACGATAATAACCGGGACAAACGAGTATGGGGTAATGTAGAACTGCTGTTCCATCGCCTTAATCACCGAATCCACCTGACTCATGTCCACATTACCCGCGTAATGGAAGCCAAACGCAGTAAACATCACACCGGTAATCACATAGCTGATCAGCGCAATTGGCAGCATGCCCTTGATGTGTTCCATGACCTCCACGTTTGACATTGAAGACGCCAAAATAACGGAATCAGACAACGGTGACATTTTGTCGCCAAAGTAACAGCCGGATAATACTGCACCAGCCGTGATAGGTGCAGGCACTCCGAGGCCTTGACCAATCCCCATCATCGCGATACCCGCTGTTCCCGCTGCACCCCAAGAAGTGCCTGTTGCCAGTGCGGTGAGTGAACAGATGATCATAGTGGCTAAAAGGAAAATCGACGGGTGAATTGCCTTCAGACCATAGTAGATAATGGTGGGCACAATACCACCGGAAATCCAAGTGCCAACCAGAGCGCCTACCGCTAGGAGGATGAGTACCGCTCCCAAGCCATTAGAAATTCCGTTTAACGCCGCTGTTTCCAACGTTTTGTACTGATGACCTAAGCGTATGCCCAACACCATGATGATGAACCAACCGATGTACAGGGCTAATTGAATAGGGAGGTCTAGTTTCGCTGTAAACGAAAACGCCAAGAGTAGAAACAAACCGAGCGATATAATGACTTGTATTAGGCTCGGTAAGCGTGTGTTTTCCTGCTTCATATATTCCTCTGAAGAATGTCGGAGCGTTAGAGGGATTACGCCCCCGGATAGTTAGGAACTGTACCTTACATTAACATGGTGGATAATTCGAATTTTTTGGTTGTATGTTTTGATGTTGATCGGTTTGACTGGCGATTGTTGAAATTATCATCTGTTAAATACAAAACTTTATGATATTAAATGTTGTGTAATGTAAAATAAATGTGCTTCAGATGTGAAGTTGCGCATTTCTATGTAACAACTGACGGATCCGAGGTCTGACCAAGAGAAGCGGTGTTTCCGATTCTTACAACTTCATGATGAAAAAAAGACCGTTTTGCTGAATTAACACTTGAGATTTTGCTGGGAAAATTGAACTATTGAGCTCAAATTCACATTTTGGTTCGAGATTACACGGAGAGTTAATGTTATGAGAGTTGGTTTAGTTGGTTGGCGCGGCATGGTTGGTTCAGTCCTTATGCAACGTATGGTTGAAGAAAAAGACTTTGATCTGATTGAACCGGTATTTTTTAGTACCTCTCAGGTTGGTATTCCAGCGCCCCTATTTGCAAACAGTAAGGTTGGTAAAGACGCAGGTGTATTGCATGATGCTTTTAACCTCGAAGCCTTAAAACAGTTGGATGCTGTGATTACCTGCCAAGGCGGTAGCTACACAGAGAAAGTTTATCCGGCACTGCGTCAAGCCGGCTGGAAAGGTTATTGGATTGATGCCGCTTCAACACTGCGCATGGCACCAGATTCTATCATTACCCTAGATCCAGTAAACTTGGCGCAAATTCAGCAAGGCATTCACAAGGGAACCAATACCTTTGTTGGTGGTAACTGTACCGTTTCACTGATGCTGATGGCGCTCGGTGGTCTTTACGAGAAAGGCCTAGTGGAATGGATGAGTGCGATGACCTATCAAGCGGCTTCTGGCGCAGGCGCACAAAACATGCGTGAGCTCATTTCACAAATGGGTGTGATTAACGATGCCGTCAGTTCAGAGCTTGCTAACCCTGCCAGTTCTATTTTAGATATTGATAGAAAAGTTGCCGAAACGATGCGCAGCGCATCTTTCCCAACCGACAACTTTGGCGCGCCGCTGGCGGGTTCGTTGATCCCATGGATCGATGTGAAACGCGACAACGGCCAAAGTAAAGAAGAGTGGAAAGCGGGCGTTGAAGCAAACAAAATTCTGGGCTTGCAAGACTCGCCAATCCCTATCGATGGCACATGTGTGCGTATCGGCGCAATGCGTTGTCACTCTCAAGCTCTGACCATCAAGCTTAAGCAGAATATCCCGTTGGATGAGATTGAAGAGATGATCGCGACGCACAACGATTGGGTTAAAGTCATTCCAAACGAGCGCGATATTACCGCTCAAGAACTGACACCAGCGAAAGTCACTGGCACCTTATCTGTGCCAGTCGGTCGTCTGCGTAAGATGTCAATGGGCGACGATTTCCTCAATGCGTTTACCGTTGGTGACCAACTGCTTTGGGGCGCTGCGGAGCCTCTACGCCGCACCTTGCGTATTATTTTGGCAGAAAAACAGTAAGCTGCTCGGTTAATTCCACATTCTAAGCGCCGTGTTCACGGCGCTTTTTTTATTTCACTTGCGACGACACGTTTGTCCGGGTCGGCCAATTCGCTGCCGCAATGTTTGCAATAGAGTGCATCGGACTCATGCCCAGAGCGCGAACAATTTGGGCATTTTACCAGTTGACGGTGTGAGTTCATTTCTTGGCTCAGTTCAGCCGTAATGATCCCGGTTGGTACAGCGAGAATCGAATAGCCCATTAGCATGGTCAATGAGGCGATCGCTTTGCCAAAATCAGTTTGTGGCACTAAGTCACCGTACCCGACGGTAGTAATGGTCAGAAGTGGACCCCAATGGTTGGACGCATAAGCTCATTTCTTAAGTGGTTGACCCAGCTCATGCTGCGTATCTTTGCCTACCGAAGTAGGCCTCATCAGGAGTGAGGTTATTGAGTCCTTGATGGTTACGCTCTTCATTATAAAACACCATGTAGTTGCCGATTTCAAGCTCGGCTTCACGGGGCGTGGTATAAGCCTTTAAGTAAACCTCCTCATATTTCAGGCTTCGCCATAATCGCTCAATGAAAACATTGTCAACCCAGCGGCCTTTCCCGTCCATGCTTATACGTATGTCATGTTCAATTAACTTCTGTGTGAACTCTGTGCTGGTAAACTGGCTGCCTTGATCTGAGTTAAAGATATCAGGTGGCCCATAATGCTTCAGCGCTTCCTCAAGCGCTTCGATACAAAAACTCGTGTCCATGGTGTTGGATAGTCGCCAAGCCAGCACTTTGCGGCTATACCAGTCGATAATAGCAACGAGGTACAGGAACCCCTTCGCCATTGGGATGTACGTGATATCAATCGCCCAAGCTTGGTTTGGGTAAGTGACTTCGATATCACGCAACAGGTAGGGATACACCTTGTGTGCTTTGTTCGCCAGCGTCGTTTTGGGCTTGGGGTAAATCGCCCCAATCCCCATATCGCGCATGAGTCGAACAACACGCTTACGATTAACGCTATGACCCTTCTTAGCCAGCTCAGTTCGAATGCGCCGACTGCCCATAAACGGATACTGAAGATGAATTTCGTCAATCATACGGCGCAACGCAATCTCCTCAGCAGAGAGTCCTATGGGTTGATAGTAAGCGGTAGAGCGAGCAATATTGAGCAGCTCACACTGGCGCTTTATCGGCAATGGGGTGGATTTAACCAGCGAACTCTTTCGCTGGGCTCGGTCTAACGACCGAGCACTTTGGCCAAAAAATCATTTTCCATGGTCAATTGACCGATCTTGGCGTGAAGTTTGTCCACTTCTTCGGAATTCTCTTTTCCTGTGTGATTTTCGGTGGCAAAAATCATGGCTGCGTTTTCAAGCAGCTCCTTTTTCCATGTCGAGATTTGGTTAGCGTGCAGGTTGTATTTCTGAGCTAACTCAGCGACGGTTTTATCGCCTTTAGCGGCATCGAGTGCCACCTTAGCTTTAAACTCAGGAGAGTGGTTTCTACGTTTTCTAGTCATAATCTGTCCCTGTATTGTTGGGTACTATCAAAACAGATCGACCACTTAAAGTCATGTCCGAAAATCGGGGGCCACTTCTATCGCGACGGTGCTGAAAAAAATCAGGATTTTTCGTCGTGCCATCAAAAGCGAACGCAGGAGCACGTTGGACTCTTGTAAATAGCGTACCAACTTAAGGATGCGGAAAATACGCATGACTCGCAGCAGCCGAATCACGCCCATAAACGTTGCGGAAGGGAACAGCAGAACAAGGTAGGTTGGCAAAATGGCAAGCAGATCGACCACGCCGTAAAAGCTCTTCGCATAGGCGACGGGTTTGGGCGAACAGTAGAGACGCAACAAGTACTCAATGGTAAAAAGCGCGGTAAAGCCGTATTCGAAATAACGCAGCTCTGTTGACCAAGAAGCGCGAACGGTAGGAATGGACTCTAAAACCAGCACTGACAGTGAACTGAGAATGGCAATAATGAGAGCAATATCAAAAGCTTTGCCCGCAGGAGTGTGTGTGCCAAAGATAATAACGTACAGACGGTTTTTTAACGTTTCTTGAGACATGATGCGGCTGAACATGATGTGACTAACAAATAGTATCGTAGCCACATCATAACCTTAAAGCGAAAATCAGGCTAATCCGGGGAAGAGATTTCGCAAGCCATTGGCAATAAATTCAATGCCGAGTGCGCCAAGGATCAGGCCCATAATCCGAGTGATGACGTTGATACCCGTTTGACCAAGGAAGCGCACGATAAGTGGTGCAGAGCGGAACAGCAGCCAAGAGCAAAAACTGAATATGGCGACAGTGATGACGATACCCACAGTGTCGAACATACTGGGGTAACGAGCGCCATAGACAATCGTAGAGCTGATGGCACCAGGCCCAGCCATTAAAGGCATGGCAAGTGGCACAACGCCGATCTGCTCGCGGCTAACGTATTCGGATTGTTCTTGCTTGTTTTGCTTATCTTCACCGAGCTTACCGCTCATCATTGAGAAGGCAATACTGAGCAGCAACAATCCCCCCGCGACACGAAACGAATCGAGAGAGATGCTAAACATATCCAGCAGCATTTGACCTGCAAGCAGCGACACCACCAGGATCACTGCCACCGCAATGTTCGCAGTCAGTGCCGTTTTGTGTTTTTCTTCCGGTGTCATGTGTCCTGTTAGAGAGACAAAAACAGGCATGATGCCCACCGGATTGACTGCGGCAACTAAGCCTAGGAAAAATTGCAGAAAAATAGCGATTTCGAAGTTTGACATGACGAATTCATACAGAGGGACAGGAGCTTATATTCTAGAAAAGATGCTAAGAATTGACGAGAGAAAAAACGCCTTTTGTGTGCGGTTAGACTAATCTTACCCGAGCTTACTCAGTTGGGCAGTAAACTGTGTTAACGTACGGAGAATAACTGTTCCCGTATGTAAATCCAGATGTGGAGTTGTATCATTCTGCATTTGCTTGAGTTGGGATTTGCTCATAAACGTTAACATCCACACAAAATAGATAAAAAAAACGTCACAATGTGGAGAGATAATTGAGCTTAGATATACTCTCAGTAGCACAAGATTTGGGGTCCACATGTAATTTTATGGACTAAAAATGAAACTTTTTTACAGATTGTTGTGGCTTTTTTAGTTGGTTGGTTCGATTGCTTCTTTTTTGCTCAATGACATTTTTTGTATGTTTTTCTTATAGATCATGAGCTTAATGTGTTTGTGTGCAATGGGGTACTACTTTTGAGGGATTTCGAGAGTGAGAACTGATCCAAGTCAATTATTTTCACACTCTGAAATATTATACTCAGTCCTGAAAGCAATTTACTAAGACGGTTGTTAAGTAAGTTACTGATAGACAGTCAAAACAACCAGCAAGTCGCCTTACTAAAAAGTTTTTAATATTTGTTAATTTAGGAGAATCCCTATGCCTGTAACTAATATGGCTGAACTAGATGCGATGATTGCACGCGTTAAGAAAGCACAAGAAGAATTTGCTACTTTCTCTCAAGAGCAAGTCGACAAGATCTTCCGTGCTGCTTCTCTTGCTGCAAACCAAGCGCGTATCCCGCTAGCACAAATGGCGGTTGAAGAATCTGGTATGGGTATTGTTGAAGATAAAGTAATCAAGAACCACTTTGCGTCTGAGTTCATCTACAACAAATACAAGGATGAGAAAACCTGTGGCATCCTAGAAGAAGATGACAACCTAGGTACAATGACTATCGCTGAACCTGTAGGTATCATCTGCGGTATCGTTCCAACCACTAACCCGACTTCAACCGCGATCTTCAAATCTCTGATCTCGTTGAAAACTCGTAACGGTATCATCTTCTCTCCACACCCACGTGCAAAAAATTCAACCAACGCAGCTGCGAAACTGGTTTTGGATGCTGCTGTTGCCGCTGGCGCACCAAAAGACATCATCGGTTGGATCGACCAACCTTCAGTTGAGCTTTCAAACGCACTGATGAAGCACGATGGCATTGCACTTATTCTTGCAACTGGTGGTCCAGGCATGGTGAAAGCGGCTTACTCTTCTGGTAAACCTGCGATCGGTGTAGGTGCAGGTAACGTTCCAGTCGTTATCGATGAGACTGCTGACATCAAACGTGCAGTGGCTTCTATCCTGATGTCTAAAACCTTTGATAACGGCGTAGTGTGTGCTTCTGAGCAAGCAGCAATCGTTGTTGACGAAGTATATGACGAAGTGAAAGCGCGTTTTGCTTCTCACAAAGCTTACGTTCTAAGCAAAGCAGAAGCAGAAAAAGTACGTAAGGTACTGTTAATCGATGGCGCACTGAATGCGAAAATCGTAGGTCAACCAGCAGCTGCTATTGCTGAAATGGCGGGTGTTAAAGTTCCTGCTGACACTAAAGTTCTCGTTGGTGAAGGTATTGGTAAAGTATCTTACGATGACGAATTCGCTCATGAGAAACTGTCTCCAACTCTAGGTCTATTCCGTGCTGACAACTTCGAAGACGCAGTTGCTCAAGCAGTAACTATGGTTGAGATCGGCGGTATCGGTCACACTTCTGGCCTATACACCAACCAAGACGTAAACGCAGACCGTATTCGTTACTTCGGTGACAAACTGAAGACTGCACGTATCCTTGTAAACATCCCAACTACTCACGGTGGTATCGGTGACCTGTACAACTTTAACGTTGCACCGTCTCTGACTCTGGGTTGTGGCTCATGGGGTGGTAACTCTATCTCTGAGAACGTAGGTCCTAAGCACCTAATCAACAAGAAAACTGTTGCGAAGCGAGCTGAAAACATGTTGTGGCACAAACTACCTAAGTCAATCTACTTCCGTCGTGGTAGCCTTCCAATCGCACTGAGCGATCTAGAAGGTAAAAAACGCGCATTCCTCGTTACTGACCGTTTCCTATTCAACAACGGTTATGCAGATGATGTAGTTAGCCTACTGAAAGCACAAGGCATGGAAGTTCAAACATTCTTTGATGTTGAAGCTGACCCAACTCTATCTGTTGTAGAGAAAGGCGCTGCAGCAATGCAAAGCTTCCAGCCAGACGTGATTCTAGCGCTTGGTGGTGGTTCACCAATGGATGCGGCGAAGATCATGTGGGTTATGTACGAGCACCCAGAAACTCACTTCGAAGAACTGGCAATGCGCTTTATGGATATCCGTAAACGTATCTACAAGTTCCCTAAAATGGGTAAAAAAGCGGAGCTTGTCTGTATCACTACCACTTCAGGTACAGGTTCAGAAGTGACACCATTCGCGGTTGTGACTGACGACAAGACTGGCGCTAAGTACCCACT
The DNA here is from genome assembly GCF_015767675.1 of Vibrio navarrensis. Taxonomy (NCBI): domain Bacteria; kingdom Pseudomonadati; phylum Pseudomonadota; class Gammaproteobacteria; order Vibrionales; family Vibrionaceae; genus Vibrio; species Vibrio navarrensis. The sequence goes on along the minus strand of NZ_CP065217.1, from coordinate 2,399,592 downwards.
AGCGGACTACGAATTGACTCCTCAAATGGCAATCGTAGATGCGAACCTAGTGATGAACATGCCTAAGTCTCTAACCGCATTCGGTGGTTACGATGCAGTGACTCACGCTCTAGAAGCTTACGTATCGGTTCTAGCGAACGAATACTCAGACGGCCAGGCTCTGCAAGCACTTAAGATGCTAAAAGAGTACCTACCTTCAAGCTACGCGAACGGTGCAAAAGACCCAATCGCTCGTGAGAAAGTACACAACGCAGCAACTATTGCTGGTATCGCATTCGCTAACGCGTTCCTAGGTGTATGTCACTCTATGGCGCACAAGATCGGTGCTGAGTTCCACCTACCACACGGTCTGGCGAACGCACTTCTGATCTCTAACGTGGTACGTTACAACGCGAACGATAACCCAACTAAGCAAACGGCATTCTCTCAATACGACCGTCCACAAGCACGTCGTCGTTACGCAGAAGTTGCTGACCACCTAGGCCTAAGCCAAGCGGGTGACCGCACTGCGCAGAAGATTGAACGTCTACTTGCATGGTTGGATGAGCTGAAAGGTGACCTAGACATCCCAATGTCTATCCAAGCGGCTGGCGTTGCTGAAGCTGACTTCTTAGCGAAAGTTGATGAACTCGCAGTAGAAGCGTTTGATGACCAATGTACTGGTGCAAACCCACGCTACCCACTAATCGCTGAGCTGAAAGAAGTTCTAATTGCTGCTTACTACGGTAAAGCTTTCGTTGAAGGTGAAACTTTCGAAGGTACTACTGTGATCAAGAAGAAAGCAGACCAAGAAGCAGCTAAAGCTGAAGTGGTTAAAGCGAAGAAAGAAAAAGCGAACGCCTAAGTAAGACGGACATTTTGAGATAGGTTTTCGCTAGCACGAAACCTAAAAAATCGGGAAAAGAGCAAAGCCCCTATCGAGAGATAGGGGCTTTTTTTACCTATTCATCAACATGAATAGTGTCGGGATTGTACATCAGGTTCGCGGTAAAAGTGAGGAAGGTGGTTAAACCTCTGCACTGACTACCCGTCCGCTAAAGTACTCGTTGGCGACAATGTACTCTGTATTGCGGATTAGTTCGTCTTGCACTTGCGCCCAGTGTGCTTCATCAACGTGATTTTGTGTATGCGACAGAGCCGGGATAACACCACCGACACGAATATTAAAAGGGGTGAGCTCTTTGGCCCAACTGTGGGTAAAGCCAGAAACGAGCGAGGTGACGCTTTCAACGCCAGAAAAGTTTTGATAATCGGCGTGGGTGATAACATTGACGATCACGCCTTTCGTTTCGGTGTGCCGCATACGTTCAGCGCAAACCTGTCCAAAGCGATACAGCGCGCCTGCGGTGGAGGAGAGTTGTTCGACGAAACCACCATCGGCTGCATGATCGGTTAAAGACGGGAGAGGGAGCGAAGTCCAACAGTTGACGAGCACATCGGGAACTTGCGCAAACTGCTGTTCTATCTCGGCAAATAGGCGCTGAATGGTTTCGGTTTGGTCATCACAGATGGCAATAGAACAGGCTTTGTCGGTAATCGTCGCTAACATTGTCTGTGTTTCAGCCAGCTGAGCTTTATTTTGGTCGCTCAGAATGATGGTTGCGCCGAGTTTGGCAAAGTGTAGGGCGATGGTTCGGCCGAGCAGAGAGCCAGCATTCGTTACCAAGATTAGCGCGTGCTTTATTTCCATTTCCCTGACTCCATGTGTTAGCGGTACTTTTATCATGGGAGAAAATGGGGCTTCTCAGTGTGAATAACGTCAAACTAATGACTATCTGAGTCAAGCAGAATGCCAAAGTATGTAAAAAGTCACACTTTAGTCTGCTCTTGTATTGTAACGCATTAATATTCAACAAGTTAAAGTCTAGACTGATGCGCTCAATCGGGCTTTGGCCCAAGCGGTTGACAACTGATTATACAGACCGGCTTCAGGTAGGAGTGGAGTCTTTGGCTGCGCTAACTGACGTCTTTCATGGCCGGAAAGGTTTTGATACACCTCTTCCGGGAGATCGAAGGTCTCCTCTGGCATATAGGCGAGCGCGTCGGCGATAAGGTAGTGGCTGAGTTTGCTTGAGGCGAGCCCCGCACGGTGAAACTGCTTTGCTTGCTCCGCTGAAATAGTGTAGCTGGATTGATCGCCTCTCAGTTTCTGCGGTTCGCTTAAAGCAAATTGTTGACGCAGAATTTGCTCCGTGACGGGTTGCGAGTCCGTTTCTTCTACAGGCGTTATGTGGCGTGCATCATTAGAAAACATCGATAGCAGCAAAGCGAAATCGGCACGACGACCATCATGAATGGCGTGGTTAATTCCTGTGCCAAACTGAAGCTCGTTGATGATGCCTGCTTTGTCTAAAGTATGTATTTGCATTATGCCCTCCGCCTGATGTTTTTATAGCGGCAGCAACATAGGTAACTTTAGGTAAAATAAAAGAAAAACCCGCTACGATGAGCGGGTTTGAATTAGTGACTAAATTGAACTTAAGGTGTCGCGAATTATTTCGCTAGGTTCGCTGCAACGAATTCCCAGTTAACCAGAGCCCAGAAGCCGTTCATGTAATCTGGACGTAGGTTGCGGTAGTCGATGTAGTAAGCGTGTTCCCACAGGTCAACGGTTAGCAGTGGCGTCACACCTTCTTCGGTGATCGGTGTTGCTGCGTTTGAGGTGTTAACGATGGCTAGAGAACCGTCAGCCTTTTTCACCAACCAAGTCCAAGAAGAACCGAAGTTGTTGATAGCTGAGTCAGTGAATTTTGTTTTGAACTCTTCGAAAGAACCAAATGCTGCATTGATCGCATCAGCAACCGCACCTGTTGGCTCGCCACCTGCATTTGGCGCTAGGCAGTGCCAGTAGAAAGTATGGTTCCAAACTTGCGCTGCGTTATTGAAGATACCGCCAGTTGAAGTTTTGATGATCTCTTCTAGAGATTTGCCTTCAAACTCAGTACCTGGGATAAGGCCATTCAGTTTTACAACGTAAGTGTTGTGGTGTTTACCGTGGTGGAACTCAAGAGTTTCTGCAGAGATGTGTGGCTCAAGAGCGTCTTTTGCGTAAGGAAGAGCGGGTAGTTCAAATGCCATTGCTCGATTCTCCATCTATTTGAAGGGGTAACCTTCGATTGCTTCCAGTGTTATTTATCCGATTTTCAACCTGCTTTGGCAAGGTTGAATGTCTTTATGACTGACTTGCGCTATAGTTTAGCAAGTTTTTACTTTATTAAAAGGGCTAAGTGACAATTTCTATATGAAATTTCTTTGTCATCGCGCCCCTGATTATAGCCCTAATTTTTATGTGCTTTTTATTCTTGAGTAATAAGGTAAAATGTTGCGATTATTTGCAGTAACTCCATCTAGAGGAAGCAATGGAAACTATCGATAAAATCAAACAGCAAATCGCAGAAAACCCAATCCTTCTTTACATGAAAGGTTCTCCAAAGCTACCAAGCTGTGGTTTCTCCTCTCAAGCAGCTCAAGCTCTGATGGCTTGTGGTGAAAAGTTCGCTTATGTGGACATTCTGCAGAATCCTGACATCCGCGCCGAGCTACCAAGCTATGCACAATGGCCAACGTTCCCACAGCTTTGGGTTGAAGGTGAATTGATCGGCGGTTGCGACATCGTGATTGAGATGTTCCAAAAAGGCGAACTTCAGCCATTGATCAAAGAAGCCGCGGCACGCGCTGCGAGTAACGAAGCGGAGTAATCTCGCTTTGCTTTGCTCTCCCATGGATGACGTGGTGTCAGCGTAGTGGTGATGAGCAATTATGTATAGAATACAAAGGAGCTGCTATTTGGCTCCTTTTTCTTTTTTGAGTGGGTAGAATGAAAATCAAACTATATTACGTCCATGATCCTATGTGCAGTTGGTGTTGGGGTTACAAGCCTACCTTGGACAAGCTAAAACAGCAGTTGCCTGGGGTAATCCAGTTTGAATACGTAGTCGGGGGGCTTGCTCCTGATTCGACACTGCCAATGCCACCAGAAATGCAGCAAAAGATTGAAGGGGTCTGGCATCAAATTGAGCGTCAGCTCGGTACCCGTTTTAACTATGATTTTTGGACCAAGTGCACACCCGTTCGCAGTACCTATCAAGCGTGCCGAGCGCTAATCGCGGCAGGATTTCAAGACAGCTACGAAGCAATGCTTGATGCCATCCAACAAGCGTATTATCTGCGTGCTATATCACCGCATGAGGAGGCGACTCATCGTCAACTGGCACAGGAGCTTGGGCTGAATGTGTCACAGTTTGAGCATGATGTGAATGGTGCATTTCTTGAGGGGGTTTTTCAGGATCAATTGAGTTTCGCGAGCAGTTTGGGCGTAAGCTCCTATCCGAGTTTAGTGCTGCAAATCAACGATGCCTATTTCCTGATCGAGGTGGATTACTTTTCATCAGAATCGACGCTTAAGCAGATCCGCGAACGCATCTTACAAACGATGCCTGCGCAATCGTAGTGGTCAGAATTCCAGTTAAAACAAAGCCGCTCATTGAGCGGCTTTGTTGTTGATGGAAGTTTTTACACTACAGAATCATCGCGGCGATCCAGCCAAAAATGATCAGTGGAACGTTGTAGTGGATAAATGTGGGGACAACGGTTTCCCAAATGTGTTCATGTTGACCGTCGGCATTTAAGCCAGACGTTGGACCTAAAGTAGAGTCCGAAGCCGGTGAACCTGCGTCACCAAGTGCTGCTGCAGTACCCACTAAAGCGATGGTCGCCATCGGTGAGAAGCCAAAAGCGATCGCCAGTGGCACGTAAATGGTGGCCAGAATTGGGATAGTAGAGAATGAAGACCCAATGCCCATCGTGACCAGCAAGCCTACAACCAGCATCAGCAGTGCGGCCAGCGCTTTGTTGTCACCAATGCTAGTCGAGAGTGATTCTACTAAAGTTTCTACGCCGCCAGTCTGCTTCATTACCGCAGCAAAACCCGCCGCCGCGATCATAATGAAACCGATCATCGCCATCATGTGAACACCTTTGGTAAACACATCATGTGTTTCTTTCCATGCGATCACGCCACCAAAGGTAAACACCATGAAGCCAGCGAGCGCGCCAATGATCATCGAACCGGTGTAAAGCTGAACGCTCAGCGCGGCGATGATGCCAACGGCGGCAACCAGAATATGTTGCTTGTTCAGCCCTTGAGTCTCCTCGTGCACGACAGTGAGTTCGGTCTCTGCGTATTCGCGAGGCTTACGGTAGCTAAAGAAAATCGCAATCAATAAGCCGCAAACCATCCCTGCTCCAGGCAAGAGCATCGCGGTAGGGACTTGGCTGGCAACAACATTGTCTAGGCCGTTGTCGTGCAGGTTTTTCAGCAGAATGTTGTTGAGAAAAATACCGCCAAAGCCAACGGGTAACACCATGTATGGGGTGATGAGACCAAACGTTAGCACGCACGCGATAAGACGACGGTCTAGTTTTAGTTTGGCAAAAACGCCCAGTAGAGGTGGAATCAAAATGGGGATAAAGGCGATATGCACAGGGATAACGTTTTGCGACGACATAGTCACCAGCACTAGCGCCACGAGCACGGCATATTTGAGGCCGGTGGTTGAAGCGGCGCTATCTTTACCGTTGAGGCGTTTGATGACGCTTTGCGCCAAAAGGTCGGTGATGCCTGATTTGGAAATCGCCACCGCAAAAGTACCTAGCATGGCGTAACTTAAAGCAATCGTTGCGCCGCCACCAAGACCGCTCTCAAACGCGGCAATGGTATCGCCGAGATCCATGCCAGCCACCAAGCCACCTACGATGGCACTGAACGTGAGGGCGACCACCACGTTCACTCGCATCAATGCCAAAATCAGCATGACGCAAACAGAAATAACAACAGGATTCATAGTTTTCTCAGGAAGTTGTGTTTACTTATTATTGTCTTCATCATCGACAAGCGGCCAGCCACCTAACGCTTTCCACTTATTGACAATGCCGCAAAATAGCTCTGCGGTTTTCTCGGTATCGTATAGGGCAGAATGCGCCTCACGATTATCAAATTCCATCCCAGCGGTTTTACACGCTTTGGCTAACACCGTTTGGCCATAAGCCAAACCACTTAAAGTGGCGGTATCAAAGGTGGCAAAGGGATGGAAAGGGATACGTTTTAGCTTGCAGCGCTCGTTGGCAGCGTTGACAAAGCTGAGGTCAAATGCGGCATTGTGGGCCACCATGATGGCGCGGCCACAGTCTGCCGCTTTTTGCTCTTTGCGGATCAGTTTGTAGATCTCTTTGAGCGCTTCCTGTTCAGTCACAGCGCCGCGCAGTGGGCTAAAAGGGTCGCGGATGCCATTAAATTCTAAGGCTTCCTTTTCTATATTGGCCCCTTCGAATGGTTCGACATGAAAGTGAATGGTTGATGCGGGGTGAAGGTCGCCATGTTCATCCATTTTCAACGTGATGGCGCAAATTTCCAAAAGTGCATCAGTTTTTGCATTAAACCCGGCAGTTTCAACGTCTACGACGACAGGAAAATAGCCGCGAAAACGTTTTTTTAGGGTCTGTGCTGTGTTTTCTACAGTCATGTTTCTATTTATTTGTGTGACAAAGACGGCATTATTACAGATTATGACGGCGAAAAAAACGCTACAGAAAGAGAAAACGGCAAAAGTTTACGGGTTTGATGGCTAGATTCTTGCATGTAAATTTCGAAATGAAGTTGGGTAATGTACGTTGGCAACCTTGCCAGAGCGTGCAGATGATTGAAGAGATGTTGCCGATAATGAAAATGTGGCTTGTAACCAGTAGTCTAGTGCTAACCACTTTTGCCTCTGTCTCCGTGATGGCGATGGACAAACGTTATGTGGCCACGCCTCAGCAATCTCAGTGGGAGATGGTGGTTAATTCGCCGCTGGAATGTCGCTTGGTGCATCCCATTCCGAACTTTGGCGACGCGGAGTTTTCTTCGCGTGCCAGCAAAAAAATCGTGCTCGATTTTGAGCTGAAAATGCGTCGCCCGATGGGGGAAACGCGTAATGTGAGCTTGATTTCGATGCCGCCACCTTGGCGTCCTGGCGAGCCAGCCGATCGCCTAACCACGCTCAAATTCTTTAAACAGTTTGATGGCTATGTGGGCGGTCAGACCGCTTGGGGCATTTTGACCGAGCTGGAGAAAGGGCGTTATCCGACGTTCAGCTATCAAGATTGGCAAAGCCGCAATCAGCGTATTGAAGTGGTGCTTTCGTCGGTGCTGTTTCAGCAAAAATACAATGCGTTTAGCGACTGCATCGCTAACTTACTGCCGTACAGTTTTGAAGATATCTCCTTCACCATTCTGCATTACGAGCGTAACGGCGACAAACTGACCAAAGCGTCGCAAAAACGTCTTTCGCAAATCGCCGAATACGTGCGCTACAACACCGATATTGATCTGGTGTTAGTCTCCACTTATACCGATTCGACGGATGGCACTAGCCTTAGTCAGAACCTTTCTGAGCGCAGGGCGGAATCGCTGCGGGAGTACTTCAAAGCGCTGGGGCTGACAGAAGATCGCATTCAAGTACAAGGCTTTGGCAAACGTCGCCCAATTGCCGACAACGCGACGCCCATCGGCAAAGATAAGAACCGCCGCGTCGTTATTTCGCTAGGCAGGACCGAAGTATAAGTTCAGTTGAGCCTAAATTTGGCGATAATTTCGCATTGGGTTGCGGTATCGATCTTCTCTACCAACTGCGCAATTTTTGGGTTTGGATGACGTTTTAGGAAATCAAACAGCGCTTTTTTACAACAGCCGATGGAATCAATAAAGTTCTCGCATTGATGCTGTGGGCACTGCGGGATCAAGGTCAGCACTTTTTCTGAAGCGAGCTGCAAGTACTTGAGTTCATACTCGGTGTCACCAGCCCAACGCCAGAATTGCGCTAGATTATGACAAGAGATAACCGAAATTAAGATCTTATCATCGGCTTCAATCTCACCGCTATTGGCTATCTCATCACTGAGTGCCAAAGCTTGTTGGTAGTGCAGAATACTGCGAATTGGATCGTCGAGTTGCAGTGCAGTGTCTGCCAATAAGGTGTGTTTTTCCCACTCGTTTATCATGCTTTTCTTCCACTTAGCCAAACTCTCATCAATCTAAATGAAAATAATTCTCATGTAAAGTGGCGTGAATGAAACAAAAAAGAGGAAGCGCTTGGCTTCCTCTCTCAAATCACTCAGTGTGTCAAACAGCGTTTATCACACCTCAGAATGTCCGGCTTAGCCTTCCAATCCTGCAGATGCTTGTTTGTTCTGAATCAGTTCAATCATGTAGCCATCGGGATCTTTGACAAACGCGATGTGCGTTGTGCCGCCTTTTACCGGGCCCGCTTCGCGCGTGACGTTGCCGCCTGCCGCTTTGATGGCATCACAAGTGGTATAAATATCATCGACACCAATCGCAATATGGCCGAACGCGGTCCCCAGATCGTACTCAGACTTGCCCCAGTTATAGGTCAATTCGATCACTGCGCCTTGTGACTCGTCACCGTAGCCAAGGAAAGCCAAGGTGTACTCGTATTCCTTGTTCTCGTTCTTGCGCAGCAGTTGCATACCCATGACTTCGGTATAAAACTGAATAGATTTGTCTAAATCTCCCACACGTAGCATGGTGTGTAAAATGCGACCATTTGACATTGTTTGCTCCTAATTAATCGAACTTAGCTCTCTGGGTAGACCTTCTCTTTGAACTCACAAAGGTCTTCTATAATACAACTCCCACAACGCGGCTTTCTGGCGATACAGGTATAACGGCCGTGGAGAATCAACCAGTGATGGACGTCAAGTTTAAATTCCTTGGGCACCACTTTCAGCAGTTTTTGCTCCACTTCATCCACATTTTTACCGATGGCAAACCTGGTGCGGTTAGATACACGAAAAATGTGTGTATCAACGGCAATCGTTGGCCAGCCAAACGCAGTATTGAGCACCACATTAGCCGTTTTGCGTCCAACGCCCGGTAAGGCTTCGAGTGCTGCTCGGTCTTCTGGCACTTCACCGCCGTGTTTTTCCAGCAGAATCTGGCAGGTTTTGATGGTGTTTTCTGCTTTCGAGTTAAACAGGCCGATGGTTTTGATGTACTCTTTTAAGCCGTCGACCCCTAAATCTAAGATGCTTTGCGGGGTATTTGCCACTGGGAAAAGTTTGTCCGTGGCTTTGTTGACGCTCACATCCGTTGCTTGGGCTGAGAGCAGTACAGCGATAAGCAGTTCAAACGGTGAATTCCAATTGAGCTCCGTTTGTGGGTTGGGATTGTGCTCGCGCAAACGCTGCAAGATTTGAATTCGTTTTTCTTTGTTCATGCTGACTTCCAAGGGAAAGGCTTAGCGCTAGGAGAATTATAATGGCCGCTAAGCCGATAAAACCGATTAGGCGTTTGTGACGCGCACGCGCTCTATTGCCGGTTTTTCTTGTTGAGGCTGACGTGCTTTGAGATTAGCATCAATCACGTTTTTCAGGGCAATCAAAAAGCCGACGCCAATAAATGCGCCCGGTGGCAACAAGGCTAATAAAAAGCTGGTGTCAAAATGGAATATTTCTATACGCAGTGCGGCGGCCCAATCTCCCAGTAATAAATCGGCGCCATCAAAGAGTGTCCCGTTGCCGAGAATTTCACGCATCGCGCCGAGCACGACCAAAACGCTGGTCATGCCCATCCCCATCCAAAAGCCGTCTAACGCTGCGGGCAACACCTCATTTTTAGAGGCATACGCTTCTGCGCGGCCGATGATGATGCAGTTGGTGACGATCAAAGGAATGAAAATCCCAAGAGAGAGATAGAGTCCGTAAGCATAGGCATTCATCAGCAATTGCACGCAGCTTACTAAAGACGCGATGATCATGACGAACACAGGTATGCGGATCTCTTTCGGGACATGATTGCGCATCAAAGAGACACTGACGTTTGAGCCAACCAACACCAGCAAGGTAGCAATACCAAGGCCAAGCGCATTGGTGACGGTTGAGGAGACAGCAAGCAGTGGGCACAACCCGAGCAGTTGAACCAGCGCGGGGTTATTGCTCCACATGCCGTTTTTCAGCAAAGTTTTATGTTCACTCATGGCGGTTCTCTCCACAGTTTAATGGCTGGGTCAGAAGTTGCTGGCGATTGGCGTTGACAAACTCTACCGTATTACGCACCGCTTTTACAACGGCACGGGGTGTAATGGTCGCGCCAGTAAATTGGTCGAAATCGCCGCCATCTTTGCGCACATTCCAACGGTCATAATTGTTTTCATTGAGTTGCTTACCGGAAAAACTGCTGATCCAATCGCTCACACGTAAGTCAATCTTATCACCCAATCCGGGTGTTTCTTGATGGCCGAGAACGCGAGTTGCCAAAACTGTACCTGTATTATCAATGCCTGTAATGATTTTAATCGCGCCGTTATAGCCATCTGGAGCGATGGATTCAATCGCGATTGCGGTTGGTTCACCGTTCAAGGTCGCGATGTAAGCGGGCATGGCTTTATCGGTGCCAAGCGCTGGATTGGTGAGCAAAATACAGGATTCAAACAGCAGATTATCGTGCATCTGTTTGGGAATCACCTGATTGAGCACCGAAGAGAGCTGCGCTTGCTCTTGGCGCTTGATCTGATCTTTGGTGAAATATTGGGTAACGGCCACCAAACCTGTGGTGACACAGGCGAAAATAGCGAGCGTTAATCCGTTGTGACGAATGGCGTTAATCATGCACTTTTCCTGTTTAGTGTCCGTAAGTTCGAGGTTTGGTGTAGTAGTCGATCAACGGTACACACATATTGGCTAACAGAACGGCAAAGGCGACCCCATCAGGGTATCCGCCCCAACTGCGAATCACGAAAACCAAGGTGCCGATGATGGCGCCAAAGATCAATCGACCTTTCACCGTGGTGGATGCAGATACCGGGTCGGTGGCGATAAAAAACGCGCCGAGCATGGTTGCGCCCGAGAGCAGATGAAGGACTGGAGAAGCGGTTTCGCCAGGCGCAAACAGCGCAAATAGACTGCTGAGTACCGCTAATGCGCCAAGAAACCCTGCTGGAATGTGCCATTGGATGATTCTTTGTTTGATAAGCACCAAGCCGCCGAGCAGATAGGCGAGGTTTACCCATTGCCAGCCGAGCCCTGCCAAGCCTTCAAAGATCGGCTGTTGAAGAATCTCTGAGGGTGTCGCACCAGCGCGTAGCCCAGTTTTGAAAGCATCCAGTGGCGTCGCTGTGGTGATGCCATCGATGCCTGCACGCACTTGCTGGAGTGAAGAGCCATCAAGCGTCAAACCACGAAAAATTAGGGAAAGTGTATCGCCAAAAGTGGTGGCTTCACGGCCAACGGTTTGCCCAATCTCTTGCAGCATGCTTGGCTCATTCCAACTGGTCATTTGCACCGGAAATGAGATCAGCAGAACTACGTAAGCGACCATGGCCGGATTGAATGGGTTTTGTCCCAAGCCGCCATAAAGGTGCTTGGCAATCACGATGGCAAACACCAAACCAATGGCGATGATCCACCAAGGCGCCAAAGGCGGGATCGCGACAGCGAGTAACCATGCCGTGACGAGGGCGCTGTTATCGCGTAAAGCGCGCGCTGGTGAACGTTTTCTCAACAGCATGACCAAGGCTTCTAAACTCAACGCAAGGGTGATGGCCATGATCAGTTGAATCAAGGTGCCCCAGCCGAAAAAGTAGCTTTGTGCAATCAAGCCAGGCAAGGCACACAATGCGACCCATTTCATCAGGTCAGGCGTGCTGCGTCGATTATGGGCGTGTGGTGAACTGGCAATAAAAAACGACATTACTCGTTCTCCTCAGACTGATTCTTTTCTGCTTGTTGTTGTGCTTTGCGTGCTTTAGCGCGGGCAATCGCGGCTGCGACGGCGGCTTTTTTCGGATCGTCTTGCGTTTCGGCTGCTTCTGCTGGCGCTGCAACTGCCTCTTCACTTTGTGCTTTACGCGCTTTGGCGCGGGCAATGGCGGCCGCAACGGCGGCTTTTTTCGGGTCGTCTTGCGCTTCGGCTGCTTCTGTCGGCGCTTCAGCCTGCTCATCACTTTGCGCTTTACGCGCTTTGGCGCGGGCAATGGCGGCCGCAACGGCGGCTTTTTTCGGGTCGTCTTGCGCTTCGGCTGCTTCTGTCGGCGCTTCAGCCTGCTCATCACTTTGCGCTTTACGCGCTTTGGCGCGGGCAATGGCGGCCGCGACGGCGGCTTTTTTCGGATCGTCTTGCGTTTCGGCTGCTTCTGCTGGCGCTGCAACTGCCTCTTCACTTTGTGCTTTACGCGCTTTGGCGCGGGCAATGGCGGCTGCGACGGCGGCTTTTTTCGGATCGTCTTGCGTTTCGGCTGGTTCTGTAGGCGCTGCAACTGCCTCTTCACTTTGCGCTTTACGCGCTTTAGCGCGGGCAATGGCGGCCGCGACGGCGGCTTTTTTCGGGTCGTCTTGCACTTCGGCTGGTTCTGTCGGCGCTCCAGCCTGCTCTTCACTTTGTGCTTTGCGCGCTTTAGCGCGGGCAATGGCGGCTGCGACAGCGGCTTTCGGGTCGGAACTCTTGGCCTCTTCGTCAACGCTTGGTGGCGTTTCTTTGGCCGCTTTACGCTCGCGAGCGAGGCGCTTACGTTCTTCACGCAGCTTGGCCATTTCGGCATTATCAGGTTCGGTTTCCCCTGCTTGTAAAGCCTGCGCTTGCTTTGCTTTCGCTTTGGCAATCGCGGCGGCAACGGCAGGTTTGACTTCGGTTTGCGAGCTGTTTTCTTGCGCTTTCTGAGCTTTAACTCGCGCAATCGCCGCGGCAATCGCATCATCGCCGCCAGTTGATTTCATCTCTTTCCGGCGATCATCAGCCGCTTTCTTAAAGCGGTTTTCCCGTTCCTCTTTTTCTCGCTCAAGGCGTGCTTTTTTCTCTTCAAAACGCTGTTTAGCGCGCTCGGCGGCTTCGGCTTCTTGAGCGCGAGTGCGGATTTCAGCTTTTGCTTGGCGATAGTAGTTGACCAGTGGGATTTCACTCGGGCAGACGTAAGCACAAGCGCCGCACTCGATACAATCTTTCAGGTTGAGCTCGGTGCACTTTTCGTACTCTTGCGCTTTGGCGTGCCATTGCAACTGCTGAGGCAAAAGCGATGCAGGGCAGGCTTCTGCGCACGCGCCACAGCGAATACAGTCCATCTCATAACGAGATGGCTCAATTTCCCGACGGGTTGGCGCGAGAATGCAGTTCGAGGTTTTGGTGATTGGCACATGCGCGTGCGGCAGGCTAAATCCCATCATCGGACCGCCCATAATCAGGCGCGTCAGTTTTTTATCAGCGTGATAGCCAAATTCGTCCAGCAGTGCTTGCACTGGTGTGCCAAGTAAAGCCCAAACGTTGCGTGGCTGTTTGAAGGTATTACCCGTGAGAGTCACAATGCGGCTGACCATCGGCTCGCCATCGACAATCGCTCGTTTGACCGCGTAGAGTGAGCCGACGTTCTGTACCAAAATACCGATATCGGCAGGAATGCCACCGGCGGGCACTTCTTTGTTGGTCAACACTTTGATCAGTTGTTTTTCACCGCCAGAAGGGTATTTGGTCGGGATAACGCGAATCACGATATCTTTGTTGATTGCCGCCTTTTCTAACGCCGCTATGGCAAGGGGTTTGTTGTCTTCAATGCCAATGATGGTGAGCTGAGGCTTTAAAATATGCTCTACAATTTCAATGCCTTGGATAACTTCGTCGGCGTGCTCTTGCAGCAGTTTGTCGTCTGCGGTGATGTAAGGTTCGCACTCGGCGGCGTTGACAATCAGAATGTCAGTACGACTCAGCCCAGATTGCAGTTTTTTGGCGGTCGGAAAGCCAGCGCCGCCCATACCGGAAATACCCGCCATGCGGATGAGATCGACCAGTGTTTCCGCATCGCACTGAGTGTAATCGCTCACTGGCTTCTTCGGTGCCCATGTATCTTGGCCGTCTGGGCGAATAACCACACACAACTCACTTAAGCCGGAAGGGTGCGCGGTGGTTCTTGGTTCAATCGCCGTCACAATACCGGAGGTGGACGCATGTACTGGCAGAGTGAAGCCTGTGGTTGACTGGGTGAGCGCCTGCCCTTTGAGTACGTGATCGCCAATGTTGACCAACAGGTTGCCCGCTTTGCCAATGTGTTGTTTAAGCGGTAGAACGATTTCTTGCGGGATGGAAGCAAAAACCAGCTCTTGCTGGTTAGATTGGGTTTTGTTTTCGGCCGGATGAATCCCTCCGGGGAAGTCCCACAGGGCGCCAGTACGAATTTGTTCAATCAAAGACAACATGCTGCCCCTTAATTGTTATTGTTGCTGCCCGGAGCACGGTGCGTATCTGCCTCGGTAATGTTGACCACAGGGATAGTATTTAGCTGCCATTTCCAGCTCTCTGGAGTGGCTGTCAGCGGAATCATCTCAATACAATCCGTTGGACATGGCGCAACACATAAATCACAGCCAGTACATTCATCCTTGATCACCGTATGCAGGGCCTTTGTGCCACCGACGATCGCATCCACTGGGCATGCTTGAATACACTTAGTACAGCCGATGCACATGTCTTCATGAATGAAGGCCACGGTTTTGACTTTGCCCTCTAAATCATGAGCCGATTCTTGCGCCTCAACGCCCATCAGATCGGCCAGCTTTTCTATGGTTGCTTGGCCACCTGGAGGACATTTATTGATGCTGTCGCCATTGGCGATCGCTTCTGCGTAAGGTCGACAACCAGGGTAGCCACATTGACCACATTGAGTTTGTGGCAAAATGGCATCGATTTGATCGACGATGGGGTCGGCTTCGACTTTAAAACGGATCGAAGCGAAACCAAGAATGGCGCCAAACAGCGCCGCCAAAATGGCGATCGCGATAACCGCGATTAAAATGGTACTCATGCTATCTTACCAACCCGGTGAAACCGAGAAATGCCAGAGACATCAAACCTGCGGTGATCATCGCAATCGAAGCGCCTTTGAAAGGAACGGGCACGTCGGCGGCGTTAATGCGTTCACGCATAGCAGCAAAGAGGATCAACACCAGCGAAAAGCCCACTGCGGCACCAAAACCGTAAATGATCGATTGGATGAAAGTGTGGTTTTCATTGATATTGAGCAGCGCAACGCCAAGTACTGCACAGTTGGTGGTAATCAATGGCAGGAAGATGCCCAACAGACGATAGAGGGTTGGGCTGGTTTTATGCACCACCATTTCGGTGAACTGTACCACGACGGCAATTACGAGAATAAAACTCATGGTTCTGAGGTATTCAATCGCAAGCGGGCGGAGAATGTAGCTTTCCACTAAATAGGCGCAGACAGAAGCCAGAGTGAGGACAAACGTAGTCGCAAGCCCCATGCCGATGGCTGTTTCCAGCTTTTTCGACACCCCCATAAATGGACACAGGCCCAAAAACTTCACCAGTACAAAGTTGTTTACCAACACAGTGCCAATCAACAACAAGAGATATTCGGTCATAGTTATAACGTTCTTCAATTCCGATCTCGGTATTATCGTGCTTTGTTACGTCAATAACAACCAATGAAAGCTAAGGTTTTTGTATAGCTGGCTGAAATTTATACGTTATGCAACCGCTCGGACAAGCAGAGCCGAGAAACGTCGCCGTGGATGGGAAAGAAAGCCGTTGGCAACGCAATCAAAGAGTGGAATGAAGTCGGTCGTGTATTTTGAATGAAATTGGCTAACGTGATTTGTTTTTGGCACTTAATAATTCATCTGGCCCGTTAGCCCAATCTCGAGGCGAAATGCACTTATGCCGCCTTTTGGTACAAACACAAAAAGGCCGTCACTGCGCGCTCCGTGGAAAGACGAAGCTGTTCTGAAGACGGTTGCTCGATCGCGCCTAACACGTAAGGTTCATGATATTCCGAGTAGAGCAGCGCTTTAAACTGCATGGCGGCCACCCAAGGATCGCAAGGCACCAATACCCCTTGTTTCGTCTGTAAGGAGAGATAATTTCTCATCCGGGTCCAGCCTCGCTTTGGACCATTTTCATAGAAATGTTTACCAATGTCTGAGCGTTCTGCATCATGAATCGCCATACGATAAATAGCCATAACCTCAGGACGCAGAACCGATTTTAGAAAATTGTAACCAAATTCTAATAGTGCGCTGCGGATGTCGCTATTTTGCTCAAGTGCGAGGAATGAATTGGAAATTTGTGATGCAGCACATTGCTCCATAACAGCAGAAAAGATCTCTTCTTTTGAGCAGAAATAGTTGTAAAGCGTCGCTTTTGAGCCGCCCAGTTGCTTCGATATATGTGACATAGAAGTCTGTTCAAATCCTTGTTTAGTAAAGGATTCTTTGGCTATATCCAAAATGGCTTGGCGCTTTTCATCGCTTTTAACTCGCATCTTTCTTACCAATTCCAACCGAAAAAATGGGGTTAAGTTTCTCTTGACGGTTTCCTGATGTCAAGAGTATAACTGTACAGTACGGTTTAGTTATTTGCTCAAGACGTTCAATTTGACTGCTGCCTAACGAAAACGGCGCAACTGGTGTGCGCCGTTCTCATTTCCCCTTGATTTCCGATGAAGCCAATCTTCAAAGGCTCCATCGTGCATTTTTGACGAAGGTTTACTATATGACATCTCCAACCAAAGAAGAGACAGGCCAAGATTTTGATGCCGCACGCGCTGCTCAATCGCGCAAAAAAGGATTCCTCGCTTTAGCTGCCGCCGTTGCTATTGCGGCGGGCGGCTATACAGCCTATTGGCACTTTGTCGGATCTCATTTGGTA
Source organism: Vibrio navarrensis (assembly GCF_015767675.1). Classification (NCBI taxonomy): domain Bacteria; kingdom Pseudomonadati; phylum Pseudomonadota; class Gammaproteobacteria; order Vibrionales; family Vibrionaceae; genus Vibrio; species Vibrio navarrensis. Next base: position 2,382,887 of record NZ_CP065217.1, on the reverse strand, counting down.
ACTACGGACAACGCATACACCGCAGCCGAAGTGGCGGAAGTGACGCCTGCAGTCGGCGGTATTGTCGCGAACGTAAACGTCGTGGATACCCAATATGTGAATCAGGGAGATGTCTTGGTGCAAATTGATGATACCGATGCCCGTTTAGCACTGCGCCAAGCGGAGGCGGATCTGGCTTTAGCCATCCGTCGTGTGCGTAGCTATCTGGCAAACGATGAAGGGCTGACCGCGTTAGTCGAAGCGCAAGAAGCGAATGAGCAACGAGCGCAAGCACAGCTCAATGCCGCCAAAGCCGATTTTGAGCGTGCCAAAATTGATTTGAGCCGCAGAGAAGATCTGCTGCGCTCTGGTTCGGTATCGAAAGAGGAGTTGACCAACGCGAAAACACAATTTGCTCAAGCTAAGGCCAATCTCAATGCGGCCAAAGCTGCCATGGCACAAGCGCAAGCGAATAAGTTATCCAGCATCGGCTCGCAGAAAGCCAATGCGGCATTGACAGACAACACTACGCTGGAAAATAACCCGGAAGTGTTGCTGGCCAAAGCGCGCTATGAGCAAGCGAAAATTGACTTGGAGCGTACCGTGATCCGTGCGCCAATCAGTGGTGTTGTTGCCAAGCGTCAGGTCCAGATTGGTCGCCGTGTGCAAGTTGGCGTGCCGCTGATGAGTGTGGTTCCCCTGCATAACATTTATGTCGATGCCAATTTTAAAGAGGTGGAGCTGCGCGATGTCAAAGTGGGCCAAGAAGTCACTCTAAAAGCCGATCTGTACGGCGATGAGGTGCTTTATCACGGTGTCATTGCCGGATTTTCTGGCGGTACAGGCGCCGCGTTCTCCATGATCCCGGCACAAAATGCGACCGGTAACTGGATTAAAGTGGTGCAACGCTTGCCTGTGCGCGTCGAGATCGATCCCAAGGATTTGCAAGCACATCCATTGCAAGTCGGTTTATCGATGGAAGTGACGGTCGATACCACCACCGATACTCACGGGCAAACCTTAGTCAACTATCGCGCAATTAAACTGGCCAACCAAGGTTAAGGAGGCGACATGAGTCATTCCTCCGACCAAGCGATCCAGCCCCTATCCGGAGGGGCACTCTTTATCGGCGCGCTCTGTTTGGCGATGGCCAATTTTCTTGCCATTCTCGATACCACCATCGCGAACGTTTCGGTTTCCAATATCGCAGGTAGCCTCGGTACGTCGACCAGTCAGGGCACTTACGTGATTACCTCATATGCGGTGGCTGAGGCGATTTCCGTTCCATTAACTGGCTGGCTCGCGTCGCGTTTTGGATCAATTCGCGTATTTGTCACTTGCTTTATCTTGTTTGGCGTTTTTTCACTGCTCTGCGGTATGGCGGACAGCATGAGCACATTGGTGATGTTTCGTGTTTTTCTTGGCTTCGCGGGTGGCCCTCTGATGCCTTTATCGCAAACCTTGATGATTCGCATCTTTCCCAAGCACAAGAGTCACGCGGCGATAGGCATTTGGAGTATGACCACCTTGATTGCGCCGATAATGGGGCCAATACTCGGTGGGTATTTGTGTGACCAATACAGCTGGCCTTACATCTTCATGGTGAAAATGCCGTTTGCCATCATTGCGGGCTTGTTGTGCTGGAAACTGCTGCAGAGATTTGAAACCAAGACGGCGAAAGCAAAAATCGACAAAGTGGGTCTGCTGCTGTTGGTCGTTTGGGTAGCCGCACTGCAATTGATGTTGGATGAAGGTAAAGATCACGACTGGTTTGAATCGTCTCGAATTATCTTTTTGGCGGTAGTGGCGGTGATTGGTTTTATTGCGTTTCTGATATGGGAACTGACCGAAAAGAATCCCGTTGTAGATCTCAAAGTCTTTCGCCATCGAGGCTACAGCATGAGTATGGTGACGCTTTCCTTGGCCTTTGGTGCTTTCTTTAGCATCTCTGTGTTGACGCCGCTCTGGCTACAAATCTACATGGGCTATACCGCCACCATCTCCGGTTTCGCGACGGCGAAAATGGGCATTTTAGCGGTGTTTTTAGCGCCGATTGTTGCCAACTTGGCTGCAAAATATGATCCTCGACCATTCGTCTTTACTGGGGTGATGTGGCTTGGGCTTTGGACCTTATATCGCAGTTTCGGTTCGGTCGAGATGACCTTCGCCCAGATCAGTTGGCCGCTGTTTTTCCAAGGTATCGGCATGCCGCTGTTTTTTGTGCCGCTGACTGCGATTGCGTTGGGAAGTGTCAAACCGCATGAAATGGAATCTGCGGCAGGACTAATGAATTTTATCCGCACCTTATCCGGCGCGTTTGCCACATCGATGATCAATACCTCGTGGGAGCATGAAACGCGGTATGTTCATGCGGAGTTAGCAGGCTTAACCGATCGCAGTGGTGTGGCGCTACAAGCAATGCAAAATGGCGGAATGAGTGCCGAGCAAGCGCGCTCTAGCATGGATTGGATGCTGCAAGGGCAAAGTGTCATGATCGCGACTAACCAACTGTTTATGGTTATCGCGTGTATCTTTGCGCTGGCCGCTTGCATGATATGGCTAGCGCCTAAGCCCAAACGAGGCGTCGATACCTCGTCGGTACACTGATTCGTCGATTTCACAGACAAAAAAAGCCACATCTTGCGATGTGGCTTTTTTATGAATTTGGCTCCTCCTGCTGGGCTCGAACCAGCGACCTGCGGATTAACAGTCCGTCGCTCTACCGACTGAGCTAAGGAGGAAAGGTCGTGCTAAAAAGCGGGGCGAATGTTACTGATCGAATGATTTCCTGTCAATAGCAAGTCATGTCTGAGACACACATTTTTGCTTTAAAAAAAGCTTTACTTTTCTGTATGCCTTACAGTTCAAAGGCTGAGTTTACTTATCCACCAAAATTGTGGATAAGTGTGTGAGTTAAACTTTAGCAAATAGATTGGGTGGATAATTTAGGTAGTAAACTCTAAAAAATAATGACGAATTGCTAATGTTAATTTAATGATTTTTATCGAATAACTTAAAAATATGACACGGATCCAAGATGTGGCTGAAATGGTTTGCGAGTCGCGGAATAGCAAGAAAACAGACAGAAAGGATCTATTTTGGGGAAAACTTGTGGAAGAATATTTCGCTGTTAAAGCCAGTTAAGCAGCAAAATGGGCGAAGATAATATCAAGTCATTGTCAGGAAATCCAGAAAAAACTCTGTACGGTTTTGCCTAAACGCAGTTCAGGTAAAATCGACAAACGCTTGTTGCACTGTCATTCTCCAGAGATGATGTGTATATTTATACAGCTTTGAATCGCAGCCATCAGAAACGGGGAAGATATGAGCAAAGTATTTGATTTAGTTTCGGAATATGCGCCATCCGGAGACCAACCAAGTGCAATTAAGCAATTGGTCGAAGGATTAGATTCCGGTTTGGCCCACCAAACTTTATTGGGTGTGACGGGATCAGGCAAAACTTTTACTCTAGCGAATGTCATAGCGCAAGCACAGCGTCCCGCGATCCTGTTGGCCCCCAACAAAACCCTAGCGGCTCAGTTGTACGGCGAGATGAAAGCTTTTTTCCCCAACAACGCCGTTGAGTTTTTCGTCTCTTACTACGATTACTATCAACCCGAAGCGTACGTTCCCACCACCGACACCTTTATCGAGAAAGATGCATCCATCAATGCGCATATTGAGCAGATGCGTTTATCGGCCACCAAAGCGCTGCTGGAGCGAAAAGACGCGATTATTGTCGCTTCGGTTTCCGCTATTTATGGTTTGGGCGATCCTGAAGCGTATTTGCAGATGATGCTGCATATTCGTCGTGGTGACGTGATGGAACAACGCGATATTTTACGCCGATTGGCTGAACTGCAATACAGTCGCAACGACATTGCCTTCGAGCGAGGGCAGTTTAGAGTCCGTGGTGAAGTGATTGATATTTTTCCCGCCGAGTCCGATCAAGATGCGGTACGAGTAGAAATGTTTGACGATGAAATTGATTGCATCAGTATTTTTGATCCCTTGACAGGCGTGATTAAGCAGCGTGACATTCCTCGCTTTACGGTTTACCCCAAAACGCACTACGTGACGCCGCGTGATCGCATTCTCGAAGCGATTGAGAATATCAAGAAAGAGTTACTTCAGCGTCAAACCTATTTACGAGAGAACAATAAATTACTCGAAGATCAGCGTATTACCCAACGCACTCAATTTGATATTGAGATGATGCTCGAACTTGGTTTCTGCTCGGGTATTGAAAACTACTCTCGTTATCTCAGTGGACGTTCAGAAGGCGAGCCGCCACCCACCTTGTTTGATTATCTCCCGCATGATGGCTTGCTGATCATCGACGAATCGCACGTGACCGTTCCGCAAATCGGCGCGATGTACAAAGGCGACCGATCGCGTAAAGAGACCTTGGTGGAATACGGGTTTCGCTTGCCATCCGCGCTGGATAACCGTCCTCTGAAGTTTGATGAGTTTGAAGCGCTCGCCCCACAAACCATTTTTGTATCGGCCACGCCCGGTAATTATGAGCTGGAAAAATCGGCGGGTGAAATTGCTGATCAGGTCGTGCGCCCGACAGGATTATTGGATCCGATCTTGGAAGTGCGCCCGGTGTCGACTCAGGTCGATGATCTGCTTTCGGAGATTCGTCTGCGCGCCGTGAAAGACGAACGGGTCCTGGTGACCACGCTAACCAAACGCATGGCGGAAGATTTGACCGAATATCTGCATGAACACGACGTCAAAGTACGCTATCTGCACTCGGACATCGACACGGTTGAGCGGGTGGAGATTATCCGTGACTTGCGCCTGGGTGAGTTTGATGTGCTGGTGGGTATCAACTTACTGCGAGAAGGTCTCGACATGCCTGAGGTGTCGCTGGTGGCTATTCTGGATGCTGATAAAGAGGGGTTCTTACGTTCGGAACGCTCTCTGATTCAAACGATTGGCCGCGCAGCGCGTAACTTAAATGGTAAAGCCATCCTGTACGCGGACAACATCACCAAATCAATGCAAAAGGCGATGGATGAAACCGATCGTCGTCGAGAGAAACAGCAAGCCTACAACGAGCAAATGGGCATCCAGCCGCAAGCGCTAAAACGCAATATCAAAGATATTATGGAACTGGGAGACATAGCCAAGAGCCGCAAGCAGAAGAGCAGCAAAATGGTGCCTCTGTCTAAAGTGGCTGAGCCTTCTCAGACCTACGACATCCTGTCTCCGCAGCAGCTTGAGAAAGAGATCAGTAAATTGGAAGCTCAGATGTACAAGCATGCACGTGATCTGGAATTTGAGTTGGCTGCAGAGAAGCGCGATCAAATTGAAAAGCTGCGTCAGCAATTTATCGCCAATAGCTAAAGGCCCACTTTCAATCTCAGACGCAAAAAAAAGCCAACAGCGTTTTCACTATTGGCTACGGTTGCGAACACGAAGTTCACTAACAACGTCAGTTGGCTAGGTGACCTAAAAGGTCATCCAGCCTTTGCATCGTTTATGCCAATCTTTGTGGTTCTCTTTGCTTGATTTTTGAACATATTTCCGAAAAAGCACGTTTGTAATTTGCAAAATGCATCGCGCAATGCGATTATTGTTCGAAACACAAATAAAACTTGGCTAGATTATGCAACATACTACTGATGCGCCGCGCTCGCGTTACCTTCTCATGGTGGAAGATACTGCGTCTGTCGCGGCTTTATACCGATCCTATTTAACACCATTGGGTATCGACATTAATATTGTTGGTACCGGACGAGATGCGATTGAAAGTCTCAAACACCGAATCCCGGATCTGATCCTGCTTGATTTAAGATTGCCTGACATGACTGGAATGGATGTCCTGCACGCAGTGAAAGCCAGTCATCCCGATGTCCCGATAATCTTTATGACCGCGCACGGTTCGATAGATACTGCAGTCGAGGCGATGCGTCATGGCTCGCAAGACTTCTTGATTAAACCTTGTGAAGCAGACCGCTTGCGGGTCACGGTCAATAACGCCATTCGTAAAGCCAGCAAACTGAAAAATGAAGCTGACAGTCCAGCTAATCAGAATTACCAAGGTTTCATCGGTAGTAGTCAAAAAATGCAGCAGGTGTACCGCACCATAGACTCAGCGGCGAGCAGCAAAGCGAGTATTTTCATCACCGGAGAAAGTGGCACAGGTAAAGAAGTTTGTGCAGAGGCCATTCACGCCGCGAGTCGTCGTGGTGACAAGCCTTTCATCGCCATTAACTGCGCGGCTATTCCCAAAGATTTGATTGAAAGTGAGCTGTTTGGCCACGTAAAAGGTGCCTTTACAGGCGCGGCTACTGACCGGCAAGGGGCCGCAGAATTGGCCGATGGCGGTACGTTGTTTCTTGATGAGCTGTGCGAAATGGATTTGGATTTGCAGACCAAGTTGCTGCGCTTTATCCAAACAGGCACGTTCCAGAAAGTCGGTTCGTCAAAAATGAAAAGTGTTGACGTGCGTTTTGTTTGCGCAACCAACCGCGATCCTTGGAAAGAAGTGCAAGAGGGGCGCTTTCGTGAGGACTTGTACTACCGTTTGTACGTGATCCCACTGCATCTTCCTCCGCTGCGAGAGCGGGGAGAGGATGTGATAGAGATCGCCTATTCTTTACTTGGTTATATGTCTCATGAGGAGGGTAAAAACTTTGTACGTTTCTCTCCACAGGTACTTGATCGATTCAATGAGTACGAATGGCCCGGCAATGTGCGACAGCTACAAAACGTACTGCGTAATATCGTAGTACTAAACAATGGTAAGGAAATTACCATGGAAATGTTACCACCGCCGTTAAATCAACCGTTAGCTCGCAGCGAAAATCGCCTATTCAAAGAGTTAGAGCCGGTTTCTGTAACAGATATCTACCCGTTATGGATGACAGAAAAAATGGCGATTGAGCAGGCGATAAAAGCGTGTGATGGCAATATTCCACGTGCCGCAGGTTACTTGGACGTTAGTCCATCGACTATCTATCGCAAACTCCAGACTTGGAATGGAAAAGAAGAGAGCAGGGCCCGTGATGGAATTACTGAATAAAGAGAAAATCGCTTCGCTCGGTGAAGAGATAGGTCCGGAGAACGTGCCTATATTGCTGGGTATCTTTCTTAACGAACTTGAGACCTACCTCGGGGTACTGTCGGATGCCACTTACAATGACAAAATCACTTACTTGAAAGAGATCAGTCACGCATTAAAAAGCAGCGCCGCCAGTTTTGGTGCCGATGTTCTATGCGACTTTGCCCTAAATTTGGACGGACGAGCGAAACAAAACGACGCATTTGACGAAGTGACCGATGTGCTAGCAATGATTGATGTCTTGCATCAAACCCAGCACGCTTACCAGCGATGGCAAAACGAAGCGTTCTAAGCGTCTAATATAGGATATGGGAATCGAAAACGGCCCTTGATGGGCCGTTAGTGTATTACCCATTAAGCTTGAATCAGTTGCTGTTCAATGGCTAAACGCAATTTATTGCGATCATGTCGCCAATCGTGGTTGGCAGAGGCAAGAGATTGGGTCGCGAAATGCCAATGTTTTTTTAAATCAGGATGTTCAGTATCGCCAAGAATGACATCAATTTTCCGTCCTTGACAAGCACGTTCACACCATTCCAGCTTTTGTTTGAGATCCATTCTTCCTGCTGGGCCATATTCAGGGCTAAGGTTAGCAACGAATATCAGTTTCGCCCTGCTGTTACGTGCAATCGCTTTACCCAGCTCAGGCAAAAGTAAAGGTGGCATAATGCTGGTCAAAAAGCTGCCCGGGCCAAGAATAATTGCATCCGCTTGCTCAAGTGCGACGACGGCTTCCTTCGTGGCTGGCACTTTTGGGGAAAGATCCAAGCGTTTTAAATCGGTGGCCATTTCATCCACGTTGGTTTCTCCTGTGACCCATTTTCCCTCCACCGACAGGGCGGTGAGATCGGACGGGTGCTCAGACATGGGGAGAATATTGACCTCGACTTTGAGCATGTCACGCACAAGATTGATGGCGTCTAAAGGCCGAACAGATAAGTTGTCCAATGCCGTGAGCATCAGATTCCCTAAGTTGTGCCCGTCAAGTTCACCACTGCCTTTAAAACGGTATTCAAACATCATGGAACTGATAGATGGTTCGGTGATGAGCTGGTTAATACAGTTGCGGGTATCGCCCCAAGCGATGCCGCCTTGGCAGTGTCGAATACGCCCGGTTGAGCCGCCGTTATCTGTAGTCGCGACAATACCTGTCGCGTTCCCACCAAAGTCTTTAAGAGCTGCCAAAACTCTTCCTAAGCCATGGCCGCCACCCACTGCGACGACCTTTTTGGAAGTGTGTACGTTCATTCAATTCTTCTTATTTTTTGTCATAACCAACTACAATTTAGAGTATTCGATTCATATCAGATACTCACTAAGTAGTAAATTGTGTATTTAGTGATGTTTTTCTTGGCTAGAGCTAGATTCCACCATAAATATTAAGTATTTTATCTGGCAAAGCTACCCTTATCTTGCTAGATCAAGGGTGCCATAACTCCGAGCTTAACTTGCTAAGTCGTGTTTTGCGATAAGCAGCTTAAGCCAGTGGCAAAAGGCCACAAGGGCGACATTGGAAATGATCTCGCCTCCCGTATTTGGAAAGGTGTTCCGTGGCGCAACAATTTGAAGATACATTTCATCGCAAGTTCTATTACCTGCGTTTGTCGGTGACTGACGTCTGTAATTTTAAGTGCACTTACTGCTTACCTAACGGCTATCAGTCGCACGGGCAAGCGCCTTCGTCTTTTTTATCTGTCCCAGAGATCCGCCGGCTGGTGGCTGCGTTTGCCTCTTGCGGCACAAACAAAGTGCGCATTACAGGTGGCGAGCCTAGTCTGCGTAAAGACTTTTTACCCATCATTGAGAGCATTGCTTCAACCCCGGGTATCGAAAAAGTGGCGATGACCACAAATGGCTATCGGCTTGAGAAGCAGGTCGCGCAGTGGCAAGCGGCAGGGCTGACTCACATCAATGTCAGCGTCGATAGTCTTGATGCGCGGATGTTTCAGCAAATTACCGGTGAGAACAAATTTGCTCAAGTGATGTCAGGTATCGACCGTGCATTTGATGTCGGTTATGAGCAAGTCAAAGTCAACGTGGTATTGATGAAAGGGCTAAATTTACGCGAGTTTCCGGCTTTCCTGCGCTGGATAAAAGATCGCCCAATTCAATTACGTTTGATCGAATTAATGCAAACTGGTGAGATGGACCAACTCTTCAACCAGCATCATGTTTCTGGTGCTGTGATCCGCACTCAACTACTCAATGCAGGCTGGCTGCCGAAAGTGAAAGCCGCTAATGATGGCCCTGCACAGGTTTTTGTTCATCCAGATTATCGGGGTGAAATTGGTCTGATCATGCCCTACGAAAAAGATTTTTGCACCAGTTGCAATCGCTTGAGAGTATCGGCAAAAGGCAAATTGCATCTGTGTTTGTTTGGTGAACAAGGAGTCGATCTGCGTGATCTCTTACACCGTGACGAGCAACGTGACGAACTGATCACTCGCATTGCAGGCGGATTGAAAAATAAAGCCGTCAGCCACTTTCTCCAACAAGGCAACACCGGTGCGACGCCACATTTGGCTTCTATCGGTGGATAATTCCAAACTTCTCGAACTCACCGCCTAAAGGGTGAGCAGACAACTGATTAAATGATATGACAAGGTGAACAAAAATGGGTCACGCTGAAAGTAAATTCCAACCAGCAAATATTGCGGTATTGACCGTGTCAGATACACGTAGCGAAGCAAATGACACTTCTGGTGCGTATTTGGTGGAGAGCGCCAAGGAAGCTGGACATCACATAGTCGATAAGAAAATTGTCATTGACGATATGTATAAGATCCGCGCCATTGTATCTCAGTGGATTGCCGATGAGAGCGTACAGGCCGTGCTTATTACTGGCGGAACGGGCTTTACTTCGCGCGATAGCACGCCTGAGGCGCTCAAGCCATTGTTTGATAAAGAAGTAGAAGGCTTTGGTGAGCTATTCCGTCAAGTATCGTATGAAGAGATCGGTACTTCCACGATTCAATCTCGCGCGATTGCGGGTTTTGCCAACCATACAGTAATTTTCGCCATGCCGGGTTCAACGGGTGCGTGTCGCACGGGCTGGAGCAAAATTATCAAGCAACAATTGGATGCCAGCCATCGTCCGTGCAACTTTATGCCTCATCTGAGTGTATAAAGGAGAGAGTATGAGCCAATTAACCCATATCAATGCCTCGGGCGAAGCCAATATGGTGGATGTGTCGGCCAAAGCTGAAACGGTGCGTGAAGCAAGGGCAGAAGCCTTGGTTCAAATGGCGCCAGAAACGCTGCAACTTATTCTATCCGGCCAACATCATAAAGGTGATGTCTTCGCGACGGCGCGCATTGCCGGTATCCAAGCGGCAAAGAAAACCTGGGATTTAATTCCACTTTGCCACCCTTTGTTGCTGACGAAAGTCGAAGTACAGATCGAAGCCATTGAAACGGAAAATAAAGTTCGTATTGAATCGGTGTGCAAGTTGGCGGGCAAGACAGGCGTTGAAATGGAAGCGTTGACTGCGGCCTCTGTAGCGGCTCTTACCATCTACGATATGTGTAAAGCGGTACAGAAAGACATTGTGATCGGCAATATACGGCTGTTGGAAAAAACGGGCGGCAAATCAGGGCACTTTAAGGTGGATGTATGATCAAAGTTCTCTTTTTCGCGCAAACCCGCGAGTTGGTATGCACGGATTCAGTTGAGCTGCAAGAGCCGTTTGCGAATGTCGAAGCGATTCGCGCTCATCTTGCCTCGCAAACCGGAAAGTGGGCTCTTGCATTGGAAACCGGTAAGCTGTTGGCGGCAGTTAATCAAAGTATTGTGTCATTGGATACTGAAGTAAAAGACGGTGATGAGGTGGCATTTTTTCCACCAGTGACAGGAGGTTAGCCTTGGATTTGCGTGTTTCTGTTCAGTTAGAGGACTTCGATCTCGCCACAGAATATGCCCATCTAGCGCAGGGTAGTGCCGCCGGGGCAGTGGTCACTTTTGTTGGCAAAGTGCGTGATATGAATCTCGGCGACAAGGTGATTGGCTTGTCACTCGAGCATTATCCGGGCATGACCGAAAAGTCACTGAGTGAGATTTGCGATCAAGCGCAAATACGCTGGCCACTATTAGGCGTTCGAGTGATTCACCGAGTTGGTGATCTAGCGCTTGGCGATCAAATTGTCCTAGTCGGCGTGTCCAGTGCGCACCGCAGTGCGGCGTTTGAGGCGTGCGAATTTATTATGGACTTCCTCAAGACCAACGCGCCTTTTTGGAAGAAAGAGAGAACCACTGAGCAAACGCGCTGGGTGGAATCTCGAGAATCGGACAGCAAAGCAGCGCAGCGTTGGCATTCTCCCCAATAATCAACAGACAATGAAAAGCGATGGTCTCGGTCTCATCCATCGCTTTTTTGTATCACGATCACTTTCAGTAATAACATGATCTTAAGTTCACTTTTGTATCTGTGTTGAATCGGTGACATTGTTCACAAGACCACCTTTTCTGACAAAATATTTGCCACAATCTGTTAGACGCCATATGTCATAAATGTTAATTTTTAGCAACATATCTAGCACAAGATGCTGATGTGGAGTTGATTTTTAGATTTATCGACACTTATATCTACGAGTTTTGGTGAGCTGGTCAAGAAACTTCTGCTGAAAACTAAAGCTGTAGTATAAGGTGCTAATATTGTGCGGTTTCCTAAGGATTATTACGTTTTTTGCTACATTTTTATGGCAAATTACTTCAATGATTGCTAATGTGTGCCGCAATCTTTGCGATTATTTAGCTATTTTTGCTTAAAAAACAAGCTAAAAATTCCTAAATCACTGGCCGTTCTGGTGTCTTGCAAAGAAGTCATGGATGCAAATGAAAAACTTGGAGTTTATGCATGTATAAGAACAAAATCACTCAAGCCCTTCTTCTAGGCGCTGGTTTGGCAATGGCTGCCACTTCTACTCTTTCCTTCGCTGCTGATGTTCCAGCAGGTACTAAACTAGCAGCAAAGCAGGAACTGGTTCGTGGTAACGGCACAGAAGTCGCGTCTATCGATCCGCACAAAACGGAAGGGGTGCCAGAGTCAAACGTTATTCGCGATTTACTCGAAGGCTTGGTGAACCAGGATGCAACTGGCAACACTATCCCAGGTGTGGCTGAAAGCTGGGAAACAACAGACAACAAAACCTTTGTTTTCCACCTGCGTAAAAATGCGAAATGGTCTAACGGCGATCCTGTGACTGCTGAAGACTTCGTATACAGCTTCAAACGTGCAGTTGATCCAGCAACCGCTTCTCCATACTCTTGGTACCTAGAGATGACGACGATGGAAAATGCTGCTGACATCATCGCAGGGAAAAAAGACAAAGAAACTTTGGGTGTGAAAGCATTGGATGCAAACACACTGGAGATCAAATTGGAATCAGCGGTTCCATACTTTGTGAAAATGATGGGCCACACTACTGTGAAACCAGTACACCGTGCAACGGTTGAAAAATGGGGCGATCAGTGGACCAAACCTGAACACTTCGTAGGTAACGGCGCATACGTTCTAGATAAATGGGTTGTGAACGAGCGTATGGAGCTAAAACGTAACTCTAATTACTGGGACAATGAGCATACAGTCATCAACAAAGTGACTTACCTGCCAATTGAAAACCAAGTCTCGGAAATGAACCGTTTTCTATCTGGTGAGATTCAGATCACAAACGAATTGCCACTTGAGCACTTCAAACGCCTGAAGAAAGAGCATCCTGAATCGATTCAAGTACAAGGTAACCTATGTACTTACTACTATGGCTTCAACAACCAGAAAGCACCTTTCAATGATGTACGTGTTCGCAAAGCATTGTCTTACGCGATTGACCGTAACATCATCACAGACGCGATTCTTGGTCAAGGTCAGAAACCTGCTTATTTCTTGACCCCAGAAATCACAGCCGGATTCCACCCTGAAATGCCTGCTTATGGCAAGATGACCCAGAAAGAACGTATTGCTGAGGCGAAGAAACTTCTAGCTGAAGCGGGTTACGACAAATCAAACCCTCTAAAATTCACACTGCTGTACAACACTTCAGAAAACCACAAGAAGATTGCAACTGCGGTCCAATCAATGTGGAAAACCACACTGGGTGTTGACGTAGCGCTAGAAAACCAAGAGTGGAAGACTTTCCTAGATACACGTCGTTCGGGTGGATATGACGTAACTCGTGCTGGTTGGTGTGGTGACTACAACGAAGCATCAAGCTTCTTGTCACTGATGCAGTCCAATAACAGCTCAAACGACCAGAAATACCACAGTGCAGAATACGATGCAGTGATGGAAAAAGCGATGAACACCACTTCCGACGCAGAGCGTGAAGCTCTATATGTTGATGCTGAGAAATTACTAGCTCGTGATATGCCACTTGCGCCTATCTATCAGTACGTAAAATCTCGTTTAGTATCTCCAACGGTTGGCGGCTACCCTGCTGGTAACGCGGAAGATAAGATCTACGCTAAAGATCTTTACATCAAAGCTCAATAGTTCTTGAGCATTTAAAACTATAAATATATAGACACTGTATGCGCAGCGCGCATACAGCGTCTTTTAATTTCTATTGTCACAGACTGAAAGAGTGAGTTTATGATTAAATTCATTGCAAAAAGGATATTTGAAGCGATTCCAACTTTGTTGGTGCTAATCACGATATCTTTCTTTCTGATGCGTTTTGCACCAGGTAACCCATTTTCTTCTGAGCGTCCTCTGCCTCCAGAGGTTATGGCTAATATCAACGCGAAATATGGTTTGGATAAACCAGTATCTGAACAATATTTCACCTACTTGACCAATATCTTGCAAGGTGATTTTGGCCCATCGTTTAAATATAAAGATTATTCGGTAAACGAATTGATAGCGAGTGCTTTGCCTGTATCTGCTAAAGTTGGATTTGCAGCATTTATATTTACTGTCATTTTAGGGGTAAGTATCGGTACTATCGCAGCATTAAGGCAAAACACTTGGGTTGACTACTCGATAATGTCGACGGCTATGCTCGGCGTGGTGATGCCTTCTTTTGTACTCGCCCCCGTGTTGATTTATATCTTCTCTATTAATCTGGGGTGGTTCCCAGCCGGTGGATGGTTAGATGGTTCCTTCCACTATATGACACTTCCTGTTATTGGTATGTCGTTGCTATATGTTGCCACCTTTGCCCGTATCACACGGGGTTCAATGATTGAAACTCTAAACAGTAACTTCATTCGTACTGCTCGCGCCAAAGGTTTAAGTTATCGCTACATTGTTATCAAGCATGCCCTGAAACCAGCTATGATGCCTGTAGTGTCTTATATGGGTCCGGCATTCGTTGGTATCATTACTGGCTCTGTCGTCATTGAAACCATCTTTGGGTTGCCGGGCATCGGTAAACTATTTGTTAACGCCGCCTTTAACCGTGACTATTCGTTGGTTATGGGGGTAACTATCTTAATCGGTTTCCTATTTATTATCTTCAATGCGGTTGTGGATATTCTGCTCGCGTATATCGACCCTAAAATTCGCTACTAATTGGACACGGATATTATGTTAACCAAAAAAGCAAACTTAGAAGCGATCGAAAAGTTCTCTGAGAACTTAGAAATTGAAGGTCGCAGTTTATGGCAGGATGCTCGTATTCGTTTTATGCGCAATAAAGCGGCAATGGTCAGCTTGTTCATTCTTTCTTTAATTACTTTGGCCGTTATTTTTGTGCCAATGTTTTCTACTTATTCATACGAAGATACCGATTGGTATGCCATGCATGCAGCGCCAACCGCTGAGCACTGGTTTGGTACAGATGCGCTCGGCCGAGACCTATTGGTGCGTACACTAGTAGGTGGACGCATCTCTCTGATGGTCGGTATCATGGGGGCTCTGGTTGCTGTGCTGATCGGTACGCTTTACGGCGCTGCATCGGGCTTTATTGGCGGACGTACAGATCGCATTATGATGCGTATTCTAGAGATTCTATACGCAATCCCATTCATGTTCTTAGTGATTGTGCTAGTCACCTTTTTCGGCCGCAACATTGTTCTAATATTTGTTGCCATTGGTGCGATTGCTTGGCTCGATATGGCACGTATTGTGCGCGGGCAAACGTTGAGCTTGCGCAGCAAAGAGTTTATTGAAGCAGCACATGTGTGTGGTGTTAGTAACTGGAATATTATTACTCGGCACATTGTGCCAAATGTGCTGGGCATCGTGGCAGTTTACTCAACACTGCTCATCCCAAGTATGATTCTGACAGAATCCTTCCTTTCATTCCTTGGTCTAGGTGTACAGGAACCGATGACAAGCTGGGGTGCCTTGCTGCAAGAAGGCGCGAACACAATGGAAGTCGCTATTTGGCAGCTTCTTTTCCCAGCAGCGTTCATGGTTATTACTCTATTCTGTTTCAACTACGTCGGTGATGGCCTGCGCGATGCGCTCGATCCAAAAGACAGATAAGTAGAATAAAAGATTAAGGAAGCAATGATGAGCTTATTAGATGTCAAAGATCTGCGCGTCGAATTTACCACGCAAGATGGTATCGTCACCGCAGTAAACGATTTAAATTTCTCGCTAAACCAAGGTGAAACCCTAGGTATCGTGGGTGAGTCTGGTTCGGGTAAATCCCAGACGGTATTTGCCATTATGGGCTTGCTGGCGAAAAACGGAAAAATTTCAGGTAGTGCTAAGTTTGAGGGCAAAGAGATCCTCAACTTGCCTGAAAAGAAATTGAACAAAGTGCGTGCAGAGCAGATCGCGATGATCTTCCAAGATCCAATGACGTCGCTTAACCCGTATATGAAGGTGAGCGATCAGTTGATGGAAGTGCTTATGCTGCACAAAGGCATGAGCAAAGCGCAAGCGTTCGAAGAATCTGTGCGTATGTTGGAAGCGGTAAAAATTCCCGAAGCGCGTAAACGTATTACCATGTACCCGCATGAGTTCTCAGGCGGTATGCGTCAACGTGTGATGATTGCGATGGCGCTGCTGTGTCGCCCCAAACTGTTGATCGCGGATGAACCGACCACCGCATTGGATGTGACTGTTCAGGCACAGATCATGGACCTGCTCAATGAACTTAAACGCGAGTTCAACACGGCGATCATCATGATTACTCACGATCTGGGCGTCGTTGCAGGCTCTTGTGACAAAGTGCTGGTGATGTACGCGGGACGTACAATGGAATATGGCACAGTTGACGACATTTTCTATCAACCGACTCATCCGTATGCCGAAGGTCTTTTGAAAGCGATTCCTCGTCTTGATACTGAAGGCGAGATCTTGCCAACCATTCCGGGCAATCCACCCAACTTGCTGCGTTTGCCACCAGGTTGCCCATACCAAGAACGCTGTCATCGCGTGATGGATCACTGTAAACGTGAAGCGCCAATTCTGACGCAATTCGGTGATGGTCGTCAGCGCGCCTGTTTTTCTGATTGGGAGGCTTGGACAAAATGAGTGCACAAGAGAAAAAAATACTACTCGACGTTAAAAATCTGAAGGTTCATTTCAGCATCGCGTCTAAATCGGCTTGGCCTTGGAGCAAGCCTGCGAATCTGAAAGCGGTTGACGGAGTGAACATTCGCCTTTATGAAGGGGAAACGCTCGGCGTGGTAGGCGAGTCTGGTTGCGGTAAGTCGACTTTTGCTCGTGCCATTATCGGTCTTGTTCAAGCGACCGAAGGTGAAGTCGTTTGGCTTGGCCAAGATGTGACCAAGATGAAAGAGGTCAAGCGCCGCGAAACGCGCAAAGACATGCAGATGATTTTCCAAGATCCATTGGCATCGCTTAACCCGCGTATGACGGTTGGTGATATCATCGCTGAGCCTTTAGAAACCTTCTACCCGCAGCTTTCTAAGCAAGATGTGAAAGATCGTGTGAAAGAGATGATGGCAAAGGTTGGCCTATTGCCCAACGTAATCAACCGTTATCCACACGAGTTTTCTGGTGGTCAGTGTCAGCGTATTGGTATCGCTCGCGCGTTGATCTTGAACCCGAAGATGATCATCTGTGATGAACCTGTTTCTGCTCTGGATGTGTCGATACAAGCTCAGGTTGTCAACCTCTTGAAAGAGTTGCAAAAAGAGCTTGGCCTCTCTTTGGTGTTTATTGCGCACGATTTGTCGGTGGTGAAACACATCTCCGATCGCGTATTGGTGATGTACCTCGGTAATGCCGTTGAGCTAGGTAAATCAGAAGCCTTGTTTGCCGATCCGAAACACCCATACACACGAGCGCTGATGTCTGCGGTGCCGATCCCTGACCCAAGGATCGAGCGCAGCAAAACCATCCAGATGTTGGAAGGTGATTTGCCTTCGCCAATCAATCCACCATCAGGCTGTGTCTTCCGTACGCGTTGCCCACAGGCGACCGAAGCGTGTGCTAAAACCAGACCAACCATTCAAGGTACAGATACTCACGCGGTTTCGTGTCTGCACGTTGAAATCTAAGCCATTCAGCCTGTGACGGGCTTAAGCGCGGTATCGTAATGATCCGCGCTTTTTTTGTCTCTGTGTCTGCCTCTCTGATGTTTCAAATTGCACTTCTGTACTTGTTCGAAATTTCTGAAGATCACTAGCAATCACCACTTGTTAAGAAAAATGCCAGCCTGTTTATACTGAGAAAAAACACGAGGAGGCTCGAAAATGGGCAAGCTAATCAACGGTGAATGGCACGATGTTTGGTACGATACGAAGCAAAATCAAGGTAAATTTGTCCGTGAAGAGGCAGGATTTCGTCATTGGATAGAAAATCGCGCGGCAGCAACATTTCAACCTGAATCTGGGCGTTATCATCTTTATGTGTCTCTGGCGTGCCCTTGGGCGCATCGTACCATGATTTTTCGTCATCTTAAGGGGTTAGAAAGCCATATTGATGTCACGATTGTCTGCCCTGATATGCTCAGTGAAGGCTGGAAAATGGGGTTGCCTGAGCCGCTATTTGGTCATACGCGCTTGCACCAAATTTATACTCAGGCGCAGAAAGACTACACCGGAAGAGTCACTGTGCCTGTTTTGTGGGACAAAAAGACCCACACTATTGTCAGTAACGAATCGTCTGAAATCATTCGTATGTTCAACTCCGAATTTAACCAACTGACGGGCAATACGGCCGACTACTATCCGCTTGCTCTTCGCGATGTGATTGATGAATGGAATGCGTTTATCTACCCAAATATCAACAATGGTGTCTATCGTTGTGGATTTGCCACCACACAAGAAGCCTACGAAGAGGCGTATGAAGCGCTCTTTGCCGCTTTAGACAAAGTGGATGCACACTTGGCGACTCATCGTTATTTAGCTGGCCGTCACCTAACTGAAGCTGACTGGCGTCTGTTTACCACGTTGATTCGCTTCGATGCTGTGTATGTTGGCCATTTTAAGTGCAATAAAAAGCGCATTGCCGATTACCCCAATTTAAATGGCTACCTAAAAGAGCTTTATCAGATCGAAGGCATTGCTGAAACGACAGATTTCTACCATATCAAACGTCATTACTATTTCAGCCATACGACCATTAATCCAAGCCAAGTGGTGCCTGTTGGCCCAGATTTAGATCTGAACTCGCCTCACGGACGGGATCACTTGTAATGAAACATGAGAAGTCTTTTGTATCACAACCTTTGTCATTTCACAGTCCATATTGATGAATCAATTAAACTGAATTTAAAGGGTATTTTCCTTTAAAGGTGTTGGAATAGACGTCAGTGAATTGGTTAATGAACAAGGCGTTTGTTGATTGCGCTGTTACTCGGCGTGATCATCGGTACTCAGCGTGACTGGGTAATGCGCAACAGTGCGGAAGGGACCGAGTGGCAGGCATTCGCACTTTCTCTCTGGTTGGTCTGTTCGGCGGCTTAACCGCCTTACTCGCCGTAGGCCTGACAATAAAAAGCCCTCGACTTGGCGAGGGCTTGAACTTTACAGTGACAATTACTTCTGCTCTTGGCTTGACTGAATGGCCGTTAGAGCGATGGTGTAGACGATATCGTCGACAAGCGCACCACGAGACAAGTCATTTACTGGCTTGCGCATACCTTGCAGCATTGGACCGATAGAAACGAGATCCGCGCTGCGTTGTACTGCTTTGTAAGTCGTGTTACCTGTGTTTAGATCAGGGAAGACGAATACGGTTGCTTTACCCGCAACTGGAGAGTTTGGTGCTTTAGAAGCGGCCACGTTTTCCATAATCGCTGCGTCGTATTGCAGTGGACCGTCGATGATCAGATCAGGGCGCTTCTCTTGTGCGATGCGTGTTGCTTCGCGCACTTTGTCAACGTCAGCGCCTTTACCTGATTCACCCGTTGAGTAAGAGATCATTGCTACTCGTGGTTCAATGCCGAACGCTGCGGCAGAATCTGCTGACTGGATAGCAATCTCTGCCAACTGCTCTGCGGTTGGATCTGGGTTGATCGCACAGTCACCGTAAACCAGTACTTGATCAGGCAGAAGCATGAAGAATACGGATGATACGATCGACGCATTTGGTGCTGTCTTGATGATCTGGAACGGAGGAACGATGGTGTTCGCCGTTGTGTGAACCGCACCCGAAACCAGACCGTCAACTTCATCGGCTTCGAGCATCATGGTGCCAAGGAACACAGAGTCTTGCAGTTTTTCGCGCGCAACCACTTCGGTCATGCCTTTTGAACCACGCAGCTCAACAAGGCGAGCAACGTAGTTTTCACGAATCGCATCTGCATCGATGATTTGCACGCCAGCACCAAGTTCAACGCCTTGCTGAGCGGCAACACGTTTGATCTCTTCAGGGTTACCAAGCAGGACACATTCTGCGATACCGCGCTCAGCACAGATAGCCGCTGCTTTGACGGTACGTGGCTCATCACCTTCTGGAAGCACGATACGTTTACCCGCTTTACGTGCCAGTTCAGTCAACTGATAACGGAACGCTGGTGGGCTTAGGCGGCGTGATTTCTGCGTGCCTTCGGTCATGGATTCGATCCAGTTGCCGTCAATGTGGCTTGCAACGTGCTCGTTGATGAATTCAATACGCTCTTTGTCGTCTGCTGGCACTTCCAAGCTAAAGCTTTGTAGGTTTAACGAGGTCTGCCAAGTGTTGCCTTGTGCTTTGAAAATGGGTAGGCCGGTTTCAAACGCTGGCTTACACAGACCTGTAATCTCAGCAGGAATATCGTAACCACCGGTCAGAAGCACGGCGCCAATTTCCACACCGTTCATTGCAGCAAGCGATGCGGCAACGATAACGTCTGGGCGGTCTGCTGAAGTTACCAGCAGTGAACCTGGTTTAAAGTGCTCAATCATATGCGGCAGAGAGCGTGCACAGAAGGTGATGCTTTTGATACGACGAGTTTTGATATCACCTTGATTGATGACCTCGGCCTTCAGGTGCTTGGCCATGTCGATGGCGCGAGTGGCAATCAGATTGATGCTCCATGGCACACAACCCAGAACGCGGATTGGGCTTGAATTGAAGATCTGCATCACTTCGAGTTGGTTCTGTTTTGCGCTGTCGGCGTCGTCAAAGATTTCCGACAAGTCAGGGCGAGTACGGCCCGCTTCGTCAACAGGCGCGTTAAGCTTGTTGATGATCACGCCGGAAATGTTCTTGTTTTTTGTGCCGCCGAAGTTTGAGCAAGCTACTTCAATGCGCTCTTTCAACTGCGATGGGTTGTCTGTGCCTGGGGTGGCAACCAACACAATTTCCGCGCCCAGTGTGGCGGCGATTTCTGCGTTCACTTGGTTGGCGAATGGATGCTTACGTGTTGGAACCAAACCTTCGATCAGCGTAACATCCGCATCTTTATTGATCTGGTTGTAACGTTCTACAACGGTCTCAAGCAGCTCGTCCATGTTATCGTTGCCGATCAGGTTTTCAGCCACTGACATTTGCATTGGCTCGCCAATTTTCATGTCACTGTTGACTGCAACGATGGTGCTGGTTAGATCGGGCTGATCACCGCCACTGCGTGGCTGAGCGATAGGTTTGTAAAAAGAAACTTTAACGCCTTTGCGCTCCATAGCGCGTAGGACACCCATGCTGACGCTGGTTAAACCAACACCGGCACTGGCTGGGATGAGCATAATAGTACGGGACATCAGACAAAGTACCTTTAACTATTGGGGGGATAAAAGCTTAACTGCGTATGGCTTGGCCGAGCCAAACAATAGCAGTAAAGCCCCTTATTCTTTTGTCATAAAGAAATCTGGCTAGCGGTGAGGCTAGCCAGTGAAGTCAATTACAGACCTGCTAGACGCGCAGTATCTTCTGCGATCACCAACTCTTCGTTGGTTGAGATAACCATCGCTGGGATGCGGCTGTTTGCTGTTGTGATAACGCCTTCGCCGCCGAAACGTGCTTTTAGGTTTGCTTCGCTGTCTACTTCGATACCGAAGATGCCAAGGCGGTTGAGAACCATTTCACGGATTGGAGCAGAGTTTTCACCGATGCCGCCAGTGAAAGTGATGGCGTCTAGACGACCGTCTATGGTTGCGGTGTAACCAGCAACGTATTTAGCAAGGCGGTGACAGAATACATCCATCGCGCGAGTGGCTTCTTCTTTCTGGCCGTAGTTGTCTTCAACGAAACGGCAGTCAGACGTCACTTCAGTCAGACCAGCTAGGCCAGACTCTTTGGTCAGCATAGTGTTGATTTTTTCAACCGAGTAGCCAAGCGCATCGTGTAGGTGGAAAATGATTGCAGGGTCGATATCGCCACAGCGAGTACCCATTACTAGACCTTCAAGTGGTGTTAGGCCCATTGAAGTATCCACTGACTGGCCGTTCTTCACTGCACAAACAGAAGCGCCGTTACCTAGGTGACAGTTGATGATGTTCACTTCTTCTACTGGCTTGTTGAGTAGGCTTGCCACTTCACGAGTGATGAACAGGTGAGAAGTGCCGTGCATACCGTAACGACGGATACCGTGCTCTTTGTACAGGCTGTATGGCAAAGCATATAGATAAGATTCTTCAGGCATCGTTTGGTGGAAAGCGGTATCGAATACAGCGACGTTTTTCAGTGCTGGGAACGATTTTTGTGCCGCTTTAATACCGATGATGTGTGCTGGGTTGTGAAGTGGTGCCAGTGTTGCACAGTCTTCGATACCTTTGAGAACGTCGTCAGTGATAAGCGCTGACTGAGTGAACTTCTCGCCGCCGTGTACAACACGGTGACCGATTGCTGCTAGATTCTCAGAAAGCTCTGGCTTAGAAGCAAGAATAGTTTCTACCATAAACGCTAGGGCTTCTTCGTGTGCTGCACCGTTACCCAGCTGAGCTTCGTGTTTGCCATCCAGTTTCCATTTGATACGTGCTTCAGGAAGGTGAAGACACTCAGCAAGACCTGATAGATGCTCGTCGCCATTTTCGGCATCAACAACAGCAAATTTGAGAGAAGAACTACCGCAGTTTAAAACTAAAACTAGCTTAGACATTTGTGACTACCTGTTATTCGTCTGATAAAGATCAGTAAGGATGAAAAATCATTCACAAGAATAGACGATGCCGTTACAGCTGCGTACTAATCTTGGTCAAAAAACTTTCGCTTTCCGTAATAAAGAAAGGTGGCGATCCCAATCACCACCTTTGCCATCCTTTGCAGATAGGTCCTCAGAGTTGCTTAAATTGTAAAATACAGCAACAATGACATTGAGGATCGTCAAAGGATAACGATAATAGACAATGATAACAAAAAAAATTTGAAAGGATATTAACTTTCATCAATTTTTTGCGTTTTCAGTTTAAATCTTCAACTAAATTTTAGTGAGGGGCGTTATGAGCAATAAAGTCGGATTAGCCCACAGCCTACGAGATGGGCAAAAGTACATGGATATCTGGCCGATGCGCAAAGAGTTGAACGCCATATTTCCTGATCAGAGAATAATTAAGGCGACGCGCTTCGGCGTGAAAGTGATGCCGGCGATTGCGGCCATTAGCCTGCTTACCCAAATGGCTTTCGACAATTACCAAGCCTTGCCACAAGCCATTGTGGTGGCACTGTTCGCTCTAAGTATGCCGTTGCAAGGAATGTGGTGGCTTGGCAATCGCTCTAACACGCAATTGCCTCCTGCGTTGGCAAGTTGGTATCGTGAGTTGCATCATAAGATTGTAGAAACAGGCTTTGCTTTGGAGCCACTCAAATCCCGTCCGCGTTATAAAGAGTTAGCGCAGATCCTCAATCGTGCCTTTCGTCAACTGGATAAAAGCGCCTTAGAACGTTGGTTTTAGCGCGATTTCTAAGTGCTTAAGTGAGTTCTTCCGGGCAGCCTCCGTGCTGCCTTTTGTTTTGCGTTATTTTCCGCTAGACATTTTGTCTTATCTCTCCTTTTGTTTGTTTTCTGTTAAATCCCGCTTTCCATCACGCTAAGTTACTGGTAATAATGTCATTCAGATGCACGAAAAGTGCACACAATAAAGATCGAACACAATAAACAAACACACAACATCACCTATCTAAATTATGCTGAAATCAAGGAGTCAAGATGAAAGCAGGAAAACTGATCGCGACGGCCGTTCTTGCCAGTGCTGCATTACTCTCATCTCAATCGGTATTAGCGAAAACTGCCAAAGTTGCGGTATCGCAAATCGTTGAACATCCCGCCTTGGACGCAACGCGTCAAGGATTGCTCGATGGTCTGAAAGCCAAAGGCTACGTTGAGGGGAAAAATCTCGAATTTGATTACAAAACAGCGCAAGGCAACCCAGCGATTGCGGTGCAAATTGCTCGTCAGTTTGTCGGGGAAAATCCAGATGTGCTAGTGGGTATTGCTACGCCAACTGCGCAGGCTTTGGTTTCGGCGACTCGCTCTATTCCGGTGGTGTTTACCGCGGTAACCGACCCTGTCGGAGCGAAACTGGTTAAAAGCATGCAGCAACCGGGCAAGAATGTGACGGGTTTGTCTGACCTTTCTCCTGTTTCTCAGCATGTTGACCTTATCAAAGAAATTCTACCGAATGCCAAGTCGATTGGTGTTGTGTATAACCCAGGCGAAGCCAACGCGGTGACGTTAGTCGATCTGCTGAAAAAGAGCGCAGCAGAGAAGGGTTTACAGGTGGTGGAAGCCACTGCGCTGAAAAGTGCTGATGTGCAGTCAGCGACTCAAGCGATTGCGGCTAAATCTGACGTGTTGTATGCACCGACGGACAACACCGTTGCCAGTGCGATCGAAGGGATGATTGTTGCTGCAAACCAAGCAAAAACGCCGGTGTTTGGAGGGGCGACCTCTTATGTTGAAAAAGGTGCGATTGCGAGCTTAGGTTTTGATTACTATCAAGTTGGCGTGCAAACGGCAGAGTACGTCGCAGCCATTTTAGATGGACAAGAGCCGGGCAAGTTAGATGTAAAAGTGGCCACAGGCTCTGATTTAGTGGTGAACCAGCGTGTTGCTACCAAGCTCGGTGTAACAATTCCTGCTTCTGTGCTTGAGCGCGCGACAGAGGTTCAATAACTCTCCTCATCGGCCAGCGGGAAGCTGGCCCAATTCTTGAGCAGAATTAAAGGAGTGACTATGTCTGCTTTTGCATTTTTCGGAGCTTTAGAGCTTGGCCTGTTGTACGGTTTGGTCGCATTGGGCGTTTTTCTCACCTTTCGTGTGTTGGATTTTCCTGATCTCAGTGTTGACGGTAGTTTTCCGATGGGCGCGGCGGTTGCAGCAACGGCAATCGTGGCGGGCGTCAACCCTTGGCTTGCCACTGGAATGGCGATTATCGCTGGCGCAATGACCGGCTGGGTAACGGCATTTTTAGCGGTGCGCTGCGGAATATTGCACCTTTTAGCATCCATTCTCACCATGATTGCCGCGTTTTCTATCAACATTCGCATTATGGGTCGGCCAAATATGGCTTTGCTTGGGGAAGAAACCATTCTCACGCCGTTTGAGTCTTTGGGCGATCCTATGCTGGTTCGACCATTGGTGGTTGGCATCTTGGTGTTAATCTCAGCTTGGTTAGTGGTTCGTCTGCTCAGCAGCGATTTTGGCCTGGGTTTACGCGCCACGGGGGTTAACGCTCGAATGGTGCGCGCACAGGGTGGAAGTACTTCTTTTTACACCTATTTTGGTCTTGCACTATCGAACGGTTTTGTCGGCTTTGCGGGGGCATTATTTGCGCAAACCAATAGTTTTGCCGATGTTACCTCTGGGGTTGGCACCATAGTGGTCGGCCTTGCTGCGGTAATCTTAGGTCAAACGCTGATCTCGGGCCGTAAAATTTGGGTAGCCGTCGTTGCGGTAATTGTTGGCTCGGTTCTTTATCGTTTAGCCGTTGCATTTGCCTTGAGCTCGGGCATGTTTGGCTTACAAGCATCGGATCTCAACTTAGTGACCGCCATTCTCGTTGCGATTGCCTTGATCGCGCCGAAACTGAAAGGAAACCTCAGTATAAAAAAGTCTGTTAGCCCTGCCAAAGTGGCGGGTGGAAAAAGTCGATCAGGAGGTACGGCATGATTAGGCTTGAAGATATTCAGGTGACGTTTAATCGCGGCACTATTCTTGAAAATCGCGCTTTGCGTGGTGTCTGTTTAGAAGTGCCGGAGTACCAGTTTCTCACGGTTATTGGCTCAAATGGCGCAGGTAAATCAACACTTTTGGGCGCGGTAACAGGTGAAACGCCGATGGTCGGTGGCAAAGTATTGATTGATGACACCGACGTGACCCATCAAACCGTTGACCAGCGGGCTAGGCTTTGCGCACGTGTATTTCAAGATCCGTTAGCGGGTACTTGCGGCGCGCTCACCATCGAAGAGAACATGGCTTTGGCTTACATGCGCGGGAAATCTCGTGGTTGGAACTTAGCGCTCTCTTCCCAGCGCAGAAAGCTCTTTCAAGAGCGTATCAGTATTCTGGGTTTAGGTTTAGAAGATAGGCTGGGCGACAGTATTGGCCTACTATCAGGTGGGCAGCGCCAAGCCGTGAGTTTGGTGATGGCGACCTTATCGGACAGTAAGCTGCTCTTGCTGGATGAACATACCGCAGCCTTAGACCCTCGTATGGCGGCGTTTATCATCGATCTGACCAAACGCATCGTCAAAGAGTTTAACCTGACTGTGATGATGGTGACTCACTCGATGAAAGATGCGCTGGCGTGTGGCGATCGCACCGTCATGTTGCACCAAGGCGAAATTGTTTTGGATGTCGCCGGAGAGCAACGGGCAGGAATGACGGTGACTCATCTGCTCGAAATGTTCTCTAAAGTGCGTGGTGAAGAGTTAGCGGACGACAGCTTACTGCTCAACTAAAATTAGTCGCGTCACATCTCTACGCCCCTAACAATACGCCTACCAAGTGTGATCTCCCCTTGAAAAATAAAGGATTATTTATTTTTTAAGGGGGGAGTTTATCGGTTGTTTGTGCTTCTACAATAAAACAAAGCAACAACTAGAGTACCTCAAATGACGCATCCCTTTCTTTTTCACTCGCAGACTCAAGATGGATTTTGCTTAAGCCAAGGCTTAGCGCAGGTGACACTTCGCACTCAATCGCAAGGTATTCAAAAGGTCTACCTCAGGCATGAACCCGATAATGAAGAGTACTTAGTCGAGATGCAACCGATTGAAGCTGCCGGGGTGTTAAAGCAATGGCGAGCAAGTTTCGCGCTCAACAGTGACCGTGATGTCACTCAATATGTCTTCAAAGTACTGACGGAAGATGGACAGTATTGGTTAGATGCTCGCGGGGTGCAAAAGCGCATGCCGGGCAGCGAATATCACTTTAAATACAATGCTAAACATCAACCGCCAGAGTGGGTGAAAGAGCAGGTTTTCTATCAAATCTTCCCAGATCGCTTTTGCGACGGCAATCCTGATATCAGTGTGAAAGATGGCGAATACACAGTAAAAAATGGTACGCGGCTGGTGGTGGCCAAAGCTTGGGGAGAGGCGGTTGATACCGGATCTGGCTATGGTGGCTGTGAGTTTTATGGCGGCGATCTGGCCGGTATCGCAAGCAAACTGGATTATCTACAAACTTTGGGCGTGAGCGCGCTCTATCTCAACCCTATTTTTACCGCACCGAGTAATCATAAGTACGATACGACCGATTATCTGATGGTCGATCCGCATCTTGGCACCAATCAGGAGTTTGCCGAGCTCACGCAAGCATTACACCAGCGCAACATGAAAGTGATACTCGATGCGGTGTTTAACCACACCTCTTGCGAACATCCTTGGCTCGATCGCGGCGGTAAAGGAGACAACGGTGCCTACCATCACAGTGATTCGCCTTATCGTGACTACTATTTCTTTGATGACGAAACGAAGAATTACATCGGTTGGAAAGGGATTGAGAACCTACCTGTGCTCAATTTTGCTCATCAAGCGGTAAAAAATTACATCTACCAAGGTGAAGATGCGGTGATACGCCATTGGCTCAAAGCGCCTTATCAAATTGACGGCTGGCGGTTCGATGTGATCCATATGCTTGGTGAAGGGGAAGGGGCCTACAATAATGCCCATTACGTGCAGGCGTTTCGTCAGGCGACCAAAGCGGAAAACCCACAGGCGTACGTGCTCGGAGAACATTTTTTTGAGGCCACTAAGTGGCTGCAAGGGGAGCAAGAAGATGGCTCGATGAACTACTACGGCTTTGCCCACCCAGTCCGAGCACTACTGGCACAACAAGATATCGCTTACGACCCGATTACCATTGATGGCTGCGAATTTGTCGAATGGCTCAATGAGGCACGAGCGAAAATTCCTTGGCTCAACCAATTAAGCCAGCTCAATCAACTCGATAGCCATGATACCGCACGCTTCATTACGCTACTCAACCAACACCAAGGTTACATGGAAATCGCACTCGGGCTGTTGTTTACGTATGTTGGCACGCCGTGCCTTTACTATGGGACAGAAGTGGGCTTAGCAGGGGGACAAGATCCCGATAATCGACGTAGCTTCCCTTGGGAACAGGTCGAAACCTCCCCTTGGTTTGGTTATGTGCAACGCTTGATTCAATTGAGAACAACTCATCCTTGTTTACAGCAAGGCGCAATACAGTTTCTGGCGATAGAGAAGGATCACTTTGCCTTTACTCGCCAACTGGGAGAAGAATGCGCGCTGGTGGTTGTCAATCTCTGTCAAACGCAGTCGATCTCATTACCATTTTGGCAGACAGGAATATCAGCAGGCCAATTGACGCCGATGATAGAGCAACGCGCGCCTTTAGCCATTAGTGAAGAGATGTGCATGGAGATTGCGCCTGAATCCATTTCCGTATGGATGGTGGATGCGAAGTGAGGCTCTCGGCCGCTGAGTACCAGCGGCCGATACGTTTTCATTTTATGCAGGAATTCTTTCTGCGTGGAGCTGCGCGCGATAATGCTGCAAATGAGTCACAATCGGCTCAACTTGGGTCAGAGTACGAATGTCACTAAAGAGTGGGGCGGCTTGAGGGTAAGCTTGGCGTAAGTAGGCAAACCACTGTTTAATGCGATTCGGGTAATACTTACTTTTATCGCCGCGTACCTCGTACTCACTGTATTGCAGCAGCAAATCCACCACTTGCTCCCACGGCATTGATTTGTGGTCATGCTTCACCACATTGCCTAAGTTCGGCACATTTAGCGCGCCGCGACATACCATCAAAGAGTCGACCCCTGTGGTTGCTATACAAGCTTGCCCATCGGCATAATTCCAGATTTCGCCATTGGCGATTAGAGGAATTTTGCAACGCTGACGGATCTGGTCGATATAGTGCCACTTAATTTCACTGGCTTTGTAGCCGCCCGTTTTGGTTCGGGCATGCACGGTCAGTTCATCCGCTTTACCTTGTTCGACTGCATCGACGATCTCAAAGCAATCTTCTGGGTTTTCCCAGCCTAGGCGGATTTTGGCAGAGACAGGAATGTTCGCAGGAACCGCCTCTCGGCACGCTTTGACCACTTGATAGATAAGTTCCGGATGTTGCAACAGCGCCGCGCCGCCTTTGCTTTGGTTAACCATCTTCGCTGGGCAACCAAAATTTAGATCGATGCCATAAGCACCAAGCTCGGCTGCTCGTACCGCGTTTTCTGCCATCCAGTGTGGATCTTGACCAAGAAGTTGTAATTTGATTGGCACACCAGCACGTGTCTTTGAGCCTTGCAGCAGTTCAGGGCACAAGCGATAGAAGACATGATCGGGAAGTGGCTGACTGACCACGCGAACAAATTCGGTGACGCAGAAATCGTAATCATTGATCTCTGTGAGCATCTCACGCATCAAATGATCCAATACCCCTTCCATCGGTCCCAATATTACACGCATAGCTAATTTTTGCCTCTGTCAAAACGAGGCGCGATTGTAGCGATAAGCGACTCGCTTGTCACGATAAGAGGGCTGCCAAAAGCCACAACGAATTTATCCACCACGTGGCTAAGCTTAGGTATATAATCGCCGCTATTTACTGAAAAAATTACCGAAAAAAGTTAACGACAATGCAATACCAACTTATCGAACTCACGACTTCAGCATGTTCAGAATCAGCCTGGTTTATTGAAGGGGCTGTTTTTGCTGCGAATTTGACCGTCAAACCGACCGATCCAGAACAATGGCTGGACAGCTTGCTGGGCGAAGTCTCTGTCGATGTACGTCATGCGGTCACAGAGCAGATCCACAAGCAACATAATCGCATTCTGCGCAATGAGTACTCGCTGCAGACACTACTCGATGAAAACCAAGAGGCATTGGCGGACTTTGCCGAAGGGTTTATGTCGCTATGGCCGATAGTAGAAGAGCAGTGGCAAGAGGTGCAAATCAATGACGGTACGCAGCGTATGCTCAGTGCATGGTTAACATGCTTGATGCTGGCTATCGACCAAGAACAAACTCAAGCGCAAATGAAGGCGGCAGGGATCGAGACGCCACCGCAACTGGGTGACTTTCTGCCTCAGTTCGATCTGATGCTCAATGAGGTAGCACAAGCCGCAGATGAGTTGATGGTTGGCAATAAATCGCAAAGCCTTAATCCTTATAAAGGCATCGGCCGCAACGATACATGCCCTTGTGGTAGCGGTAAGAAGTTCAAACAGTGCTGCGGCCAGTAATATCGGTTTACAACTTAGAGAAAGCCAAAAGCCGGGAAATCAACCTGGCTTTGTTTTATCTGCGTTCATGTACTTAGCGGATGGGATTTCTTTTCTTGATGGCAAAGAATTGGGAAAAAAACACAAACGCGAGAACCACGAGATTGGCAGCAAAAATCACCACGAGCCACTGCGGCATGGATAAAGTTAAAAACTGCCACACGATTTTGCTGCAATCCCCATAGGCTTCAAACAGCCAAGGTGCCCACTGGTTAAGCGGTGCCCAATCAGGGAAAGTGACAAACAGGTCACAGGTTGCAAAAGGAGATGGATTAAACTGGTAGTCCACGTGTTGCATCGCCAGCGTTAAGCCTTTGTATGAACTGGCTCCCCAAGCCGCAAAACCAAGCCAACGAATCAATGGGTTGCTCGGTGCTATCAGCCCTATGAGTGCCGCGCCACCAATCCCAAACATAGCCACACGCTCATAAATGCACATCACGCAGGGCGAAAGTAGCATGACATGTTGGAAAAAGAGGGCCGCCCCCTCAAAGAAAAGAACAAAAATCAACAAAAGTAGCCATGAGGCACGACTACGAGAAAACCGATTAAGTGATGAAAAAAGAGTCACTTCAAGCAATCCTTTTGTAAATAAATAAAAAAAGCCCTGAATACTCAGAGCTTTTTATCTTGGATAAGTTTCTTAATCAATGGAAATATTTAGTGACCACTCGAAACTGCGTGTGAAACGGCCCCAACGTGATGCGAAATCCAACCCGCGTCATAAAACCAGGCAGTCATCGGCTCCAGTAGGAACACAATGCCAAACAGGCCCACCAAGGCGAGCACAACCGTATATGGCAGTGCCATCAGCACCATACGTCCATAAGAGAGGCGAATCAAAGGCGCTAAGGCCGAAGTCAATAGGAACAGAAATGCCGCCTGACCGTTTGGTGTGGCCACCGAAGGTAAGTTGGTACCTGTGTTGATAGCAACCGCGAGCAAGTCAAACTGATCGCGGTTAATCAAACCTTCGTGCAAGGCGGTTTTTACTTCGTTGATGTAAACAGTGCCAACAAACACGTTGTCTGAAACCATAGAGAGCAAACCGTTAGCGACATAGAACATCGCAAGCTGTGTTCCTTTGTCCTCAACCGCTAACACCGCATCAATTACTGGCTTAAAGAGTTGCTGGTCGATGATCACCGCAACGATAGAGAAGAATACCGCTAGCAACGCAGTAAATGGCAGTGCTTCTTCAAACGCTTTACCCAGCGAATGTTCTTCTATTACACCAGTGAACGCAGTGGCGAGGATGATGACCGACAAACCAATCAAACCGACCGCAGCCAAGTGCAGTGCGAGTCCAACAATCAACCAAACCGCAATCAAGCCCTGAATCCATAGTTTTGCGATGTCTTGATTGGTGCGGGTTTTGCGCTCTTCGTTGTCGAAATCGACCAATATATGACGAACGTTGTCAGGCAGCTCGGCACCATAGCCAAACACTTTGAACTTCTCAACCGCAACACAGGTAAGCAAACCGAAGATAAACACAGGCAGTGTGATTGGCGCCATACGAATCAAGAATTCACCGAACAGCCAGCCTGCTTGATCGGCAATGATCAGGTTTTGCGGTTCACCAACCATGGTGGTTACGCCGCCAAGTGCAGTCCCTACCCCGGCGTGCATCAATAGTGAGCGTAGGAATGCGCGGTAATTCTCAAGGTCATCTCGAGTTAGCTCAGTGATGTGGTCATCTTGGGTATGATCGTGGTCTGAACTCACCCCGCTGCCAGAGGCGACTTTGTGGTAGATTGAGTAGAAACCGACAGCAACGCTGATAACCACAGCAATCACCGTTAAGGCATCTAAAAATGCCGAAAGAAACGCGGCCGCAAAGCAGAATGCTAAAGAAAGCATCGCTTTAGAGCGGATGCCGAGCAAGATCTTGGTGAAAATAAACAGAAGCAAGTGCTTCATAAAGTAGATGCCGGCCACCATGAATACGAGGAGCAGTAGCACTTCAATATTCGCCACAAGTTCATGCTTTACTTGTTCTGGACTGGTCATCCCGATAGCAATTGCCTCAATTGCTAATAAACCGCCTGGTTGAAGTGGGTAACATTTTAGTGCCATCGCCAACGTAAAGATGAACTCTACCACCAGTAGCCAGCCTGCTACGAAAGGGTTGACGAGGAAAAAAACGAAAGGGTTAATGATTAGAAAAGAAATGATGGCAAGTTTATACCAATCAGGTGCCTTACCAAGAAAATTCTTGATAAAAGCGTTTCCGAGCGACATCGGCATGATAATTCTCTTACTTAACTGAGTTATGAATAGACACTACAACATAGTGCTTAAGCCTATGTGTCAAAGATGAAATATCTATCTTAAAAACAATAACTTAGAAAAACAACAAATCCTTGTTTTTATGTAGTTTTGCCAAGTTACTTCCCTTGAACTTAAGCACCGCTCCTTTTTCGCCCGCAACTCTACTATTAAGTAACACTTAGTCAATAAGAAATCCCCTTCAGATTGACAAATAGCGACTTTGTTTCATAAAACGCGATCGAAGTAGCACAAGTATATCATGAAAAGTATGCAAAAGTTCTCTTATCATCATAATTGACGTTCAAAGGAGAAAAAAGACTAATTAAGATAGGGTTCTAGATGATTGACTCAATTTTAAATTGCAATTTTACAATGAAAAATTGTGACAAATGACCCTTTATTTACTCTGGGTTTGTGCGTGGTTCGATAGCCATAAATTGTCATTTTTGCCACTCTTCAACCATTTCCTAGACTTTCTGTACCCATTTGGTATTAGAGTAAATATTCAATATTGCAGTTTGGTTTCATTTATTGTTAGGAAATTTTCGCTATTGAATAAGTAGTGGTATGATGAGTGCCATTGAAGACGCCAAAACAAAAACTGGATAACAAAATATAATGGTTATTAAGGCAAAGAGCCCAGCGGGCTTTGCAGAGAAGTATATTATTGAAAGCATCTGGAATGGTCGCTTTCCACCAGGTTCTATTTTACCTGCTGAGCGTGAGCTCTCTGAATTGATTGGAGTAACCAGAACAACACTGCGTGAAGTATTGCAGCGATTGGCTCGTGATGGTTGGTTGACTATTCAGCATGGTAAACCAACCAAAGTAAACCAGTTTATGGAAACATCTGGTCTACATATTCTAGACACTTTGATGACGCTTGATGTCGATAACGCTACTAACATCGTGGAAGATCTTCTGGCGGCGCGCACTAACATCAGCCCTATTTTTATGCGTTATGCATTCAAAGTGAATAAAGAGAGCTCTGAGCGAACCATCAGGAATGTAATTGACTCTTGCGAACAATTGCTTGAAGCGCCATCGTGGGATGCATTTTTGTCATCGTCTCCTTATGCCGACAAAATTCAACAAAATGTAAAAGAAGACAATGAGAAAGATGAAGTCAAGCGTCAGGAAATTCTGGTGGCGAAGACATTCAATTTTTACGACTACATGCTTTTTCAACGTTTGGCGTTTCACTCTGGGAACCAAATCTACGGCCTCATCTTTAACGGTTTAAGAAAACTGTATGATCGTGTTGGAAGCTTCTATTTTTCCAATCCGACTTCGCGTGCACTTGCTCTGAAATTTTATCGCCAGTTGCTACAGATCTGCGAGTCAGGTCAACGTGAACAGTTACCAGGCCTTATTCGTCAATATGGCATTGAAAGTGCGATGATTTGGAACGAGATGAAAAAGCAGTTGCCGACCAATTTCACGGAAGACGATGCTTAGAAGCTGATAGAGAAAACCGCCAAATCGGCGGTTTTCTTTTAGGCGATGGAAAGTTTGGGCAGTGGCAGGTAAACACTCTCAATGATCTCATCTAACATCGCGTCATAACTGGTAAAAATGGCCGCCGAAATTTGACTGGTCAGCTCATAAAGTTCAGTCTTTATCGGACGGCTCTCCGCCGATTCCACATATGCCTCTAAGACACGAGTGATTTCCATCCCTGCCGGAGAGGCAATACTCAAAGGACTTATAAGCGCTAATTGATTGAGCCTTCTAACCATCCTGTCTGCATTATGACGAAATCGCGTTAGCCCTTGCTCATCTTGAATGTCTTGGATAGAGATGCGCAGCTGTGTCAATGCTTCAAGACTTTCAATCACAATCTGCCAATGGCCGTGGTACTCATCACTCAGTTCATCGCGTTCTGACTCGGCCAACCAGCTGACAGTCACTTCATCAATTAGGTAGAGTGTATGACGGATCAACTTGCCATGGTGAAATTGACTTTTTGCTACGCTGTTTTCCTGCCAATTGTTAAAAAGAAACGTGTATTGATTCAATAGGATGCGATACAAAGGCTTGCTGTCTATCGCAGTGAGATCGATCAACATCTGACAACGCAACAACACTTCTTCCTGAATGTGCTTAATCTCGCTACTGTGAGGCTGTTTGTAGAGCAAGCTCAAATGTGCTGCAGAGCGATGTTGTCGTGTTAAGTGCACCACTTCTCTCAATGTACTAAGGATTTGATACTTCTGCATGTAACGGTTTTCACGCTTTTGTGAAAAGTAGAAGAGTGAACCTAAAATGGCGATAGACAATAACGATGACAGTAAAACAAACATAACTTACTCCTTGTATGCGTTCCTAGCCACAAAGGGGTAGAGCAGGTTTAATGCCAGAATATTAATTGTTTAAATTCAAATGGTTAGATTTTGTTAGTGAAAATCACTGTGCCAATTTGGTGCAGCTATCACCAAAAGTGTGAAATAGGACACAAAAAAAGCCTCGCGTTTTTAACTGCGAGGCTTGGAGATAAGTAAATCGTTGACTGCTGGTTACATCACACGCATGCCAGGCTGCGCGCCTTCATGCGGTTCAAGGATCCAGAGATCTTTTCCACCAGGGCCGGCGGCAAGGATCATGCCTTCCGACATGCCAAACTTCATCTTACGTGGCTTCAGGTTAGCAACCACAACGGTGTATTTACCAACCAGATCCTCGGGGTTGTAAGCGGCTTTAATACCAGAGAAAACTTGACGCATTTCGCCACCAATATCTAACTGGAATTTCAGCAGTTTGTCCGCTTTTGGTACGGATTCACAAGAAACGATTTTAGCGATACGGAGGTCAACTTTGGCGAAATCGTCAAATTCGATCTCGGCGGCAATCGGATCTTTGCTCAACTCACTCTCTTGCGCATTTTTTGCGGCTTCAGCTTTCTCTTTCGCTGCCATTTCGGCCGCGGCATCTTCTTTTGACGCTTCGATCATGGCTTCGATGTTTTTCGGATCGATACGATTAAACAGCGCTTTGAATGCTGTGATTTCGTGTGCCGTTAATGGCAGAGCAATGCCTTCCCACGTTAGTTCTTGATTTAAGAACGCTTCTGTTCGCGCCGCTAGTGCTGGCATCACAGGTTTCAAGTAGGTCATGAGAACGCGGAATAGGTTAATACCAACAGAACAAATCTCTTGTAGCTCTTGATCTTTGCCTTCTTCCTTTGCCACAACCCAAGGTGCTTTCTCATCAACGTACTGGTTTGCTTTGTCAGCGAGAGCGGTAATTTCACGAATCGCGCGACCAAACTCACGTGTTTCGTAAAGTTCAGCGATACGGTCTGCAGCGGCAACAAATTCGTTGTAAAGCTCTGGCTCGACGAAGTTTTCAGCGAGCTTGCCTTCAAAGCGCTTGGCAATGAAACCAGCGTTACGCGATGCTAGGTTAACGATCTTGTTTACTACGTCAGCGTTGACGCGCTGAGTAAAGTCTTCAAGGTTAAGATCTAGGTCGTCAATGCGGCTGTTCAGTTTTGCTGCGTAGTAGTAACGTAGGCACTCAGGATCAAGATGCTCAAGGTAGGTACTCGCTTTCACGAATGTCCCTTTAGACTTAGACATCTTCGCGCCGTTGACCGTAACGTAGCCATGAACAAAAACGTTGTTTGGCTTACGGAAACCAGAACCGTCTAGCATTGCTGGCCAGAATAGGCTGTGGAAGTAAACGATGTCTTTACCGATGAAATGGTACAGTTCCGTTTTGCTGTCTTTGTTCCAGTATTCATCGAAGTCTAGATCGTCACGCTTATCACACAGGTTTTTGAATGAACCCATGTAGCCGATAGGTGCATCTAGCCAAACATAGAAGAATTTGTCTTTTTCGCCCGGGATTTCAAAACCAAAGTAAGGTGCGTCACGGGAGATATCCCACTGCTGCAGGCCCGACTCAAACCACTCTTGCATTTTGTTGGCGGTTTCAGTTTGTAGAGAGCCAGAACGTGTCCACTCTTTGAGCATGCTTTCAAACTGAGGCAGGTCGAAGAAGAAGTGTTCGGAATCTTTCATTACTGGTGTTGCGCCTGATACCGCTGATTTCGGGTTAATCAGTTCGGTTGGGCTGTACGTTTCGCCACAAGCATCACAGTTGTCGCCGTATTGGTCTTCTGACTTACATTTCGGGCACGTCCCTTTAACGAAACGATCCGGTAGGAACATCTCTTTTTCAGGGTCGAACAACTGAGAAATAGTACGGCTAGAGATAAAGCCATTTTTCTTCAGTTGCAGATAAATGTGCGAAGCCAGCTCACGGTTCTCGTCTGAATGCGTGCTGTGGTAGTTATCAAAGCTGATATCAAAGCCAGCAAAGTCCTTCTGGTGCTCCACGTTGACCGCAGCGATCATCTCTTCTGGCGACATACCCATCTGTTGAGCTTTAAGCATGATTGGCGTGCCGTGAGCATCGTCAGCACAGATGAAATTTACAATGTTGCCGCGTAGGCGTTGGTAACGAACCCAAATGTCCGCTTGGATATGCTCAAGCATATGACCAAGGTGGATCGAACCGTTAGCGTACGGAAGGGCACAAGTTACCAGCAATTTCCTTGAGGGAAAGTTTCTTGGATCGTTTGCCATACTTAATATTCGCTTTTCTCGATAGGTATAAAAATTTGATTGATAATACTAACTCAGTAAATCGGTAAGTCCAAGGTGTGACAGAGGATAATCACCTGGTTTTTTTGGGGTTCAGTCGTGCTTTACTCGGTGGTAGGATGCAGTCAACAGAGGAGGCGATATGCGTCAATTCACTTCAAAACAAGATTTCTCTTATTGGCTTAATCAGTTCGAACATTGGGCTTTGATACCGCAGTGGGCAGATATGCACGGTGTGGTGAATGTAAAAGCCGACGGTGGGCTGCACATCACGCTGCCTTTTGCTGCCAAATCGTTGATCGAAGCGTTGACGAGTTGGATAGTGCAGCAGCAAGCAAGCGGCGAGGCGGCTAAGGTGGGGTTCACCATTGAGCAGCGAGTCAAAGCGATGGAAACGTCAGTTGCTCACGCTGTAAGTGGAATAAAAAACATCATCGCGGTTACCTCCGCCAAAGGCGGTGTGGGCAAATCTACTACGGCGGTTAATTTGGCACTGGCGATAGCGGCCAGTGGCGCAAAAGTGGGGTTGCTTGATGCTGATATCTATGGTCCGTCTTTGCCGCTAATGCTCGGCACACTAAATAAAAAGCCAGACGTCGAGCAGGGAAAATGGATGCAACCTGTGCTGGCGCATGGCATCTATACCAACTCAATCGGTTACTTAGTCGATCAAAAAGAAGCCGCTATTTGGCGTGGGCCGATGGCTTCCAAAGCGCTAGCGCAATTGCTCAATGAAAGTCAGTGGCCGGATCTCGACTATTTGGTCATCGATATGCCTCCCGGTACCGGTGATATTCAACTGACTTTATCACAGCAAGTGCCAGTGACAGGCAGTGTTATCGTCACCACGCCGCAAGATCTCGCGTTGGCGGATGCGCGCAAAGGGGCCGCCATGTTTCGTAAAGTGGGTGTTCCGGTGCTCGGTGTGGTTGAGAACATGAGTTACCATATTTGCCGCCACTGCGGGGCCCAAGAGGCGATTTTCGGCCATGGTGGTGGTGAAGAAATGGCCAAAGAGTATGGACTGGCCCTGCTAAGTCAGATCCCACTGCATATTGAGATGCGCGAAGACATTGACGCTGGTGTGCCAACGGTTTGTCGGCGACCAGAAAGTGAACATGCACAGCGTTATTACCAGCTTGCGGAGCGTATATGCAGTGCATTGTACTGGCAAGGAAAGGCAAAGCCAGAGACCATTCTCTACACCCGGCTTGATTAAATAAGCCCATCGATTTCAGATGAAAAAAAGACCAAGTAATCGTTTGCTTGGTCTTTTGTTCTCCGCTGCCGGAGAAAAGGGCGTTAAAGCAGGAAAAGCGACTAGTATCTAAAGGATGAACTCCCTATAATCAGGCGGTTTATCTATTCCTACTGCTACAAAATCATCATCGGGTGCAACTAATGTCTGAGAATAATCAATGCGTCATCGTCGGTATTGCGGGCGCGTCAGCTTCTGGAAAAAGTCTGATTGCCAGCACGATCTATAATGAACTTCGTGCCAAAGTAGGCGACCATCAAATCGGTGTGATTACGGAAGATTGCTACTACAATGACCAAAGCCATTTGAGCATGGAAGAACGCGTTAAAACTAACTACGACCACCCGAGCGCGCTCGACCACGATCTGCTTTGCGAGCACCTAGAAAAGCTCACCCGAGGTGAAGCGGTTGAAGTCCCTGAGTACAGCTATACCGAACATACCCGCACGGCTAATACCACCACAATGACGCCGAAAAAAGTGATCATCCTGGAAGGCATCTTGCTTTTGACCGATCCGCGTTTGCGCGACTTAATGCACGCGACCGTCTTTATGGATACGCCACTGGATATCTGTTTGCTGCGTCGTGTGAAGCGTGATGTGGAAGAGCGCGGCCGTACCATGGAATCGGTCCTGAAACAGTACCAGCATACTGTGCGCCCAATGTTTATGCAGTTTATTGAGCCTTCAAAACAGTACGCTGATATCATCGTTCCTCGTGGTGGTAAAAACCGCATTGCGATTGATGTACTGAAAGCGCACATTGCAAAACTTTTGAAAGCTTAAGTCATTGTCTTGTCAGCGAGCTTTATTTTTATTTAAGAAAGTGGCACTTTAAGTGCCACTTTCTTTTTTGGAGCAAGAACCGCGCAAAATAGGTGTTTTCTCTGTTCTTGTCTCAACTCTTGCATGCAAAGGAATACGCATATGAAAAAACTGTTCCTTATTTTGGCTGCGTCTATCGCGGTTGTCGTGATTGCGGTGATAGCGTTAGTGACCTTAGTGAATCCCAATCAATTTAGACCGTTGATCACCGAACAAGTAGCCAAGCAAACGGGTTTAGCGTTGGTGATTGAAGGCGACATTGAATGGCAATTTTTCCCTTCGGTTGGTTTTTCTCTAGGCAAAACGGAGTTAAAGAATCCTCAGGGCTTTTCTCAAGAAAACTTATTTAAAGTTGAGAACGTTGGGATCGATATCTCGGTGATGCCTCTGCTTGATAAAGTCTTGCAGATTGGTGATGTTCGCCTTGATGGTGCGGAATTTCATTTAGAGACGCGTAAAGATGGGCAAAAGAATATTGATGCGTTGACTCAGCAGCAGAAAGCGCAGCAAGAGACGGCTCCGCAAGAGGTGATCTCGGAGCCCGCCACGGATGCTCCACAGCAAGCTGGCGCGGCGGCAGACTGGCGTATTGAGCTAGCCGGGATCTCGGTGAGCAATGCCAAACTCGTTAACCAAGATAGACAAGCGGGTACTTCACTTGAACTCTATGATGTGAATTTCTCACTTTCAGAGTTTGCCTTTGAGCAATGGACCAAAGCGGAGTTTTCAGCCAAAGGAAAAAACAACCAGCAACAGTTCAGCGCAAACGGTAAGCTTGAGTTTCACTTGGCGCAAGACTTCTCTTCTTATGCTCTGCGCAATATCGAGCTGAACAGCCAGTTTAGCGATCCAGCCACGAAGATGGATAGCATCAAGTTGGTGCTGAACACATTCGAGTTTGATAAAGACAACGCACTGACATTTGCAATCAAAGGCCAAGCATCCGGTATGGATCTTTCGGCCAATGGCTCGGCGCAGTTGCATGTGGATGCTGCCATCAGCACCGTGATGGTGAAGACATTCCTGTTGGAATCGCAACTCAATGGGGAATCACTGCCTCAATCGCCAATGAAGGTGGCAATGAGCTCTGAAGTGACCTTTGATGTGCCGCGCAGCCATCTATCGCTTGTGCTGAATAAACTGACCGCCAACGCTATTGCATTAGACGGTAAAGCCGGTGTGACGTTAGCTGAGATTCCGAAAGTGCGTTTTTCGCTGCACAGCCTAGAGATTGATCTCGATGAGTTTCTCGGCCTAACGCAGCCGTCGCAAGAAACGGCAAGCACAAACAGCAGCAATGACAAAGACGCGCATCCAGAGGCAAACAACGAAGTTGAGCCTGATCTGAGCGCGTTAAAAACGTTGGATGTGATTGGTCAAGTGAGTATTGATAAGTTCAAAGCCAATAATGCCAAGCTGCAAAATGTCATCACCAAGTTCACGGTGAACCGTGGTATTGCGACCTTAGATCGCTTTGATGCCAATCTGTATCAAGGCTCTATCAACGCCAGCGCGAAACTGGATGCACGTCGATCACCAGCCACCTATAGTGTGAAAAAGCGCATAAAAGATGTCCAAGTGCAGCCACTGCTGGTGGACGTGGCACAAAATGACAAGTTGGAAGGCACTGGCGACATCAACATTGATGTGCAGGGTAGCAGTTTGACACCAAGTGGTATTCAGAAGAACTTAGTGGGCACCGCGACGATCAATTTTGCTGATGGTGCTGTCAATGGCATCAACGTTGCCCAGTTGATTCGTGAAAATTACGCGAAATTTAAAGGGCAAAAGTTGGATGAAAAGCAAGGTGTGCAAAAAACCGATTTCAGCTCGATGAGTGCTACGTTAAAGCTCAATAAAGGCAATGTGTCGACCGACAATCTGCACATGCAATCTCCGTTACTGCGTATTCGTGGTAAAGGAGAAGCAAACTACATCGATCAAACGGTTGATTTTACGGTCAGTACTTCCATTGTTGGCACGTTAGAAGGTCAGGGCGGTAAGGATATCGACGAGCTGCGCGATGTTACGATCCCCATCAATATTTCCGGTAAATGGGCCGACCCTAAATTCAAGCTAGTGTTTGACGATGTGCTCAAGCAGAAAGCGCAGAAAGAGATCGACCGCGGAGTCGAGAAGTTGACCGATAAGATCAAAGATGAAAAAACCAAGCAAGCGGTGGATGGATTGTTAAAAGGACTGTTCAACTAAACGCAATAAGTAAACTAAATGCAATAAGGGCGACTTGATGGTCGCCCTTATTGCAAACGATGTGTGCCGAGGAAAAGGCTACCAATCAACCCCTTTCAATGCTTTGATACCGGATTCGAAAGCGTGTTTCACGTTTCTCACTTCAGAGACAGTGTCCGCCATTTCGATCAGAGTGCGATGTGCACCGCGACCGGTGATTACCACCGATTGCATTTGAGGACGCTGTGCTAGCGCATCCACCACATCATCTAAATCAATATAACCATAGCTGACCATGTAGGTGAGTTCGTCAAAAAGAAGTACGTCAAGTGATTCATCTTTGAGCATGCGCTTGCACTCTTGCCAAACTTGCTGTGCGGCTTGGGTATCCGTCTCTTTGTTCTGGGTTTCCCAAGTGAAACCGGTCGCCATGACTTGAAACTCAACGCCTAGTTTTTCCAGCAAATTGCGTTCGCCATTGTCCCAGGTTCCTTTAATAAATTGCGCCACTGCGCATTTTTTGCCGTGCCCAACTGCGCGAGCGATCGTCCCAAAACCAGAGGTTGATTTGCCTTTGCCATTGCCTGTGATCACTAGTAGCAAGCCTTTTTCTTCCTGGGCGGCGGCGATTTTGGCATCGACTTGCTGTTTAATTTTCTGTTGTCGTTCCTTGTGGCGACTCTCTTTGTTCTCTTCCGAGTGCATATCAACTCCAATAATATTTACCTTTTCGCCATAGTAACGGAAAACCTAACTACAAAGTACTTGTAATCATTAGGGTTAAATAGAAATGATGCACGCTAAAAAGCAATTTCTTTAGAAAAATGTTGTCACTTGCTAGAGTCGGAGTTTGAAAGAAGGCGATTACCAAGGATGAAGTGATGAAAAAACTATTGGTTGTGTGTATGGGAAATATTTGCCGCTCTCCGACGGCTGAAGCGGTACTGCGCGCTAAAGCAATGAATCTGGGTATGGAGGTAGAAATTGATTCAGCGGGGACGATTGACTATCACAGAGGATCGCAGCCAGACCATCGTTCTCGATGCGCTGGAGAGAAAAGAGGCTACTCGTTCCAAGGAATTCGAGCGCGGCAAGTGAGAGGAGAGGATTTTGCGTACTTTGATATGGTCTTGGCGGCAGATAAGGCAAATCTCAACGATCTTTTGGCGATTTGCCCTGCGCAGTACCAGCATAAGATTTCGCTCTTTTTGAACCATTGCTCTTGCGAGCATGATGAGATCCCTGATCCCTACTATGGTGGTGATGCAGGGTTTGAGCAGGTGCTGGATCTGATTGAACAAGCGGCAGATGCCATCTTGGAAAAGTGCAAGAACTAGAAGCTCAAATAGCGAAAGGGCTACTGTTTAGTAGCCCTTTGAGTTAGAGAGGTCGGGTTAGTTTGTCAATCCAGGTTTTGCCATTTCAGCAGAAGCTTGGCTTGTTGCCACCTGACTGCCTGCACCGCGTTGAACATAACGCTCAGAGCGGAACGCGGCTGCGACGACGGTAATCTCACGCAGCTCCTGTGGACCAGGCGCTTTGGTCATCGGCGCAAAGGCATGTGGCTTAGATAGCGCACTCACCGCTCGCTTTTCCAGCTTGGGCTGAGTTGCCTGTACCGGTGCTTCGACTTTGACCAGATTCTCTGCCGAGTCCTCTTTGCTTTCTACTTTAGAAGAAGTCGCTTCTAGGGTCGTCACTTCAGCATTAGTTTCATCAACCGTTTCTTCAACGGCAACCGAAACCTGTTCAGCCGTTTCTTGAGCTGATTCGCTTACAACTTCCACGTCTGCTTGTGATGTAGGTTCCTTTGCTGCAACGAAAGAGTCTTCTGCCACAATGACAGCTTCTTGTGCATCGACAGGCGTTGTCACTTGCTCAATGACTTCAACAGCCGCTTGGTTGTGCTGGATAGTGTCAGACGTTTGCTGCTCATCTGCGTCACGTCGAACAATGACTTTACCCATAGCGAGTTCAGGACAAGCAACACCACCTTGCAAAATCACTGCTGATTCGACGATGGTTTCTGTCACAGGCTCTTTCGCGACTTGCTCTTTTT
This sequence comes from Vibrio navarrensis, assembly GCF_015767675.1. Classification (NCBI taxonomy): domain Bacteria; kingdom Pseudomonadati; phylum Pseudomonadota; class Gammaproteobacteria; order Vibrionales; family Vibrionaceae; genus Vibrio; species Vibrio navarrensis. Next base: position 2,339,622 of record NZ_CP065217.1, on the reverse strand, counting down.
TCGCAACCGGTTTTGGAATATAGCGCGGCATCACTTTACCCATCGCCATTTCTGGTGATGCAACGCCACCTTTACGCAGGCGGAAAGGATTTGGACGGCGGTCACGACCACGGCGACGACGTTGCCCACTGGCACGAAGATGACGTGGCGAACGACGATTGCGGCGTGGTTTCGCCTCTTTATCTTCGTCTTGCTCATCGACACTGTCAGTATCAATGTTTGCAACGATTTGAACCGCAGTTTCAACTGGCGTAGCAACGAAACCTTCGTTTTGCTCCAGCACAGGCGTCGCAGCCAATACGTTTTCTTCTACCGTTTCGTCTTGAACCTGATCTTTTACGCGTACAGATTTGTTCAGTTTACGACGCTGACGACGCTCTTTAACTTTCTCTGCCTTCACATTTGCTTTAACAGAATCCTGCTTCTGTGCCCCTTGTGCTTCTGAAGCAAGCTGTAAACCTTTTTCCGCGACTTTGGGGTTCGCTTTGTTTTCTACAGGTGCTTCTGCTTTCACCGGAGCCGCTTTCGGCTTACGCTTTTGTTGTTGGCGCGGCTTAGCGCTTTCATCTTGAGCGGGTTCTACTGTCGCACTCTCGTCGCGTGGTTTACGGCGACGTTTGTTGTCACGAGGCTCTCGGTTTTCACGAGGCTCACGACTGTTACGACGGCGATCATTACGATCGTGATGTTCACGTTTCTGACGTTTGTCGTCTTTTTCGCCTTCGTTTTGCGTCTGCTGTTTTTCTGCCTCAGCTTTGTCTTGAGCAGAGCCAAACAGAAAGTTACCCAGTGCACTAAAGAAGCGACTCAACAAGCCTGGCTGCTGTGGCTGAGGTTGAGCTTCCACTTCTTTTACTTGCGGTGCTGGTTTTGGCGCAGGAGCAGATTGCGCAGTAGATGCGAAACCTTTCAAAACAGGTTCTTCAATGCGTTTCGGCTTGAATTCTGTTTCTGAACTCTCTTTTCCTTCCGCTTCTTTTATCGCTTCCAATTTCTTCGGTAGCAAGTAGGAAAGCAGATCCACCTCTTCGCCTTCACGTACACGGATCACCTCAAAGTGCGGTGTTTCCATGTCGGAGTTCGGCACGACAGTGATCTTGACTTCTTGGATGCGTTCAATGTGGTTCACTGAGCGACGTTTTTCGTTCAACAGGTAAGAAGCGATCGGTACAGGTACCACAGCCAATACTTGGGCGGTATTGTCTTTCAGTGCTTCTTCTTCAATTAAACGCAAAACAGAAAGCGCTAGAGATTCGTTGTCGCGAACGACACCGGTACCACTACAACGAGGACAGATGTGATGGCTAGCTTCTGCTAAAGAAGGACTCAAGCGCTGACGCGACATTTCGAGCAGACCAAAGCGTGAAATGCGGCCAATTTGTACACGTGCACGATCAAGACGTACCGCTTCTCGCAGGCGGTTTTCCACTTCGCGTTGGTGACGCACAGGAGTCATGTCGATGAAATCGATCACCACCAGACCACCTAAGTCACGCAGACGCAGCTGGCGAGCGATTTCGTCTGCCGCTTCCAAGTTGGTGTTTAGAGCGGTTTCTTCGATGTCGCCGCCTTTGGTCGCACGCGCAGAGTTGATATCAATCGAGGTCAATGCTTCGGTTGGGTCAATAACGATAGAACCACCAGAAGGAAGACGAACTTCACGTTGGAACGCGGACTCAATCTGGCTTTCAATCTGATAGTGACTGAAAAGCGGCACTTCACCATCGTATTTCTTCACACGGCTGATAAAGTCTGGACGAACCAACTGAATGTGCTCTTTGGCGCGTTCAAAAATGGTGTTGCTGTCGATTAAGATCTCACCGATATCGCGACGCAAATAGTCGCGGATAGCACGAACAATGACGTTACTCTCTTGGTGGATCAGAAACGGCGCTGGATTTGATTCAGAAGCGTCTTTAATTGCCGCCCAATGATTGAGTAGTACATTTAGGTCCCACTCAAGTTCTTCTGCACTTTTGCCTACCCCTGCGGTGCGGACAATCAAGCCCATTCCTTGCGGTAGTTCGAGTGTGCTTAAGGCCGTTTTGAGATCGGTTCTCTCGTCACCTTCGATACGGCGAGAAATACCACCTGCACGAGGGTTGTTTGGCATCAACACTAAGTAGCTGCCTGCCAAAGAGATAAACGTTGTCAAAGCAGCGCCTTTACTCCCACGTTCTTCTTTCTCAATCTGTACAATTACTTCCTGACCTTCTCTTAGCACTTCTTTAATGCTCGGACGGCCTTGGTAGGTATAACCATCTGGGAAGTATTCTTTGGCAATTTCTTTGAGAGGAAGGAAACCGTGTCGCTCAGCACCGTAATCGACGAATGCGGCTTCTAAGCTTGGTTCAACGCGTGTGATACGCCCTTTGTAGATATTTGCTTTCTTCGATTCATGCCCAGGACTTTCGATATCCAAATCGTAAAGTCGTTGGCCATCAACCAAAGCGACACGCAACTCTTCTTTTTGAGTTGCGTTAATTAACATTCTTTTCATTGAAAATTTCTCGTTGTCTTTATCTTTTGTTGTCTTTTGTCTCTGTCACAAAGTTCGCTATCTCATGGTGCCTGATCCCGTGGTTTACAGATTGCAGCCTCCCGGCTGGAGGGGGATGCTCTAGGGCACGTCAGTCATCACAAACAACATAGGTTGCCTGTGAGCCGTATCAATATCGGTAATTACTCAACATGAGTGTGCGATGAGTAGTGTGACAGTTATGTTGATGTTGAGATGTCTTACGCCAATTGCAGCATTCAAACGTCAACAAACTACTCGGTGTGCTTGTGGACAAACGGTCGGTTATATACAAGTAATCAACCGGACCTACCTTCGCAGTCGTGAACTATAACAGTGCGGCGGAGTATCAGCAATCGCCTTTGACGCAAACGTTGCAAGTTTTTAGTTTGAGTTCAATTTTACCTATTGCCACTGTTGGCTTTATAAACAATTGGTGGGTGATTAGTAACCTGTGGGTAACTTTGTTGTTGGGAGAGCAAAGCGAGAACGAACCTTATGGCGCAGATAGGTAAATTTTGTCGTTAAGGGAAAAGAAAGACTCTGTGAACTTAAGCCCGTTTACGTTTACAATAGCGCCATGAACGAAATCAGAACTAAAGTCCAATCCGTCGAAATCGATGAGGATATGGCTGGTCAACGCATTGATAATTTCTTGCGTAACCAATTAAAAGATGTCCCTAAAAGCATGATTTATCGAATCGTGCGTAAGGGCGAAGTCCGAGTAAACAAAAAGCGCATCAAAGCAGAGTATAAGCTGCAAGCTGGCGACGTGGTACGTATTCCACCCCTAACGGTGGAAGAAAAAACACCAGAAGTCGCACCGAGCACCAAACTCAATCGAGTAGCAGAGCTTGAGCAGCAGATTATCTTCGAAGACGATCATCTGCTGATCCTCAATAAACCCTCTGGCACGGCGGTACACGGTGGTAGCGGTTTAAAATTTGGTGCGATTGAAGCGCTACGAGCGTTAAGACCGGAAGCGCGTTTTTTAGAGCTAGTGCATCGTATTGACCGTGACACCTCCGGAATCTTGCTCGTGGCTAAAAAGCGCTCTGCATTGCGACATTTGCAAGCGCAGTTTCGTGAAAAAACAGTTAAGAAATATTATTTCGCGTTGGTGATGGGTGAGTGGAAAAACAGCTGCAAGGTGGTCAACGCGCCACTGTTGAAGAACGAAGTGAATAGCATTGTTCGCGTTAATCCGAATGGTAAACCTTCTGAAACGCGCTTTAGCGTGCTTGAAAAGTTTACCCAAGCGACGTTAGTGCAAGCGAGTCCGATTACCGGGAGAACGCATCAAATTCGTGTCCACACACAGTACAGCGGCCACCCTATTGCGTGGGACGATCGATATGGTGATCGTCGATTTGATGCTTACACAGGTCAACATGGGTTAGACCGTCTGTTTTTGCATGCGGCCAACATACGTTTTGTGCACCCAGCTACCGAAGCGTCAATGGAGATTAACGCGCCGATGGGTGAGCAGCTAGAGGCGGTGTTAGCCTCTCTTCGAAGTGAGAAAAAGGGATGATGGTCATCCCTTTATTCTGATTATCCCAGTACTTTACATCCGTGTTTTTCCAGTATATCGACCAGATCAATGAGAGGCAGCCCGATCAAAGTGTTGGGATCTTTGCCCTCTAATCGTTCAAACAGCGCAATGCCTAATCCTTCACTTTTGAAACTGCCAGCGCAGTAAAAAGGTTGCTCTACATCGACATAGTATTCAATTTGTGCTTGGGAAAGTTGGCGAAAGTGGACACGAAAGGTATCTAGCTTGCTCAGCGTTTGTCCAGTTTGGCTGTTAAATACGGCTAAACCGGTATAGAAATCAATGCTTTTACCACTTTGTGAGAGTAGTTGCTGTATAGCCTGCTCTCCGGAGAGTGGCTTGCCAACAATTTCTCCACCAATTACGCAGACCTGATCGCTGCCAATGACTAAGCTTGGTTGGGTCAGTGCACAAGATTCCGCTTTGGTCTGTGCCAATCGTAAAACCAGATCTTGAGGAGATTCGCTTGGCAAAGGCGTCTCATCACAAATTGGCGATTGGGTCGTAAAGGGCAGCGACAGTTTTTCAAGCAGTTGCTGGCGAAATGGCGAGGTAGACGCTAAAACTAGTTGGTAATTTTTCATTTTAATTTACAATTTGGCAGAGCATTTTTCCTAGCATAACGGATCAAAACCGACCCTTGCTAATGCTCTGTATGACAAGCGCAAAAAAGTACAAATTTTTTGCCTTTTTCTTTGACTAATTTCTATTTGGAAGATAATATTCGCGCCCTATGCAAAAGGTAAAAATACCGCGAACGGTGGATCCGGCGAAGGCTGCTCAAAAAAGATTGGATTACGATGGTATCATCCAAGCCAGTCTGTTTAAGCGTCTTGCTGAAATGACCGAAGGCGTAAAACGCGACGCAGAAGTCTATTTGTCATTTGAGATAGATGAACAGCGACTCGTTGTTATCTCTGGTAAAGCTAACATCGAAGTCGATTTAGAGTGTCAACGTTGTAATGAGTCATTCACACATTATTGTGAAGTAGGGTTCACTTATACTCCTTACTACAGTGAGAAAAGTGAGCAAGATGCTCCAGAATGTTACGATTTGGTAGATCTTAACGAATATGGAGAGGTCGATCTCATTCAATTGGTTGAAGACGAGTTCATTCTAGAATTACCTCAAATTGCCATGCACGATGAAGCGGATTGCAGCGTTAATTCAAATAACATGGTATTTGGCGATATTCCTGAAGAAATTGAGGAAGGTAAACCAAATCCGTTCGATGTTTTAAAAAGCTTAAAGCGATAAGCTTTACGCTGAACCCATAACATAGGAGTAGGGTCAATGGCCGTACAACAAAACCGTAAAACACGTTCAAGACGTGGTATGCGTCGTTCTCACGATGCGCTAACTACAGCAGCTCTATCTGTAGACGCGACTTCTGGTGAAACGCACCTACGCCACAACGTAACCGCTGAAGGTTACTACCGTGGCAAAAAGGTTATCAACAAGTAAGGTTGACCTTTGCAAAGTATTACCGTTGCACTTGATGCAATGGGCGGGGATTTTGGTCCTCGCGTCACAGTGCCTGCCGCCGTGCAGGCACTGTCTCATTTCCCAGAGCTAAAAGTGATTCTCACAGGTGATCAACCTTTGATCACAACTCAACTTTCCCGATTAGGTTATAAACCTGACTCTCGTCTGACTATCCAGCATTGCAGTCGTGTAATCTCCAACTCGGAAAAACCTTCTCTGGCACTGCGTAACAGTCAAGACAGTTCGATGCGTTTGGCGATTGAACTGGTTTCGGATGCCAAAGCGGATGCCTGTGTCAGTGGTGGCAATACTGGCGCCTTGATGGCCTTATCTCGTTTTATTCTCAAATTACTGCCAGGAATCGACAGACCTGCATTAGTGTCTGCATTACCCACCGTGTCCGCTGGCCGCAGTTGGATGCTTGACTTAGGGGCGAACGTTTCTTGTGATGCCGACAGCTTATTTCAGTTTGCGGTAATGGGAGCAGCGCTCGCCGAAGAACACCTTAACCGTATCCCCAAAGTGGCGGTATTAAATGTGGGTGTTGAAGAGATTAAAGGTAATGATGTGGTCAAACGTTGTGCCGAATTGCTTTCCCAAACCGACGCGGTTAATTTTGTCGGCTTTATTGAGGGAAATCAGATTCTGCAGAATGTGGCCGACGTGATTGTCTGTGATGGCTTTGTCGGCAACGTCTGTCTTAAAGCGAGTGAAGGCACCGCTCAGCTCTTTATCGAAAAAATAAAAAATAGCATGGCGACTTCGTCTATAAAGGGTTGGATAGCCAAAAAACTGCTTTCTGGGCTATTTTATGAATTAAAAACACTGAACCCCGACCAGTATAACGGTGCAAGTTTGTTAGGATTGCGCGGCATTGTCATTAAAAGTCATGGAAGTGCTGATGTATCTGCGGTTGTTAACGCCATAGGCGAAGCAGTACACGAGGTCAAACGACAAGTACCAAGCCGGATAAGCGATCGTTTGGAAGCGGTTTTACTCGAGAGGCATTATTAGTCTTCATGTATAGCAAAATTTTAGGTACTGGCAGCTACTTGCCATCTCAGATCCGCACCAACGCTGATCTCGAGAAAATGGTAGAGACGAGTGACGAGTGGATTGTGACTCGTACAGGCATCAAAGAACGCCGTATTGCGGCAGAAAACGAAACCGTTGCGGATATGGGTTTCTATGCTGCTGAAAATGCCATTGAGATGGCCGGCATCGATAAACATGACATTGATCTCATCATTGTCGCGACGACTAGCGGTAGCCATACTTTCCCTTCATCTGCGTGTCAGGTTCAGGCAAAGCTTGGCATTAAAGGCTGTGCAGCATTTGATCTCGCCGCCGCCTGTTCTGGTTTTATTTATGCACTATCGGTCGCCGATCAGCATATCAAAACAGGGATGTGCAAGAATGTCCTCGTGGTGGGTTCAGACGCGCTGTCAAAAACGTGTGATCCGACCGACCGTTCAACCATTATTCTCTTTGGTGACGGCGCTGGTGCGGTTGTCATTGGTGCAAGCGAAGAGCCGGGTATTCTATCTACTCACATCTACGCGGATGGTGAGTTTGGTGATCTTCTTAGCTTAGAAGTACCTGAGCGCGGTAAAGATGCCGATAAATGGCTGCACATGGCGGGCAATGAGGTATTTAAGGTGGCAGTGACGCAACTGTCTAAGCTGGTGAAAGATACCCTGGATGCTAATGGCATGCACAAATCTGAACTCGACTGGTTGGTTCCGCATCAAGCAAACTATCGCATTATTTCTGCGACCGCGAAAAAGCTTTCGATGTCTTTGGATCAAGTGGTTATTACCCTAGATCGCCACGGGAATACCTCTGCCGCCACGGTCCCGACAGCATTAGATGAAGCGGTACGTGATGGCCGCATTAAGCGTGGTCAGACATTATTGCTCGAGGCTTTTGGTGGTGGTTTCACTTGGGGTTCGGCCCTAGTACGCTTTTAATTAAGAATTTCATATTAAAGTCGTTAATTTGTAACGACTTCCCCTTATTTTGCTTTGGTTAAGGAAAATTACTATGAGCAAGTTTGCTATTGTATTCCCAGGTCAGGGCTCACAAGCTGTAGGTATGCTTGCTGAACTTGGCGAACAATACGACATCGTAAAAGAGACTTTTGCGCAAGCCTCAGAAGCGCTTGGTTATGACCTTTGGTCTTTAGTGCAAAATGGCCCTGCGGAAGATCTCAATCAAACTTTTCGTACTCAGCCTGCTTTGCTGAGCTCATCTGTCGCGATTTGGCGCGTGTGGCAACAATTAGGTTTGGCGCAACCTGCAAACTTGGCGGGTCACAGCCTAGGCGAGTATTCAGCGTTGGTCTGTGCGGGTGTTATCGACTTTAAACAAGCGATCAAACTGGTTGAACTGCGTGGGCAATTGATGCAAGAAGCGGTTCCAGCGGGTACGGGTGCGATGTACGCGATTATCGGTTTAGACGATGACGCTATAGCAAAAGCATGTACTGAAGCGGCTCAAGGCGATGTAGTATCACCAGTTAACTTTAACTCTCCTGGTCAAGTTGTGATTGCAGGTAGTAAAGATGCCGTCGAGCGTGCGGGCGTGCTGTGTAAAGAAGCGGGGGCCAAGCGTGCACTTCCACTGCCAGTTTCAGTACCATCACACTGCGCATTGATGAAGCCTGCAGCAGACAAACTGGCGATTGCTCTAGAATCTATCGAATTTAATACCCCGCAGCTTCCTGTTATTAATAACGTAGATGTGGTTGCAGAAACCGACCCGGTGAAGATCAAAGATGCCCTTGTTCGCCAGCTTTACAGCCCAGTTCGTTGGACCGAAAGCGTGGAACTAATGAGTCATCAGGGGGTCGAGAAATTATTTGAAATGGGTCCTGGTAAAGTATTAACCGGTTTGACCAAACGCATTGTTAAGTCTCTAGAAGCGGCCGCAGTGAACGATATTGCTTCGCTGGACGCTGTAAAATAATAAGGAAAAACCAATGACAGACTTATTGAATTTAAGTGGCAAAGTTGCCCTTGTGACAGGTGCTAGCCGTGGTATTGGTCGCGCGATTGCGGAAACCTTGGTTGAACGCGGTGCAACCGTCATCGGTACAGCCACATCAGAAAGTGGCGCAGCCGCCATTTCTGAATATTTAGGCGAAAATGGCAAAGGTTTTGCGTTAAATGTCACCCAAGCTGAGTCAATTGAGGCTACAATAAAGGCCATCAACGATGAGTTCGGCGCGATTGATATTTTGATCAATAATGCAGGCATCACACGTGATAATCTGTTAATGCGCATGAAAGATGACGAATGGAGTGACATTCTTGACACTAACTTAACGTCTATCTTCCGCCTGTCAAAAGCGGTTATGCGTGGCATGATGAAAAAGCGTGATGGTCGCATTATCAACATCGGCTCTGTTGTTGGCACTATGGGTAACGCAGGCCAGGCAAACTACGCAGCCGCTAAAGCAGGTGTAATCGGCTTTACCAAGTCTCTTGCACGTGAAGTGGCATCGCGTGGTGTGACAGTGAACACGGTTGCCCCTGGTTTTATCGAAACCGACATGACTCGTGCGCTTAATGATGAACAACGTGCCGTCACTTTGGCGAATGTACCAGCAGGTCGCCTTGGTGATCCTCGTGAAATTGCTGAAGCTGTGGTATTTTTGGCGTCGCCAGCGGCGGCTTACATCACTGGCGAAACACTTCATGTGAATGGCGGCATGTATATGGTTTAAATTTTGTGCAGCATCTGTGCATGATTTAGGTCAAATATGTAATGAAAATCGGTTAAAATCGCGTAAATTGTGGTTTGACCAGAAAAGTTAGCCTTGCAACTTTTAATAGATTGAATAAACTACGGAAAACATCGCATAAAGCGAACTCTGTAAAGGAAAAGAAAAATGAGCAACCTCGAAGAACGCGTAAAGAAAATCATTGTTGAACAACTAGGTGTTGACGAGTCTGAAGTGAAAAACGAAGCTTCTTTCGTAGATGACCTAGGCGCGGATTCTCTAGACACCGTTGAGCTAGTAATGGCACTAGAAGAAGAATTCGACACTGAGATTCCAGACGAAGAAGCTGAAAAGATCACAACTGTTCAAGCTGCTATCGACTACGTGACTGCTAACGCAGAGTAATAGTCTCTCCCAGGCGGTCACCTAGACCGCCTGTGTTTTTTCCAACTTCTTCTATCCTCCCATAGAAACTCAATTCCCGGAGAATTATATCGTGTCCAAGCGTCGTGTAGTTGTCACTGGCATGGGTATGTTGTCACCGGTCGGCAACACTGTAGCAGATTCATGGAAAGCCCTGCTGGAAGGCAAAAGTGGTATCGTCAATATCGATCATTTCGATACAACTAATTTTTCTACCCGTTTCGCAGGTCTGGTGAAAGACTTCAATTGCGAAGAGTACATGTCTAAAAAAGACGCTCGTAAAATGGATTTGTTTATCCAGTACGGCATCGCCGCAGGCATTCAGGCTCTGGATGACTCAGGTCTGGAAATCAACGAACAGAATGCACATCGTGTTGGTGTGGCAATTGGTTCTGGCATCGGTGGCCTGGATTTAATTGAAACTGGCCATACCGCTCTAGTCGAGAAAGGCCCACGTAAAGTGAGTCCATTCTTCGTTCCTTCAACCATCGTCAACATGGTTGCGGGTAACTTGTCTATTATGCGTGGCTTGCGTGGCCCGAATATCGCTATTTCTACTGCTTGTACTACAGGCTTGCACAATATTGGTCACGCTGCGCGTATGATCGCTTACGGTGACGCCGACGCTATGGTCGCTGGTGGTGCTGAGAAAGCCTCAACTCCGCTTGGTATGGCAGGTTTTGGCGCTGCGAAAGCGTTATCTACCCGTAATGATGAGCCACAGAAAGCGTCTCGCCCTTGGGACAAAGACCGAGACGGTTTTGTTCTGGGTGACGGTGCTGGCATCATGGTTTTGGAAGAGTATGAACACGCTAAAGCGCGTGGCGCGAAGATTTACGCTGAGCTGGTTGGCTTTGGTATGTCTGGCGATGCTTACCACATGACGTCTCCGAGTGAAGATGGTTCTGGCGGAGCACTGGCGATGGAAGCGGCAATGCGCGATGCTGGTATTGTCGGCACACAAGTTGGCTACGTGAATGCTCATGGCACATCAACACCTGCTGGTGATGTGGCAGAAATTAAGGGCGTTAAGCGTGCTCTTGGTGAAGAAGGCGCGAAGCAAGTTAAAGTTTCTTCAACTAAGTCAATGACTGGGCACCTTTTAGGCGCCGCAGGCTCGGTTGAGGCTATCATCACGGTGATGTCATTGGTCGATCAGATTGTTCCACCAACCATCAACCTGGATAACCCAGAAGATGGGCTGGACATCGACCTCGTACCGCATGTTGCACAAAAAGTGGAGATGGAGTACGCCATCTGTAACTCTTTCGGCTTCGGTGGTACTAACGGTTCTCTGATCTTTAAGAAAATCTAAGTGCTTTAGAGTTTAGAAACTTGTATTTAAACGGCTCGATGCTTAGCATTGAGCCGTTTTTGTTTTTTAGGGATGCTGAAATGTTTTGGGTAAATGGTGTACCAAGTGAGATGGTTTCGCTTACCGACCGTTCATTTCAATATGGTGACGGATGCTTCACCACTATGTTGAGCCGATATGGCCATATTGAGCACTGGCCTTTACATATTGAACGCATGCAGGCGTGTTTAAGCGTATTACATATTCCTATTCCCGACTGGTTACAAGTGAAACAGTGGCTAGACTTAGCGGTACTTGCCGATGAAAAAGCGGTGCTTAAACTGCATATTAGTCGGGGGCTTGGTGGGCGAGGGTACAGTTTTTCCGAGGTCACGCAGCCACTCGTAACGATCTCAAGTGCTTCCTATCCGCCGCATTATGCCGCTTTGCAACAAACAGGCTTGCAACTTGGGGTGTGTCAAACCCGTTTAGGTATTAATCCGTTACTTGCCGGACACAAACATAACAACCGTTTGGAACAGATTTTGTGTAAAGCGGAGATGGAAAAGCAAGGCTATCAAGACGGCGTCACCTTAAATGTGCAAAATCATGTTATTGAAACTACAATGGCCAATCTTTTTTGGTTCAAAGAATCGGTTTTGTACACCAGTGATGTGTCGCAAAGTGGTGTGGCAGGCATTATGCGCCGCTTGATCCTCGCTCAAGCACAGCATGACAGCATGCCAGTCAATGTGATTGATGCGCAGATAGCACAGCTACTTGATGCAAACGAAGTGTTTGTTTGTAACTCTTTGCTCGGTGTAGCGCCGGTTACCCGCATACAAGAGCGCAATATGCCGATTGGTGAGATGACACGATACTTTCAAGGAATTTTCTGCTCGTGATTAAGAAGTTATTAGCCGTAATTATTGTTGCTGCCATCGTCATCGCGGTGGGCAGCCAGTATGTATTATCGCAGATCAAGCAATACGTTGAACTGCCGGTGAACATCGAACAAGCGCAAATTATCACAGTCCCAGCAGGCAGCGGATTTAGCCGCGCGCTGATCTTGCTTCAAGATAAGCAATGGATAGACGACACCCCCTTTGCCCGTCTGCTACCGAAACTCTATCCTGAGTTGACGCAGATTAAAGCGGGTACTTATCAAATACGGCCAGAGATGTCGCTCTATGATGTGTTGGTGCTCTTTAACGAAGGCAAGGAGCATCAGTTTAGTATCACTTTTGTGGAAGGAAGCCAGTTTAAAGAGTGGATTGAACAGATCGCCAATGAGCCGTACTTGATCCACAAGCTTGAGGGATTAAGTGAAGAGGAGATCGCCACGCAGTTAGATGTGCCTTATAGCAAGCTGGAAGGACTGTTTTTAGCCGAAACCTACCACTACACCATGGGAACATCGGATATTGAGCTGTTAAAACGAGCGCATAGTAAACTAAATAAAATACTCGACAAGCATTGGCAGAGTCGTCAGGAGAAGTTGCCACTGCAATCCGCTTATGAAGCGCTTATTTTGGCTTCTATCATTGAAAAAGAGACGGCGATCGACGACGAACGCGAGCGAATTGCCTCAGTCTTTATCAATCGCTTGAATAAAGGTATGCGTTTACAAACCGATCCGACGGTCATTTATGGCTTGGGGGAACGCTACGACGGGAATATCCGCAAGAAAGATCTTCGCACGCCGACACCGTACAATACTTATGTGATCAATGGCTTACCACCAACGCCGATTGCGATGGCGGGTGAATCCTCTATTCAAGCGGCATTAAATCCAGAAAAAAATAGCCACTACTTATACTTTGTTGCCAGTGGGAAAGGAGGACACGTTTTCTCGAAAACATTGGCAGAGCACAACAGCGCAGTACGTGCATATTTACGAGAATTAAGAAAAAAATAATGAACAAGACAAAATTTATCGTCGTAGAAGGATTAGAAGGCGCGGGGAAGAGTACTGCAATCAGTACCGTTTTGGATGTACTTCGTACGGCTGGTATTCAAGATGTCGTGCAGACTAGAGAACCCGGTGGAACCCCGTTAGCAGAAAAGTTACGTGCTTTGGTTAAAGAAGAACACTCAGGTGAGCATCTACACGATATGACCGAGTTGCTGCTGCTGTATGCGGCACGTGTGCAACTGGTGGAAAACGTGATCAAACCTGCTCTTGCCCAAGGGCAATGGGTGGTGGGGGATAGACATGATATGTCATCACAAGCGTATCAGGGCGGTGGGCGTCAGATCTCTCCGCTATTGATGAAAAATCTGCGTGATACCGCGCTTGGTGAATTCAAACCAGATTTTACCATTTACATGGATATCGAACCCAAAGTGGGTCTTGAACGTGCTAGAGGGCGTGGGGAGCTTGATCGAATTGAGAAAATGGATATCAGCTTTTTCGAACGTACACGTCAACGTTATTTGCAGATTGCCCAAGCGGATCCATCAGTAGTGATTATCAATGCAGAACAAGCGATCGATGCGGTTGCGCAGGACATTCGCACCGTACTGCAGAAATGGTTAGTGGAAACACAGGATTGAGGATGGTACACGAGTATCCTTGGCTAGAAAATGTGTGGCGCGGGTTACAAGCGTCAATGGCTGCGCAGCGGCTACCTGGTGCGGTTTTGTTGCAAAGTGATGCCGATTTAGGTGTCGAAGTTTTAGTGGACGCGTTTGCTGCCGCTTTGCTGTGCAGAACCTACCCTGATCAGGCCTGCGGGTTTTGCCATAGCTGTGACTTGGTGAGATCCAATAATCATCCCGATCTCCATCGTATTCTCCCTGAAAAGGAAGGAAAAGCGATTGGCGTCGAACAGATCCGCCATTGTAACCGTTTAGCGCAGGAATCGTCCCAGTTGGGAGGTTACCGACTTTTTATTATTGAACCTGCCGAAGCAATGAATGAGTCAGCCTCCAACGCGCTGTTGAAAACGTTGGAAGAATCAGGCGAACAGTGTCTTTTTCTGTTGGTGAATCGGGATAAAAAGCGCTTGTTGCCAACGATTGTCAGCCGCTGTCAGCAATGGACGGTAACGACGCCAGATCTCAATACCGCGGTAGAATGGCTGTGTCAGCAGGGCGTGAAGGACGTTGCAAAAGACTTACTTAAACTCAGTCATTATTCGCCACTGCAAGCAAAAGCGATGGCGCAAGCCGGAGGGCTTGCTGAGTATCAAAAGCTAGAGGCGCTTTTTCTCAGTGTGCTGACCCAACCTTGGGGCGATATCACCGAGTTGGTTTCGTTTATACAAACGTCTTCGCAAAGAAATCTGACTTGGCTGTGGTATCTATTATCTGATGCGCAAAAAGCGGCATTTCGTTTAGACAGTCAAGACCTCTTATTTGGCAGTCAAGCATTGAGCCACTGCCCACTTATCCGTTTGCATTCTGCTATGGAATCGCTCACGCAACTCATGCAACAATTGCGTACGTTTCCCGGTTTGAATGAAGAACTGCTTATTACTAACTGGATTATAGAAATCCGAGAGGCATTATGTTTGTAGACTCTCATTGTCATTTAGACAAGTTGAACTATGACGACCTGCATCTGGATATTGCAGATGTGATTAACAAAGCAAAACAAGTCAACGTCGACCAACTTCTCTCGGTGGGTGTGACTTTGGATTCTTTCCCTAAAATGCTTGAGATGATTGAGCCGTTTGACAATGTTCGCGCCTCGTGTGGCGTCCACCCTTTGGATGTAGAAAGCGATTTTTGTTTGGCCACGCTAAAAGAGTACGCCAGTCATCCGAAGGTTGTTGCCGTAGGGGAAACCGGGCTCGATTACCATTACCAACCTGAAACGGCAGCGCTGCAGCGTACTCGCTTTGAACAGCACGTAGAACTTGCCGTAGAGCTCAACAAGCCGCTGATTATCCATACGAGACAGGCGAGAGAAGATACGCTCTCTATTTTAAAAAGTGGTGCAGCTGAGCAGTGTGGGGGCGTTATTCACTGCTTCACTGAGGATATGCCTTTTGCTCAATCCGCTATGGAATTAGGCTTTTACATTTCGATTTCAGGGATCGTTACGTTTCGACAAGCAACCGAATTGAAGGATGTGGTCAAAAACCTACCATTAGACCGCTTGCTGATTGAGACCGACGCACCTTATTTGGCTCCGGTTCCTCATCGAGGTAAAGAGAATCAACCAGCGTTTGTTGTTGAGGTTGCCGCATACATTGCCCAGCTTAAGGGCATCTCATTAGTGGAAGTTGCGCAAAAAACGAGCCAAAATTACCGAGATCTTTTTTTGCGATAAAAATATAAAAGCTGTTCAAAAAGAGAGCATTTGCTCTCTTTTTTTTCGTTATGTGTGTCGAAATAATCCAATAGCGCTTGTTAACGAAATATGTTGATTGATTCTACGACAATTCACGCAAATGTAATTTTGTTACTAAAAATAACATTGAACATCATTTTATTTACGCTATAAAATTAATTTTGTTAATTACAAAGTCATATAAAAACAATAACTTACTGCATTGTTTTTCTCTATTGACAGACGTAAATGTGTGTGATCCAAGGCTTGTTTTGAAACTAAATTTCGTAACTTTGTGGAAAGTTTGAGTGGCATCAAGATATATTTAGAGGCGGAAAATATAATGACAAATGTGGTTACATTTTCATTGGGTGCTAACATTTAGGCTACGGGGGTGTGCCGTTAGAACCCAAAATTCTAATAACTTAATCAGGAGCATAAACATGTTTAAAAACCTTTTTGCTAACCTGCAAAAAGTTGGTAAAGCTCTGATGCTACCAGTATCAGTCTTACCAGTTGCGGGTATTTTGCTTGGCGTAGGTGCTGCCAACTTCAGCTGGCTACCAGAGGTGGTTTCTCACCTAATGGAGCAAGCCGGTGGTTCAGTATTTGGTCAAATGGCACTTCTATTTGCAGTAGGTGTGGCACTTGGCTTTACCAATAACGATGGTGTTTCAGGTCTATCGGCTATCGTTGGTTACGGAATCATGGTTGCAACGCTAAAAGTGATGGCAACCGTTATGGGCGCAGACAAAATCGACACGGGTGTCCTAGGTGGTATCCTTGCCGGTGGCGTGGCTGCTTGGGCATTTAACCGTTTCTACAAAATTCAACTTCCAGAATACCTAGGTTTCTTCGCTGGTAAACGTGCAGTGCCGATTATCACTGGTTTCCTATCTATTATTCTTGGCGTGATTTTGTCATTCATTTGGCCACCAGTGGGTGCTGCAATTGCATCGTTCTCTGATTGGGCAGCGCATCAAAACCCAGTAACCGCATTTGGTATCTACGGCGTTATTGAACGTTCTTTGATCCCATTCGGTCTACACCACATCTGGAACGTACCATTCTTCTATGAAGCGGGTACTTGTGTGAACGGTTCAGGTGAAACAGTACACGGCATCATGACCTG
This sequence comes from Vibrio navarrensis, assembly GCF_015767675.1. Lineage (NCBI taxonomy): Bacteria > Pseudomonadati > Pseudomonadota > Gammaproteobacteria > Vibrionales > Vibrionaceae > Vibrio > Vibrio navarrensis. The sequence continues at coordinate 2,323,211 of NZ_CP065217.1, read as the reverse complement.
TTTCCTAACTGCTGATGACGCAACTCGTGCAGCGGGTAATGGTTTCGGTCAGCTAGCTGGTGGCTACCTGTTCAAGATGTTTGGTTTGCCAGCTGCGGCGTTTGCTATCGCTCACTGTGCGAAACCAGAAAACCGTGCGAAAGTAATGGGTATCATGGCGTCAGCAGCTCTGACTTCATTCCTAACCGGTATTACTGAGCCAATCGAGTTCTCATTCTTGTTCATCGCTCCAGTATTGTACGCAATCCACGCAGTGCTTGCTGGTCTGGCTTATGTACTAACTAACTCACTGGGTGTTGTACACGGTCACACCTTCTCGAACGGTTTCATCGATTTCGTAGTTCAATCTCCACGTGCGGAAAACATGTTGCTGCTCGTTGGTTTGGGTGTTGCTTACGCAGTGCTGTACTACGTTGTGTTCACTTTCGTTATCCGTGCAATGGATCTGAAAACACCAGGTCGCGAAGATGAAACTGCAGACGTAACTGCAACTTCAGGTACTGAATTAGCAGGTGAACTGGTTGCAGCCTTCGGTGGTAAAGCGAACATCACTAACCTAGATGCATGTATCACTCGTCTACGTGTTTCTGTTGCTGATACTGAAATCGTTGACCAAAGCAAACTGAAAAAACTGGGTGCAGCAGGCGTAGTTGTAGTATCAGGTGGTGTACAAGCTATCTTCGGTACTAAGTCTGACAACCTGAAAACTGAAATGGATGAGTGGATCCGTAACCACGGTTAATCTTCCATTGTCATGTGAAAAGGAGGCTTCGGCCTCCTTTTTTATTTTGCTTCTTTTGGCGTTTATTTGTAAGCGTATCATAAACCCCGCATTCTAATCGTTTAGCCCGAATAATAAGATCAAACCTCCAACCCAAAGGAGATTTGAAATGGCCAAACGACGCACTAACCAAGAATGGCGAACCCTGTTCGAACACTATGAATCCAGCCAGCTATCACAACGATTATTCTGTGAACGTAACGGACTGAGCCTCTCCACTTTTTACGCTAAGCGCCAACAGTTAAAGCACATCGAAAAACCGAACACGGTTGGCTTTGTTAAAGCAGAAGTCGTTGAAAAGACCACAAAGTATCAAGCCACTCACGTTGCCGTTGCCAATATGACCCTGCTCGTCAATGATGTTGAACTGAGCATCCCACAAGGCACGCCAGCGACCTATCTTGCAGAACTTATCGGTGCGCTGTCATGAAACGTATGCTCAGTGCTCCCGAAATCTATCTCTATCGCGAAAGCGTCGATTTTAGAAAGTCCATCAACGGCCTCGCTGCGATGATCGAAAATGACACCGACTTGCCCTTGGGCAGCGGCGCACTGTTCCTATTCACCAACAAACAACGCGACAAAATCAAAGTGTTGTACTGGGGTGTGCCACGAACAAAAGGCTAAGTCCTTTTGGAGCTGTGCTACTGATGGGAGATGGCCTCCCGAAATCTGCCTGTAGGGGTCGGTTTCAAACCGCCAAGTGCTGCTGTATTTAAGAGGTATGGTAGTGAGCGACTTTGGAAAAGGTATCAATAAGATATTAGTTATGAATCAAGAAGATGAGCGAAAGCAAACCGTCCGATGACGCATCGTTAAGGATTAAGCATTGTCAAAACTAGGGGCGCCCAGTAACCCTAGGATTAGCTGAAAGGAAACCTACTTACTGTTTCAGCGGCAATCGGTGTATAGGCGGCATGAGCTTGATTTAGGCGGTAGCATGGAACGTGGGAACCTGGATTTGAGTGTTAAGGGAAATGACAAATGGCAAATACCATGAGGAAGAATACCGATATCAAATACAGGGACGGAGCTGCTCGTAGTAGTGATGAGTCATCTGTAATGGATGAGGAGCGAAGGGGCAGCATTATCCAGTTGATGAAATTCAGTCAACCTAGCAATGTTAGGGAGGAGCCAGATGGCATCAACAAAATCGTTTGATATTTCAAAACAACTCGTTTGGAGGGCATATCAGCGTGTAAAAGCTAATAAAGGCGCAGCTGGTGTAGACAAAATCTCTTTGTCTGCATTTGAGCGAAACCTGAAAGGAAATCTCTACAAGATATGGAATCGTATGTCGTCAGGCTCCTACATGCCACCACCTGTTCAGCAGGTAAATATACCTAAGAAGGATGGTGGCACAAGGAGTCTGGGAGTCCCTACTGTGTCTGATCGCATCGCTCAGATGGTGGTCAAGATGCAAATAGAACCCGAAATAGACAGATGCTTCCATCCTGATTCTTACGGTTATCGACCAGGGAAATCGGCACTGCAAGCGGTAGATAAAACTCGACTGCGGTGTTGGCGAATGGACTGGGTCGTTGAGTTTGATATCAAAGGCGCATTCGACAATATCGATCATGAGTTTCTGATGAAGGCTGTGCGTCATCATGTAAAGATTAAGTGGGCTTTACTGTTCATCGAAAGATGGTTAAAAGCGGCAACACTCAATGTTGACAACGTCCTAGAACCTCGTACTCAGGGTACTCCCCAAGGCGGGGTGATCAGTCCGTTACTGATGAATCTGTTTATGCACTATGCGTTTGACACTTGGATAAGTAAAACTTCTCCAAAATGTCCATTTGCTAGGTACGCAGATGACGCTGTTGTCCATTGTCATTCCAAAGCACAAGCAGAGTATTTGCTACGAGCGATTGGAAAGCGCTTGAAGGAGTGTAAGCTTACTCTACACTGAGGAATCCCCTAATGATTTTGATAAAAATCATTAAGTTAAGGTAGATACACATCTTGTCATATGATCAAATGGTTTCGCCAAAAATCAATAATCAGACAACAAGATGTGCGAACTCGATATTTTACACGACTCTCTTTACCAATTCTGCCCTGAATTACACTTAAAACGACTCAACAGCTTAACGTTGGCTTGCCACGCATTACTTGACTGTAAAACTCTCACTCTTACCGAACTTGGCCGTAACCTGCCAACCAAAGCGAGAACAAAACATAACATCAAACGAATCGACCGATTGTTAGGTAATCGTCACCTCCACAAAGAGCGACTCGCTGTATACCGTTGGCATGCTAGCTTTATCTGTTCGGGCAATACGATGCCTATTGTACTTGTTGACTGGTCTGATATTCGTGAGCAAAAACGGCTTATGGTATTGCGAGCTTCAGTCGCACTACACGGTCGTTCTGTTACTCTTTATGAGAAAGCGTTCCCGCTTTCAGAGCAATGTTCAAAGAAAGCTCATGACCAATTTCTAGCCGACCTTGCAAGCATTCTACCGAGTAACACCACACCGCTCATTGTCAGTGATGCTGGCTTTAAAGTGCCATGGTATAAATCCGTTGAGAAGCTGGGTTGGTACTGGTTAAGTCGAGTAAGAGGAAAAGTACAATATGCAGACCTAGGAGCGGAAAACTGTAAACCTATCAGCAACTTACACGATATATCATCAAGTCACTCAAAGACTTTAGGCTATAAGAGGCTGACTAAAAGCAATCCAATCTCATGCCAAATTCTATTGTATAAATCTCGCCCTAAAGGCCGAAAAAATCAGCGCTCGACACGGACTAATTGTCACCACCCGTCACCTAAAATCTACTCTGCGTCGGCAAAGGAGCCATGGGTTCTAGCAACTAACTTACCTGTTGAAATTCGAACACCCAAACAACTTGTTAATATCTATTCGAAGCGAATGCAGATTGAAGAAACCTTCCGAGACTTGAAAAGTCCTGCCTACGGTCTGGGCCTGCGTCATAGCCGAACGAGCAGCTCAGAGCGTTTTGATATCATGCTGCTAATCGCCCTGATGCTTCAACTAACATGTTGGCTTGCGGGCGTTCATGCTCAGAAACAAGGTTGGGACAAGCACTTCCAAGCTAACACAGTCAGAAATCGAAACGTACTCTCAACAGTGCGCTTAGGCATGGAAGTTTTGCGGCATTCTGACTACACAATAACAAGGGAAGACTTACTCGTGGCTGCAACCCTGCTTGCTCAAAATCTATTCAAACATGGTTATGCTTTGGGGAAATTATGAGGGGATCCCTCAGCGCCAAATATCAACCCAGAAAGCCAAGATGTTGCCGAGCTACAAGCGATGGTGAAAGCGCTGATGGCGTCAGAAACCCAATTGAAACAAGAGCGCCAATCGCTGCTTGAACAACTCAAACTTGCCTTCGACCGTCAGTTCGCTAAACGCTCGGAGGCGTTAAAGCCTTACAATGAATCCCAAGGTGACCTCTTCAACGAAGCGGAGTGTGAAGCTGCTAAAGAAGAAGAGGTTGACGTTGTCACAACGACCATCACAACGAAGAAACGCGGTAAACGCAGACCACTGCCAAAGAGCTTGCCTCGTGAAGTTATCGAACTTGATTTAGACGACGATGAAAAGCAGTGCACTTGCTGCCAACATAACCTGCATAAAATCGGTGAAGACCGTAGCGAGAAACTTGAGTTCACGCCAGCGGTACTCAAAGTGTTGGAATATGTTCGTCCTAAATATGCTTGCCGCCAATGCGAGCAAACAGAAGACAAAAACCACGTTGTTCAAAAGCCAGCGCCGCAAAGCATTATCCCTAAGAGCTTCGCGACAGAAAGCTTGCTGGCCAATATCATCCTCGGCAAATACCAATACGCGATGCCACTTTATCGCCAAGAATCCCTGTTTACCCAGTCGGGTATCGAACTATCACGAACCACCATGGCAAGGTGGATTATCCAAGTCAGTGAGAAGTTCGCTCCACTTTACGCGGCCTTGAAAGCGCACCTACTTGAGCAAGTGGTGATTCAGGCGGATGAAACGCCGCTCAATGTCCTCAAGGAAGACAAGCAATGCTACATGTGGCTCTACTGCTCGGGCGCGGACTCGCCCGATGCCGCGCTCCCTAATGTGAGAAATATCGTCTTGTATGACTATCAAAACAGTCGCGCGAGGTCGTGCCCTGTTGCCTTCTTGGGCGACTATGATGGGTATCTGCAAACCGATGGCTATGGTGTTTATGATGGGCTTCATCGAGTCACCAATGTCGGTTGCTTTGCGCATGCTCGGCGCAAGTTCATGGAGGCGAAAAAGCTTCAAGGCAAAGGCAAGTCAGGCAAAGCGGATAGTGCATTGGCTAAAATCCAGAAACTCTATGGAATAGAATCCCGCTTAAAAGGTGCCAGTGCCGAAAAACGGAAAGCAGAGCGCCAAGAGCATGCTAAGCCGATACTGGATGAGCTTTATGAATGGATGACAACTCAGAAAGTGCTTGAGTCTAGCCCGGTGGGTAAGGCGATAAAATACACGCTCGGTCAGTGGCCGAAGCTCACCCGCTATATCGATGACGGTCACTTATCGATAGACAACAACCGAGCTGAACGCGCAATAAAACCGCTGGTTATAGGCAGAAAGAACTGGCTCTTCTCGACCAATCCCAATGGAGCCGAAGCGAGCGCGATGCTTTACAGTATCGTCGAGACAGCGAAAGCCAACGGCCTTATCCTTTACGACTACATGGTCAAGTGCATGCAGGAGTTAGCGAAAGCTGAACCTGATATCGATGCACTCCTGCCTTGGAACTTCAAACATTAATAATATCGCCCCGTGGGTTCATGGGGCGGATACGTTTATTTGAGTGTTCAACGCGAGCGGTTTTTGTGTCACTCCCACATTAGTTTTGCATCCTCAATCTTCTTAATTAGGTTATTCGCATAACCTGAGAAATGATTTTATCCAACTGTTTTAGGATGATGTGGTGTTCAGCTCTATCCTCCTGCATTTATTCTTCAGCAACTTTTGGGGAAACTTCTGTTTCTAGAAATCAGGCGCACAGTGCCAATGGTCGCGAACGGTTTCGTCTTTCCCTAAATATCTAACTTCCTCTGACTAAGCTTTCGGCATTCTAGACAGATTTCCTCTCAATTGATTCGCTGCAAGGTCGAATCTGATCATCCAGACGTTAATGACATGCTATCTGTGCTGGCTCTCAGACTATCGAGAATGACCGTTTGAAAGCGAGTTGTTGCGTTCGTTTCTGTTGCTCCAAGCGTCGGAGGTCTCGAACTGATGGAGTCGCACTGTAAACAGGAGCAATGGCGGTGATTGAAATTAGGATGATTATCACGATGTTTGGAACACGGAAGGCAATAAATAAAAGGCTAGAGTCATGAGCCCTCAAATCAATGAAATGTTAGGTGCAAAAAAGCCGGCTCAAAAGAGCCGGCTAGAAAACAGATTGGATAGCGTTTACTTATCCATTGCGCGCTTAATGCAAATTGCCGCGCCACCCCAGGTAATTCCTAGGCCAATAATCATCATGACGATTGCACCAGTTGTCATAATCATGCTTCCTTACGATTGCTTAAGTTGATGGCAAAGCCAAAGATAAACAGAGCACCGATAACGGCCCAACCCAGTGTCAGATCGTAACCACCATAACCTTCGGTGAGCAGAGCCTGCAGCTTGGTTGCCAGAATCACTGCCAATACCGCTGGTGTGATGAACTTCAAGCAAACATCGAACCAAATGCCGATGGTGAAGTCCGAAATATTGTTCACATAGCCACGGACGTCTGCCACTTTGTTAAGTAGCCATGCCATTAATACAATCTCCACCAGACCACCGAACATAATGCCGATGTTATTGGCAAAGTGGTCGACCAAATCCAGTAGTAACAGGCCACCATTGGTTGCAAAGGCCATTGAAACCACCACACCAACACCCACTACAACAGTTGCAGCCTTTTTACGGCTCCAGTTAAGTTTGTCGATGATAGCGGACGTTACTGCTTCCATAATCGAGATGTGTGAGCTTAAACCAGCCACGACAAGAGCGAAGAAGAACAGTGGGCCTAAGATATAAGGCGCAGGCAGTAGGTTGATCGCCGCTGGAAGCGTCACAAACGCCAGCCCCACACCCGCAGAGACGACTTCAGTAAGTGGTTTGCCTTGTTCTTGCGCCATGTAACCAAGCACCGAGAAAATCATGATGCCTGCTAGGATAGAGAAACCACAGTTAATTAACACCGTCATAAAGGCATTATTTGTGATGTCTGATTTCTCTGGCAAATAACTTGAGTAAGCCAGCATGATGGCAAAGCCGATACTCAGGGTAAAGAAGATCTGTCCGTAAGCTGCTGCCCAAACTTTGACATCCCAAATTTTGCTAAAGTCGGGAGCAAACATATAGTTCACGCCATCTAGAGCGCCAGGTAGGAAAATCATGCGTCCAATCAGAATCAGCACCATGATGAACAGAATAGGCATCATGATCTTGGAAGCCCGCTCAATGCCGGATTTTACCCCGCCCACAATCGCTGCATAAGTGATTGCCCAAGCAATCAACATAGCAATCGCAATCTTCCACTGAATACTACCTAAGTTAGTGGGTGAGTTATCACCTAGACCAAGATACTCACTAAAGAAGAAAGCGTTTGTATCCGTTCCCCAACTTTGATTGAAAGACATACCAAAGTAAGAAATTGCCCAACCAATTACAGCGACATAATAAACCGCAATCACGGCGGCAACACCAACTTGGAACCAACCCAGCCACTCAAACTTAGCATGGATTTTAGCGAGTGTTTTTGGCGCTGAGCCACGGTATTTTTGCCCCATACTGAACTCAAGGATCATGAATGGAATACCCGCGGTGATCATGGCAAAAAGGTAAGGAATAAAAAATGCGCCACCACCATTTTCATAGGCCATATACGGAAAACGCCAGATGTTTCCCAAACCTATTGCTGAACCTACAGCGGCTAAGATGAATCCCGCACGGGATCCCCATTGTTCTCGCTTCATATAAGACTCCTATACGACTCCCTGAGGAATGAAGCTTTTCTGCTCAAGTTTTTTGACTAGAGAAAGGAATAACGGTAATTCACAATCAACTTAGTAATTAACCTATTGATAACGTAATTCTTAGTGTATATGTCGTTATCGGCAGAAAAATCTAGAATAAAATGTTTAATTGTTGGATGTGTGTTTGCGAAATCTGAAATATTCAGCTGTCGCTTAAGCAGAAGACTAGCGATTTATCCGGTGTGGCGCAATAGATGACATTTGTTAATTTTGGCGGTTTGTCTGGTTTATATCTTGTAACATTAGGAGATGACAGATCGATCGTGGCTGAGTATTGTTAGTGAGACAGACTATTATTCTGTAATTGAACAAGTGTCTTGGAAGATAAACTGTTTTTGCCCACTAGGGTGTATGGCTAGTTTTTATACACCCTAGCAGCAGATATTGTTGTGCGGTTGTTAAAACTTGAAGGTCAATCCCAAGTTGGATTGTAACTGATTCATCCAGTCGGTTTCGAAGCGAATAACGCAGTTCTGTCCAGCCTCTGATGAAGTACAAACACCTGATGTGTCATTATCGACCACGGTACCTAACCAGCGCAGTTGTGCAGTGAGTGCGAGATTGTCACTTACTTTATACTCGATACCGCCGAATATACTGGCTGAGAAGCCAAATTTTTTATCCGCCCAATCCACATCGGCATAGGAACTACCTAGCCCGAGTCCAAGATAGCCAGTGAACCCAGATTGGGATGGATAGTAAATGCTGCTTTGGAAATGTAAGTAGTGAAAGCCGTATTGATTTTCGACACCTTGCAAATCTGACCCTTGGTAGGAATAGAAAAAACCGACACGACCTTTCTCAAGTGGTGTTTCTAAGGCAATAGCATAGCTTGTCGAAGGGTTGAGATCATAGCTTTTACCCGAGGTATCTTCTACCGCACCACCTCCGATGAAACCAAGAAACGGCGTAATCATCACATTCGATGTTTGTGCCTGAACTTGCGTGGTGATCAGCAAGCTGATAACGGCCAAAACGAGACTTCTATGTAACATACTAAATCCCTTTATCTCCAATTGTTTAATTGTGATACTAGCTTCAAATTCGCGCTGGCATATTAGACAACTCTTGAACATAATTCTTACAGCTGTTATTACTTTGTTACAGCATGGAGGTGCCTATGGAACACGATCTGAAAACAGCCTTAATCATCACAGCAACTGTGTTTGCGGTTCTACTCTCATTTGGTTTTATTGCGATCGCTGCCGCTTAAAATTAGGTAACAGCGATGGCAATAAACAGTGGTATTGTCACGAACGGTTACATCAATCTGGATACAGAGCGTTTCGCTAAGTACCAGCATGGGAAAACCGCATTGGTCGCCCAAGGTGGCGGGCAAAGAGGAATTTTCACCGCGGGTGTGCTGGACGCTTTTATTCTGGCCAATTTCGACCCTTTTGATGAGTTCTTTGGAACGTCTGCGGGGGCGTTGAATCTTTGCTCTTATTTATGTCGACAACACGGGCTCGGTAAAGCATTCATTACCGAGTTGACGACGTCTCAAGAATTTTTCAATCTTTTCAGTTACATCAGGAACAAGCAGTACTTAGGGTTGGACTGGGCCTTGGATAAGATCTGCGCTTATCCTTACAAGCTTGACCTAGACCTAGGAGAAACGAGCTTGGCCTGTCGTCAAGCTTTTGCTTCCGTAACCGACACCAGCACACTCACTGATAAATACTTGCCTATCTTTGGGCACAATTGGTATCAAACTATGCTGGCAACTTGTGCGATTCCTAAACTCTATTCCAATCCAGTGACGATTGGCGGGCGCGAATATGTGGATGGCGGTGTATCAGCCTCCATTCCTGTTCAGGAAGCTTGGCGCCGTAACGCCAGAGCCATTATCGTGATTCGAACGGAGCCGTTCGTGTTGCCAGAAAAAGGGGATGTGAAGCAATCGGCCGCAGCGCAGAGAGAGGAAATTGAATGGTTTCGCCGCTCTTTTGGCAGCGTGCAAGGTAAGTGGCAGAGTCGGCTCAATCGATGGAAAGACGACTGGAGTCATTTCTTCCAGCAGCAAATTGCCGCATCCCAAAGTGAGAAAGGAGAGCCGATTCGCTTGCTGAACGGAGGGCGTTGGTTGTTTGGCGCCGATAACATTTATCGTCTCAGCCATCTTATTGGCGATAACTTTGATTCAGGATTGGCGGATATGCTGATGGTACACTATCAGACCTACACCTTAACGCGAGATTTTCTTGCCAAACCGCCAGATGATACCTTTGTGATTCAAATAACGCCGGATGGGCCGCTACGTTCTTCGTCGTTGCTTAGCGATAAAAAAGATCTACTAGCGGATTATGAGTTAGGTGTACAAGCGGGAAATCGGTTTATTACTCAGTACGAATCGCTGCGACAGGGGCGAGTGAAAGAAAGCTTGCTGCGTTTAGATGAAAGCCAGTAATCACTGGCTTTCTAATCATTAAGGCATAGCTTATTCAAACACAGGTAGGATCCGCATACAGTTGGTCGAGCCTTCTACATCCATAATGTCACCTTGGGTGATAATCACTAGGTCGCCAAATTCCAATAATTTTTTCTTTCTTAGCGTATTGAGTGCAGCGAGCGCAACGTCGAAGCCTGTCTCCACTTTGGTATCAAAGAAAACCGGTGTGACACCGCGATAGAGCGAACAGCGATTGAGAGTACGTTCGTTGGGAGATAGGGCAAAGATGGGCAGTAGAGAGTTAAGTCTAGATGTCATCAGCGCGGTGCGACCGGATTCCGTTAAGGTGACCATCGCTTTGACTCCCTCCATATGGTTGGCAGCATAAATGGTGGACATGGCAATGGTTTCTTCAGCCGTTGCGAACGATTTGTCGATTCGGTAGTTTTGCGTACCAGCTTCAATCATCTTCTCTGCGCCGATGCACACTTCCGCCATGGAACGAACGGTCTCAACCGGGTATTTCCCCGCGGCGGTTTCGCCAGAGAGCATTACCGCATCGGTTCCATCGAGAACCGCGTTAGCGACGTCCATGACTTCGGCGCGTGTCGGCATGGGATTTTCGATCATGGACTCCATCATTTGTGTCGCGGTAATCACCACGCGATTGAGTTCTTTGGATCGTCGGATCAGCTTTTTCTGCACACCGATCAATTCGGGGTCGCCAATTTCAACCCCTAAATCGCCCCGAGCCACCATGATCACATCGGAAGCCATGATGATGTCATCAATGTTTTCGTCATTCTTAACTGTTTCAGCCCGCTCCACTTTAGCCACCAGCTTGGCTTCTAATCCGGCATCCCGAGCGAGGCGTCTGGCATAATTCATGTCTTCGCCATTGCGAGGAAACGAGATGGCTAAGTAATCCACTTGGATTTCAGCGGCCGTTAGGATGTCTTGTTTGTCTTTTTCGGTGAGTGCATCAGCCGATAAACCGCCGCCTTTTTTGTTGATGCCTTTGTTGTTGGAGAGCGGTCCGCCGACAATGACTTCGGTATGAACCCGATTGCCCTCGACGTTTAGTACTTGTAATTGAACTCTGCCATCATCCAGTAGCAGAATGTCATTTGGTCCAACATCTCTTGGTAAGGCTTTATAATCCAAACCGACCGAGTATTGATCCCCTTCGCCTTTGGGTAGGTCGCTGTCTAACGTAAATCGATCGCCGACATTGAGTTCTATTTTGCCTTCTTTAAACGTCGATACCCGAATTTTTGGGCCTTGCAAATCACCCAAAATCGCCACCTGTTTGCCTAATTTTGCCGCAATGGTTCGCACTTTTTCCGCACGTTTTTTGTGATCTTCTGTACTACCGTGTGAGAAATTCATGCGCACTACGTTGGCTCCTGCGCGGATTATCTCTTCCAAATTATTACCTTTGTCAGTTGAAGGGCCTAATGTAGTGACAATTTTTGTTCTTCTAAGCTTGCTGGTCATAGAGACTCCAGGAATGTGTGTGACACTTTCTATTGAGAAGCGTGGTTGGTTTATGGCCGACTTTCCAGCGTTATAGGAAATTTTTCATTTAAAAATAAGTTATCCAAGAATAAATCTACCAGCGACTAATTTGTGGATATTTGATTGAATACACAAAGATTCATGTTTATACGTGATGCTTGTCACGGGGTTCTATCAATTCACTTCACAATTACTTCGCAAAGTAAAAAAATTACCTAGTTATAGAATGTTGGAGTGCAAGATGTACATGGCTCAACCGGGCCATATTGATCATATCAAACAGATCAATGCTGGTCGTGTATATAAACTGATTGATCTCAAAGGGCCAATTTCTCGGATAGACCTATCCAAAGAAAGTCAACTGGCACCAGCGAGCATCACAAAAATCACCCGCGAGTTGATCGAAGCGCATCTTGTGCATGAAACAACAGTGCAGGAAGCGAACAGCCGTGGGCGCCCGGCGGTTGGGCTTCAGGTAAATAATGCTGGTTGGCAATTTCTCTCGATGCGGTTAGGCCGCGGCTATCTGACGATTGCACTCCACGAGTTGGGTGGCGAAGTACTTATTGATACCAAAATTGATATTCATGAACGCGATCAAGAGGATGTGTTAGCTCGCCTCCTACACGAAATCGAAGAATTCTTTCAAACGTATGCAGAGCAGCTCGATCGAGTCACCAGTATAGCGATTACGCTACCTGGCTTGGTCAATTCTGAGCAAGGTATTGTGCTGCAAATGCCCCATTACAATGTTGAAAATCTCGCATTGGGCCCTGAAATTTATAAAGCCACCGGATTACCTGTTTTTATCGCTAATGACACCCGCGCTTGGGCGTTGGCCGAAAAATTATTTGGCCACTCGCAAGAAAATGAGAACTCTGTATTGATTTCGATTCACCACGGTCTTGGCGCTGGGATCATCCTAGACGGTCGAGTACTGCAAGGACGGCATGGCAACATTGGTGAGTTGGGTCATATTCAGATAGATCCCAACGGTCGTCAGTGCCATTGTGGCAACCGAGGCTGTTTAGAGACGGTGGCCAGTTCACAAGCCATACGCCAAGAGGTGTTTGAACGTATCGCTCAGGGAGAAGAATCCATTTTGTCTGGCATGGAAGAGATCACCATTGAGAGCGTGTGTGAAGCGGCGGCGAATGGCGATCCGCTGTGTGTCGCTGTGATTGAGAAACTTGGCCGCTATTTGGGCTCAGCGATTGCTATCGTCATTAACTTATTTAACCCAGAAAAAATTCTTATTGGCGGAGTCATTAACCAAGCCAAAGACGTACTCTATCCCTCGATTCGCCAATGTATTGAAGAGCAAAGCCTGCCCGTTTATCACCAAGATCTTGAGTTAGTCGAATCACGCTTTTATAAGCAAGCGACCATGCCTGGGGCGGCGTTAATTAAACAAGCGCTATACGATGGTTTACTGTTAATGAAGGTCGTCGAAGGTTAATGTCCCATTCTGGCCTGAACAAGCATCAGGCCAATGCTTCTACTATAAAATTTCAATTTTCTCGTATATCGCTATTGTTCTTGCGCTAGGTTTAGTGAGCTGCTTATCCCAAATCAGGTAAGTTGATTGCTATCTATTTTTCATTCATGTACTTTTGCTATGGCTTGCATTTTTTAGGCTATTTTTAATAGAGTTTTAACCCATTTAGGATGTTGTATGTCTGGAGTTTTAAATACTGTAGACCAGCGAACCAATCTGGTCGGCGAAAACCGTCTGGAGCTTTTGCTGTTCAGTTTGAATAGCCGTCAGTTATTTGCAATTAACGTGTTTAAAGTGAAAGAGGTGATGAAAGTGCCTCCTCTCACTAAATTGCCTGGCGCGCATTACAACATTCGCGGTGTCGCATCGCTGCGTGGCGAGCCTGTGCCTGTCATTGACCTAAGACGCTCTATCGGTTTTCCACCTTCGCAAATGGCCGGTCAAGAAGAAAACCTGATCATTACGGAGTACAACCGTACGGTGCAAGGCTTTTTGGTAGGACAGGTGCGTAACATTATTAACACCGCGTGGACCGAAATTCAGCCGCCGCCAAAAACGTCTGGACGCAGTAATTACCTAACCGCCATTACGCAAGTGAAAGAGGGCGACAAAACCCAGATTGTCGAAATCATCGACGTGGAAAAAGTACTGGCGGAAATTATCGACTATGACGTATCCATCTCAGAGGAAGTGCTTGATGAGAAGCTGGTCAAAAACATGGTTGGGCGCAATGTGTTGGTGGTGGATGACTCTTCAACCGCGCGTAACCAGATCCGCGATACACTCTCGCAGCTCGGTCTGAATATTATTGAGTGCCGTGATGGCCTCGAAGCGCTGAGATTATTGAAATCTTGGTGTGATGAAGGTAAAGATTTGACCAAGGAACTGCTGTTGATGATTACCGACGCGGAAATGCCGGAAATGGATGGCTATAAGCTGACACACGAAGTGCGAAGCGATCCAAGAATGGCCAAACTCTTCATCACCTTAAACACATCACTCAGTGGCAGTTTTAATGAAGCTATGGTGAAGAAAGTGGGTTGTGACCGCTTCATCTCCAAGTTCCAGCCAGACTTGCTGGTGGAAGTCGCGCAAGACCGCTTGAGAGAAATCTTATAACTACCGCAGATTTGTCGTACATGACCAGAAAGGGAAGCGAGTGCTTCCTTTTTTATAGATGTTTTTTAGGCACAAAGAGTGTCTTCGCCGCGACATATGGATTAGTGAAAGTCACGCGAGTGAGTACTCAGTTCTGTCAGATGTGGTGTCAGGTCGATGAGCTTGCCTGCAATCACATGAATGACCTCGCCCTCTCTTTCTAAAATGCCTTTCACTATCAGCGCCTTTGCAGAAAGATAAGCGTGCTTTTGCGCTCTTGCGGTGGCTTGCCAAACGACCACGTTAATATTGCCAGTATCATCTTCCAAGGTGACAAAAGTCACGCCCGTCGCGGTGCCCGGTGCTTGGCGACCCGTTACTAAACCTGCGACGGTCACGGCAGAGCGATGGGAAAGCTGGCTTAGCTCCTGACAACGTACGAATTTGGGCAAAATTCCGGCCCGTGACAGCATAGTGATGGGATGTTGGCCAAGAGAAACGCCCGTGGATGCAAAATCTTCAATCAAATTCTGGTAGTCACTCGGCGTGGAGTGAAGCGAGTGGTCAGCACTCACCATGCTGGAAAATAGGGGTAAGTCGCTCAATGAATCCATCACTTGCCAGCGAGTCTGATAGCGATTTCCAGAAATGCTGTGCAGTGCGTTGGCCGAAGCCAAACTTTCCATATCTCGCTGGTGATTAAGTGTCTGCTTGATCGTATTGATCGTCTGGTAACCTTGTGCCGGGCGGTGCTGGATCAGCCGACGGATTCCTTCTTCGCTCAGCCCTTTGACTAGACTCAGCCCTAAGCGAATCGCAAGCGGCCTTTGCCCAACACGTACGAGAGTGTGCTGCTTTTCAGAGCCGTTAACGCACACAGGCAACACCTCGATACCATGTCGCTGCGCATCTTGAATAAGTTGTGATGCACTGTAAAAACCCATCGGTAAGCTGTTGAGTAAAGCCGTATAAAATTCAGCAGGGTAGTAATGTTTGAGCCAGGCGGAGCAGTAGGCGAGTACCGCAAAAGAGGCAGAATGACTTTCAGGAAAGCCATACTCGCCAAAGCCGCAAATTTGTTCAAAAATTCGTTCGGCAAATTGCGCTTCATAGCCGCGCTCAAGCATGCCATTGATAAGTTTCGATTTAAATTTGAACACGCTACCATTTTTCTTCCAAGCGGCCATCGCACGACGTAGCTGGTCTGCTTCACCGCCGCTAAAGCCTGCGGCGACCATCGCCAGTTTGATCACTTGCTCTTGAAATATTGGCACACCTAAAGTGCGTTCTAATACCGCTTGTACCTCTTTGGATGGGTAAGTCACGGCTTCTTCTTTGCGCCGCCGTTTTAAAAATGGGTGGACCATATCCCCTTGGATTGGCCCTGGGCGAACTATCGCAATTTGGATCACCAAGTCATAATAATTGGCTGGTTTTAAGCGTGGCAGCATGCTCATTTGAGCGCGTGATTCAATCTGGAAGACACCAATCGTATCAGCACGTTGGATCATCTTGTACACCTGAGGATCGTCTTGCAGGCGGGTGATCTCGGCGAGGGAAAGCGTACGGTGGTAGTGATGTTGAATCGATTGAAAGCAGCGTCGGATCGCCGTCAGCATGCCTAGCGCCAGTATGTCGACCTTCAGTAGCCGCAGGCTTTCAAGATCGTCTTTATCCCATTGAATGATCGTTCTTGCCGGCATAGCCGCGTTTTCCACCGGTACCAGCTCATACAGTGGGCTTGCGGAGATGACAAAGCCGCCCACATGCTGAGAGAGGTGTCTGGGAAAGCCAATAATCTCGTTAACCAAGTGAATAAAATGCTGCCCTTTGAGTGAATCAGGCTTGAGACCAAGCTCAACAATTTGTGCTTGCCAGCCGAGCGAGCGATCGCGGCGATTAATGTTTTTAATAAAAAACTCTAGCTGAGTCTCTTCAAGCCCAAGTGCTTTGCCCACTTCTCGTAGCGCGCTTTTGAAGCGGTAGGTGATCACGGTTGCAGCTATCGCTGCTCGCTCTCGACCGTATTTGCGGTAAACGTATTGGATAACTTCTTCGCGGCGTTCATGTTCAAAATCGACGTCAATATCAGGCGGTTCATTGCGTTCTTTGCTGATAAAACGTTCGAACAAGACTGAGATTTGACGAGGATCGACCGAGGTAATTTCCAAGCAATAACAAACGACAGAATTCGCGGCTGAGCCCCGGCCTTGATAAAGAATGTTCTGCCGTTTGGCAAACATCACGATGTCGTGAATAGTGAGGAAGAAAAAGGCGTATTGGAGCTCTTTGATTAATGCCAATTCTTTGCTAATGGTCTCCTCGATATGAGCAGGTACGCCGTTGGGAAAACGGCGGTATTTGCCCGCATGGACGAGGTGCTGTAAATAGCCGTCGGGGGTAAAGCCATCAGGGATCAGTTCACTTGGGTATTGATATCTCAGCTCGTCAAGGCTGAAGGTACAGCGTTTAGCAATCTGTACACTTTCGGCTAGCCATTCGGCTTTGAAAAGTTTTTGCAGTTTCCCTGCGTCGCGCAAACTGCGCTCGGCATTGGTTAATCTATCCGCCCCCAGCTCTTCGACAGCACAGCCTTGGCGAATGGCCGTTAAGGTGTGTTGCAAGGGCAAACGTTCGCTGTGATGCATGAGTACGCCGCCACAAGCCGTGATAGGTAGATTGAGCTCTTTGGCTAGAGATAGACAATGCTCGCGGTACGTTTGGTCGTCATGATGCAGATGTCTTTGCAACCCGATCCAGAGCCGGGAAGTATGGTGGCGTTGCAACCATCTTCCCCAATGCAGATCGCGGCTTTTCCCACAAGGCAACCAAAGGATCAAACAGTGCTTGGCAGCCATCAAGTCCCACTCCGATAACTGATATTCTCCTTTAGTGCAGCGCCTTCTGGCGTTAGTAATAATCCGGCATAACTCAGCGTACGCAAGGCGGTCCGGGCACAACAACAGGCATTGGCACTCACCGCTTAACCAAAACATGCTGCCAACTATCTGACGGATGTTGAGTTGATGCTCTTTGATCGCGGTATGAGCTCGCACGACACCGGCTAGTGAGCATTCATCGGTGATGGCAATGGCGTGATAACGGAGAAAATCCGCTTGTAAAACCAGTTCTTCTGGATGCGAAGCGCCAGTGAGGAAAGAGAAGTTACTTTGGCAAAAAAGTTCGGCGTAAAGCATCGTCAATCAACAGAAAAGTCCATGAACAAACCAGCGCTGCTGCTGATCGCGAAAGATCCACAGCCACTGACCATCGTGAGTTCGGGCGATGAAGTAGTCGCGCATGACATCATCGCCATCCCACCAACCGCTGACCACTCTTTCTGGCCCGTGAATTAAATCGACTTGTTGGCGCAAAACCTCAGGAGTGGTTAGAAGAAAGCTAGGTCGCAATGCATGGCAATCAGGAAGGAGATGCGGGGACGACTGCAAAACGGGCCGATAGTCGGTGGCTTTTTCTGGCCGTGGATCTTGCTTAAGGGAAGGTTGTACAACGGCCTCGTTACCCAGTTTAGCCTGCAACAGCGAGCAAAGCTCAGCAGCGGATAGAACGCCAGTCGATTTTGAAAACAGCTCCGCTTTATTGAGCCCATGCTCACCTTGCCTTTGCACTTCAAGCGTTAAACGCGTTACGGGGGCGTCTAAGGTTAAAGATTCCAGTGTTAGGCAAGCAAGCGTTTGCCACTTGTGCCAGAGGTAATCTCCTTGTGCTGAAGTAAAAATAACGCGCTTGCGCTGTCCTTCGCGTTGTTGCAATGTCAGTGCTAATTCATAGGCAACCTGATCTTGTAATCGGAGGTGGTTTTCAAGCTGCTTTAATAACTTGCTCAACGGCTTTTCTAACCACTGCACATTTTCAATCTCATACAGTAGCTCAAGTTCTTGGCGAAAATGGGCGGGCGGGTGATAAAAATCGACGGGATGTTTAAATTGCCCGGTCAGCTTACCGATATAGTTGACCAGATCGATATCAAAACGCCGTGCAACCTCTGCAAGAGGCAAAGCCAATAAATCCGCTAAGGTGTTAATCCCGACGCGGCGCAGTTTCTCGACCGTTGCAACGGACAGTTCAGTGCATTGCAAATCGTGCTGCCCTAAGCGCAGGGCAATGGCATCACGATCATCACTTAGCAAATCATTGCCTGCTTTGGCTAACAGCATGGCGGCAAGGGGAGAGTAAGCACAAGCATAATGGAAGCGCAGTGAAAGCGGTTTTAAATGAGCCGATAAAACTTGCCAGTAACCTGCGAGGCCAGAGTACAACTGCAACATATGGCTAGCGCGGATCAACAGTCCTTGCGGAGGTATCAGCACCAGATCGGCGGTCACCAGATAGAGCCATTGGGCGATCTCTTTGAGCCTATTGTTCTCAATTTCTGCATCATAAGGCACGACCTGCAAATGGGCACAAAGCGCAGCAGCGCTTGCAAGGCCCATATTAGGCTGAACTCCGGCTGCTTTGGCGGCCGCATTGCTTTGCATGATTTGGTGAGAGTGCTTATTGACGATGGCAATTGCAACGTCCTTCTCTGCCTCAGCAAGACTGTCTAATTGCAAAGCTGGAAAATGGAGATAGAGCCATAGATTCATCCTACTAGCCCTCTCGAACCACAGGAAAAGAAAGCACGCTATCGGGTAACGTCGCGCTCGGTAAGGTTAACGATGTAAAGAGTGGCCGAAAGTCGATCTCAGTGGTACCTCGCGACCAACCGCCTTTGCGCTTTTTCACCTGAACACTGAGGCCAAATGGTCTTGGCTGTAGAGTGAGGCTGAGTGACAGAGGTAATGAAAGGCGCATGGGTTTCGGTAAACGAAAAACGAAAAGCAGACTGGCGCCTTGTTCACTGGCGACTTGGAGCCGTTTTACCTGATGAATTTCAAGCTCGTTTTGCCACAGCAGAACGCAGCGACAAGCGCCACTTTTTAAACATTGTTCTGCCGCCCACAATGCTTTTTTTTCCGAGTCAGGCAGGAGAACCAGCGTTTCTGCTAACGGATAGCCTAAGTAAGCTAAAAAGGCGGCATTAACCTGAGCTGGTGGTTGCAGCAAAACGACCATGCCTTCTTGGAAGCGTTGTTGCAACAAGGATGTCAGCAAACGCAGCTCGCCAATCGCCAACTTAGACTCTATCTCCACCACGCCGTGAGAAGGAAAGCCGCCACCAAGTAGATGATCTAGCTCGGTATAGCCTGAGCTTATGACAATGTCACTCTGCTCAGTCGAGGTTTGATCGGCTTGCCAGATTAAGTGCTGATTTTTTAAAGTTTGAATGATATCTTGCATAGAATTACACCTGTATATAAATACAGTATATTGATGCAAGAGAAACTGGCAAGAAAATTTAGCGGTAAAAATGAAAAGGGCCACAATACGAAAGTACTGCGGCCCAAAGGTAGAGAGTTACTCAAACAGTGAGAGGCGATTATGAACGCTTTGGTTGAGCATCAATGCACTGACCATTGACTTGTGTGGCTGGATCCATCAAGTGCAGATAAAGCGGCATCAAGTCTGCCGGTGTTTTCAAGCTATTTGCGTCTTCGCCAGGGTAAGCTTTTTCGCGCATGCGGGTACGGGTAGCGCCCGGATTAATTGCGTTCACACGTATCGGCGTATTGCTCATTTCGTCAGCCAGAATCTGCATCATACCTTCAACGGCAAACTTAGAAATAGAGTACGAGCCCCAGAAAGAGCGCCCTACATGACCCACCGTTGATGAAGTAAAAATAATTCGCCCTGCTTCAGCGTTACGCAATAAGGGCAGCAGCGCTTGTGTCATCAGAAACTCCGCCTTGACGTTGATTTGCATCGTATCGTCAAAGTCTTCTTCGCTGATCTGATCAAACGGGCTCAATGTAGCGAGCACGCCAGCATTATGTAGTAGGCCGTCTAAGCGACCAAACTGGCCTTCAATGGTCTCCGCCATATCGATGTAGTTTTGCTTGCTCGCGCCCTTGAGATCGAGCGGAATAATTGCCGCTTGAGGGTAACCCGCCGCTTCGATTTCATCGTAAATACTTTCGAGGTTTTTGACGTTGCGGCCTAATAAGATAACGGTCGCGCCATGTTTTGCGTAGGTTAGGGCTGCTTGGCGACCAATGCCAGCACCAGCACCTGTTACCAGAATCACTTTATTGTTCAGGGCATCTGCAGAGGTTGAATAGTCCACCGTGCTCAATCCTTCTTGATTTTTGTATGGTTCCTATGTTGCAAAATCAAACAGATATGCAACGGAAAGTCTTGGTAATCGTGACAAGATGGTTACAATACACTAATTCACACTTTAGGGGGTATCACATTGGAATTTTTATTGGACTATGGCCTGTTTTTGGCCAAAGTTGTCACCTTTATTGTTGCGGTGGTAGTGCTGCTGGTGCTGGTCAAATCAGTCAGTAGCAAATCATCTTCGAGAAAAGGCCAACTGGAAGTGACGGATCTATCTGAGCAGTACAAGCATACCGTTGAGCACTTAGAACATTACCTGCACGATAACGCTTTTCTCAAGGCTCGCGATAAAGCGAGTAAGAAAGAAGAAAAAGAGAAAGACAAAGCGCGCGGTAAAGAGATCAAAAAAGCGGCCAAAGAGGGACGTTTAGAGAGTAAACGCGAGTCGCATCTGTTTGTGATTGATTTTCATGGCAGTATTGATGCAAAAGAAGTGGCTTCGCTTAGAGAGGAAGTGACCGCGATTTTAGCAGTCGCAAAACCCGGAGATGAAGTGTTACTCCGCTTGGAAAGCGGTGGCGGTATGGTTCATGGCTATGGGCTGGCCTCTTCGCAGTTGGATCGCATTAAAGCGGCCGGGTTGCCTTTGACCATCGCGGTCGACAAAGTGGCAGCCAGTGGCGGCTATATGATGGCCTGTATCGCCGATAAGATTGTCTCTGCGCCATTTGCGATCGTCGGCTCGATCGGGGTGATTGCACAGTTGCCTAATTTCAATAAGTTATTGAAAAAAAATGATATCGAGTTCGAGCAGTTAACGGCCGGTGAGTACAAGCGCACCCTCACTATGTTTGGTGAGAACACCGACAAAGCCAGAGACAAATTCAAGCAAGAGCTGGAAGAAACACATGGACTCTTTAAAGATTTCATTCGTCAGCATCGTCCGGAATTAGATCTAGATAAAGTAGCCACTGGCGAACATTGGTTTGGTACTCAGGCACAAACGCTTGGCTTAGTCGATGAGATTGCCACTTCCGATGATCTGATTGTGGCCGCTTGTAAAGAGAAAACGGTGCTTTCAATTCACTATACGCAAAAGAAAAAGTTAGCCGATAAATTAGCGGGCGTCGCTGGCAAGGTGGCCGATGGCGTACTGCTGAAATTGGTCGAAAGAGGGCAAAAGCCCATCTTGTAAAAGAGCCATGTTAAAGCGACAGCTCTGAGCAAATCAGCCTGTAAAACCTCTAGCGGTGAGAGTAAAAGCTTTCGCCGCTTTTCTTTTTTGCCATCGCGTTGAGAAAGCATTTCCATGTGCAATGCTTTACACAGCTTTTGTCCTCGCCCGAGAAGCGGTTTCGCTCTATAATATGCGCCGCTGATATGGGGCATACGCCCAAAGAAAGAAAACAAAGTGGAGAAGAACATGTCCTCTCAGACTCCGGTGATCACCGTAGATGGACCAAGTGGTGCGGGTAAAGGCACTCTTTGTATGTTGCTGTCGAAAAAGCTCGGCTTTCAACTGTTAGATTCTGGCGCAATTTACCGTGTTTTAGCATTGGCCGCGATTCATCATGGTGTGGATACCGAGTCGGAAGATGCACTTGTCCCGCTAGCCACTCATCTTGACGTACAATTTATTGCTGAAGGCGACTTGGTCAAGGTCATTCTTGAGGGTGAAGACGTTTCTAAAGAGCTGCGTAAAGAAGAAACCGGCATGGCGGCGTCAAAAGTTGCAGCATTGCCACGAGTGCGTGAAGCGCTATTACGTCGTCAACGCGCCTTTGAGACGGCTCCAGGTTTGGTGGCGGATGGTCGCGATATGGGTACCGTTGTTTTCCCGCAAGCGCAGGCCAAAATTTTCCTTGATGCCAGCGCACAAGAGCGTGCGCATCGACGCCTTAAACAGTTGCAAGATAAAGGGTTAGATGTTAGATTTGACGACCTTTTGAGCGAGATCCAAGAGCGTGACGACCGAGATCGTAACCGCCCAGTGGCGCCATTACGCCCTGCAGAGGATGCGCTTGTGCTCGATTCTACGTCGATGAGTATCGACGAAGTGGTCGAAAAAGCACTACAATATATCGAATCGAAGCTGGCTGAGTAATTCTGCTGAGTCAGTGAAGAACGTTGATCGCAAGGATGATGATTGGCGAATTTAATAACCCCATGCGGTAGGATACCCATGGAAGTTTAATTTTTTGAAGATTAAATAAATGACTGAATCTTTTGCTCAACTCTTTGAAGAGTTTCTAAGCGAGACCCAATTCCAACAAGGTACTATCGTTAAAGGTACTGTAGTTGCTATCGAAAACGGCTACGTTCTTGTTGACGCTGGTCTTAAGTCTGAGTCTGCAATCCCTGCTGAACAGTTCAAGAACGCTGCTGGCGAACTTGAAGTTGAAGTTGGTTCTGAAGTAGACGTTGCTCTGGACGCTGTAGAAGACGGTTTCGGTGAAACTCAACTTTCTCGTGAGAAAGCGAAGCGTCACGAAGCTTGGATCGTTCTTGAGAAAGCTTACGAAGAAGCTGAAACTGTTGTTGGTATCATCAACGGTAAAGTTAAAGGCGGTTTCACTGTTGAACTAAACGGTATCCGTGCTTTCCTTCCTGGTTCTCTAGTAGACGTACGTCCTATCCGTGACACTGCTCACCTAGAAAACAAAGAGCTAGAGTTCAAAGTTATCAAACTTGATCAGAAGCGTAACAACGTCGTTGTTTCTCGTCGTGCTGTTATCGAATCTGAAAGCAGCGTAGAACGTGATGAACTTCTAGAAACTCTACAAGAAGGCAGCGAAGTTAAAGGTATCGTTAAGAACCTAACTGACTACGGTGCGTTCGTAGATCTAGGTGGCGTTGACGGCTTGCTACACATCACTGACATGGCGTGGAAGCGCGTTAAGCACCCATCTGAAATCGTTAACGTTGGTGACGAGATCTTAGTTAAAGTTCTTAAGTTCGATCGTGATCGCACTCGCGTATCACTAGGTCTGAAGCAACTAGGCGAAGATCCATGGGTAGCAATCGCTAAACGTTACCCAGAAGGTCACAAACTGTCTGGTCGCGTTACTAACCTAACTGACTACGGCTGTTTCGTTGAAATCGAAGAAGGCGTTGAAGGTTTAGTACACGTTTCTGAAATGGATTGGACTAACAAGAACATCCACCCATCTAAAGTTGTTAATGTTGGCGACGAAGTTGAGGTTATGGTTCTGGAAATCGACGAAGAACGTCGTCGTATCTCTCTAGGTCTGAAACAGTGTAAAGCTAACCCATGGCAGTCATTCGCTGAAGCTCAAGCTAAAGGCGACAAAGTTACTGGTAAGATCAAGTCTATCACTGACTTCGGTATCTTCATCGGTCTAGATGGCGGCATCGACGGTCTAGTTCACCTGTCTGATATCTCTTGGAACGTACCAGGAGAAGAAGCAGTTCGTGAATTCAAGAAAGGCGATGAAATCTCTGCAGTAGTTCTAGCTGTAGACGCTGAGCGTGAGCGTATTTCTCTAGGCGTTAAGCAAATGGAAAATGACCCATTCAATGCTTATGTAGCTGACAACAAGAAAGGCGTTCTAGTAAACGGTACTGTAACTGCAGTTGACGCGAAAGGCGCAACCATCGAGCTAGAAGATGGTGTTGAAGGTTACATCCGCGCTTCTGAAGTATCACGTGACCGTATCGAAGATGCATCATTGATCCTGAGCGTTGGTGACAAAGTTGAAGCGAAATTTACTGGCGTTGACCGTAAGAACCGTGTAATCAACCTGTCTATCAAAGCGAAAGACGAAGCTGAAGAGCAAGAAGCAATGGCAACTATCAACAAAGCGGACGACGCTGCGTTTGGTAATGCAATGGCTGACGCTTTCAAAGCAGCTAAAGGCGAATAATCTACGTCTTAAAAAAGGAGCCGAAAGGCTCCTTTTTTTGTCTGCGCGTCACATAAGTTAAAAATCATAGTATTGATTTCAGAAGATATTTACACAAGGTCTTGATAGTTTTGCTGATAAATCTACACTTACCCTTAAAAGAGGTAGTTTGGTGGTGGATTTTTCACTACATTTTGTAGCAAGTGTTTGTTGGAATTGATATTACTTACTATAATGAGTGATAAAAATGACTCGAAGGGGAAACTATGACTAAGTCTGAGTTGATTGAAAGACTCTGTGCTGAACAGACGCATCTGTCAGCGAAAGAGATTGAAGATGCTGTCAAAGATATTCTGGAGCACATGGCTTCGACTTTAGAAAGTGGCGATCGTATTGAGATTCGTGGTTTTGGTAGTTTCTCACTTCATTACCGTGAGCCACGAGTTGGCCGAAATCCTAAAACGGGCGACAAAGTGGAATTGGAAGGTAAGCACGTTCCACACTTTAAACCGGGTAAAGAGTTACGTGAGCGCGTAAATCTCGGCTAAATGAACAGAATATTGACTAAAAGCGGCATACTTAGTGTATGCCGCTTTTTTATGATTAGATAATTGTTATTATCCGTGGTCTGGAGAAACGTTTTCCTGCATAATCTATCGGCTAACTCTCAAAGGGTGATGAAACATGAAAATTATAAAAATCATTGCTGTTATAGCTCTCTTTCTTATAGCTCTGGCTTTAGGCTCACAAAATCAGCAAGTTGTTACATTTAACTATCTTTTAGCAAAAGGTGACTTCCATTTATCAACTTTGCTTGGCGTGGTTTTTGTTGCGGGATTTGCTCTCTCTTGGGCCATCTTTGCTAGCATCCAATTTAAGATGCAACTGAAACTGCGCAAATTGAACAAGCAGTTGAAAAAGCAGAATACCCAAGTGGAAAAGCAAGCCTAAGGACAAGTTAGCTGAATGCTTGAATTACTCTTCTTGTTACTCCCGATTGCGGCTGCTTACGGTTGGTATATGGGCCATCGTAGCGCACAGGATGACAAGCGGAAACACTCCCATCAGATCTCCCAGCAGTACATGACGGGTCTTAATCTACTCTTATCTGATCAATCAGATAAAGCGGTAGATCACTTCATCGAGCTACTACAGGTCGATAATGAAACGATTGATACGCATCTAGCTCTGGGCAATCTGTTTCGCTCTCGGGGCGAGGTTGATCGTGCGATTCGTATTCACCAAAATCTTATCTCTCGCTCCGGCCTGACATTGGATCAAAAAAACTTAGCGCTGCAGCAGTTAGCGAAAGATTACATGGCTTCCGGCTTTTTGGATCGGGCAGAAAAGATTTTTGAGCAACTTGTCGAAGAACCGGATCATCGTGATGCGGCTTTACAGCAGTTGGTGAGCATCTATCAACAGACTCGTGAGTGGGAAAAAGCCATTCACTATGCCCATCTGTTACTCAAAACAGGCAAAACTTCGATTCGTAAAAGTATCGCGCATTACTGGTGTGAGCTGGCGATGTTGGAACAGGAAGATGGCAATCGCACCAAAGCCATTGGCTATTTCAAGAAAGCCTTAGCAGAAGACCCTCAATGTGTTCGTGCTTCGATCTCGCTTGGGCGAATATATCTCGATAATGAAGAGTATCGCAAAACCATCCAGTACCTGACAGCGGTGTTGGAGCAAGATCCCGACTTTGTCAGCGAAGCATTACCCATTTTGGCGGAGTGCTACCATCACTTAGGGCAAGAAGATGAGCTGGTTGAATTTCTTCGCGAATGTATCAATAAGAAAGCGGGCGTATCGGCAGAATTGATGCTAGCTCAGCTTGTCGCGCATCACGATAGCGTTGCCGCTGCTCAAGAGTTGCTCACCAGACAACTGATTAAAAACCCAACCATGAAAGGCTTCTACCGTTTGATGGATTACCACCTCACGGAAGCGGAAGAAGGACGAGCAAAAGAGAGTTTAACCACCTTGCAAGCCATGGTCGGTGAACAACTGAAAGTTAAACCTCACTATCGATGTCGAAAATGTGGCTTTTCCACACACTCACTGTATTGGCATTGCCCTTCTTGTAAGGGGTGGGGGACGATTAAGCCAATCCGAGGATTGGACGGTGAATAGTTTTAATGCAGTTGGTATCACAATACCAGCTGCATTTTTTTAGCAATGAGCATATTAGGAGATGAAATGATCGACCAAAAAGTTATCGTGGCTTTAGACTATGACAATCAAGCAGACGCGTTTGCCTTTGTGGATAGAATTGAACCCATGTCATGTCGCCTGAAAGTCGGCAAGGAGATGTTTACACTATTTGGTCCGGATTTCGTTCGTGAATTACATAAGCGTGGTTTTTCCGTCTTTTTGGATTTGAAATTTCACGATATCCCAAATACCTGTGCCAAAGCAGTGAGGGCGGCCGCGGAGTTAGGGGTATGGATGGTAAACGTGCATGCCAGTGGCGGTGACCGTATGATGAGCGCTGCTCGAGAGATTCTACTGCCGTATGGAAAAGAAAGGCCGCTTTTAATTGGGGTTACTGTGCTGACCAGCATGGAACAGAGCGATCTGGCAGGTGTTGGCTTAGATATGGAACCTCAGCAGCAAGTGATGCGTTTGGCTTCTTTGACAAAAAATGCAGGTTTGGACGGTGTAGTCTGCTCGGCACAAGAAGCAACGCTATTGAAACAAAATTTAGGGCAAGAGTTTAAATTAGTTACTCCAGGTATTCGTCCTCAGGGCTCAGAGCAAGGGGATCAACGACGTATTATGACTCCGGTTGAGGCAATCGCAGCGGGATCCGATTACTTAGTGATTGGCAGACCAATCACTCAAGCGGCAAATCCAGCAGATGTACTAGAGTCTATAAATACAAGTCTTCTCTAGTTTCATAGGTTCGCCATGTGATACTTATGAAGGTATAGTGTGAAATAGATCGCATTATTTGCGGATATTTATAAAAAGTTTTAAATGCATAAAAATGCACAAATAATGAATGTTATTTGTGCATTTTCTGCTTTTGCTGGAGGAGATAGTTCGGTAAACCTTGATGAAAAGGGAAACTATTGACTAGTTCAATAGTACAGGAGAGAAAGATAGAAAAGATCCGTGATTATCTATTCAAGATGTGAAGCTAATGTGACAGGCATATTAGCAGTTTCGAATTTGATATCAGTTCAGTATTTTGTTTTAAATGCGTGCTTAGCTGTCAAATCATGGCGGCTGAGGTGATCGAGTACCTTCTGCTTGGTCATGATTTTGTTGTAACGGGATTGTTGCAACTTTTGGAACTGATTTGTCACAGCATGGAGCTCATTGTAGGTGTTATCGTATATCCTTCGACGTATGGCCTTAATTGTCCCTACGTTTCTCGGCATCACTATCCTCATTTTTGCGATTACGCGATTTGTCCCTGGCGGTCCAGTAGAGCGTATGTTAGCAAGCATGCATTCTGGCAATGACACCGCGACCGTCAATGTTGCAGGAAATAACTCCGCCCTTTCTGAAGAGCAAATGGCCGAACTTAATGCATTTTACGGCTTAGATAAACCCGTCTTTGAAGCGTACGCAGAGTGGCTTAGTCGATTATTGGTTTTAGATTTCGGCGAATCGACACGTTATTACGAACCCGTTGGTACGATGATCGCTGAGCGTCTGCCTGTTTCGCTGTTTTACGGTGGTATGACCTTTTTTATCAGTTATTTCATCTCCATCCCTCTTGGTTATTTTAAAGCGATCAAACACGGCTCTGTATTTGATTCAACCTCTTCCATTCTGATCTTCGTTGGTTATGCTTTACCAGGTTATGTGGTTGGTGTTTTTCTTATTACTGTTTTCGCCTATAACCTTGAATGGTTTCCAATGGGGGGATTTGTCGGGGATGATTTCTCCGATTATGAAACACTCTTAGAGCAAGTTAAAGACATCATGTGGCACGCAATATTACCTCTCATCTGCTATTTAATTGGTGATTTTGCCACCTTAACCATGACGATGAAAAACAGCCTAATGGAGAATCTGTCTTCCGACTATATTCGTACCGCGATTGCCAAAGGCCTACCATTTCAAAAAGCGGTACGTAAACATGCTCTGCAGAATAGTTTAATTCCCATTGCCAGCCACTTTGGTAATTCATTGTTGTTCTTTATGACGGGCTCCTTCTTAATTGAAGTTATTTTTAATATCGATGGTATCGGTTTACTCGGTTATGAATCGATCATTGAACGGGATTATCCCGTTGTGATGGGAATTGTGGCAATTAATGCAGTCATGTTGATGGTTGGAAATATTTTATCGGATCTCTGCGTAGCGCTAACGGATCCACGAGTGAGGTTCGGCGCATGATGATCAATGTAAGCCCTTTAACACAGAAGAAAATTCGTGCATTTAAAGAGATTAAGCGTGGTTACTGGTCATTTATCGTCTTGGTCACTTTGCTGGTGCTTTCGCTGTTTGCTGAATTTCTCGTCAACAGCAAAGCGCTGGTAGTGAAATATAACGGCGATTGGTTTTTCCCTGTGGTGAGTGATGTTCGCCCAGGCAGTGATTTTGGCTTGGACTATTCAAGCGAGACGGATTACCGCAGCTTGAAAAAACAATTTGAACAAGAAGGTGGCTCCAATTTCGTGCTGATGCCACTGGTGCCATGGAACCCTTACGAGCAGGATTTTAGCGGTGATTTCCCGCCCGTTGCACCAGATGCCCAAGCCAAACACTACCTCGGTACCGATGTGATTGGCCGCGATATTCTTGCCAGATTGGTGTATGGCTTTCGAACTGCGATGGGGTTCGCTCTGGTGACGATGGCGGTCTCCTATGCCATAGGCACTGTTGTCGGCTGTGCGATGGGCTTCTTTGGGGGTAAGTTCGACCTTTTTGTTCAGCGGCTTATCGAAATTTGGTCTATGGTGCCTTTTCTCTATGTCATCATGATTTTGGTCTCCATCACGCAACCGACTTTTGCCCTCTTTGTGGCCATAAACGTATTATTTGGCTGGATGGGGATGACGTGGTACATGCGTACCATGACCTATAAAGAGTCGGCTCGAGAATATGTTCTGGCAGCGAAAGCATTGGGCGCGTCTACATGGCGTATTTTAATGCACCACATCTTGCCAAATACCATGGTGATGATTGTCACGCTCGCACCGTTTACCATTGCCGGGAATATTACTGCGCTGACCGCACTGGATTATTTGGGGCTAGGTCTGATGCCACCAACGCCAAGTTGGGGTGAGTTGTTACAACAAGGAAAGTCGAATCTGGATTCACCTTGGATAGTCTCGTCCGTGGTCACTTCCATCGTCGCCATTCTCGTTATGGTGACGTTCATTGGCGAAGCGATCCGCGCGGCATTTGATCCTAAGAAATTCACCAGATACGTATAGAAACGCCAAAACAAGGAAGAAACAGAAATGAAAAATAATAGAGTGGCGCTGTCCGTTTTTGCTGCGTTAGCGGCAGTCAGTTTTAATCTTTACGCACAGAGCTTGCCTGCTGACATCACTTGGATCAGCAATACTGAGGAACCGCTATTCGCTTCATCGGAAGCGAAACAGGGCGGTACGCTGCGTACATACTTAACCAGTTTCCCGCAAACATTACGTAGCGTTGGCCCTGATGCCAACTCTGGCCTGCGTCACTACTTTATGGATGGTGCGCCCAAATTGGCTCAGCGTCATCCAAACACAGGTAAGTGGATCCCGCAATTAGCGGAGGCGTGGGCGTTTGATGCCGACAATAAAACGGTTTACTTCAAACTGGACAAAAACGCTAAGTGGTCAGACGGTGAGAAAGTAACCGCCGACGACTACGTCTTCATGATGAAGTACTACCAATCGAAAGACATTATTGATCCCTGGTATAACGATTTCTTCACTAACAGCATCAAAGAAGTGGTGAAGTTTGACGACTACACTATCGCGATCAAAACGTCGACGGCACAAAGCGCCGATGCCTTGATGGTGTTGATCAACATGCCAAGCAACGGCTTACAGCCGCGTCCACAGCACTTTTTCAAAGGTGCTAAAGACGAGAACAACGACGGTATGCCGGACGATTTCGTACGTGCTTACAACTTCAAAGCTGAGCCAACCACGGCGCCATACTACATGGATGAAGTGGACAAAGGTAAGCGTGTTACCTTTAAGCATGTGAAGAACTGGTGGGGTTACCACAATCGTTACTACCAAAATCGCTACAATGTTGACAAAGTACGCATCAGCATCATTCGTGACCAAGACATTGCGTTGAAACATTTTGAGAAAGGTAATTTAGACTTTTTCGATATGGTGCTGCCTGAATATTGGCACAGCAAAGCCGATTCTGAAGGTTTTAAAAACGGCTACATCCATAAATTCTGGGGATTCAACCAAGCTTCGCAAGGCGCGGGCGGTTTGTGGATCAACACTGCCATGCCGCTGCTTGATAACTTAGAAGTGCGCAAAGGGTTAATGTTTGCCACTGACTACGATGGCATGATCGAAAACATCATGCGTGGTGATTATTCGCGTAAACCCCACGGCCTCGGATTTGGCCATGGTGAATACGACAAAGCCGACAATAAAGCGCCAGAATTTAGCGCCGAGAAAGCGATAGCGCATTTTGAAAAAGCGGGCTTTAACGTGATTGGCCCTGATGGCATTCGCATGAATGACAAAGGTCAGCGCTTGTCTTTTGCCATCACCTACGGTTACCAAAGCTGGACGCCGCGTATTGCCTATCTGAAAGAGCAAGCCAAACTCGCAGGGTTAGAATTTACCTTAAATCTGGTCGATGGCTCATCGGCATTTAAGTACATTCTGGAGAAAAAGCATCAACTGGCTTTCCTAAACATGGGGTCGGGTGAAATCCCGGCTTATTGGGAATATCTCCATTCGGACAACGCAAATAAACCGCAAACCAACGCCCACACGAACTTCAGCAGTCCTGAGTTGGACAAGTTGATCGAAGCCTACGATGCGGAGTTTGACGAGCAAAAACGTTACCAGCTCTCTCATCAAATTCAGGATTACGTTAGTGACGCAGCCATAATTGTTCCTGGATATATGGTGCCCTACACCCGAGCAGTTCACTGGCGTTGGCTGAAAATGCCAGCAAACCCAATGACGAAGAAAACCGAAGATTTCTTCCATCCTATGGACATCGGCAATTTCTGGATCGATCAGGATGTGAAGAAAGAGACAGAAAAAGCGATGAAAGCAAGCAAGACGTTCCCTGAAGTCACGGTTGTTGACGACAGATTTAAGCTGTAACCAAAGGATATAGGGTCAGGAAGATGGACAGTGAAGTTGTACTAAGTGTCAGAAACTTAGAGACTGAATTTCTAACGGATAGCGGGCCTGTGCAAGTACTGCATGGCGTCAGTTTTGATGTCAAAAAAGGCCGCACATTGGGCCTTGTGGGTGAGTCAGGATGTGGCAAAAGTGTCACCTCGATGTCCATCATGGGGTTATTGCCAAAACCTTACGGGCGAATCATCGGCGGCGAGATCCTTTACCGTGGGAAAAACTTGGCTGTGTTACCGGCACAAGAAATGTACGCCATGCGTGGTGATCGCATTTCTATCATCTTCCAAGACCCTATGACGGCACTGAACCCAGTGCACACGGTCGGCAAACAATTGATGGAAGTGCTTAAACTGCACCGCCCAGAATTGAGCCGCAGTGAGCGCCGCAGTCATGCATTAGAGATGCTGAAAAAAGTGCATATCCCGATGCCGGAGAAGCGCTTGGATGAGTATCCCCATAACCTTTCTGGTGGAATGAGACAACGTGTCATGATCGCCATGGCATTGGCTTGCAAACCGGAAATCTTGATCTGTGATGAACCGACTACGGCGCTGGATGTGACTGTACAGGCATCAATTCTTGATCTGATCAATGAATTACAACAGGAAACGGGCATGGCCGTCGTTTTTATCACTCACGATCTCGGAGTGGTAGCGGAGATTTGTGACGATGTTGCGGTCATGTATGCAGGAAAAATCGTCGAGTATGCGGACGTCTTTGAGCTGTTTGATGCACCCAAGCACCCGTATACAGATCGCTTAATGGGACTCATGCCGAGCTTAGAGCATGCCCCTAAACAGTTGATTGAGATTAAACCTATCGATATCAGCAAATTTCCGGAGTTCAGAGGGTGATCATGGAAGAGATATTGAGAATCGACAATCTCAAGCAACACTTTGTTTCGGGTAGAAAATTGTTTGCGAAAGGGTACACAGTCAAAGCCGTTGATGGGGTATCTCTTTCTGTTAAACGTGGTGAAACGCTTGGCCTAGTGGGCGAGTCAGGGTGTGGTAAAAGCACCTTGGGCCGAACCATTTTAAAATTGTTCGAGCCTACCGAAGGTAAGATCTATTTTGAAGGGCGGGATATTACCCAACTCAGCCCGAAAGAGATGCGTCCTTTGCGTAAAGAGATGCAGATCGTTTTTCAAGATCCGCTCGAGTCGCTCAATCAACGCCATACCATAGGAATGATTTTGGAAGAGCCGTTTATTATCCATAAAGTGGGGACGGCAGCAGAGCGCAAACAGTGGGTACTTGAACTACTTGAAAAAGTCGGTCTACCAGCGAATGCGGTCAGCCGTTATCCGCATGAATTTTCGGGTGGGCAGCGTCAACGTATTGGTATTGCCAGAGCAATAGCGCTTAAACCTAAATTACTCATTTGTGATGAATCTGTATCGGCGTTGGATGTTTCCGTACAGGCACAAATTATTAATTTACTCTTGAGGCTGCAGCAAGAAATGAATCTTGCCATGATATTTATTTCTCATGACTTATCGGTAGTGAGACAAGTATCCGATAATGTTGCCGTCATGTACTTTGGAAAAATAGTGGAATACGGAAAATCGATTGAGCTGTATGATAATCCACAAAATGAATATACAAAGAAATTGCTTTCTGCTATACCAATTACTCATCCAAAGTATAGAAGGAAAAAGCGAGAACTCTCTCGGAAAATTTCGTAGCGTAGCTATATAAGCTGAAGGTTTTTTCTAAAATACAGATTTATTTCAATTGATTTAACATTCGTTACATTAGTAAAAGATGAATAAGGATTTAATCGCAAAGATACGCTTTGCGGTTAAGAGGTTTATCGAGGTTATTATGCCACGAAGGACACGTGCATTTTAAAATTGATAAACTGTTTAAATTTAAGTTTATTCTAATAAACTTAATTTTCATGGAAGTTAAAAAGTATGCAGCACACAACAAAGTGGAAGGTGACGCCACTTGCTGTGATATTAGCCGCATTATTCTCAACCTCAGCCTTGGCCGATGAGAATAATACGGTTGACAACAGCGGGGCAGAATCGACCAAAACTGAAGAGAGCGCATCTTGTTTTGTTTGTAATGTGAGTGGAGCCGTCTCTCTATCTTACGATACCAACATTTACAACAAAGATGACCATCGTTCTGTTCGCAATCTCTCTTGGAGTGGTGATCTAAGCTACAAGCTATCTAGCAACACCAAAGTTTACTTTTCGACTGGTGGATATCGAGCCTTTGAGGACGAAACCGGCACTTACGCGACGGATTCTGTTCTAGGTCTGAGCTATTCGAATCTCTACAATTTTGGTGAGACTGGAAAAATTGGTGCAAGTGGACAATTCACTATTCCGACCTCCGAATCCTCTGAAAAAGACGAATTGCAAACAGCGTTTCGTCTTTCGGTTCCTGTCACGCTAACAGCGTGGGACATTGACTTTAGTATTTCTCCTCGTTTGAGAAAGAATTTTCATAAATATAAAACAGCTGGCGGTAAGTCACTTACCGAGTGGACATATTCGTTGTCTACTTCGGCTGTAAAATCGTGGGATTCTCTTTCTATCGGCATAACTGCACTTGGAGGGAATACGGTTAGTTATCAGGGGACTCGGAGAAGCAGTTGGAACTACGAAGGTTCACTGTATGCAGATTATAGCTTCAGTGATAGTTGGTCGATGTCATTGACCGCATCATCTTCTGGTTTCTATCAAGACGCAGAAAGAGGCACCATAGGAAATATAGATCTGCTCGATCAAGAGAATGCCTCATATACAGCAACAGTAACGTTCTCCTTCTAGGAATAAAATAAATAACAAGGATTTCTAAATGATGTTTAAAAGATTAGCTCTTGCATCTGCAATTACAGCATTATTAGCAGGCTGTGGAGCAGATGATCAGGCCTATGACCATGTTGAAAGAGATGCGAAAGAAATCGCGGTAAAAGATCTTAAAGATGGTCGTTGGTTTTATGTTCCAACCACCGGAGCAGCACCTCGCTTCGCTTTAAACCAGTTCCCTTTCTTACAAGGCGATCCTCGCTACGTAGAGCTTTGCTTTACTAAAGAAGGCTTGGAAGTACGCAGCTATGATAAGAACTATCCAAATGCGCATTTACCAAAAGATGAAAATAATTATTGTGGTGATGACAAGTTTGTAGCCGATGATGACACGGTTAACTTTGCTCAAGTTTTGACTATCCCAGGTGATTTCGCTGCATATCGTTGCCAAGAAGATTCCTACGGCGATTGTACTAATGAAGAAGAAGTCAACGGTGATGCAAGCTTAAGTTATAGAAAAAAAACACATTTTACTCCTATACCAGAGGATCTAGAAGTCTCCGAGTTTAACATGGAAGATCTTTATGGCCTTACGGATGGCGTTTCTGAGCAAGGCACACCAAGGCTTATCTCTTGGGAGTTCGATCCAAAGAAAGGTGTTCTCAACTTTGAATTAGAGCGTACATTCCGTGTCGATATGGACAAACTTACCGACTATATCGATTTTGCTACCAAAGCTAGCATTTCAGATGCCTTGGTTGATGGTGCGTTCAAATCGCGTTTCTACTATTCATTAGTGCATGAGAGTGCAATTGCCACCGAAGGTTATCAGCCCATTCTGTACCCAGTAGGGGACGAAAACGATATCGGCTTTTTTACAACCGCAACGAAAGCACTCAATCCTATTACTAACAAGTATGATCGCGATGTTGTTTATCTTAATCGTTTCAATCCAAACCAAGAATCAATCAAATACTATCTGACAGACAATTTCTTTGAAGAGAAAAACAAAATCTTCTTAGATGCGACGCTGCAATCTATTGAAAAAATGAACCAAGCTCTGAACGTGTTTGGCTCAGATGCAGGGAAACCGGAAATTGAGATTGTCAACAAGTCTCAACCCGCAGGTGTGCATCCTGGTGACTTACGTTACAACGTGATCAATTTGGTCGATGAACCATTAGCCAATGGTCTTCTTGGATATGGCCCTTCGGTATCAAACCCGATGACTGGTGAGATCATAAAAGGTCATGTCAACCAGTATGCGGGTGTTTCACGCACGACGGTTCCTTACAACTGGGACAATTTAGCTCGTTTTTATAATCGCAATCAGTTGGATACTAACGGTTTAGATCCCTTGCCGACTGAAGACAAGGCAGCCAAGACAGAAGTAGAATCTCGTGTGGCATCTCTGGCGACTATGGCGGCAATAGCAAAACTTGAAGCCGATGAAAACAGCCAAGTGCCAATGATAAGTAAAGAAGAACTGTTACCGGGTAGGCTAGCAACGAAAAATCCAACATCACTGGTTAAGAACTTTAACGACGATATGGCTTTTGAAGATGTGGTTGCTGCTGAAGAAAACCGACTCGCTTTTTGGTCAGAAAATAATGTTTATCCAGTTGAGGCAACGTGGGTCTCTTCTACGAGCAAAGCAATGCTCGATAACTTAAAGTTAGATGATGATCGCTATTTTGATATTAAGATGGATGATTCTGGAAATGAGGTTTCACGTCAACTAAAGCGTTGGAAAGCACTACCTAAAGATCTACAGACCATCGTCGCAAATGCAATTACGGTCGCTACATACAGTAACACTTTGGTTCATGAACTTGGGCATAATATGGGATTGCGCCATAACTTCAAAGGGTCAAACGACAAGGCAAACTATTATACTTTGGAACAAGCTCACAAGTTAGGATTGACAAATATTCCTGCTTATAGCTCCACAATGGATTATGCACCAAGCATGTTGGATGAGACACCAACATGGGGGTTATATGACATTGCGGCCTTTAAGTTTGGCTATGGTCGAAAAGTAGAAACTATCCAAGATGCTTCTGTTGCAAAACCAGAACCGTTGGTCGAGCCTAGTGCAGATGCTTCTGAAGAAGAAAAAGCAGCTTATAGTGCCTATCTTGCTGCTAAGAAAGCCTATGAAGAGAGCTTTGCTTATAAATTTGGTAGCAATCCAGCCAACGAGTCGCTGATGGTCTGCTCAGAAGTAGAAAAACTATCTGGGGAAAACGACGGTAAATCACTGTACAACTGTGACTTTAGTCGCTTCGATTCTGC
Organism: Vibrio navarrensis; assembly: GCF_015767675.1. NCBI lineage: Bacteria > Pseudomonadati > Pseudomonadota > Gammaproteobacteria > Vibrionales > Vibrionaceae > Vibrio > Vibrio navarrensis. The sequence continues at coordinate 2,286,491 of NZ_CP065217.1, read as the reverse complement.
TGCGTTGAGCGGCAATGTCGATGATTACGCAAAAACACGCTATGGCGTACTTTATTACTTAGATAAAGCCAACGAGATTGAGCGTAAAAAATACGATTTCTGTACAGACGGAAATGTCTCTTTGAACAGTGATTGTAACCGTTTTGACGAAGGAACAACGCTAGATGAGATTGTTTCTTACGAGTGGCAAAACTATTTAGATAGTTATGATCGTCGTAATCTGGCTGTATACAGTACGACGGGATTATATTCATCAGACTATCCAAACTACATTGTTCGTCGTTATTCAGAAATGTCGTCAATTCGAGATAAAATGGAGGATCTAGAACGTATAGATAATATCTACACGAATCTAGGTTACAGCGCGAGTACTGATAAACCAGGAGATTTCTTGCTACGCTTAGCTTCAAATCCTACTTACTGTGTGGATGGCAGAGCAACGAATACTTGGTTCTGTGATTATGCGTATGGTGCTCAAAAAGCGGCCGCATTCTTCCTTGATGTACTTCGTACACCAGAGCATCAGTGTGTGATCGAAAATGCTTCTGGTACGCAAAAAATAGTCTCATTGGGCAAATTGTTGGACAACAATTCACATCTTATTCCTGCTGATTACGATTTAGCGGCAGCAAACTGTTTTGATAAGCTAGCTGCGGAGTTTATTGAGGATGCAGACACTGGATATAAAGCGGTCGCAGAAACGAAAGATGGTCGTTTCTTAACGTCAATTGGTACCATTGATCCAGATTATCCATGGTCGAACGCGGTTTCTGTGCTAGGCAACTGGCCAGATAAAGGATTGGCAAGCTACTTCTTGGCACGTCGCTACTCAAATCGCTATACCGATGAAGTCAGTTTCGCATCGTTGCTAGATATACCTGGTGTTCAAGCGGAATACGAAAACATTATGGCGAATATTGTGGCTGGTAAGTCATTGAATAAGCCAGTAGAACTTGTGGATAAAGCAGGTAACGCTTATACGAATCTGAAGGGTGTTAATGTCAATATTCATCTGACAGAACAAATGGAGTCACTATCTCCAATGCCACGCGGTATTAAGACGTTCTTTGGAATATCTAATCGCAGTCGAGAGCGTATTGCTGACGTTATTCTCAATATGGGTGTAAGTCAGATGCAATCGAACGATTTTAAAGTGAAAGCACGTGGTAAAGCCCAGTTTGATTCGTTCACTAAACAGCAAGATCGCTATGGCATTATTGCTGGTGACAAAGTTGAGTTTGTTATTGAGGGCAAGAAGTTTGTAGCAACAAAATCTAATAAGCTGGCTTACAGTTATGCAAACCAACTCGTTACTTCAGATGGTTACGATTTGAAAACATACTTGGACGGTTACGATGCTGCTGTTTTAGCAACCATTGCATCCAACATCGATAAGGCATGGGGAGTATTCCGTACGGATATTAAACCTGCGTACCATGATGCGGTTCTATTGTTTGACGCACCTATGGTAAACGCAATGAAAGTTGCTATCGATGCAGATATCGCAGCAGATGTAGAACTTATTTCTACTTCATTTAATAGCTTCGTTACCGCCAATATAACGGCTGGCGATATTGTGTATGATAATGTTGCATCAACACTTAGCTATAAAGGAGGCAAAGCACACAGTGTTGACGACGTTTACGCTGCATATTACGACGCTTTTCTTCTGATAGCGAATAACTACGGTGATGACATGATGTTTGCTGTCGATAACGTATACGCAGGTTATACAGCGGCAGAATCGGCGGATAAAGATCTATGGTCAAAAGACCTAAACTTAATCCAAGCTTACCTAAAAGGTGATATTGGTACGGTGGCTGGTAAGTATTATGAGCTACTAGATAGACTGCCAAATTCGAGCGACTTCGAATAGTTAATTGTAAATATCACTAGAGCAAGGCCTGCACATGTGCAGGCCTTTTCTTTGCACAAAGAACCGTTCTACGTTGCACTAACGCAAGGCTGGCACACCACTATGAAACTTAAAGTCATCGTCTGGCGAAGAGATAAGTTGCGCTTCGATTTTGCCAAAATAGGTGATTCTTGCGCTGATATCTTTTCCTGCGATTTGCTCGGCTAACGAGAGATAATCTTGGTAATGCCTGGCTTCTGAGCGCAGCAAAGAGATGTAAAATTTCGCGATTTCATCATCCATGTGCGGAGCCAGTTTGGCGAAGCGTTCACAAGAGCGGGCCTCGATATAGCCACCGATGATCAACTTATCAATCAGTGTTTCAGGTTCGTGAGTCTTCATGTGCGAGAGTAGGCCCTTTGCATAGCGGCTGGCCGGAATGCTTTGATATTCAATCCCACGGCTTTGCATGATTTCCAGTACCTGATAAAAGTGATGCAGCTCTTCTTTGATAAGCAACACCATCTTATCTATCAGATCTTGGCTGTATGGTGAGTTCGATTTGGCTATAATCGCTTTAGAAATATTGCTCTTTCCCTTGAGTGTTTCAATCGAGCCAATCCCCCGATAAGCAAAATCTTCATAGGGTTTAAACCAATCCAACAGTGTGTGTGCGCTTTCTTTATCAACCGCGTATTTGCGGATAAGATACATGGCAGACTGGCCCGCTTTCAACTCACACAGTAAGTGATCGAGCAAAATAGTAGCTAGATTTTCTGGCTTTTTGGCTTGCTCAACCCATTCATCCGGTGTTTCACAGTGCAAAAAAGCGTGGATAGGCGCGAGTAGCTCCTGATAGGCATTGAGACTGATCATAGTTCTGTTCTAACAAAGTAAAAAGGCCGCCAATGGCGACCTTGTTGATTGGAAACCTGGAAGCGGATTCTACCACTTTTTCTTGTCACCGAAGAGTGCATCCATATCGTTATTGCGCTCTTTATCTTCCATCTGCTGCAACTCTTCAGCGTGCTTGTCGGAACGACGTTTATCGAGCTCACTGAGCATCATATCAAGCTTCTCTTTGGCTTGGATGGAGTAGGCGTCGTTTTTGGTGCTAAGGACGTCAATGCCTTTACGCAGAAGTTGCACCGCGGTACCAGCTTGCCCACGAGCAATCGAGTCATTGGCACGTTTAATCACGTTTTCGATGTTAATGCGGATCTGCATGGTTTCCAAACGAGCGTTTTCTTCTACATAGGCTTGGGTTTCAAAACGGCCTTTGTTGTGTTCATTTCGTATGGTGTCACGTAAGCGCTTAACCAATTTGAGCATCACAATGGCTTGCTTGTCGCTGGTGGGCACTTTAAACGCGGTGCTTTCACCGCCTTGATAGTTGTTCTTCAGATGTTCAATCTGCTGCTTCATGCCTTCAACTCGCTGTGCGAGCTGTTTGCTCTTAGGATCTAACGCCGACATATTTTCCAGCGCATCCAAGATGCGATTGTTTAGGCAGACAAGCAATTCCTTACTAAAAGGAATATGGTGCGCATGGCCAATCAGCTCTTCAGTGGCATCTATGACAGCGACATAGCGGGCGGATTCCTGTCGTTTCGCGGTTTCCACTTTGACCTTGTACTGAAGCATGATGTTGTAACCAAGAACCAGAACCAGTAATACGGCGACCAAAGCGATAATTAAACCAATATTCATATCTGTGTGTGTCTGCTTTTATTATTGACGGCTAACAAGTAAGGATACACGAACACAAGGCATTCATGCACCTATTAATCATATTCTTAGTGATTATTGCTGTTCTGAAAAAGATTAGTAATCAAAACTTACGAATCGAAGTAAAGAATGAGGCGTGGATTGCAAAATAGTCGTCTGGTCGCATCCTGAGCTGTGAGGGGATAGAAAGTTTGTAATTTCGCTGTTCTTTATACGTTATCCACGTTATAACTTATTATTATATTTGAGAACCTAAAATGCATGGTTTTTACTCATGTGGATGAAGTTTAGTTATGAGTAACGGACTACGAGGCGACTATGAAACTGCAACAACTGAAATACATTGTTGAGGTTGTGAACCACAATCTCAATGTGTCTGCGACAGCAGAGAGTCTGTATACCTCGCAGCCGGGTATCAGTAAGCAAGTGCGATTGCTGGAAGATGAGCTGGGTATCCAAATCTTTGAGCGAAGTGGGAAACATCTTACTCAAGTGACTCGAGCGGGTGAGGACATCGTGCGGATTTCCCAAGAAATTCTCGCGCGAGTAGAAAGTATCAAAGCCGTGGCTGGTGAGCACACTCACCCGGAAATGGGCACACTGAACATCTCAACGACCCACACTCAGGCCCGCTATGCGTTACCGGATGTGATTAAAGGCTTTACCGCTCGCTATCCGAAAGTATCCCTGCATATGCATCAAGGTACGCCAAGCCAAATGTCAGAGGCGATCGCCAAAGGCACGGCCAACTTCGCTATTGCGACAGAAGCACTACACCTCTATCAAGATGCCGTTATGCTGCCTTGTTACCATTGGAATCGCTCAATTGTTGTGCCGAAAGATCATCCGCTGGCGCGCAAAGAGAAGGTGACTATTCAAGACTTAGCGACTTACCCATTGGTGACGTACGTATTTGGTTTCACAGGGCGCTCTGAGTTAGATACGGCGTTTAATCGTGTCGGCCTCACTCCGAAAGTCGTCTTTACCGCGACGGATGCTGATGTGATCAAAACTTACGTGCGTATGGGCATTGGCGTTGGTGTCATTGCCAGTATGGCAGTCGATAAAGAGCAGGATAAAGATTTGGTCTCGATTGATGCCAGCCACCTGTTTGGTGCCAGCACCACCAGTATCGGTTTTCGTCGAGGGACTTTCTTGCGCTCTTATATGTACGATTTTATGGAACGTTTTGCACCGCATCTGACTCGCCCTGTGGTTGAGCAGGCGATCTCGCTCAAATCGAACGCGGAAATTGAAGAGATGTTTAAAGATATCGTCCTCCCAGTACGCTAAGCGCTTTCCAATCGTATCGACTTCCTCCAAAATACTCGCTTGTTTTGGGGGAAGTATGCAGGCTCAATTTCATTTCATAAACGACTGGTTGCTAGAAAACCAAGATTTCTGGCGCTTCGAACCATTTCACCGCAGCTTAGCCAGCACTCTGCCTTGGCAAGCTTCCCATCCTGAACTTTGCAGTTGGTTGTCTTTATTGAGCCATCAGCAAATCGCACAACTTAAAACACAGCCAGATATACTGGAGGAGCAGCTAAAGCCTTTCTTCCCGAGTTTATCTATTGTCAAGGATATGGCGGATGTTGCTTCGCTCGCTGAAACACAAATCAGCCTATCACCCATGATCAGTAACGGTATTCCAGGTCGAAAACTGCAGCAAATTAGCGCGATGGGAGCCGTTTGTCTGGATCACCACGTTGGTGATTCGTGGTTAGAATGGTGTGCGGGAAAAGGGTACCTCGGACGCGTGTTGGCGGGCGAAAGTCAGCAGCCTGTTACCAGTTTCGAATATCAGCATGCTTTGTGTGAAGAGGGCCAGAAAGCGGCGGACGAGCTCAATTTGGCGATGTCGTTTGTCCAAGGCGATGCGTTTGATGAGCGATCTAAGCGGTTTTTTCACCCCAATCAACACGCGGTTGCGCTTCACGCGTGCGGTGATCTTCATGTCCGCCTGATACAGAACGGTACGAGCGCTAATGTTGCTGCAATGAGCATTGCGCCCTGCTGTTATCATTTAATTCAGGATGAAGCTTATCAAGCGTTATCGATACCCGCGCAGCAATCCAAACTGAAGCTGAGTAAAAAAGAGCTACGCATTCCTCTGCAACAAACCGTTACCGGTGGTGAGCGCGTCAAACGCCAACGTGAGCAGGAAATGATTTATCGACTTGCTTTTGATCTGATATGCCGAGAGCAGTTGCAGTTGGAAGAGTACGTGCCTGTGCCCAGTATTAAAAAATCACAGTTAAATGCAGGTTTTGCAGCATTTTGCCACTGGGCTGCGAGGCAAAAGTCGTTATGTTTGCCTAAGGTCGACTATGCCCGCTTTGAGACATTGGGTGAAGAGCGCTTCTGGCGTATGGAGCGATTGAGCTTAGTGCAGCAAATTTTTCAGCGTCCGTTGGAAATGTGGCTAGTCTATGACCGAGTGCTGTTTTTGCAGCAGCATGGTTATCATGTGGATCTGTTCACATTTTGCGATCGAATCGTTACACCAAGGAATCTGCTGATCCAAGCGCGAAAAATGGCATCTACCAAGTGACATTGCTGTGAAATTGATTTTTGATAGATCGTTTTTTCATAATTTATATGAATAAAGGAATAAAAAAGCTCGCATCAATGGCGAGCTTTTTGCGTCTTTAGCCGAGTGTTCGACTAGCAGAGTAACCTTAGTTGAACATAGCAATAGCGTCAGCTGGTGCGATGTACTCAAGGTTGAAGTTGTCTGCAACTTCTTTGCAAGTGACTTTGCCGTGAATGACGTTCAAGCCTTTTAAGAAGCCTTTGTCGTCAGTCAGCGCACGCTGGTAACCCAGATTAGCCAGTTTCACGATATAAGGGAGAGTGGCATTGTTTAATGCGAAAGTGGACGTACGTGCAACTGCACCTGGCATGTTGGCCACGCAGTAGTGAACCACGTCATCAACGATGTAGGTAGGTTCTGCGTGAGTGGTCGCGTGAGACGTTTCAAAGCAGCCGCCTTGGTCAATTGCCACGTCAACTACGGCCGAGCCTGGCTTCATTTTCGCAATGTGCTCTTTAGTTACCAGTTTTGGCGCTGCTGCACCCGGAATTAATACGGCACCGATAACAAGATCCGCTTCTAGAACGTGCTTCTCGATCGCATCTTCTGTAGAATAAACCACTTTAGCGCGGCCTTGGAATTCTTCGTCCAGTTTACGAAGCGTGTCTACGCTACGGTCAAGGATAGTGACATCCGCACGTAGACCAACCGCCATGCGCGCTGCGTTCGCGCCCACAACGCCGCCGCCGATAACAACGACTTTTGCTGGTTCAACGCCAGGTACACCGCCCAGAAGAAGACCACGACCGCCGTGAGACTTCTCAAGAGTCTGTGCGCCAGCTTGGATAGACATGCGACCAGCAACTTCAGACATCGGTGCGAGTAGTGGCAAGCGACCCATATGATCTGTTACAGTCTCATAGGCTATGCAGACAGCTTTGCTCTTGATTAGCTCTTCAGTTTGTGGAAAATCTGGGGCTAAGTGTAAATAGGTAAATAAAATTTGCCCTTCACGAAGCATTGCTCGTTCGACAGCTTGAGGTTCTTTAACCTTTACAATCATTTCTGCTTTCGCAAACACGTCAGCAGCAGTAGGAAGAATGGATGCGCCTGCAGCAATATAGTCATCGTCTGAAAAACCGATGCCTGCGCCGGCATTAGTTTCAACAAACACTTGGTGACCATGAGAGATCACTTCTCTCACGCTGGCTGGGATCATGCCAACACGGTATTCATGGTTCTTGATTTCCTTTGGAACGCCAATAATCATCCTGACTCCTTAAGTTATTATGGTTGTATTGACTATGTGTAGGGTAGTATTGTCGAATTAACGCCTAGTATAGATGGGTTTAAATAAAATTTGATACTGAATATTAAAAAGTTGTAGTATATTTTTTTGCAAGGAAGTAATAAGGTGGAATAAAAAATGGCAGACAACTACAAAAAGCCGTCCAAGGATCTAGACCGTATCGACCGCAACATTCTGAATGAGTTGCAAAAAGATGGTCGAATTTCAAACGTAGAACTCTCAAAACGCGTAGGCCTCTCGCCAACGCCGTGTTTGGAGCGTGTGCGCCGTCTCGAACGTCAAGGTTACATCACGGGTTATACCGCGTTGTTGAACCCTCAGTATCTTGACGCTTCTCTATTGGTATTTGTTGAGATTACGTTAAACCGTGGTGCACCGGATGTGTTTGAGCAATTCAACACCGCAGTGCAAAAGCTCGATGATATCCAAGAGTGTCATCTGGTTTCTGGTGACTTCGACTATTTGCTGAAAACCCGTGTATCTGACATGGGGGCATACCGTAAATTGTTGGGTGACACGCTTTTGCGTCTACCGGGTGTGAACGACACGCGAACCTACGTGGTTATGGAAGAAGTGAAGCAAAGCAATCAACTGGTGATTAAAACCCGTTAAATTCTTGTAAGGAAAGCAGGTTATATGCCTGCTTTCGCAGACGAGACGTTGGGTTTTTCCTTTCGATGTGGTTAAATCAACTTATTAATCCGAGCGGCTTTGGCCGCTCGGAGTGTTTCAGATTAATAATGATTCAAGTTGATTTATGTTCAAAGAGAACGCGAAGAAAGTCGAAACGATTATAAAAACAAGCGAAGAGCCTCAGTCTTCCCGTCTGAACGGTTTTCAACGTCTGAAAGAGTGCGGTCTGATCCTCGGTGTGCTCAGCTCTGTTTTGCTGGCGACAGCACTCATCACTTTCAGCCCAGCCGATCCTTCTTGGTCGCAAACGGCATGGGGTGGGGGAATTAGCAATGCCGGTGGCATTTTAGGCGCTTGGATCGCCGATACCCTCTTTTTCGCTTTTGGCTTGTTAGCCTACCCACTTCCTTTGTTACTTACCATCGCCGCGTGGGTGTTTTTCCGCAAACGAGATGAAGACGAACACATCGACTTGATGCTGTGGGGGACGCGTCTACTTGGCCTCGTGATCCTAATTCTGACCAGCTGTGGTTTGGCAGACATCAATTTCGATGATATTTGGTATTTCTCCTCTGGTGGCGTGATTGGCGATGTCTTGACTAACTTGGCCTTACCTGTACTCAATTTATTAGGCACCACGTTAGTGCTGCTCTTTTTATGGGGGGCGGGCTTTACCTTGCTGACCGGGATTTCTTGGTTGGCCATTGTTGAATCGCTCGGTAATCTGGCCATTGGGTTGTTTGTTTGGCTAGTCAACAAAGTGCGTGGTGACGCGGGGGAGACATTAGAGCCTCAGCTACAAAACATCAGCTTAGAACGTGAGTCGTTAGACACGCCCAATGTGAGCGAGAAAACGCAAGACTTGCCGCAGCACCATGACGAAGAATACCTTGAAGAGCCAGCGATGGCCGCTTCGCCGCAAACTGACTATCCCATCCATATGCCTTCTCAGGCAAATTATCATGCAGACATCGCCGCAGAAATTCCGCAAGAAACGCGCAGTCAAAAGCTGACAGCGACGATTGAGGAGTTGGAGCAAGAGGCGATGTTTGCCGATGACATGCCAGCCGAATTGCCCTCGTATTCAGAGCCTGTGACGGTGACATCTTACACGGCAAGGTCGCCAGCAGAATCAGCGCCAGAGAGCGCAGAGCTGCCATGGTCTCAAGATGAGCCATCGTTTGAGCCTGTCATTTCGGCCTCCGAGCTGGATAAGATTGGGGATGAAGTGGTTGAGCCACATCGACGTGAGCCAGTAATGTCGAGCTTGGAAGACGAACTCGATTCACCGCCTTGGATGCAAGAGCCAGAAGAGTATCAAGCGCAAACTCCATTTGGGCAGCAGTCGTGGTCTTTGTCAGAAACAGAGACATCCGCACCTTATGAAAATGAGGAGAGTGAAGAAGAGCCTCAAGTCGATGAAGATGTCACCGCTTTTCAGAATATGGTCAGCCAAGCTCAGCAAAACATGGCAGGGGCAAACAATCCGTTCTTAATGAAAAAAGAGCAGAACCTGCCTGTACCACAAGAGCCGTTGCCGACGTTAGAGCTGCTTTATCATCCAGAAAAGCGAGAAAATTTCATCGATAAAGAAGCGCTGGAGCACATTGCACGTTTGGTGGAGTCAAAACTGGCCGATTACAAGATTAAAGCGCGCGTTGTGGGGATTTTCCCTGGCCCTGTGATTACGCGCTTTGAGTTGGATTTGGCACCAGGGGTGAAGGTTAGCCGCATTTCCAGCCTGTCGATGGACTTGGCGCGCTCGCTGTCTGCTATGGCGGTGCGTGTTGTCGAGGTGATCCCCGGCAAGCCGTATGTCGGTCTCGAACTGCCCAACATGAGCCGCCAGACCGTCTATCTCTCTGATGTGATTGCGAGCCCTCAGTTTGAGCAGGCAACTTCACCGACGACCGTGGTTCTGGGGCAAGATATTGCGGGCGAAGCTCTGGTGGCGGATTTGGCGAAAATGCCGCATGTGCTGGTGGCGGGCACGACAGGTTCTGGTAAATCTGTCGGGGTCAACGTGATGATCCTGAGCATGCTGTATAAAGCCAGCCCGGAAGAGGTGCGCTTTATCATGATCGACCCGAAAATGCTTGAGTTGTCTGTCTACGAAGGCATTCCGCATCTGTTGGCCGAAGTGGTTACCGACATGAAGGATGCTTCTAACGCGCTACGCTGGTGTGTGGGTGAGATGGAGCGTCGCTATAAACTGATGTCGGTGATGGGTGTCCGTAACATTAAAGGCTTTAATGAAAAGCTGAAAATGGCCACAGAAGCGGGTCATCCGATTCACGATCCGCTGTGGCAAGACGGCGACAGCATGGACACGGAACCGCCATTACTGGAAAAACTGCCCTACATTGTCGTGGTCGTCGACGAGTTTGCCGACCTGATAATGGTGGTGGGTAAAAAAGTGGAAGAGTTGATCGCACGTTTGGCGCAAAAGGCTCGCGCGGCGGGTATTCACTTGATCCTCGCGACCCAACGCCCGTCAGTTGACGTGATCACTGGTTTGATCAAAGCAAACATTCCAACGCGTGTGGCGTTTACCGTGTCAACCAAAACGGACTCACGGACCATTTTGGACCAAGGCGGCGCGGAATCGCTACTGGGAATGGGCGATATGCTCTATTTGCCTCCCGGTTCAAGTCACACTATTCGCGTTCATGGTGCGTTTGCTTCCGATGACGATGTGCATGCCGTGGTAAATAATTGGAAAGCGCGTGGTAAACCCAATTATATCGAAGAGATTGTCAGCGGCGATCAAGGCCCCGAAGCGCTGTTGCCGGGTGAACAGATGGAAAGCGACGATGAATTGGACCCTCTATTCGATCAAGTCGTAGAGCACGTGGTTCAATCGCGTCGTGGCTCTGTGTCTGGCGTTCAACGTCGCTTTAAAATTGGTTATAACCGAGCAGCACGGATCGTAGAGCAACTCGAAGCGCAGGGCATTGTCAGCGCGCCGGGCCATAACGGCAATCGAGAAGTCCTAGCTCCCGCGCCACCCAGAGATTAGTGAACTTACGGATTGAATCGCCGTCCAATAACACGAGTTTTCTCGCCACAAGTTGTAGAAAGGTAGAAAAATGAAGAAATGGTTTACGTTGATGTTTCTAACCGCGTCGGTAATGGCTTCCCCACAGGAGGAGCTCAGCAACCGCTTGGCGATCAACGATGGCTTTAGCGCCCAATTTTCCCAAACGGTCCTCAGCCCCGAAGGGGAAACCATTATGGAAGGGGAAGGAACCGTTGAAATTGCTCGTCCGAGTCTGTTTCGCTGGAACACCACTTTCCCGGATGAAAACCTGTTAGTTTCCGATGGCAAAACCCTCTGGTACTACAGCCCTTTTATTGAACAGGTCAGCATTTACTGGCAAGAGCAAGCGACGGAGCAAACCCCCTTTGTTCTACTCACACGCAATCGAGCCAGTGATTGGCAGAATTATCGCGTTGAGCAACAAGGCAATGTCTTTACCTTAAGCCCGAAAGCAGTCGATTCGACCCAAGGCCAGTTTCAAATCGATATCGATGCCAAAGGCATCGTCAATGGCTTTAATGTGATTGAACAAGATGGCCAAAAAGGGCTGTTCAAGTTCAGCCAAGTGAAGCTGGGCAAACCGAATGCAGACAGATTTACCTTCGCCATTCCAGAGGGAGTGGAAGTGGATGATCAAAGGAATTAATCGCTCGTGACCAATTACACGTTAGATTTTTCAGGGGACGAGGATTTTCGTCCCCTTGCTGCTCGTATGAGGCCAGAAACGGTAGAACAGTATATCGGTCAGCAACATATTCTTGGGCCGGGAAAGCCGCTGCGCCGAGCTTTGGAAGCCGGCCATTTGCACTCGATGATTCTTTGGGGCCCACCCGGCACGGGTAAAACCACCTTGGCTGAAGTGGCCGCAAACTACGCCAATGCGGAAGTTGAGCGCGTTTCTGCGGTGACATCGGGGGTCAAAGAGATCCGTGCGGCGATTGAAAAAGCGCGTGAAAACAAACTTGCTGGGCGACGAACCATTTTGTTTGTCGATGAGGTGCACCGCTTTAATAAATCTCAGCAGGATGCCTTTTTGCCCCACATTGAAGATGGCACGGTGACGTTTATTGGTGCGACCACAGAAAACCCTTCTTTTGAACTTAACAACGCATTACTGTCGCGAGCGCGAGTTTACAAGCTCACGTCACTTAGTCGCGATGAAATCTTGCTTGCGCTGCGTCAAGCGATAGAAGACAAGTCGCGCGGGTTGGGTAATATTTCTGCGCATTTTGCCGACAACGTCCTAAGTCGCCTCGCTGAGTTGGTGAATGGTGACGCGAGAATGTCACTCAACTATCTGGAACTGCTCTACGACATGGCCGAAGAAAACGCGCAAGGCGAAAAGCAGATCACCTTGGCGCTGTTGGCGGAAGTGGCGGGAGAAAAAGTCTCCCGCTTTGATAACAAAGGCGATATTTGGTACGACCTGATCTCCGCGCTGCATAAGTCGATTCGCGGATCGAATCCCGATGCGGCCTTGTATTGGGCTGCGCGAATGATTGCCGCAGGTTGTGATCCACTCTACATCGCCCGCCGTCTGCTGGCGATTGCGTCTGAAGACGTTGGTAATGCGGATCCGAGAGCGATGCAAGTGGCGCTCGCCGCGTGGGATTGTTTCACCCGCGTAGGTCCGGCAGAAGGTGAACGCGCTGTTGCACAGGCGATCGTCTACTTAGCCTGCGCGCCGAAAAGCAATGCCGTGTATACCGCGTGGAAACAAGCGCTGGCCGATGCCCACAACTTGCCCGAATATGAGGTGCCATTCCATTTGCGCAACGCGCCAACCGGACTGATGAAAGATCTCGGCTACGGTGAAGGCTATCGCTACGCACACGATGAGCCCGGGGCTTACGCTGCGGGAGAATGCTATCTTCCATTAGAAATGGCATCACGTAAGTACTATCAGCCAACAAACCGCGGTTTAGAGGGCAAAATCGCGGAAAAGTTAGATTACCTGGCTAATTTAGACGCAAATAGCCCACAAAAGCGCTATGAAAAGTAGGCGTTTTTGGATACATTTATTTGGTTAATTTTTTCAACGTGTTCGTCTGGATTGAGCACGTCATTTCACAACAAAAAGCATAGGATTAACAATGCTGGATTCTAAATTACTTCGTACAGAGCTGGATGAAACAGCTGCTAAACTGGCGCGTCGTGGCTTTAAGCTGGACGTAGAGACTATTCGTGAACTTGAAGAACAACGTAAGTCCATTCAAGTAGAAGTTGAAAATTTACAATCCACGCGTAACTCCATCTCCAAGCAAATTGGTCAGCTTATGGCCGCTGGCGACAAAGAAGGCGCAGAAGCGGTTAAGCAGCAAATCGGTTCTCTAGGTTCTGATCTGGATGCGAAGAAAGTCGAACTTGACGCGTTGATGGCAAAACTGGAAGAGATCACGCTTTCTGTTCCAAACCTGCCAGCCGATGAAGTACCAGATGGCAAAGATGAAAACGACAACCTAGAAATCTCTCGCTGGGGTGAGCCGAAAACTTACGACTTCGCAGTGAAAGATCACGTTGACCTAGGCGAAATGGGCGGTGGTTTAGACTTCGCAAGCGCAGTAAAAATCACGGGCGCACGCTTTATCGTAATGAAAGGTCAGTTTGCCCGTCTGCACCGTGCAATCGCTCAGTTTATGCTGGATCTGCACACAGAAGAGCATGGCTATACAGAAATGTACGTGCCTTACCTAGTTAACGCAGACAGCCTATTCGGCACAGGTCAACTGCCTAAATTTGGTAAGGATCTGTTCCATACTGAGCCGTTGACGGAAAAAGCCAGTGACGAAGAGCCGCGCAAGCTTTCTCTTATTCCAACGGCCGAAGTTCCTGTGACTAACTTAGTGCGTGATACCATCACGGACGAAGCGGATCTGCCAATCAAGATGACGGCACATACGCCGTGTTTCCGCTCTGAAGCGGGCTCTTACGGCCGTGATACGCGCGGTTTGATCCGTATGCATCAGTTCGACAAAGTGGAACTGGTTCAAATCACCAAACCTGAAGACTCAATGAGCGCCTTGGAAGAGCTGACTGGTCATGCAGAAAAAGTACTGCAGCTGCTCGAGCTACCTTACCGTAAAGTGCTACTTTGTACTGGCGACATGGGTTTCGGTTCTCACAAGACTTACGACTTAGAAGTGTGGGTGCCTGCGCAAAATACCTACCGTGAAATCTCTTCATGCTCAAACATGTGGGATTTCCAAGCTCGTCGCATGCAAGCACGCTTCCGTCGTAAAGCAGAGAAGAAACCAGAGCTGGTGCATACTCTAAACGGCTCTGGTTTGGCCGTTGGTCGTACTATGGTTGCGATTCTTGAAAACAACCAAGAAGCAGACGGCCGTATTGCTATCCCTACAGTGCTGCAGAAATACATGGGCGGCGCAACGCACATCGGTTAATTTGATCAAATAAATATCAAACCCAGCCTCTGCGCTGGGTTTTTTATATCAAAAAACACTCTTCCCTTTGTAACGCGCTCTCGATGGCGTTGACCAATTGTTCAATATGCTCTCGCTCACTGATAAAGGGCGGCATGATATAGATCAGTTTGCCAAATGGACGAATCCACACGCCGAGCTCGACAAACAGAGCTTGGACCACTTCCATATTGACTGGACGATGAGTTTCAACTACGCCAATCGCGCCTAGCCAGCGCGTCTCTTTGACGATTGGGTAGGCTTGCAGTGATGGCAGTAATTGAGAAAACAGCCGTTCAATCTCACTCGTTTGCTTCTGCCAATCTCCTTGTTCGATTAGCTCTAAACTCGCCGTTGCAACCGCGCAGGCGAGGGGATTGCCCATGAATGTCGGCCCATGCATAAAGCAGCCAGCTTCCCCGCTGCACACGGTGTCGGCGACCTGTTTGCTGGTCAAGGTAGCGGACAGCGTCATATAGCCGCCCGTCAACGCTTTTCCTACGCACAAAATGTCTGGTTGAATATCCGCGTGTTCGCAAGCAAACAGTTTGCCCGTGCGGCCAAAACCCGTGGCGATTTCATCGGCAATCAGCAGCAGGCCATATTGGTCACAAGCCGATCGGACGCCTTTTAAAAACTCAGGATGATAGATACGCATGCCGCCCGCACCTTGGACGATAGGCTCTAAGATCACCGCCGCTACCTGAGCATGGTGCTGGTCGATTTGCTGTGTGAAATCGGCTAAATCGTCTGGGTTCCACTCATCCCAAAAACCGACAGTAGGTGAATCAGCGAAAATGTGCTCTGGTAAAAAACCTTTGTATAAAGAGTGCATGGAGTTGTTAGGGTCGGTGACCGACATTGCGGCGAACGTGTCACCGTGATAGCCGTGGCGTAACGTGAGGAACTTAGGGCGAGACTCGCCTTTGGCGTGCCAATATTGCAACGCCATTTTCAAACTCACTTCCACAGCCACTGATCCCGAATCGGCTAAGAAGACGTGCTCAAGGTTGCTCGGTGCGAGTGACAGCAGTTTCTTGCATAGATTAATGGCGGGTTGGTGCGTGATGCCACCAAACATGACATGGGAAACTCGATCAATCTGAGCGTGCGCCGCAGCGTTCAGGTGTGGATGGTTATAGCCATGAATGGTTGACCACCATGAGGACATGCCGTCAACCAGCGTTCGACCGTCCTCTAACTGCAGTGTCACACCTTGCGCGGCACTGACCGGATAGCAGGTCAGAGGTGTTAAGGTTGAAGTGTAAGGATGCCAGATGTGGCGGCGGTCGAAGGCTAAATCCATGTGTTGTCCCAATAACTTAATGCTTACAAAGTAACCCAATGTAAACTTTGTTGTGTTTGATTTCGTTGACAGTTTATCGGGACTCAGTAGACTGTCAACAAAACGAAAACGACTTAACAAAAAGTTACGCAAGGAATACACGTGGAAGTACGTCACAACTGGACTCATGCGCAAGTGCGTGAGCTAATGGATAAGCCTTTTATGGATTTGCTTTTTGCAGCGCAGCAAGTTCACCGTCATTACCATCCCGCCAACCAAGTGCAAGTCAGCACTTTGCTGTCGATTAAAACCGGCGCTTGCCCTGAAGATTGCAAGTATTGTCCACAGAGTGCCCGTTATCAAACTGACGTTGAGAAAGAGCGTTTAATGGAAGTCGAACGGGTGCTGGATGCCGCGCAGAAAGCGAAAAACGCAGGTTCTACGCGTTTTTGTATGGGTGCTGCGTGGAAAAATCCGAAAGAGCGTGATATGCCGCTGCTCAAAGAGATGATCCAAGGCGTTAAAGGGATGGGGCTAGAAACCTGTATGACGCTGGGCATGCTCACGCCCGAACAAGCGAATCAGCTTGCCGAAGCGGGCCTTGATTATTACAACCATAACCTTGATACCTCGCCAGAGTTTTACGGCAACATCATCACCACTCGCACCTATCAAGATCGCCTAGATACACTTTCTCACGTGCGTGACGCGGGAATGAAAATCTGTTCTGGCGGTATCATTGGCATGGGTGAGAGTGCCCATGACCGCGCCGGATTGCTGGTGGAATTAGCCAACTTGCCAGTGCATCCGGAAAGTGTGCCGATCAATATGCTGGTCAAAGTCAAAGGGACGCCTCTGGAAAGCGCAGAAGATGTCGATCCTTTTGACTTTATTCGCTTAATTGCCATCGCCCGCATCATGATGCCGCAATCGGCGGTACGTCTCTCTGCTGGCCGCGAAAATATGAATGAGCAGATGCAAACCTTATGCTTTATGGCGGGTGCCAACTCCATTTTCTACGGTTGCAAACTTTTGACCACTCCCAATCCATCCGAAGACAAAGACATGTTGCTGTTTAACAAGCTGGGGATTAACCGCCAGCAAGTGTCGCAAAAACCGGATGAAATTGAAGAAAACGACTTGCTTGATCGCGTGGTAGAACGAGTGGCTGCTCGTCCGGCGAAAGACGACCTGTTTTATGACGCCAGCGTTTAAGTCCAGAATTGAAGGCGCGCTTTCGCAAAGAGCGCAGCAAGGTTTGAGCCGGCGCACTCAGGTGATTTTCTCTGGCAACCAAACCGAGCTCGAATGTGATGGCAAACGCTATATCAACTTCTCTGCCAATGATTATCTCGGCTTAGCAAACGACCAGTCGCTAGTACGCGCATGGCAGCAAGGACTGAGTTTATACGGCTGTGGCAGTGGTGCGTCGCCGATAGTGACGGGGTTTTCCCCGGCGCACAGCAACCTCGAAGCAGCCTTATGTGATTGGTTAGGCTTTGAACGGGCCATCTTGTTTGGCTCGGGCTTTGCGGCCAATCAAGCCATGTTGTTCAGTTTGTTAGAAAAAGGCGATTTTCTTTACCAAGATAAACTTAATCACGCCTCTTTGCAGGAAGCTGGCCACCTTTCGCCCGCGACGATGAAACGGTGGAAGCATAACGACACTCATCATCTCGATACTTTTCTGGATGCCAAAGGGCGCAGCCTTGTGGTTACTGAGGGCGTTTTCAGTATGGATGGCGATCTCGCTCCGTTGGCAAACATCGCTCAGGTCGCCAAGCAAAAAAACGCTTGGCTGGCGATCGATGATGCGCACGGCATTGGCGTGCTTGGTGAGGAGGGGCGGGGCAGTTGCGATCTGGCTGCGATTAAACCAGAGCTTTTGGTGGTCACTTTTGGCAAAGCGTTCGGCTTGTCCGGTGCGGCGATCTTATGCGACCAATCCACTGGCGACTATCTGGCCCAATTTGCCCGTCATCATGTCTATTCGACGGCGATTCCACCCGCTCAGGCGTTTGCCTTAACACACGCGATTGAGATGATACGTACGCAACGTTGGCGAAGAGAAAAGTTAGATGAGTTGCAACAAACGTATGCTCTGTTGCTGAAAAATGAGACGGGTTACGTGGATACATCGACACCAATAAAACCTTGGATTATAGGCGATGCACAACGCACGATGGCTATCTCTGATCACTGTCGACAGCAAGGCTTATGGCTGACGGCGATTCGTCCGCCAACGGTTTTGCAAGGAACTTCGCGTTTGAGAATTACCCTCACCGCTAACCACAGTGCCGAGCAACTTAGAGTGCTGGCTCGCAGTTTGCTGCAGGCGATGGGAGAGAGCAATTGAAGCAAGCAGAAAGTGTATTATTATCCGACACTGCCAATAGCGATAAACAGGCGATTGCATTGGCGTTTGGTAAAGCTGCGAAAACTTACGACCAACACGCAGCGTTTCAGCGTGATGTTGGCCACCGGTTACTAGAGAAAATGCCTGAAGACCTCACTGGGCGGCGTGTTTTAGATCTAGGCTGCGGTACTGGCTATTTCTCAGAGTTGCTGCGTGATAGGGGAGCTTCGGTGGTGTGCGCTGATCTCTCGTCACAGATGTTAGCAACGGCTCGCAAACGTTGTGGCGATTGGCGCGTCACCTATCAGGTTGCTGATGCCGAAGCTTTGCCTTTTTACGCCGCTGAATTTGATTACGTTTTTAGCAGCCTGGCTTTGCAGTGGTGTCAGGATTTGGCCTATCCGTTAAGAGAAATCAAACGCGTGCTCAAGCCAAAAGGCACGGCGTTTTTCTCCACATTGCTGGATGGTTCACTGCTGGAGCTGAAAACCGCGTGGAAAAAAATTGATGTATATCAACACGTCAACCATTTCATCTCTGCCAATCAGGTAAAAATTGCGTTAGCGCAATCTCATTGCCATAACCATCATCTAGACTTGACCGACATCACAGTTTGGTACCCATCAGCGTTTGCCGTGATGCGAGATCTCAAAGGTATTGGGGCGAATCACGTAAGTGGTCGTTCACATGGTTTAACCAGCCGCAAGGTATTGACGCAGGTTGAGCGCGAGTATCAAACATTTCAAAACCATCTGGGGCATGTACCGGCCAGTTATAAGGTTTGTTTAGGGGTTATAGAGATATGAGTAGGGCATTTTTTGTTGCAGGTACGGATACCGATGTTGGCAAAACCGTGGCTTCAAAAGCCATTCTTCATGCGTTGGCAGCGAGAGAGGTAAAAACGATCGGTTACAAGCCCGTGGCTGCGGGCAGTGAAAAAACCGCAGAAGGTTGGCGAAATTCCGATGCGCTGCATTTGCAAGCCGCTGCAACGGTTGACGTTGCCTATGAGGATGTTAATCCGTATGCGCTTGAACTACCCGCTTCTCCTCATATTGCGGCGAAACATGAACAGGTCACCATCGACTACGCCCTTCTAAGCAACAAATTGGCGCAGCATAAGCAAAATGCCGATGTGGTGTTAGTCGAAGGCGCTGGCGGTTGGCGTGTGCCCATCTCAGATGAAGAAAGTTTGTCTACTTGGGTGCAACAAGAGCAACTCGCCGTTATTTTGGTGGTCGGTATCAAGTTGGGTTGTTTAAGTCACGCTTTGTTGACGGCAGAAGTAATCAAATCCGATGGCTTGAATCTGATTGGCTGGGTGGCTAATCGAGTGAATCCGGGGACCGAACACTATGCCGACATCATTGAGATGTTAGAAACGCGGTTAGCGGTGCCTAAGCTCGGAGAAATTCCTTATATTCCCAAGGCAAAACGAAAAGATTTGGGTAAGTACATTGATGTAACAGTATTGCTTAGTGCATAACGAACTACATTTATCTGTCAGATAACAACGCAGAAGGGCCGCCCATTGGTAGCCCTTCTGCGTATTCAATACTTATTTATCTTGTACCAGCCCCATAAGAGCTTGCTGAGTATCAGAGAGTTGCTTGGCAACCTGCTGTTCTGTCGAAATGCCCAGTTGCTGCTTCGCTTCCTCTTCAGAAATTCCCAGATGGCAGCACAATAGATCAATCGCCATTTGATAGTTGTTTGACTCTACCATAATCATTCCCTTAGTTTGATGGATGACGTCAATCTCAATTCCCTACCTAGCTGTACTTCGAGAATTCATCGACGTTGTTTTGTCTGCTAGAGAATCTATCATGATCAACGAGAACCACAATAAGACCAAAGTCTAACGATTTCGTTTAAATAACTATGCATTATTTTTGCTTATTTTGCACATCATCACGCACTATGTATTAGTAAACAAATGTTGCAATTTATCGCTTAACCTTGTTTTAAAAAAATTAGACTATATCTATCAGTCAAAGAAGTCAGATCACACTGACGTTAAAGTAAAAAGCTTCCCTGGAGAAAAGTCATGAAGCGAGTCATGTTGTTCTTAATCACCAACCTAGCTGTCGTATTGGTACTGAGCTTAGTGTTGAATATTGTTTACGCCGTTACCGGAATGAAACCGGGTAGCCTATCCGGGTTACTGGTTATGGCGGCGGTGTTTGGTTTTGGTGGTGCGTTCATCTCGCTGATGATGTCAAAGAGCATGGCATTGCGCTCTGTTGGCGGCATGGTGATTGAAAGCCCACGTAACGAAACCGAACATTGGTTGCTGCAAACGGTTAGCCGTCAGGCGCAGCAGGCGGGCATTGGCATGCCGACGGTGGCCATCTACGATTCACCAGACATCAATGCGTTTGCCACAGGGGCGAAACGTGATGATTCACTGGTGGCTGTTTCAACCGGGCTGTTGCATAACATGACCCGTGATGAAGCTGAAGCGGTATTGGCCCATGAAGTGAGCCATATTGCCAATGGCGATATGGTGACCATGACGTTAATGCAAGGCGTAGTGAACACCTTTGTTATCTTCCTATCGCGATTTATTGCCAATCTAGTGGCTTCAAACGACGATGAAGAGGGCGAAGGCAGCAATATGATGGTCTACTTTGGTGTCTCTATCGCTCTGGAGTTGGTCTTTGGTTTCCTCGCTAGCTTTATCACCATGTGGTACAGCCGCCACCGTGAGTTCCACGCTGATGCAGGCGCGGCTCGCTTAGTGGGTAAAGAGAAAATGATTGCGGCGCTGGAGCGTTTGAAGATCAGCCAAGAGTCGAAACTGGATGGCACCATGATGGCGTTTGGCATCAATGGTAAACAGTCGCTGACTGAACTGCTGATGAGCCACCCGCCACTGGATAAACGAATCTCTGCTCTGCGTGGTGGACAGTTCTAACTCCAGTGCATCTTCTCTTACTCAAGGCTTGGTTGAAAAACCAAGCCTTTTTCGTATTCAGTGATCTCTACCCGTCTTTTTTGCGTATCAAATCGCACAACAAACTTATACAAAATAATTCTTGTACAACTTTGGTAAGCTGTTCTATCTTGTACGTAGATAAAAGTTGTACAACTAATCTGGGAGGCGGTGTTAATGGATGTATCACGGGTGGCGCAATGTTATCAAACCTTGAGTAAGGACAATCTGTTTTTACTTGAGCAGATTTACCACCAAGACGTGGTTTTTGAAGATGCTGCGCATCGTCTCGAAGGTTTTTCCAATCTCTTCCATTACTTTCAGGCTTTGTATCGCAATGTGATTCGCTGTGATTTCTCTATTCATGAGCGCTGCCAGGTGGAAGACAGAGGTTTTATTACCTGGACCATGACACTGCAACACCCCAAGCTCAAAAAAGGCTGTGCGATTGAAGTGCAGGGCGTTTCTCATCTGCATTTTTCTGAGGGTAAGGTGATTTATCACCGCGACTACTTTGATCTTGGCGAAATGCTTTATGAACATCTACCGCTGCTCGGCAGTGTGATTAAGGCGATTAAAAAGAGGCTAGGGCAATGAATACAGCGGTTTTCATTACTGGCGCGACTTCAGGCATCGGCAAAAAACTTGCCCAAAATTACGCGGCGAGTGGCGTTGATGTGATTGCGTGTGGGCGTAACCAAGCGGCATTGAATGAGCTGGCGGCATACAGCCCCCGTATTTCCTGCTTGCAATTTGACGTCACCGACTACGAGCAGACGAAGGAGACTTTGGCGGCTCTGCCTTTTACCCCAAGTATGTGGATTTTCAACGCTGGTGATTGCGAATACCTCGACCATGGCGTAGTAGATGCCAAATTGGTGGCAAGAGTGATGAATGTGAACGTGATGGGCGTGGTGAACTGCATTGAGGCTTGCCAGCATCACTTTCAAGCAGGGCATCGATTAGTGATTGTTGGCTCTATTGCCTCAGAGCTTGCGCTACCAAGAGCAGAAGCTTATGGCGCGTCGAAAGCTGCAGTGAGCTACTTTGCCAGAAGCTTAGCTCTGGATTTGCAACCCAAAGGTATCGCTGTCTCGGTGGTTTTTCCTGGGTTTGTACAAACACCTTTGACCGATAAAAACACCTTTGCTATGCCGATGATGATATCGGTCGATGAAGCGTCACAATCCATTCGAGCTCAACTGAATGCGGGTAAAGAGTACCTCTATTTCCCTGCGGGCTTTACCACCATCCTACGCTTAATTGCTTGCTTGCCTTATCGATGGCAAAGGTGGCTAACGTCAAAACTGCTGTTTAACAAAAAGGATCAAGCATGAAGATTGCGATCATAGGCACTGGCATTTCAGGCCTCACCTGCGGTTACTACCTGCACAAAGAACATGATGTCACTTTGTTCGAAGCCAACGATTATATCGGTGGTCACACCGCCACGGTGGAGATAGAAAAAGACGGACAGAACTACTCGATTGATACTGGGTTTATCGTTTATAACGACCGCACCTATCCCAACTTCATGAAAATGATGGACGAAATTGGTGTGCAAGGCTTGCCGACGCAGATGAGTTTCAGTGTGCGCAACGACAGCAATGGGCTGGAGTACAACGGACATACCGCCACCACGCTGTTTGCGCAAAAACGCAATTGGTTTAAGCCACAGTTTTATCGCTTTATCAGCGAAATCTTACGCTTCAACCGTCTGGCCAAGCAGGCGGCGCAGGATTCCTCAGCGCAAGTGCAGACACTCGGCGAGTTTTTGCAGTTACATAGCTTCAGTGACTACTTTAGTGATAACTATATTCTGCCTATGGGCGCGGCAATCTGGTCTTCGACCTTGGCTGATATGCGCGCGTTTCCGCTGACGTTCTTCTTGCGTTTTTTCCTCAATCACGGCTTATTGGACATCACCAACCGCCCACAGTGGTATGTGATTCAGGGGGGCTCCAAGGCGTATATTCCTCCGCTGACACAAGGTTTCGCCGATAAGATTCGTTTAAATAGCCCAGTCAGCAAAGTGGTACGTCAAGCGGACAAGGTGGTACTGCATGTCAATGGGCAAACGGAGTGGTTCGATCAAGTGATTTTCGCCTGTCACAGCGATCAAGCGCTGTACATGTTGCAGGATGCCAGCGCAGCGGAAACAGAGATTTTGTCTAATATGGCCTACCAGGCCAATGAAGTGGTATTGCATTCTGACACATCGTTATTGCCTAAACGCAAAGCCGCTTGGGCCTCATGGAACTATTTTTTAGATGGTCATGCCGAAGAAGCGCAGCGCCTGCCTGCACTGACTTACAACATGAACATTTTGCAGCATATCCAATCAGAGCACACGTTTTGCGTCACGCTAAATCGCAGCGAAGCGATTCAACAAGACAAAATTCTGCGCCGTTTTGTCTATCACCATCCGGTCTTTACCACTCAGTCGATTGCCGCCCAGACACGTCGCGAAGAGATCCAAGGACAACATCAAGCTTGGTTTTGCGGCGCCTATTGGTACAACGGTTTTCACGAAGACGGCGTGCGCAGCGCGATCGACGTGGTGAAAGCAATCTCTGCTGCAACGCAATCTGAAGCGCAGCGCAAAGGAGCGGCATGATATGGCAAGCCCAACCCAAAGTCAGCTGTACGTCGGCACAGTGCGTCATAGGCGCTTTACGCCGGTACAACACGCGTTGAATTACCCACTGTTTATGCCCGCGATTGATCTCGATGAACTGGAAACATTGCAGCAGTCCGTTTGGGGGTTTGGCCAGCGCTGGTGGCATTGGGCAAGATGGAAACGCAGTGACTACCTAGGCAGCGGCGATCTGAAAACGGCGGTGCAAGAAAAAGTACGCCAACTGACTGGGGTGGATTGCCAGGGCAAAGTGATCGCAGTTTGTCATCTACGTTATCTCGGGCTCTATTTCAGTCCGGTCAATTTTTATTACTTGCATGACGCGGAAGGGAATTGGCGCTATATGTTGGCGGAAGTGAGTAATACTCCGTGGAATGAGCGCCACTACTATGCGGTGTCTGCCAATCAAGACGATGAAACATATGGTTGGACGCAACAAAAAGCGTTCCATGTGTCGCCTTTTAATCCGCTTGATCAACAATATCAATGGCGGCTGAAACCACTTTGTGATCACTTGAGTGTTCATCTTGAGTGCCACAAAGGCGAAAAACACTTCGATGCGACCATGGCGATGAAAGCGTTGCCATTCAACAGCAGAAACTTGTTGATGCAGTTGATCAAAATGCCGAGCCAGACAGTAAAAGTGGTGTTCGGTATTTATTGGCATGCGTTAAAGCTGTGGCTAAAAGGGGCGCCCTTTTATTCCCATCCTAAATACCAGTCTGATTCGCACTCAGATAAGCAAACGTCAGCAACAGAGACAAAAAATAAAAAGCACAAGGAGAATTCTGCATGCTAAATACGTCATCCATGGTTATGCCTCGTCAACTCTCTACCACGCAAAAGGCGGCGCGCAGAATCATTTTCCAATGTCTGCAGAAGATGGAAACGGGCACTCTGACCGTTATTGAAAGCTTTCATACTGAGAGTCGCGAACGCAGCGAGCGTTTTGGTACCACGGGTAACGATCACTCTGGGGCAAATGTCGTTGCGACGATCGAAGTCAAACATCCCGGCTTTTACTCGCGTGTGTTACGCGGTGGCAGTATTGCTGCCGGAGAAGCCTACATGGACGGTTGGTGGGACAGCCCGGATCTGACGGCTCTGATGAAGCTGATGGCCCTCAACTTAGCGGCCTTAGACGGTTTGGAAGAGCAAAGCAGCTGGCTGAGCAAGCTGGTGTATAAAATGGCCCACTGGGCAAATCGCAATACCCAGCAAAACTCGAAAAAGAACATTCATGCGCACTACGATCTTGGTAACGATCTCTATCGTGCTTTTCTAGATGAAAATATGCTCTACTCGTCGGCGATTTTTCAGCAGGAGACCGACAGCTTAGAGCAAGCGCAAATCGATAAGATGGATCGTTTGTGCCAACAGTTGAAACTCAAGCCCAGTGACCACGTGATCGAAATTGGCACAGGCTGGGGAGCGATGGCTGTCTACATGGCTAAGCACTACGGATGTAAGGTGACCACTACCACCATCTCCGAGCAGCAATATGAATACACTCAGCAGCAGGTCGATAGGCTTGGCTTGTCTGGGCAGATCACGCTGCTCAAGCAAGATTATCGCGATCTGTGCGGTCAATTCGACAAACTGGTTTCGATTGAAATGATTGAAGCGGTAGGTAAGCAGTACTTGCCATCTTACATCAAGACCTGCCAATCACTGCTGAAACCTGGTGGTCTGATGGCGATTCAGGCCATTACCATCGCCGATCAGCGTTATGAGTACTACAGCGATAACGTGGATTTCATCCAGAAATACATTTTCCCCGGTGGCTTTTTGCCTTCCGTGACCTCGTTGGCTCAGGCAACGACACAACATAGCGACTTGCTGTTGAGGGATCTTTACGATATCGGCCTCGACTATGCCAAAACCTTGGCTCAGTGGCACCGTCGTTTTAATCAAGCCGAAACTGAAGTGCGTGCTTTGGGTTATGACGAACGCTTCATTCGCATGTGGCGCTACTACCTGAGCTACTGTGAAGGGGGCTTTTTAGCACGCACCATCAGCACAGTGCACATGACTTTTCAGCGGCCAGCATGATGCGATTGTTGCTTGTCTCGACTTGGTTCCAACTTGGTTGGTTTCTGTGCGTGCTCGGCAAAGAGACTTGGCAGTGGGTGGCGCTCGGTTATGTGATTGCCACCTTGCTATGGAACTGTAAAACCCAGCCTCGGCAGCTGAAAAGCATCGCTATAGTTGCCATCAGTGGCACAGTGTTGGACAGCATAAATCAGCAAGTTGAGCTGCTCAACTTTGTCTCCGATGCGTTACCGCTGTGGATGGTCTGCTTGTGGTGGCTGTTTGCTTGGTATGCCAGTCAGCTCATTTTGGTTCTCAAGCGCTTTCGCCGCGCGCAAGTCTGCGCGATTGGCGGCGTCGCAGGAGCGTTGAGTTACATCGCGGGTGAGCAGTTGGGCGCGGTGCAGTTTGGTTACGGCTTTTTGATGACCTCTCTCATTTTGTTGATGCAGTGGATAGTGATAACGTTTTGCATACTCAAGGTATACGACAATGAAAATTTCGTTCGTGAAAGCGCGTGTTAAGCAAACTCTGATTGCAATGATGTGCGTGTTGGCGAGTGCTGC
The DNA here is from genome assembly GCF_015767675.1 of Vibrio navarrensis. Lineage (NCBI taxonomy): Bacteria > Pseudomonadati > Pseudomonadota > Gammaproteobacteria > Vibrionales > Vibrionaceae > Vibrio > Vibrio navarrensis. Next base: position 2,260,160 of record NZ_CP065217.1, on the reverse strand, counting down.
GTTGCCGGTGAAAGCGCAACTGAGCGGTGCTGATACCCAGAATTGGCGACAATGGCGTACCGTTGGCGAGGCGCAGCTGAGCTGGCTGTTTTTTGATATCTACCAGTCCCGCCTTTTGACCTCAACTGGGCGTTTTGAAGAGGGGGCGGATGTCAGCCCTCATCCATTAGCACTGGAGATCAATTACCTGCGCGATATCAGCCAAAAAGATCTGCTCAAAGCAACGCAGGAGCAGTGGCAAAAACTCGGTTTTGCTAAAGCGGCGCAACAACGTTGGATAGCAGTACTCAGTGAGCTCTTTCCGGATGTTCAAGCGGGTGATAGCCTTACTTATTTGACCGACGGGCAAACTGGGCAATTGATGTTTAAACGCTTGGCACAAAGTGAGTACGAAGTGATTGGCTATGTGGCCGATGAAGAGCTCAATGACGCTTTTTTATCCATTTGGTTATCGCCGCAGAGTAATTATCCGCAGCTTCGTCAACAACTGATAGGGCAGGTAAGCCGATGAAATGGACATTGACATTGACAGCGAATGGGATGAAAAGCTGGCTGATCACCTGCTTGTGTTTTTTGTTGAGTGCGTGTTCAACGGATCTCACCCAGTACAAAGCAACCTCGCCGACTTTTGACCTTTTTGGCTATTTTGCAGGAAAGACACACGCATGGGGTATGGTACAAGACTTCAGTGGCCAGCAGACGCGGCGATTCGAGGTCACTATTGTCGGCCAAGTCACTGGTAACCAACTTACGCTGGTGGAAGACTTCGTGTTTGATGATGGCGAACTCGACCAGCGCATCTGGACAATCACCCGTCTAGCGAATGGCCAGTATCAAGGAGAAGCTGACGATATTATTGGTGTGGCTCACGGCGCCGAGCAGGGTAATGCACTGCAATGGCAGTACGACTTTGAACTGAAAATGGATGACGGCACGGTGACGGTTGCTTTTGACGATTGGTTGTATCGTCAAGATGACAAGCACGTGTTCAATCTAACCAAAATAAAGAAGTTTGGTATCGAGGTAGGGACGATTACTCTCTTTTTCCAAAAGCAATAATAAAGTTTGGTGAACAAAAAAAGGTTGATGCAAAAACATCAACCTTTTTTAACACTGAGCGACTTACAGTTTATCAGTCAGCTCAATCGCCTGACCTATGTAGTTCGCTGGCGTCATCTCTTTCAAACGCGCTTTTTCGTGCTCTGGAAGCTCCAGCCCGTCGATGAATTGACGCATCGCTTCACCGTCTACGCGCTTACCACGAGTGAGCTCTTTCAGCTTCTCGTATGGTTTTTCAATGCCGTAACGGCGCATCACCGTTTGTACTGGCTCAGCCAGAACTTCCCAGTTTTTGTCCAGTTCAGCCAAAAGTGCCTCACGGTTGACTTCCAGCTTGCTAATGCCTTTAAGAGTAGAGGTGTAGGCGATGATGGCGTAACCGACACCGACACCGAGGTTACGCAGAACCGTTGAGTCAGTTAGGTCACGTTGCCAGCGAGAGATGGGTAGTTTTTGCGCTAGGTGACCGAATACGGCATTGGCAAGACCAAGGTTACCTTCCGAGTTTTCAAAGTCGATTGGGTTCACTTTGTGCGGCATAGTTGAAGAACCGATTTCGCCAGCAATGGTTTTTTGTTTGAAGTGACCAAGGGCAATGTAACCCCAAACATCACGATCGAAGTCAATCAAAATGGTGTTGAAACGGGCTACAGCATCAAACAGCTCAGCGATGTAATCGTGTGGCTCGATCTGGGTTGTGTATGGGTTCCAAGTCACGCCAAGCGACTCAGTGATGAACTCTTCTGAGAATTTGTGCCAATCAAGCTCTGGATAAGCAGAAAGGTGAGCGTTGTAGTTACCAACCGCGCCGTTGATTTTCGCTAGGATTTCAACATTCTCGATCTGCTTGTATTGACGCTCCATACGGTACGCCACGTTTGCCATCTCTTTACCCATGGTGGATGGAGAAGCTGGCTGGCCGTGAGTACGAGAAAGTAAAGGGATGTCGCGATATTCCACTGCCAACGCTTTGATGGCGTCAATCAGGTTACGGATTTCCGGTAGAATCACGGTCTCACGTGCTTCTTTGAGCATCAGAGCGTGAGAGGTGTTATTGATGTCTTCTGAGGTGCAAGCGAAGTGGATAAATTCGTTCACTGCGTGCAGTTCAGGCACGCTCGCCACTTTTTCTTTTAGGAAATATTCAACCGCTTTAACGTCGTGGTTGGTGGTACGCTCGATCTCTTTAATGCGAAGCGCATCTTGCTCAGAAAAGTTTGCCGCGATGTCATCAAGGAATTGGTTAGCTTGGGCACTGAACGCTGGGACTTCTTTGATTGCATCGGTTGCTGCAAGCTTTTGTAACCAACGGATTTCAACGATAGTACGGTACTTAAGTAAACCGTATTCGCTGAAGATTTCGCGCAATGCAATCGTCTTACTTCCGTAACGGCCGTCTACTGGTGAAACAGCTGTCAATGCTGACAGTTCCATGATGTTCTCCTGAATTGGGTTTCTAAATTTTGTGAGCGTTATACCAATAACTGTGGCAATTGTCACGAATATTGCGCAAACGTTTGCGCGGAGTTTATTTTAGCCCGAAAAAGTTAGCTCGCGTTTTATCGCGAGCTAAACAATCACATTCTGGCCAAGAGAATTTGGGCTTGTTCGATCATCTTCTTACGACCGAAAATCAAGTGGCGACGTTTGCCGCCAACCTGACGCCACAATACGGCGCAGCGAATACCAGAGAGCAGTAGTGCCCGAACCTTATGCTGATTGGCGGTTTGACGCAGCACAGAAGGGGTGCCGTTTACCTGAATGCGTGGTCCAATGGGACTCACTACGTCAAGATAAACGCTCGCCAAGTTGCTGATCATCTGCTCTTCGAGGAGATCGTAATGCTCGGTTTGACGCTGTAACATCTGGATTCTGTCGCCGAGCTGAGCCATCGCATCGTTACGACGTACCAGCTTTCTTTCCAAGGCCATCAGACTGATCAGATAGCGAGTAATTTCGTTGCCAGAAGGGGTACTGTCGATGCCTTTGACCAGACATTCCAACCCCAATTTGAGGCTTTGCTCATGGCCGAACACATCCAGTGTGTTCGCTGGATTGGTATTCACGATGGCTTTCATCGACGTTGCAAAGGCATCTTGATCACAATGTCCGTTTTTCGCCACTTCTTGAACCAGTGCTACAGCTTGGCACATGCCAGCAAAAGCGATAGTGCGGTCATAAAGTGTATTCGCCACGTAACGTCTCCTAAGCTTGAGTGTATGGAATGCGTTTTTCGATGATACCGCCACCAAGGCAAACGTCGCCCTGATAGAAAACCGCCGATTGCCCTGGAGTCACGGCAATTTGCCCCTCATCAAAGATCACTTTAATGTTGTCATCATCAATAGGAATGATTGTACAAGCAATATCTTGCTGGCGATAACGAGTTTTTACGCTGCATTTCATCACTTCGCGAATTGGCTCACGATCCACCCAGTGCAGTTGAGAGGCGACTAAGCCTTCAGATTTCAATAGCGGGTGCTCTTGCCCCTGTACGGCGATGAGCACATTGCGTTTCAGATCTTTTTCGGCGACGAACCAAGGCTCTTCATTACCGCCACCGCCTTTGCGGCCACCAATGTGCAAGCCTTTACGTTGGCCCAAGGTGTGGTACATCAGGCCTTGGTGCTGACCAACGACTTCACCCTCTGGCGTTTCAATGTTACCCGGTTGGGCAGGCAGATAGCGGCTAAGAAAATCGGTGAATTTACGTTCGCCGATAAAGCAAATACCGGTCGAGTCTTTTTTCTTCGCAGTGATCAAACCTTGTTCTTCAGCGATACGGCGTACTTCGGGTTTTTCCAGTTCACCAACCGGGAAAAGGCTGCGCGCCACTTGGTCGTGGCTCAGGGTATACAGAAAGTAACTTTGGTCTTTATTGCCATCCAAACCACGCAGCATTTGCGGCTTTTCACCGTTAGCGGGGAAAGTACGACGCACGTAGTGACCCATCGCAATGTAGTCTGCCTCAAGAACTTCATCGGCAAACTCAAGGAAGGCTTTGAACTTAATTTCTTTGTTACAAAGAATGTCTGGGTTTGGCGTTCGACCTGCTTTGTACTCGGCAAGGAAATATTCGAACACGTTGTCCCAATATTCTGCGGCAAAATTAATCGTATGCAGGTGAATGCCAAGTTTATCGCAAACAGCTTGAGCGTCCGCTAAATCTTCGGCTGCGGTACAATACTCAGAGTTATCATCTTCTTCCCAGTTCTTCATAAACAGGCCTTCGACTTGATAGCCTTGTTGCTTGAGGAGATAGGCAGAAACCGATGAATCTACACCGCCGGACATGCCAACGATGACCTTCTTTTGGCTGTTATCAGACATTACTTAACACCACTTCAATTAACTGGACGCAGATTCTAACAGAAAGCACACAGCGGCAACAGATCCGCGACGGCAATCACAAATCGTTTTGCCGAATTTTTCCGCAAAATAGTTCTCCAAAAGAGAATAGAGTGCGTAGAGAAAAGCGAACTGTGGCATAGTGAGCCAAATTTCAAATCGGAACAGAGCCTATGAGTAACGAAAACCAGTTTATAGAAGAAGCAGAATTGATTGAAGTGATCGAAAATCAACTCGAAGATGGCAACCCAGTTAAAGTGAAAGAAACCTTGATGCGTTTAATGATGACTGGCCATTCGCGTGAGGAAGCCATTGCGATGATGGCATGCGCCGTTTCAATTGAGATTTTTGATGTGATGCGAAATGAAGGAAAATTTAATCTCAAACGTTACGCCGAGCATCTCGATCAGCTACCCGATCTTGGCTTTATGGAAGGGGAATAATCGCACGCAAAAGAAAAAGAGCAGAGCAAACGTTTGCTATAATTGCCTTTATTGCCGCTGGTTAGGCAGCAGGTTAGAATCCGCTCTCTTTTTTAACCCCTTACTCAGACGAGCACTATGAAATTTCCCGGACAACGCAAATCAAAGCATTATTTTCCTGTACATGCCCGCGATCCGCTGGTGAGCCAAGCGCAGGAAAGCAAACGAATGACGCGTACACATGTTATCGGTATTGACCAAACTTTGGTGGATATTGAAGCGAAAGTGACGTCAGAGGTGATTGAGAAATACGGTCTGAGTAAAGGTCACTCATTGGTTATTGATGACCAAACGGCAGAAGCACTTTATCAGCAATTAAAACAAGAGAATTTGATTACCAACGAATATGCGGGCGGGACGATAGGAAATACATTGCATAATTACTCTGTATTGGCCGATGATCGCTCAACGCTACTCGGTGTCATGAGCCAAGATATTAAAATTGGCAGCTACGGTTATCGTTATTTATGTAATACATCCAGCCGTATGGATCTAAATTACTTGCAGGGTGTGGATGGAGCAATAGGTCGCTGTTTTGCGCTAATTACCGAAGACGGTGAACGAACGTTCGCGATCAGCGAAGGTCAAATGAATCAGCTAAAGCCGCAAAGTATCCCTGAAAAGATTTTTAAAAAAGCATCTGCCTTGGTTTTGACGGCTTATTTGATTCGTTGTAAGGAAGGCGATCCTATGCCGGAAGCCACAATGAAAGCGATCGAATACGCGAAAAAATACCATGTGCCCGTTGTACTAACCCTTGGCACTAAGTTTGTTATTCAGGAAGATCCGCAGTTTTGGCAATCATTTATTCATGATCATGTCACGGTAGTAGCGATGAATGAAGATGAAGCCGAGGCATTAACCGGTGAAAGCGATCCGCTTGCTGCTTCAGATAAAACTCTCGACTGGGCAGACTTGGTATTGTGTACGGCGGGGCCGCTTGGATTATTTATGGCGGGTTATTCCGAAGAGAGTGCAAAACGTGAAACATCACTGCCTCTTTTGCCTGGCTGTATTGCTGAGTTTAATCGCTATGAATTTAGTCGCCCGACGCGAAAGGCGTCATGTGAAAACCCGATTAAGGTTTACTCACATATTTCACCATATATGGGGGGCCCTGAGAAAATTAAAAATACCAATGGTGCGGGCGATGCGGCACTTTCTGCGGTGTTGCACGATATGGCAGCGAATAAATACCACAAAGAGAATGTGCCCAACTCAAGCAAGCATGTGCACGAATTTCTCACTTATTCATCTTTTTCTCAAGTGTGTAAGTATGCAAATCGTGCCAGTTATGAAGTTCTTGCTCAGCACTCACCTCGTTTGTCACGTGGCTTACCAGAACGGGAAGATAGCTTAGAAGAAGCGTATTGGGAACGTTAAATAGAAAATAAAAAAGGCTCCGCAAGGAGCCTTTTTTATATAATGCTAAGATTAGATTTCGAAATCTTCTAGAGATTTACCTGCATCTAACTGCGCTTGAATTGCTGATGGAGTACGACCTTGGCCTGTCCAAGTTTTTTCTTCGCCGTTCACATCAACATATTTGTATTTGGCAGGACGTGGAGCACGTTTACTTTTACTGCCTTTGCTCTTGCTTTTGGTTTCGCCAGAAAGCGCGCTGATAAGCGCATCAACGTCAATTCCATCTTTTGCAATCTGCTCTGCAATTGCAGCCAGTCTTGCTTCTTGTTCAGCTTTTGCCGCACGCTCTTCCGCTTCCGCTTCTTGACGCTCAGCAACAACCGTTGACAGTTTGTCTAATGCTTCTTCTAGTTGCTCTAAAGTGAGTTCTCTTGCGTAAGCACGTAGGCTACGAATATTAAGTAGAGTCTTTGTTAGTTCCGACATAACCTTTCCTATGTTAAGTAAGTCGACATCGCAATAATAATATCGAGGTTCAGATAAAACGAATAAGAATAAATTCTTTACGTTGCTAATATTAACGCTAAATACGATATAAGCAATATTTATAGTGTTTTTTTTATTGTTTAATCGTTACTAACTTTATATCCCACAGCTTTGCTATAGGCACTTGCTAATCGTGCGAATTTCTGTGACAAATGTTATGCATTAAGTGTAATTCACATCTACGATTCATAGTTGAGCGTGATAAAAATTCCACCTCAATTTAAACATCGTGACGCAACTGGATACATATCGTGGGCATTTTCCCTTGTTTTATTAGGTGATGTTTTTAGACAGATGTATTGCAAAGCCTATGAGGATGAGTACAATGACGCCTACCTGATGCGATAACTTAGTTGCTTTGTTGTTTTTATAAACAATAAATGGTTAAAAATAAGTTATCGCCGTAGAGGCGCAACGACAAAGAGTAACTATTATTGGGGTGATGCCAATGAATAATAGTGAAAGGTGTAAGTTGCCGAAGTAAGTTGCATATCAAAGCGGCTTGCTGGTGTTGTATTCGAATAGGAACAACACTGCCATAGTCTTTTATGTATAAACTATGGAGCGCTACTGTAGGGTTGGGTGAAGTGTTCACTTCCCTGTCGCTTAGTTCAACAAAAACATCGGAAATTTTTCTGACGGTTTGTTCTGCAGTAGATCTCTAACCAAAAACTGGTTTTTGAAGATCATGAATTTAATAGATTTTTCTACATCTCCTATTTCTTTACTACCGCCAATAGTGGCTCTTACCTTGGCGATATTAACCCGCAAGGTTCTGGTTTCTCTGGGCGTCGGTATTATTCTCGGAGCGATTTTGCTCAACAGTTACTCTGTAATCAACGCGGCGACTTATGTTGGTGAAAAAGTATCGGCCGTTTTCGTTGAAGATGGCGGCCTCAATACTTGGAATATGAGTATTGTGGGTTTCCTTTTGCTACTCGGTATGACCACAGCGTTACTCACTCTTTCCGGGGGTACTCGTGCGTTTGCCGAATGGGCACAATCGCGAGTAAAAAGTAAGCGCGGTTCTAAACTTCTTGCCGCATTTTTAGGCGTTTTTATTTTCGTTGATGACTACTTTAACAGCTTGGCTGTGGGCGCAATTTCTCGCCCAGTCACCGATCGATTCTACGTTTCTCGCGCCAAACTGGCTTACATTCTTGACTCCACCGCAGCGCCAATGTGTGTCGTGATGCCAGCGTCAAGCTGGGGTGCGTACATTATGACCATCATCGGTGGCATTCTGGTTTCACATGGAATCACTGAATATTCAGCGTTAGGGGCATACCTGCGTTTGGTTCCAATGAACTTCTACGCGATCTTTGCCTTGCTGATGGTGTTTGCTGTCGCTTGGTTTGGCCTTGATATTGGTAAGATGCGTGAGCATGAAATTGCCGCTTCGCAAGGCCATGGATTCGACAATGACGCGGAAACCGATCTTAAAGAAGCACATGAAATTGACGAAGAGCTGGATATACGTGAAAGCGAAAAAGGAAAAGTGTCCGATCTTGTCTTACCCATCGTTGCTCTGATTATTGCCACCGTCGCTTCGATGCTTTATACCGGCGCACAAGCGCTGGCCGCAGATGGTAAAGCGTTTAATCTTTTGGGGGCATTTGAAAACACGAATGTTGGCACTTCGCTGATTTACGGAGGCTTAGTCGGCCTAGCAGTAGCGCTGTTCACCGTGCTAAAACAGGGCCTTGCATTGGTCGAAATTGCTCGCACCTTGTGGATTGGCGCAAAATCAATGTTTGGCGCGATTTTGATTCTCGTGTTTGCCTGGACTATCGGCTCGGTGATTGGCGACATGAAAACAGGCTCGTACTTGTCGACGATGGCGCAAGGCAATATTGATTCCCATTGGTTACCTGTGATTCTCTTCCTGCTTTCCGGTTTGATGGCGTTTTCAACCGGCACCTCTTGGGGCACGTTTGGCATCATGCTGCCAATCGCTGGTGATATGGCGGGGGCGACGGACATCGCGTTGATGCTGCCGATGTTGAGTGCAGTATTGGCTGGTTCGGTCTTTGGTGATCACTGCTCGCCGATTTCAGATACCACGATTTTGTCATCGACCGGTGCGCGTTGTAATCACATTGACCATGTCGCGACTCAGTTACCTTATGCACTTGCTGTTGCACTTGTCTCGTGTATCGGCTTTGTAGCGCTTGGCATGACGGCGTCAGTAACGCTCTCTCTGGCCGCTGCGAGTGCCGCTTTCATCGTGGTGTGCGCGGTGTTTTCTTGGATGTCTAAATCCAAAAGAGTGACCTTGCAGAAAGCTTAACTCAATGATTTATAGAAAATAAAATGGGAGGCGTTAGCCTCCCATTTTATTTGTCATATACAAATTGGTCATTTTTGAAAATAAACTATTGCAAAATTTCCACAGCTTGGTTAGTGTGGTTAGCAACAAAGTGAACGACGTAAAGAGCAAATAAGTATGCGCATTTTTGTAATGAACATTCATCACCATCATCACCCAGCCTAGTCTTTCGGGAGATGAGCGCATACCCGGGAGACAGGAATCTTCCGGAGGTGAAAATCGTCGAATGCAGATTTTAAACCCTCGGGAGACCAACATCTTCCGAGGGTTTTTTAATTTCAACGGTTTAACTATTTCAAATTGAAGCACAGGGATTATGTCATGCCAACACAACGTTTAAGAATCGCCATTCAGAAAAAAGGCCGTTTGAGCCAAGAGTGCCAACTGCTGCTGAAAAAATGCGGTGTTAAGTTCAACATCATGGGTGAGCGCCTCGTGGTTCACTCTGAAAATATGCCTATCGACTTACTCTTAGTTCGTGATGACGACATCCCAGGTTTAATCATGGATGGTGTGGTGGATCTCGGTTTCATCGGTGAAAACGTCTTGGAAGAGGTGCGTTTGGAGCGCAAAGCGACCGGGACCGCGTGTGAGTTCGAAACACTAAGACGTTTAGATTTTGGCGGTTGTCGTCTATCGATTGCCTTGGATAAAGACGCGGTGTACAACGGCCCCAAAGATTTAGCAGGCAAACGTATTGCGACCACCTATCCGCAGCTACTCAAAGCTTACATGGATGAGCAAGGCGTGCCATTTTCAACCTGTATGCTGACCGGCTCGGTAGAAGTAGCTCCGCGCGCAGGTCTGGCGGATGCGATTGCCGATTTGGTCTCCACTGGAGCCACCTTAGAGGCGAACGGTTTGAAAGAGGTTGAAGTCATCTTCCAATCCAAAGCGACGCTGATCCAACGTGCTGGGCAATTTGATGCGGACAAACAAAATCTGATTGAAAAACTGCTGACTCGTATGCAGGGGGTTCAGCAAGCAAAAGAGTCTAAATACATCATGTTGCACGCACCTGTGGATAAGCTAGAACAAGTAAAAGCACTTCTTCCTGGTGCGGAAGATCCAACGGTACTGCCGCTGTCCGCGGAAAAACAAAGAGTGGCGGTACATCTGGTGAGTTCAGAAAACCTTTTCTGGGAAACCATGGAACAGCTGAAAGAACTCGGTGCGAGTTCTATCCTAGTACTGCCAATTGAGAAAATGATGGAGTAAGCAGCATGAGAACGGTTGTATGGCAGTCACTCAGTGAAGCGCAGCAAGATTCACTGCTCGAAAGACCAGCAATGGCGGAAGGCGCGAACATCACCGCTGCGGTAACCGCTGTGATTGAGAAAGTACGTCAAGACGGTGATGCGGCCCTGTTTGAGCTGACCGAAAAATTTGACCGAGTCAAACCTGAATCGCTTCGTGTCAGCACCGCAGACATTAATGCGGCAGCAGAGCGCCTTTCGGAAAAGATGAAGCAAGCGCTGCAGCAAGCGTATGACAATATTTATAAGTTCCACAAAGCACAGAAACCCACGCCGATTAAAGTAGAAACTCAGCCTGGCGTGGTGTGCGAGCAAGTGACTCGTCCTATCCAAAAAGTGGGCTTGTATATTCCTGGCGGCAGCGCACCACTGCCTTCCACGGTTTTGATGCTGGGTGTGCCGGCACAAATAGCCGGCTGTCGTAAAGTGGTGCTCTGTTCTCCGCCGCCAATTGCGGACGAGATTCTCTATGTTGCCAAATTGTGTAATATCGACGAGGTGTATAACCTAGGTGGCGGACAAGCGATAGCCGCGATGGCTTACGGAACGGAAACGGTTAGCAAAGTCGATAAAATATTTGGTCCCGGCAATGCTTATGTCACTGAAGCGAAACGTCAGGTCAGCAAAGATTTTCGCGGTGCAGCGATTGATATGCCAGCAGGCCCATCAGAAGTGTTGGTGATCGCAGACGATACCGCGGATGCGGAGTTTATTGCTGCTGACCTGCTTAGCCAAGCAGAGCATGGCCCTGACTCTCAAGTGGTTCTTGTTACCCCTTCTGTGGTGATCGCCGATAAAGTGACCGATGCGGTTCAGCGTCAGCTCAAACAGCTCAGCCGAGCCGAGATCGCGCAAAAAGCGTTGGCATCGAGCCTCATCATCATTGCCGATTCGCTCACTCAAGCGGTCTCTATCTCCAACTACTACGGGCCAGAACACTTGATTGTGCAGACCAAAGCGCCGCGTGAGCTGCTGCCGCTACTGGATAATGCGGGTTCCATCTTCCTTGGCGATTGGTCGCCAGAATCGGCTGGGGATTATGCCTCTGGCACGAACCATGTGCTGCCAACCTATGGTTACACTCGAACCTACTCAAGCTTAGGGTTGGCCGATTTCTCTAAGCGCATGACGGTTCAGGAGCTCTCTGCGGAGGGGCTGAAAAACTTAGCGCCAACCGTCGTCACTATGGCCGAAGCCGAAGGGTTGGATGCGCACAAACGTGCCGTGACCATTCGTGTTGAAAAATTACAGTCGCGTCGATAAGGAAGAAAAAATGGAAAAATTAGCGCGTAAAAGTGTGCAACAACTGACCCCTTATCTCTCAGCGCGTCGCATCGGTGGCTGCGGTGATGTGTGGCTTAACGCCAATGAATCGCCATTTGACAATGAATATCGTACCGATTTTACCCGCTTGAATCGTTATAGTGAGTGCCAGCCGAAAGGTCTGATTGCCGCCTATGCGGCGTATGCCGGAATAGCGCCTGAGCAAACCTTGACCTCTCGCGGTGCTGATGAGGGCATCGAGTTGCTGATCCGGGCGTTCTGCGAGCCGGGACAAGATGCGATTCTCTATTGTCCGCCGACTTACGGCATGTACTCGGTCAGCGCGGAAACGATTGGTGTAGAGCGTAAAACGGTGCCGCTGACGGCGGATTGGCAACTCAATCTCAACGAGATTGAAGCTAATTTGGATAAGGTCAAACTGGTGTTTGTCTGTAGCCCAAATAATCCGACTGGCAATCTGGTCAAACGCGAAGACATTATTACCCTGCTTGAGATGACCAAAGATCGTGCGATTGTGGTGATGGACGAGGCCTACATCGATTTTTGTCCTGAAGCTTCGACAGTGAATTTGCTGAGTGAATATTCGAACTTAGCCATTTTGCGTACCCTTTCCAAAGCCTTTGCCTTGGCAGGATTGCGCTGTGGGTTTACGTTGGCCAACGAAGAGCTAATCAACGTATTGCTCAAAGTGATTGCTCCCTATCCGGTGCCGGTGCCAGTGACGGAAATTGCCATGCAGGCGCTATCTCAGGCAGGATTAGCGCGCGCTAAATACCAAGTTCTCGATTTGAACGTCAACCGTGCCTACTTACAAGTTGGTCTTTCTATGATCCCAGGATTGCAAGTATTTGAAGGCTGGGGTAACTACTTGTTAGTTAAATTCCCTGATGGTGATGCGCTATTTAAAGCTGCGTGGGAGACTGGAATTATCCTGCGCAATTCACCGATTGAGGATTGTGTGCGGATCAGTGTTGGTAATCGTGAAGAGTGTGAGAAAACACTCGGTTTTATTCGCAATTACTACTCGTAAAGCAGAATGCATCGCCCTGAGCCAGCATGGACTTAGGGTAAAAAAAATAAGGAAGTGAGCGTGAGCAAGCAACAAAAAATTCTTTTCATCGACCGAGATGGCACCTTGATTGTCGAGCCACCGGTGGATTTTCAGGTAGACCGTTTAGATAAGCTGAAACTAGAGCCATTTGTTATTCCAAGTCTGTTATCGCTGCAAACGGCAGGCTACCGCTTGGTGATGGTGACCAACCAAGATGGTTTGGGGACCGACAGCTATCCGCAGGAAGATTTCGACGCACCACACAATATGATGATGGAGATTTTCGAATCTCAAGGCGTAAAGTTCGATGATGTATTGATCTGCCCCCATTTTGAGCGTGAGAACTGTTCGTGTCGCAAACCTAAGCTTGGCTTAGTCAAAGAGTACTTACAGGCCGGGAAAGTGGATTTCCAGAATTCTTACGTGATTGGCGATCGTCAAACGGATCTCCAACTTGCAGAAAATATGGCTATTCGCGGTATTCAATACCACCCAGAAAATATGGGCTGGAAACAGATCCTGAAAGATCTCACCTTGAAAGCGCGCGTTGCTGAGGTAGTTCGCACCACCAAAGAAACCGACATCAAAGTGGCGGTTAATCTTGATGAGCAAGGCGGTAATGAGATCTCTACTGGTCTTGGTTTCTTCGATCATATGCTCGATCAAATCGCCACACACGGCGGATTTAAAATGGTGTGTCAAGTGCAAGGCGATCTGCATATCGATGATCATCACACCATCGAAGATACCGCACTGGCGCTTGGTCAGGCATTGAAAGAAGCGCTGGGTGATAAGCGTGGTATTGGCCGTTTTGGTTTCAGCTTGCCAATGGACGAATGTTTGGCGCAGTGCGCTTTGGATCTCTCTGGTCGACCATACCTGAAATTTGACGCGAAATTTGGCCGCGAGCAGGTCGGTGATCTCTCCACCGAGATGGTGGTGCATTTCTTCCGTTCGCTCACTGATACCTTAGCATGCACACTGCATCTTTCTTCCTCGGGTGACAACGATCACCACATCATAGAAAGCTTATTTAAAGCGTTTGGTCGCACTTTGCGCCAAGCGATTAAAGTGGAAGGAACCGAGTTGCCAAGCAGCAAAGGCGTGCTTTAAAGGAGAGAAAACCGTGACACAACAGAAAGTGGTTATTATTGATACAGGCTGTGCTAACGTCTCTTCGGTAAAATTTGCCATTGAACGTCTCGGCTACGATGTGGTGATTTCCAGAGAGCCGCAAGTGGTTCTCTCTGCCGACAAGCTGTTCCTTCCGGGCGTAGGCACCGCGAGTGAAGCGATGAAAAACCTCGCAGAGCGCGATCTGATTGATCTTGTTAAGAAGGTAGAAAAACCGCTGCTCGGTATCTGCTTGGGCATGCAACTCTTGGGTAAGGTTTCTCAAGAAAAAGGCCAAAAAGCGGACGAACTGGTTGAGTGCCTTGGCCTTTGTGATGGCGAAGTGAAGCTGCTTGAAACGGGCAATTTGCCGCTACCACATATGGGATGGAATACCGTGTCGGCGAAAAATGGGCATCCTCTGTTTAAAGGCATCGAGGAAGGGGAGTATTTTTACTTTGTCCACAGCTTTGCGATGCCAGTCGGTAGCTACACCATTGCCGAATGTGAGTACGGTAACCCGTTCACCGCCGCAGTGCAAAGTGGTAACTACTACGGCGTGCAGTTCCACCCAGAGCGTTCTTCAAAAGCGGGCGCGAAGCTGATACAAAACTTCTTAGAATTATAAAAGGGATTGAGTGTGATTATTCCGGCTCTTGATTTAATTGAAGGACAGGTCGTTCGCCTCTATCAGGGTGATTACGGCCAAGTGACAGAATACAAAGTCGACCCTGCAGAGCAGTTTAACTTGTACCACCAAGCGGGTGCCAACTGGCTGCATTTGGTGGATTTAACGGGCGCGAAAGACACCTCGGCGCGCCAACTTGATTTGATTGCCAAACTGCTTGCTAGCACGCCAGCGCATATTCAAATCGGCGGTGGTGTGCGCACAGAACAAGACGTGGTGGATCTGCTTGAAGCAGGAGCGCAGCGTGTCGTGGTGGGTTCTACGGCAGTAAAACGGCCTGAATTAGTAAAAGGTTGGATGGAAAAATACGGCGCGGAGAAAATTGTGCTGGCGCTAGACATCAATATCGACCAAGACGGCACGCGCAAAGTGGCGATTTCCGGTTGGCAGGAAGATTCAGGCGTCACCATCGAAGCGCTGATTGATGACTACCTGACGGTGGGTCTACAACACGTACTGTGTACCGATATTTCCCGCGATGGCACCTTGGCGGGCTCCAATGTTGAACTGTATGTGGATTTGTGCAAACAGTACCCACAAGTGCAGTTTCAATCGTCTGGCGGCATCGGTTCACTGGCGGATATTGAAGCACTGAAAGGCAGCGGTGTGGCGGGAGTGATTGTTGGTCGAGCGCTACTCGATGGCAAGTTCAGCGCAGAGGAGGCATTTGCATGTTGGCAAAGCGCATAATTCCGTGTTTAGACGTCCGTGATGGGCAAGTGGTGAAAGGCGTTCAGTTCCGTAACCATGAAATCATTGGTGACATCGTTCCTCTGGCAAAACGTTACGCAGAAGAGGGCGCTGATGAGCTGGTGTTCTACGATATTACAGCCTCCAGCGATGGTCGCGTGGTCGACAAAAGCTGGGTTGCTCGCGTTGCCGAAGTGATCGACATTCCTTTCTGCGTCGCTGGTGGGATTAAATCAGCCGAAGACGCAGCACGCATTCTTGAATTTGGCGCTGACAAAGTGTCGATCAACTCGCCCGCTTTGGCCAATCCGCAATTGATTACCGACCTTGCCGATAAATTTGGCGTTCAGTGCATTGTGGTTGGCATCGACTCTTATTTCGACAAAGAAACTGGCCAATATCAGGTTTATCAGTTCACTGGTGATGAAGCGCGCACTAAAGCGACTCAGTGGCAAACCCGAGACTGGGTACAAGAAGTGCAAAAGCGCGGCGCTGGTGAAATTGTGTTGAATATGATGAACCAAGACGGCGTGCGTAACGGCTACGATATTGAGCAACTCAACATGGTGCGTGAAGTATGTAAGGTGCCGTTGATTGCCTCTGGTGGTGCAGGTGCAATGGAGCACTTCGCGCAAGCGTACCAAAAAGCCAATGTGGACGGCGCGCTGGCGGCATCGGTATTTCACAAACAGATCATTAATATCGGTGAGCTGAAACAGTATTTAAAACAACAGGGTATTGAGGTACGAGTATGAGTTTTAGTACAGCAGACGTGAACGCCCTGCAGGGACGGATTGATTGGCAGAAAGTCGACGGTTTGGTGCCAGCCATCGTACAAGATTTTCAATCGAGCCAAGTGCTGATGATGGGTTACATGAATCAAGAAGCATTGGCAAAAACGGGTGAAACAGGGCAAGTGACGTTTTTCTCTCGCACTAAAGAGCGCCTTTGGACCAAAGGGGAAACCTCAGGTAACGTTTTGCAGTTGGTGAACATCGCGTTGGATTGTGACAGTGATACCTTGCTGGTCAAAGTGAACCCGATTGGGCCGACGTGTCACACTGGCACGACAACGTGTTGGGATGGCGATGCGCAAGCGGAGTCACAAATGGTGTGGCTTCATCAACTTGAGCAGCTACTGGCTGCCCGCAAGAGTGCCGATCCTGACTCTTCCTATACCGCCAGTTTATACGCTCGCGGTACCAAACGTATTTCGCAGAAAGTGGGCGAAGAGGGCGTTGAAGTCGCGCTTGCGGCGACGTCGGGCGATAAGGCGGAGTTAGTGTGTGAATCCGCCGACTTGATTTATCACCTGTTGGTGCTTTTGCAAGATCAAGGCCTGTCGCTGAGTGATGTGATCAACAAGCTCAAAGAGCGCCACAAGTAAGGGAGAGACGAGGTCCTAGTCCATAGGTCCTCGGATCCTAGATAGAGTGCGCAGGGGCTCTTGCGCACTTCATTGAAGTTAGTGATTGCTGTCGGATATCAAATACTTAGTGTGCTGAATACGGGAACGCCTCATTTCAACAACCTAGCGAGAGTTGGTACACTCGGGCTTTAGAACCTAGAACCTAGAACCTAGAACCTAGAACCTAGAACCTAGAACCTAGAACCTAGAACCTAGAACCTAGAACCTACTCTCACCCACAACACTTCTTAAACTTTTTGCCACTGCCACAAATACAGGGATCATTGCGCCCGACTTTCAAGCTGCTAATGGATTGACTAAGACGCGGATCTGGCTCGGCTTCTTCGTCTGGAAACGTGCCATCAATGTAGTACCAAAGCCCCTCTTCTTTAACGAAACGTGAGCGTTCGCTTAAGCAATATTGCTTGCCGTCTTCCTTAAAGTAAGCTTTGAACTCGACAAAACCTTCGTTCTTGTTGCTTCCCGCTTCTGCTTTGACCACTTCAAGCTTGCACCAATCATTCTCAATGGATTCAGCGATGCCTTCGCGCTGTTCTTCGGCATGACAGCTTGGGTGGTAGGTCTTCACAACGTAATCGACCAAACCCAACACATGAGCAGTGTAGCGCGAGCGCATCAACTGTTCCGGCGTTGTCGCATTACTATGATTACGGTGCGCTTTTTCACAGCAGTGTTGATAGGTGAGTTGAGAACCACAAGGGCATAAAGACATAACGGTATCCAGCTAAAATAGAAACACAAAGCCCTCGCTAGGAGGGCTGGTGGCAGTATACTCGATTACGATGTTTGCGAAAGCAGTTCTTGTGTCCAACTGGTCGCTTGGCTGTAGGCTTTACACAACTGATTTTCACTGATATCGAGCTGTTGTTGATATCTGCTGGCCAGTTCCCAGTCCGCTTGTTCGTAAGCGATGATCATCGAGAGTAGATAGCCAAGCAATCCTTCTCGTTCGATAAGGGCAGTTTTGACTTCTTCGTCGACCGGAATGTCGTTAAGGATATCGTTGAGCGGTTGGTCAAGCAGGGAGTCTAAAAGTGAAAATAGACCAGTCAGAAATGCTTGCCCCGGGTCGTACTGCGCTTTGGTGTACCCAAGCAATAACTCGCAAGCGCGAGCGCGTTGCACAGCGAGCGCGTAGAGCGAATCCGGCTTATCCTCTTGTACCGATGCCACCGCAACCAAAGAGATAAAACGTCGTAATCTATCTTCCCCAAGGTAAATCAGCGCTTGACGAAACGACTTAATTTTCGCCGCCAAGGTATAACCTGAGTTGACATAAGTCATCAGCTTGTAAGAGAGCGTCACATCAATAGAAAACAGCCGTTCCACTTCATTAAAATCTATTGGCTCGTCGGCGATCTCTTTACAGAGTTGCACTACGGTGAGAAATGAAGGGTTGAGCTTCTTTTTCTGAATCATTTCTGGCTTACTAAAAAAGTAGCCTTGAAAATAATGAAAGCCTGCCTCGATCGCTTCTTCATACTCTTGATAGGTTTCGACTTTCTCTGCCAAGAATTCAATATTAAGGCGGGCGAGTGAGCCAATATAGACTGCCGCTTTCTCAATCGGGACGATACGGATATCAAATTTAATAATGTGGATAAAAGGCAGAAAGCGTTTCCAAGCACGGTTCGGCACAAAGTCATCCAAAGCGATGCGATAGCCTGCACGGTGCAGCGTTTTAACCGCCTCAAGCAGTTCATCCGTCGGTGGGCAATCTTCTAAAATCTCTACCACTAAGCTTTCTTTGGGGAATAGGGTAGGGACGAGATTGAGCAGGCTTTGATAGGGAAAATTAACAAAACCTAGTTTGTCGCCCAACGTGCTGTAATGGGTAGACAAAAAATGGTCGGACAGCAGACGGCTGGTTGCTAACTCCGGCTCAACTTCAGGAAAGGTATTTTTCGGTCCATCCCTGAATAGGAGCTCATAGCCAATCGTCTTTTTATTCCGGTTTAGAATGGGCTGTCGTGCAACGTATGAATACTTCAAGTGGTTTACTTAATCTGATCAACGCATGTGAGTTTGTCTTGATGATAGCGACTTTTAACAAAAGATCTATGCTCAATACGACAGTTTGCTAACCCGGTCATCTCTTTACTTTTTGTTGTTGCTCAAGGGGTGAATGGCCGAGTTTGCAGATCAAACTGTTCTGCTGTGACACGTAAAACCGAGCCTTGTTGATACCAGTCGCCAAGCACAATACGTGTCATCTGACCTTGCGCATTTTCGAAGTGATGGACGTTAGGTCTGTGGGTATGGCCATGAATCATCAGTGTCACCTGATATTGCGCCATCACCTTTTCGACTTCTCCCTGATTGACGTCCATAATTTCAAGTGACTTATGGCTCTTGTCGTCGCGAACACCGGACTGGACGTTGGCAACAATACGCTTTTTGATCATCCAAGGAATGCGTTTAAACAGCCATTGCAACCAAGGCTGATGCACGGTATGGCGAAACTTTTGATAGCTGACATCATCGGTGCAAAGAGTATCGCCGTGTAAAATTACCGCCTTTCGTCCATATAGCTCTATGGTAGTGACGTCTGCCAGCAGCGTTATGCCCGTTTGTTTGCAAAAGCGCTTACCCAACAGAAAGTCACGGTTCCCTTGCACGAAATAAACCGCAACGCCGCTGTCGGTTAACCTTTTGAACTCCATGCGAATTTGATTGGCAAACGGCGTTTGGTCATCATCGCCAATCCAAAATTCAAACAGATCGCCCAAGACATAAAGGGCATCCGCGTGAGGCGCTTCATCACGCATAAAACGGACAAAACACTCGGTAATGTCGCTGCGTGCGGGGCTAAGGTGCAGGTCTGAAATAAATAGTGTCGTCATAGAAATAAGGGGAGGCATTGCCTCCCCATCAACTCTTCGTGTTGAAAATACCGCGAGCGATTACGCGTGGATAGTGGTGCTTGTGATCATCACTTCTTCAAGTGGTACATCTTGATGCATGCCACGAGAACCAGTACTCACACCTTTGATCTTGTTTACCACATCCATGCCTTCAACCACTTCACCAAATACACAATAGCCCCAACCATCTAGGCTTTCACTGCGGAAATCCAGGAAGGTATTGTTGTTTACGTTGATGAAGAACTGTGAGCTGGCTGAATGCGGTTCCATGGTACGTGCCATCGCGATAGTACCGATTTTGTTGCTCAAACCGTTGTTCGCTTCATTTTTGATCGGTGAACGGGTTTGTTTTTCACGAAGACCCGATTCCATGCCGCCGCCTTGGATCATAAAACCATCGATAACACGGTGGAACAGAGTGTTGTCGTAGAAACCGTCACGGCAGTACTGTAGGAAGTTCGCACTGGTTTCCGGTGCTTTTTCTTCGTTCAATTGAATCTTAATGTCACCAAAATTTGTGTGCAGGGTGATCATGCGCTGTTCCTTTACTGTTTTTGTCAAAATGAGAATTCTAGCCTAAGTTCAGTCGCATGCAAACGCAGTGCGAACAATTCGAGGTTTTGTGTCTGAAGTTTAGCCGTTTATCGTTTTATCGGTTAATTGCTATTACCTATTAGAGATTGAGTTGATATACTCGCCCTCCTGTAATTCATTCACAAGCTTAGATAGAGATCATGTTGAAGATATATAACACATTCACCAGACAGAAAGAGGAATTCAAACCAATTACGGCCGGTAAAGTTGGCATGTATGTCTGTGGGGTGACCATCTATGATCTTTGTCACATCGGGCATGGACGCACGTTTGTGTCGTTTGATGTGGTTTCTCGTTACCTGCGCTACTTAGGCTATGACCTGACATTTGTGCGTAACATCACTGATATCGACGACAAGATTATCAAACGTGCAGCCGAAAACGGTGAATCGTGCGATTCGCTGACAGAGCGTCTTATTGGCGAAATGCACGCCGATTTCGACGCCTTGAACATGAAGCGTCCGGATGTTGAGCCTCGTGCCACTCAATACATCCAAGAGATTATTGAGCTGGTCGAGAAGCTGATTGAGCGCGGTTTTGCCTATGTGGCCGACAACGGCGACGTGATGTTTGAAGTCAATAAGTTCGACGAATACGGCAAGCTGTCGAAGCAAGATCTGGATCAACTGCAAGCGGGTGCGCGCGTTGATGTGGAAACGGCCAAACGTTGCCCACTGGATTTCGTCCTTTGGAAAATGTCTAAACCGGGTGAACCAACGTGGGAATCGCCATGGGGGCTGGGTCGTCCGGGTTGGCACATTGAATGTTCTGCGATGAACTCGTCGATTCTTGGCAACCACTTTGATATTCACGGCGGCGGCTCGGACTTGCAGTTCCCGCACCACGAAAACGAAATCGCGCAATCTTGCTGCGCGCATGAGACTAAGTACGTTAACACTTGGATGCACAGCGGCATGGTGATGGTCGACAAAGAGAAAATGTCAAAATCACTCGGTAACTTCTTCACTATTCGTGACGTGCTGTCTCACTACGATGCAGAAACGGTACGCTACTTCTTAATGTCAGGTCATTACCGCAGCCAACTTAACTACAGCGAAGAGAACTTAAACCAAGCACGTGCATCGCTTGAGCGCTTGTACACTGCCCTTCGTGGTTTGGATCTCAGCGCCGCGCCAGCCGGTGGTGAAGAGTATGTAACGCGCTTTACTACCGCAATGAACGACGATTTTAATACCCCAGAGGCGTATTCAGTGCTGTTTGATATGGCTCGCGAAGTTAACCGCTTAAAAACCGAAAGCCTCGAGAAAGCGAGCGCGCTAGGTGCGCTGATGCGTGAACTGGCGGATGTGATTGGTATTTTGCATCAAGATCCAGAAGCGTTTCTCAAAGGCGATGCGGGTAACGACGACGAAGTGGCCGAAATTGAAGCACTGATCAAGCTGCGTAATGACTCTCGCGCGGCGAAAGATTGGGCCAACGCTGATTTAGCTCGCGACAGACTCAACGAGATGGGCATCGTACTGGAAGATGGTCCAGAAGGGACGAGCTGGCGTCGCAAATAATTATATCTTTTTAAAAAGGGCTGATTATTCAGCCCTTTTCTTTGAATCTTTCACTTTTCATTTTAGGTAGCAATCTGTGGCTCAGATGTATTTTTACTACTCAGCAATGAATGCGGGTAAATCAACAACGCTTCTTCAATCGGCATTTAACTACCAAGAGCGGGGCATGACGCCGGTTATTTTTACCGCCGCCTTGGACGATCGTTATGGTGTCGGCAAGGTGAGCTCTCGCATCGGTTTGCAAGCAGAAGCGCATTTGTTCACTGGCGAAAGCGATCTTTATCATGAGATTGCCAGATTAAACCAAGCGGAAAAACGGCACTGTGTGCTGGTGGATGAGAGCCAGTTTTTGTCGAAAGAGCAGGTCTATCAATTGACCGAAGTGGTCGACAAGCTCGACATCCCTGTACTGTGTTATGGCCTGCGCACGGATTTTCTCGGCGAACTGTTTGAAGGCAGCAAGTATCTGCTCTCTTGGGCTGATAAGTTAATTGAGCTGAAAACCATCTGTCACTGTGGCCGTAAAGCCAACATGGTCATTCGCACCGATGAACATGGTAATGCCATTGCAGAAGGGGATCAGGTGGCTATTGGTGGCAATGACCGCTATGTGTCGGTTTGTCGTCAGCACTACAAAGAGGCGCTTGGGAAGTAACATATTTTAGGGCTACCTTGAGTTTTTTATGGCAGCCCATTTTCTCACCTTTTTACTATCCCTTTGTTGACTCGTTGGTTAGTGACAAGGCATCCAGAGTGGATTGATAGTGAAACTTAAACCCCAGTGAGAGCAGCTTTTCGGCGCGGATCTCTTTATCTGCCACATCGACTATCTCAGGTAATGCTTCGGGCATCCCTGCCGCTTCTAAAGCGCTTTGATAAAACGTCGCCTTATCGACGGTGCGCGGCGTTGTCACGTTGAGGATCTGATCATCAGCATGAGTGACGGCAAAAACCGCAGCGTTTACGGCATCGTACTGATGTAGCATATTGGCAGGCGCAAGACGACTCACCTGCTTTAAGTGAGCGACAAATCGAGCCGGATGACGTTGTGGCCCTATCAAACCGCTCAAGCGTAAGATGGTGAAAGGGTGGCCAGATTGAACGAGTGCGTTTTCCGCTTGCAGCATGATACGTGCTTTGTCGCTAAACTGGCTATTGTTTTGCGCTATCGCCAAACTGGCGGCATCTTCGACCATTTTCTCTGCACGATTTGGGTAAACCGTGGTTGAGCTTATCATGATCACCTTAGTTGCAGGTGAGCTGCTTAGCGCATCGACAACCAGTTGCCAGTGCTGGGCATACTCATCGCCTTGGCCTTTACGAAAGCCGGGAGGAAAACAGCCAATGACTACGTCAAATTTTTTTGTATTGAGATGGTGGCTGAGCTGTTGGCGCGCATCGGGATGATTGAGATCCAGCGGCCATTTTCTGTTGGCGGCGAAATCGAGGCTTTCGAGCGCCTCTTGTGAGCGACGGGTAATAAACACCGTATGGCCAAGTGTTGTGAGTGTTTGTGCTAGAGGAAAACCGAGCCAACCCGCACCAATGATAAGAATGTTTTTCATCGCTAAACCTGAAATCAATTATTCAAAAGAGTACTCATTGCAATATAAAACGCATCTAACCAGTGTTTTGTTAAAAATACCAGCCGAATTACGCTAACGCTTGCAAGCGAGCTCAAATAGTGGGTCTGCCTAGAAATTAAGTGAGTTACGCGGTTGTAGGCAATAAAGTGAAAAGAAACATCTGGCTCACTCTCATCCGACGAAGTGCAGCGGTGTAAGTCGCGAGTTAAAGTCGCATCTTAAACCATCTGGCATTATCTTTACTAAGTACTCCATCATTAATGAGAGAGCAGCCGTGATGAAGTGGTTGGTGGTTTTAGTACTTTGTTACAGTGTGGTGTGCCGAGCTGAAATGCCCAAGGTACACCTCACCTCATTGGAATGGCCGCCATATTCTGGAGCCAACTTACCCGAAAATGGTTACTCGGTAGCGATTGCTCGCGAAGCATTTTTAGCGATGGGATATGCACTGGAAGTGGAGTTTCACCCTTGGCCAAGAGCAATCGCCAAAGTAGCGAAAAGTGAGCAATTCGTCGGCTACTTTCCTGAATATGAGTTTGCCACCCAAGAGTATGTGTTTTCGACTTCTCTTGGTAGCGGCCCGCTCGGGTTTGTGGAAAATATCAATAAGCCTATAGGTTGGAAGAGCTTGCGAGACATCATACCTTTTCGGGTCGGCGTCGTGCAGGACTATATCAATACACCGGAATTGGATGCGATGATCGCTGCGCAGCAACTCTACGTTGAGCAAAGCGCCAGCGATTTATTGAACATTTATCTGGTTGCCAAGGGGCGGCTGGATATTGCGGTGATTGATGCCAATGTTTTAGCTTACTTGGTGGAAGCGGATCCTAAAGCGGACTTTCTCCGTCAGCGAGTGAAAATGAATGAGAAGTTGTTGGTCGAAAAACAACTTCATATTGCCTTTAAAAACACGCCACTGGGAATTCAGTGGCGTGATACTTTTAATCAAGGGTTGGCTCAAGTTGATAGGCTGGCCGTTATTGAGCGCGTAAAGCGTTTATCCAATACGACTAAGAACTGAGTACTCTGAGCGTACGCTCCGCATGCTCTGCGACTTCAATTCCTTCGTCGGTTAAATAGCCGCCATCAATTTGCGTGCATAAACCTTTGTCAAATAGACGTTTTACCGCTTCTTGCGTCGATTGAGAGGCTTCTTTGTGAACTTTAATACCTGTGGCTGCGCTACTTAAATCGAACTGAAGCAATAGGTTCAGTTCTGCGATGTGCTCTTCGGTAAATTTCATGGACATACTCCGATTATCATTTTCGTTTCAACTTAGTACGCCTTCGCGCTCCTGACAATGAATAAGGTCAAGAAATGTTAAATGTCTGAAAGGTTGTGCTTCATTTTGTGCACTGAAAAAGCTTTTGTACAAGAAACGCTGTTTTATTATTCGCCTAGTCAATGCTACGTATTATTTACACATTAGTTGTATTATATTTAGCGAAGTTTGTGAAAATTAGCGGCTTGTTGGTGGCTATTTAATTAAGCACATTTTTGTCTCTGGTTGTCGACCTCAGTTTTGCGGTAACTCTTTTTCATCAGAAGGCAAAAAAGCAGTCGATAAGTCGTAGAAAAGGAAAAAACAATGAAAAAGATGAAGTTAGCATTGGCGGTCTCAATGCTGTTGACGATTGTTGGCTGTCAATCCACTCCAGAAGAGAACGCAACGGCGAGTGAAACCAATCAAGCAAGCCAAGATACCAGTGCGCCATTCAAGGGTGTGCAAAAGTCTCACAAGTACTGGGTTGAGACTCTGGAAGATGTGAACTCTCTCAACGTCTATGCGCCAGAAAACTATCGTGAGCTGCTTAATGCTTGGAAAGAAGCTGGCAAAATCTATGCAGAAATAGAGAAAGAGCCGTCACTTGCGGGTAAAAGTTACTCACTCTTTTCAAGCGACACTTATGCGCAAGCGTACGATGAACAAATTAAACTGGTTGAGCAGAACTATCGCGCTCTAGAAACCTTAAAACAAAAAGCAGACGTTATTCTGGCCGATTCGATTGCTCAGATGGAATATCTCGATGAGATCGACGCGGTGAGCTACTACAAAGCGGATTACGATCGCTTGGCCGTTCAGTACAAGAAACTGTTTACATATGTGGTTGTCGATGAGCTTGAAGAGGCCCAAGCGAAGCAGGTCGAGTTCCTCAACAACGCTAAACAACTTGAAATCAAAGTTGTTAAGAAAATCTACATTCTTCCGCTACAGCAAGAACTGAAAACGTTGAAGAAAGAGGATTTTAACGAAGTTGCGCCAGTGAGTTTTGCGACAGCGGAAAACGTGGTGAATATCGCCGCCAATATCGCGCAAACCAACCCACGTGACAAAACTGCGATCGAGCAAGCCGTATTCAATGCGAAGTTTGAAATCGAGCACGTTAAGCAAGTGACTCACCAAGTGAAGTTATTGGCATCAGTGGAAGATGAGAAATTTGAAAACTCGGTTTTAGAGATCGAGAACAAACTGCTGGCTATTTCAAAAGCTGTTGATGGCTCTGACTACCGCAACGTTATGCTGCGCGAACAGACAGAGAAAATCTTAGCGAGTGTGGAAAAGATGCACGCAGCAGATAAAACCTCTGACTTGGCGGATGAAGTGACCGCGCTAAAACGCAAAGTGTCTGAACTGAATGCGAAAAACAGCGAGCAACAAAAAGCGGCAGAGAAAGCCAGCAAGCGCGAAGCTTCTCTGCAAGCGCAAATTGATCGTGAAGCATCGCACATCAAGAGCCTTGAAGAGCTGATTGCGAATCTGAAACAGCAGTTGGCGCTGAGCCAAACTATTCCAGCGAAAAACGCCGCCGATACGCCAGTACAAGCAGAAACTACCGAAGTTGCAGAAGGTGTTGATGCAGCGGTAGCAGAAGCACCTGTGGCGGAAACGCCTGTAGTGGAAACGGAAGCGGCAGTAGCAGACGAAGTGGTAGAAACCACAGTCGCTGAGTAGTATTCAACCCCTTATCCATCGCCCTGATATTGGTTTCATTATCAGGGCGTTTTTGTCTTTAGAATTCCTGAAGCTTGTTTTTTAACAACAAAAGGGATCTACATAGTGTGATCGGATATAGTTTTTGTCGTCACGAAAGCAACAAATTTTGTAAACATTCCAAATGCCCCTTGAAAAAGTCCGGAAAAGGAGAGATTATCCGCGCCATTCGGAATTGTTTCTAATTGTAACTACCAATGAACTTCAATCAGTTTGACTCGCTACTGCCACCCCAGGCTGCTGAAAGAGCGGCAGAGATCGGTGAAGGCAAAGCAACTAAAGACCCCGTAAAATCGTTCTTACTCGCTATTTCTGCGGGTATTCATATCGGCATTGCTTTTGTCTTCTACACCACAGTTACCACAGGTGCTGGCGATCTTCCTTGGGGGATGACGCGTTTAGTCGGGGGCTTGGCTTTTAGTTTAGGCCTGATTTTGGTTGTGGTGACGGGCGGGGAGCTCTTTACCAGCTCAGTACTCACATTGGTTGCGCGTGCAAGCGGAAAAATCTCATGGCGGGTGCTGTTTAAAAACTGGATGGTCGTGTACGTCGGCAACTTGGTCGGTGCCATTTTGTTGGTTGCCTGTATGTTGATCACTAAGCAGTACATGTTTGACCACGGACAAGTCGGGCTAAACGCCATGGCTGTTTCCCAACACAAACTGCATCACGGTTTCTTTCAGGCCGTCGCGCTTGGCATCATGTGTAACGTGCTTGTTTGTATCGCCGTTTGGATGACCTTTAGTGGTCGTACGCTAACCGATAAAATCACGGTGATGATTTTACCTGTGGCGATGTTTGTCTCAGCGGGTTTTGAGCACTGCATTGCCAACATGTTCCAGGTACCGATGGCGGTTGGCATCAAGCTGTTTGCGCCAGCGGAATTCTGGCAAATCACCGGCGCGAATATCGCTGACTATGCTGATTTGACCATGAGCAATTTCTTAATCAATAACTTACTGCCAGTGACGTTGGGGAACATCATCGGTGGCGGTGTGTTTGTCGGTATGTGGTATTGGTTAATCTACCTAAGAGACTGATGAACAATAGGGCAGACGCGAGTCTGCCCTTCTTTTATGCATGTCATGCCTGAAATTCAATCCACTCTTTGAGTTCGACCAACTCTTCGGGTTCATGTTTGAGCCAGTCTAAAACCCCTTCCTCTAACTCATTTTCGTGTCGGTGCAAACTTGCCAAGCCTTGAGTTTCCATTGTCAACTGTCCTTATTGAAACCATTGGTGAGACTATAGTGATTGGATATTGCAAAAGTGTGATGTCAAATTCGGTAACTGGCCGCTATCGTCAGCTTAATAGCGGGTAAGAGAATTAGGTTATCCACATTTTCTGTGGATAACTTATCGCAAAGCGCGTGTGTATCTTTTTATTCGCTAACTTATCTAAAAATAACAAGTTAATCGTTCGTTATCTGGGCGTTTTACTTGCGATTTTATGTTGGAAAAATGGCTATAAAGGCATCATTTCTGTGATTTGGTAGAAAATATGGTGGCTAAAGTAATTAATCGTCAATGAAGTGGCTTACCAGCAGAAATGGAACAAGCGTGTGTGGTTTAAAATAAGTCGGTTTCGACGTATATTTCGCGGCGAAAGTGCTTTTTTAGCGGCATGAGAATTTAGCATCTGCACTACAAATTTTTTACATTTTCGCGTTGTTCAACGACAATTTCCCCTCCTTTTTCCTGTTTGTTCTCTCCCACTTTGTGCTTAATTGTTTCTGCTATGTTTTTGTTTTAACAAATTTGCAAACTGCACAATTTTTCATATTCATTCACAAATTTACACATGAAATATCAATCAGATACATCTCTGGATGAGCTCAAAAAAGTGTTAAATAACCGCTGCTGCAAGCAGAGATTTAATTGAACCCTACAAATGGTATGGTCTAACATTTTGCTAAAGATGACATTAGATACCTCGTTGCATTCGATTGAGGTAAGCAAAACAAACCAATACAAAGTAGGCAAATGTATGAGTGATGTTAACAAAATTGAGAGTGGTGAAAAGCGCTCTTTAGAGTGGCAATCCTTTCTCTTCATTACGGTCGTTCTCTTTCCTGCGTTAAGTATCGCTTTTGTCGGCGGGTATGGATTTATTGTCTGGATGCTACAAGTGTTCTTTTTCGGTCCTCCTGGCGGTCACGGCTAATCCTTGAGCTCAGTCCACATCTACGACACGTTTTTTAGAGAACAAACCATGAAATCAATCATCATTAAAATTTGGCGCACTATGTCGCGCCCGGCGATGCATATCAGCTTGGGCGTGTTGACCATGGGCGGCTTTATCGCTGGGGTAATCTTCTGGGGCGGTTTCAATACGGCTCTGGAAGCAACCAACACAGAAGAGTTCTGCATCAGCTGCCACACAATGCGCGACAACGTTTATCAAGAACTGCAAGAGACGGTGCACTGGAAAAATCACTCAGGCGTTCGTGCCACTTGCCCAGACTGCCATGTTCCGCACAACTGGACTGATAAAATTGCACGCAAAATGCAAGCGTCTAAAGAGGTGTTTGCACAGGTTTTTGGTAATTACGATGAACCCGGTGTGTTTGAAGCGCGCCGTATCGAACTGGCTAAGCATGAGTGGGAGCGCTTCTCTGCCAACAAATCGCTTGAGTGTAAAAACTGCCACGATTATGACTCCATGGACTTCTCGCTGATGTCGCCAACTGCGCGCATTCAAATGAAGCAAGCGGCAGAGAAAGATCAGAGCTGCGTGGATTGCCACAAGGGCATCGCGCACAAGCTGCCAGCGGGTATGGATAGCATTGGCGGAATCGTTGGCGACTTAGAACAGATGGCCTCCAATACAGATTACTCGGTCGGAAAATCGCTGGTGAGCGTGCGCCATCTGCCAATCTATTTTGACGCGCAAGGCACCAACGAAGCGGGTCTGCTTAACCCGGCATCTACGGTTAAAGTTTTGCAAGCGAAAGGCGAATACGTTGAGGTTGAGATCGACGGCTGGCGTAAAGCTAAAGGGTTTGGCCGTGTTATCCAAGAGGATTTCGGCAAAAACATCGCAGTGGCCTCGCTATTAAAAGAAGCCGCGCTGGATGACAAAGTGGTGACCACGGGCGAAGAAAAAGTCGATGAGCTCACGGGTCTGCCATGGGAAAAAGTGGCGGCGAAAGTGTGGCTCAAAAAAGAGTCAATGCTCAATGACATCAACCCTGTGTGGGAAAAATCGAGCGAAGCGTACAAAACTAACTGCTCGGTCTGTCATACCCAGCCGGATGAAGCGCATTTTGATGCCAACACTTGGCCTGGCATGTTCGATGGGATGTTGGCGTTCGTCAACCTCGATACCGACAGCGAAGCGTTGATCCTCAAATATCTACAGAAGCACTCTTCAGATTATGCTGAAGGTCATCACTAATAAGCCTTGGATGGAGTAATTTACATGGCGATTACGCGAAGAAGTTTCCTCAAAGGGGTTGCAACGACAAGCGCAGCCTCAGTTATTGGTCCTAGCTTATTGGCATCGGCTTCGGCACACGCGGTAGAAACCACTGGAACTTGGAAGGTGTCTGGCTCTCACTGGGGCGCATTTCGCGCCCACATCTATGCGGGTAAAGTGCAAGAGATCAAACCGCTTGAGCTGGACAAAAATCCGACTGAAATGCTCAATGGCATTAAAGGCATCATCTACAGTCCATCGCGCGTTCGCTATCCGATGGTGCGCTTAGACTGGCTGAAAAAACATAAGTACAGCGCGGATACACGCGGTAACAACCGTTTTGTGCGTGTGACTTGGGATGAAGCGTTAGATCTTTTCTATCGCGAGCTTGAGCGGGTGCAAAAAGAGTACGGTCCTTGGGCGCTACACGCTGGGCAAACAGGCTGGAACCAAACGGGCTCATTCAACAACTGTACGGCGCACATGCAGCGAGCTGTTGGCATGCACGGTAACTACATTACTAAAGTGGGCGACTACTCGACTGGCGCGGGTCAAACGATTTTGCCGTATGTACTCGGTTCCACCGAAGTGTACGCGCAAGGCACCTCTTGGTCTGAGATTCTAGAAAATGCCGACAACATCATTCTGTGGGCGAATGATCCGGTGAAAAACCTGCAAGTGGGTTGGAACTGTGAAACTCATGAGTCGTTCGCCTACCTTGAGCAGCTAAGAGACAAAGTGGCTAAAGGTGAGATCAAGGTGATCTCGGTCGATCCGGTGAAGAACAAGACGCAGCGTTATCTGCAAAACGAACATTTGTACGTGAACCCGATGACCGACGTCCCATTCATGTTGGCGATTGCGCACGTGTTGTACAACGAGAATCTGTATGACAAGAAATTCATCGAAACCTACTGTCTCGGTTTTGCCGAGTTTATCGATTACGTTCAAGGCAACACCAAAGACAAAGTGGCGAAAACGCCAGAATGGGCAGAAGCGATCTGTGGCGTGCAAGCCGACAAAATCCGCGAGTTCGCGCGCACGTTGGTTGGCGGGCGTACGCAGATCCTGATGGGCTGGTGTATCCAGCGCCAGGAGCATGGTGAGCAGCCTTACTGGGCGGCGGCGGTTCTGGCGGCGATGATTGGCCAAATTGGTCTGCCGGGCGGGGGCATCTCTTACGGTCACCACTATTCAAGCATCGGTGTACCCTCGACTGGTTTTGCTGGCCCCGGCGGTTTCCCGCGAAACCTCGATACTGGCATGAAGCCAAAATGGGACAACAATGACTTCAATGGTTACAGCCGTACTATTCCTGTAGCGCGTTGGATTGACTGTCTGCTAGAGCCAGGTAAAGAGATCAACTACAACGGCGGTAAAGTGAAGTTGCCAGATTTCAAGATGATGGTGATTTCCGGCTGCAACCCATGGCACCACCACCAAGATCGCAACCGTATGAAGCAAGCGTTCCAGAAGCTACAAACCGTAGTGACGATTGATTTTGCTTGGACGGCAACGTGTCGCTTCTCCGACATCGTGTTGCCTGCGTGTACCCAGTGGGAGCGTAACGACATCGACGTATACGGCTCTTACTCAAGCCGCGGTTTGATTGCGATGCACCGTTTGGTGGATCCTCTGTTCCAATCTAAGCCCGATTTCCAAATCATGCAGGAGTTGACGGAACGTTTTGGTCGCAGTGAAGAATACTCACGCGGTATGAGTGAGATGGATTGGATTCGCAGCCTCTACAACGACTGTAAGAAAGCCAATCAAGGCAAGTTTGAGATGCCAGAATTCGATGAATTCTGGGAAAAAAGTGTGCTGGACTTTGGCCAAGGTCAACCTTGGGTCCGTCATGCCGACTTCCGTCAAGATCCGGAAATTAACCCGTTGGGCACACCGTCAGGCTTTATCGAAATCACATCGCGTAAGATTGGTCGTTACGGCTACCAACATTGCCAAGAGCACCCAATGTGGTTTGAAAAATCGGAGCGTTCACACGGTGGCCCGGGCTCAGACAAACATCCGTTCTGGTTGCAGTCGTGCCACCCAGACAAGCGTCTGCACTCGCAGATGTGTGAATCCGAGGCGTTTCGTGCCACGTATGCTGTGCAAGGTCGAGAGCCTGTCTACATCAACCCGTTGGATGCCAAAGCCAAAGGCATTAAGCAGGGTGATTTAGTGCGTGTGTTTAACGATCGCGGCCAACTGCTGGCTGGGGCCGTTTTGAGCGACAGTTATCCGCGTGGTGTGATTCGTATTGAAGAAGGGGCATGGTACGGTCCGCTGAGTGAAAAGTTGGGGGCGATGGATACCTATGGTGACCCAAATACGCTGACTCAAGACATTGGCTCGTCTGAGCTAGCTCAGGCGACCTCGGCCAACACCTGCATTGTCGATTTCGAGAAATTCACGGGTAAAGCCCCTCCGGTGACCTCATTTGGCGGGCCAATAGAAGTGGCTTAACCATCGATGTCTTATCTGCCAGCCTTCGGGCTGGTATTTTTTAAGCGGTTTCTCATGGTTGAAATATGCTCAGTCAGTACAAAGCGTGAAGGAACGCTCATAATCCAGCCAAGACGCAGCCGTTTTTGGAAGTCTTCTGAGCTATAATACTTGCGACAGACAATAGCTCTTGCCTTGTTATCTCGTCATCCGTTCGCCTCAAAACTTCCACACATAAACGAGCCATTGAGAGCGCATTTCTATCTCTTACTGTGTTGGCCTGAAAGTGTTTATCCCAGCCCTTCTGCTGGGCATGCACTCCTGCAATGTAGCATCAACACTATCAATAGCATGATATCAAAGCGCTCGGGGCTGCGGATAAAGTGGTTTACTCAAACAGAAACAGATAGCCATATCCGACCAAAAATGCGGGGATGGACGAGTAAATCGTCGCAATCAAGGCGGCTTTGGGTGCCATCGCAATCGCAGGGAAGAGCGCATCGCCGTCATTCGAGATGGCATTTGCCAACTGTGCAGACAGAGGAACTGCGCCAGAGAGGTACAAACTTGTGACCAAAATCTGCGGACCGCATCCGGGCAGCATACCAACCGCTAAGCCGACTAGCGGCATCCATAACCCCCAGCCTGCCAGTGATTCGGTGAGATTGATACCGGAGAAATGGTTGAACATCTCAAAGGCGAGAAAAGCCATGATCACCCAAGCGCTGACGAAATTGGTGTCTTGCGCCGCTTTTTGCATTGGGTGTGAGCCCGCCTTTTTGTCATCTTCTGCCACCGTCGACTGGTAATCCTGTAACTCTTTGGTGAGCGCCCAAAGCAACATACAAACTATGGCTAACAGAGCACCCAGCCATTGAATGCGCTCTTCACCAAGGCCCAACCACTGATTGATATCGACTTGAAATGAGCCAAGCAGGGCAACGACAGCACCAGGGACAATCATCCATTGCCAGAACGTGCCTTGCAGATTAATCGCGTGTTGCTGCACCTGGGTAAGATCGGCAGACATTTTTTGGCACGACACATCACACACGGCCTTTTCAGGTTTGTTTGGACGCAGAAAATCATCGGCATGAAAGTAGTTCACCGTCAGGCCCGAAAGCGTACCCACTACCACACCGAGAGCGACCACACCCAGCCCAGTGATGGGCTCACTAGCCAGTAAAAGAAACGCCGCATCGCCCATAGTGGCGGTCAATACTGCAACAATAGCGCCAAAGCCAATTCGCCCGCTGACAAACTGAGTGGTGACGACAATCGCACCGCCACAGCCGGGTAGCGCGCCTAACAGGGCGGCAAACAATACCTGATAATTGCGAGAATAATGGTACAAACGGGTTAGGGCGTTATCTTTTTTCACCACAAGCGCCAAGTAATGATAAATCACTAAGGTGAGCGCGACATAACAAGAGACCGCCCAAAATGAGTCAGACAAGGCGGCAACGGTCAGGGCTTGCGTACTTGGCGTCACCAGTAAAGCGACCAGGAATACCGGTAACAACAGACGTTTGTACGCAAAGTGAAACTGCGAGAGATAAAATGGATTTGTCCATGATTGTACAGATTTCGTCATCTCCATAGGTACCTCACTACATACAAATAGGAATTATTCTCATTATATGTAAATGACAATTATTCTCAAATGATTTTCTGCCCTTTGCTTGAAACAGCGATTTTCTTGTTTTCGGCCAATGACATTCTAGAAAAATCAGGTAAAGTATGCGGCTTTGTGAGCATACCCGCTGAGCGGCAGCGTGGCGGGAATAACAATATTGAGATAGGAAAGACAATGATTCTAGTTGTAGGTCATAAAAACCCGGACAGTGACAGCATTTGTGGCGCTTTGGTGGCAACTGAGCTTTTGAAAGCTCGTGGCCTTGAAGCGAAAGCGATTCGTCAAGGCGAAATCAACCGCGAAACTCAACACATTCTTGAAACCGCTGGCGTTGATCAGCCAGAGCTGCGCACCAGTGTCGCAGGAGAGAAAGTGTGGCTGGTTGACTACACGGACTTGGCTCAAGCGCCAGATGACATCAACGAAGCAGAAATCTTGGGTATTGTTGACCACCACCGTTTGGGTGACGTGATGACTGTCAATCCACTCGAAGCATGGATCTGGCCTGTGGGCTGTACCTGCACCATTTTGTTCAACCTGTTCAAAATGGAAAATGCGCCAATTACACGTGAGCTGGCGACACTGATGATGTCTGCCATTCTTTCCGATACCGTTGGTTTCGCTTCTCCAACCTGCACGGAAAAAGACAAAGCGGCGGTGATGGAGCTGGCAGAGTTGGCGGGCGTGACGGATCTTGATAAGTTCATCAAAGATCTACTGATTGCTAAAACAGACATTGAAGGATTGTCTGCGGCGCAGTTGGTGGAAAAAGATCTTAAAGCTTACCCATTTAATGGCCGTGATGTGGTGGTTGGTCAGGTTGAACTGGCGACGCTTGAGCAGGTTGATGGCATGATTGATGCGCTTGAAGCGGATCTGCAACGTCGTTGTGACGAGCAAGCGCTGGCGTTTGCAGCCGTGATGCTCACCGACATCACAACCGCGCAGACACGTCTGATTTACAAAGGTGAATGGGCAGAGAAATTGGCAAAACACGAGAAAGACGGTTTGCTGATGATGGAAAACACCTTGAGCCGCAAAAAACAAGGCTGGCCTTGGCTGCAAGTTGAGCTGGTTTAACCTGCGGATGAGCGCCGGGTATTTCTACTCGCGCTGGTAGATCCTCGGGGAGTACCCCATAATGGAAACGCCCATTTGCGGCCGCAGGTGGGCGTTTTTACTGGTCAATTTTAGCCCATAACGGCACGAGCGGAGATTCGCCATGACGACCCCTTTATCCCAAGATCAAATCCGAACCATCAACAGCTACGACCAAGAGCAGCGCCTGCGTTACTGCATTAAAGAGATTGTTGCCCAGCGCCAAGTATGGATCCTCACCGACGAGCATGGCTGTGTGATGCTCAACAGTGACGAAGACGAGTGCGTGCCTGTCTGGCCAAACAAAGAATTTGCCGAAGAGTGGGCAACGGGCGATTGGCAAGAGTGTCAGGCGGAGTCCATTTCGCTCAATAAATGGCACAGTCGTTGGACGCAAGGTTTGGAAGAAGACCAACTGTCGGTCGCAGTGTTTCCTAGTATCAACGAAGAAGGGGTCATTCTGTTCCCTGACGAGTTCGATTTTGAGCTGAAAAAACAGGCCGCTCGCAAATAAGCTGGCTGACAGCAAAAGTGAACAGTATAAAAACGGCGCATGTGAGCGCCGTTTTTATTTCAAGCGATATTTTTTCGCCCAATCAGTAACCCACCAGCGCAAAAAGCTCAGCACTCTTGGCCGTTTTAACCGCGTTCTTTAACGTGCCGTCGTGCTCGAATTGGCGTAAAACTCGCTCAATGACGGGTTTGACTTCGTTTTCCGACATGCCCGCTTTAATCTCTGGATGATAGAGCAGGGCGAGTAAGACCACATCCAGCGGTGACAGCAGCTCTTCCGGCGAGTGGTCATTAAATATCGAAGGATAGGCTTCATCAGAATCATTCGGTAAGCCAAGTACTTGAGTGATCTCTTCCACCACACAGGCGACCAACTTGCCATATTCTCGCGCCTTGTCGACAGGGATCACCACTGCGCCAGAATAGATCGCGCCATTTTTTTGCTTGAATCCTGCTTTGCAAATGGCACTGGCGAGCTCTTCGTCAGACGCTTTGCCTATCCATTGACTCACCACTTGTTGATAGTTTGCTTCTTGAGTGAACACCCAGACCACGTTGGCTTGCTTTCGGTTATCGGTCGCCTTAATCGAGAGACCAGTGACACTTGTTAAGTGGGCGATATGCATCTGTAGCAACTGGTTGTGCAGCGCTTGGTCACCGACCTGATGTTCAACAAAAATAGAGATGGGCTCTTGCCACTTGCGAATGGGCTTTTCGCCCGGGCTGTATTCGTCACGTAACGCCACTTGAATAAAGGCATTTTCGACAAACGCGGGGTCAAGCCAAGTTTCGAACCGGGGTGCAGAGTGCAGGGCGGGAGAGAAAAGCAGCACAAGAAAACCTTTCCACAGCGACTTCATCTTGAGATTCATTCGTGACTCCAATGCGTGATCCTCTCAATCGCCCAATGTCGTTCCTGCCGAGATCAATAATGGACGGGTGCTTTGTAGAAATGGTTTTCAACCAAGCGTTGTGTGATCGGGTGTTGAGGATCGCCAAGGACCAGTTGTGTCTCACCAGACTCGACCACATCGCCATCATGCATCACCATCACTTTGTCTGTAATGTGTTTGATGATACCGATGTGCTGCGAGACGTAAACAAACGACACACCCATCTCTTCTTGAAGCTCAAGAAACAGGTTGATGATCTGCGAACGCATGGCCATATCCAAACCGTTGAGTGCTTCGTCGGCGACAATAATCGAGGGTTGCAGAATCAGCGCTCTGGCCAAACAAACACGCTGCTTTTGCCCTGCGGCCAGCATCTGCGGGTAAAAGTAGGCATGTTCAGGCAGCAAGCCAACGCGCAGTAAAGTGTCTTTAACACGTTTGAGACGCGCTTCTGGTGGCATGTTGGTGTTTCGCTTCAGCGGTCCTTCCAAAATGCGTCCAATCTGAATACGCGGGTTGAGCGAAGTGTTGGGATCTTGGAATATCATTCGGATCAGCTTGCAGCGCGTGGCGTAATCTTTGTGCTCCAGTCTTTCACCATTGACGCGTATCTCGCCTGAGGTGGGTTCAACCATCCCCGCCAGCATGCGAGCCAGAGTCGATTTTCCAGAGCCATTTTGACCGATAAAACCGATCGTCTGCCCTGCTTCTAGGGTAAAACTCACCGGTTTGACCGCATGCTGAACTTTGCGTCTAAACAAGCCTGAACGAGTGACAAAATCTTTGCACAGATTGTCCACTTCCAGCAGAGCACTCATGAATCTTTCTCCGTATTAAGAGGGAAATGACAACTGAACTTGTGATTTTTAATTCGTCTTGCGTAAGGGATTTCCACACATTGACGCTGTGCGTATGGACAACGAGGACCAAGTCGACAGCCTATTGGCAAATGTTGCAGAGGCGGAATGGAGCCGGGCAACGATTGCAATTTCTGCTTGTGCGGGATCCAGTGGTTAAAATCAGGCATGGCTTTGAGCAGAGCATCCGTGTACGGATGTTTAGGCCCTTCCAAGATTTTGTCGGTATCTGCCGATTCGACCGATTGGCCACAATACATCACAGTGATGCGGCTAGCCCACTGGGTAATGTTGGTTAAATCGTGGCCGATCAACAAAATAGTGGTGTTGTTGAGCTGATTCATACGACTGAGCAGACGCAAGATCTGATTTTGCGTGATCGGATCTAAGTCATTGGTCGGCTCGTCAGCGATAAGCAGCTTTGGTGCGGTGGCGATGGCCATCGCAATCATCACTTTCTGACATTCCCCATCGGTTAGCTCATAGGGGTAGCTTTTCATCAAGCGCTCGTGATCTTTGATACCCACTTTATGTAGCAAGGCAATCGCACGTTTTTTACGCCATTTCAAACGTTCCCACCATTTTCCATCGAAAGTGCGCGATGGAATCGATTCAATCAACTGATGGCCAACCTCTTCAGAAGGATCCAAACAGGTCGAAGGTTCTTGAAAGATCATCGCGATATCGCGGGCGATGACGCGACGGCGCTCGCTCGGAGTGAGCTGGAGCAAGTCGATGTTGCCGAGTCGCATACGGTCTGCGGTGACTTTCCAGTTATCCTTACACACGCCGACAATCGCTTTCGCGACCAAGCTTTTGCCCGACCCAGATTCGCCCACCAAACCACGAATTTCCCCTTCATTCAAGGTTAAACTCATTCGGTCAACCGCTTTGACCAAGCCTTGAGGGGTTTCGATTTCTATCGTCAAATGACGAATGTCTAGCAGCGGCATTATTCAATCCCCGCATTGAGCGCGCGGCGCACGCCTTCGCCGACTAAGTTGATCACCACCACAGTAAACATGATCGATAATCCCGGCAGGGTGACCGTCCAAGGCGCTAAATAAATCAGTTCAACCGAATCACCAATGATTGCGCCCCATTCGGTACTGGGAGCTTGTGCGCCAAGGCCAAGAAAACCGAGTGCGGTGACATCGAGAATCGCCACGGAGAGCGCCAACGTCAGCTCAGCGGCGACAACCGTCAGCACATTCGGCAATATTGAGTTCCACAGCAAGTAGAAGTCATTTGCTCCATCAAGCCGTGCGGCCATAATGTAGTCTTTCTCTACCTCAGTATGCACCGCAATGTAAACCGAGCGAATAAAACGCGGGATAAGCGCCAAACACACCGCGAGCAGCACCGTCATCTCGCCAACGCCGAAAAACGCGACGAAAATGATCGCCAAAAGGAGCGAAGGTATGGACATAATGGTGTCGAGCAAATGGTTTAAGGTACTCGACAACAGGCCTTTGGTCATGCCAGCCAAAATGCCGATGGCGCAGCCAATCAAAGCGGCGATAGCTGTGACGATCACGGCAGCACCGAAGGTCGGTTGAGTGCCCATGATCAAACGCGACAAAATATCGCGGCCAAGGTCATCGGTACCGAGAAAATAATCCACTGTGCCTGCTGGGTTCCATGAAGGCGGATGCAAAAGTTGGCTGGTTTGCGCTTGTGGATCGTAAGGTGCAAGCAGAGGCGCAAACAGCGTGACGAGCGTGATCAACGCCAAACACCATAAACCAAACATTGCGAGATTATTACTGCGGAAACTACGCCAGAAACGCTCGAATTGCGTTGGAATATGCTCTTCCTGGTAGACGCTATCGGTTAGCATACCATTCCTTCCTTACCAGAGGGTTTATCATCGCGCCAATCAGATCAGACAGAATATTCGCCGTCAGAACCAGCGTCGCCACTACCATAACGCCCGCTTGAATGGAGGCATAATCTCGGTTGGAGAGGGCATCAAGCAGCCATCTTCCCACGCCAGGCCAGTTAAAGATCGACTCGGTAATGATAACCAGCGTCAGCATACTGGAAAGTTGTACGCCCACTTTGGGGATAATTGGCGGAATGGCATTGCGCATTACGTGCTGGGTGACGATCTGCCGAGTGCTCAAACCTTTGATGCGAGCTGCACGAATGTAGTTCTGGCTCATGACATCGGCCACAGAAGCGCGCATCAGGCCAATCACCTGTGTGGTTGGCGCGAGTGCCAGTACCAAGCAAGGGAGCACTAAATGCTCAAGCACACTTTGCAGTGCGTGCGCTTTGTAAGGTCCTTGAGCCAAAAACGCATCAACAATAGCAAACCCAGTGACATGAGGGATCTCGTAAAGCAGATCGTAACGGCCAGAAACTGGGAAGAGTTCAAAG
Organism: Vibrio navarrensis; assembly: GCF_015767675.1. NCBI lineage: Bacteria > Pseudomonadati > Pseudomonadota > Gammaproteobacteria > Vibrionales > Vibrionaceae > Vibrio > Vibrio navarrensis. The sequence continues at coordinate 2,220,715 of NZ_CP065217.1, read as the reverse complement.
TGCAACGAAAAAACCATCAACATTAGCAGTGCGACCCAGAAAAGCGGCGCAGAGTATCCCGACATCGAGATGAATGAGATGGTGGTGTCGACCCATTTTCCTTGCTTCATTCCCGCAATCGTGCCAAACGGAATACCGATAAATAGCGCCAATAGAAAGGCCAAAATACACAACTCAAGTGTCGCGGGAAACACCACTGCCAGCTCATCAAAGATTTGGTTGCCATTCTTACTCACGCCAAAATTAAGTTGAGTTAGTTCGCTGAGATAAAGCTGCCAACCTTGCCAAAAATCCGCTCTCGCCCATACCGAATCAGGCTCTAGGCGCAGAATGGAAAAGCCAGCGATGGTAAGCATCGTCAGCGTAATGACAAACAGATTCAGTCGTCGAACCGAGTACCAAAACATTAATAGGTTCTCTCCACACTGTCGAAAGGTTGCGAGTTAAACGGGCTGGATTTAAAACCAACCAGAGATTTGTCGTGGGCGCGGAATTGCACGCCGTGTGCCAATGGAATGGCAGGGAAATCCTCATTGAGGATGTTCTGTGCTTGGCGATATAAGTTTAAACGATAACGATTTTTTTCGGTTTCAAGCGCGAGATCGAGCAGAAAATCGAAGTCGCTGTTGCACCACATCGCCACGTTAATGCCAGCAAGCTCAGAATTACACGACAGCAGCGGGCGCAGAAAGTTATCCGGATCGCCTGTATCAGCGACCCAGCCTGTGAGAATCAGATCAGCGGCCGTTTCATCTGGCAATACTCGTTCGAAACGCTCTTCATAAAGCAGATTAAGTTGAATCCCAACATCGGCCAGATTGGCTTGAATCAGTTCTGCGGTTTTACGTGGGCTCGGATTATAGGCACTCGGCTCTGAAGGGACCCACATAGATAGCGTTAATCCGCTTTCATAGCCCGCCTCACGCAGCAGGGCTAAGGCGTAGTTGCGGTCAAAACGAATCTTGACGCTGTCTTTTTGGTATGCCCAAGAGCTTGGCGGCAGCAAGGTGTAAGCGATGGTCCCCGTGCCATAGTAGACAGAATCAAGGATATTTTGTCGATTGATGGCCAAGTTGAGTGCCTGTCTAACACGGACATCTTGCAACGCTAGATGGCTGGTATTGATGGCAATAAACGCAACGTTCATGGCAGGTGTCGCCGTTAGAACCATGCTGGGGTGCTGTTCAATAACGGGGATCTGACTCGATATGGGGGAACTGAGCACATCACATTCATTGCGCAGTAACTTAGCCAAAGTGCCTGTTCCGCGCTGAGAAATATCGAACACCACTTGCTCCATCTTAACTGGCCCGCGCCAGTAGTGCTCATGGCGGCGCAGACGAACCAGATCATTGATTTGGTACTCTTCGAGCGCAAAAGGTCCACTACCAACAGGGTAGAGGTCCATTTTCTCTTTGCTGTCCTTTTGTGCCAGTTGGTGGCCATACTCAGCGGAAAGGATCACGGCGTGGCTAGTGGCGAGATTCGATAAAAAAGCAAAGTTAGGACGGCTGAGAATGAATTTTACCTGATGATCGGAAAGTGCAACCACATCGGTCAATAAGTTCACCAGATCAATACCCGTAAACCAAGGATAACTGCCACCGCCAACCAAATGGTAGGGATGTGTTGGATCAATGATACGACGAAAGCTGAACACCACATCTTGCGCATTGAGGTTGCGAGTTGGGGTAAACCATGCCGTCTTTTGAAACGCGACATCAGCTCGCAAATTAAAAATGTATTCGGTGCCAGATTTATTCACCTGCCAATCCTGGGCAATACTCGCGATCGGTTGGTGTGTGGTGGGATCTAACGTGAGGAGAGTATCGTAAATTTGCGGACTCAACGCGTCTGCGGTAATCCCGCTATCAATGAGCTGAGGGTTAAAAGTTTTCAGATTACTCTGGCCGCAGAAAACAAAACCGCCCTTACGGATTTCTGTGTGGTCAACTTCATTACCACATCCCGTAAGTAGGCCGATGCCAATCAATCCGAATGCAAGCTGTATCAATGTTTTCATAAAATGAAACGTTTCATATGGATGAGCTGAGAATCAGCGTCAAAATAGCGCACTAATCTACCATTTTTATCACTGGGGTCCAAACACAAATTCGTTTTTCAGCAAGGCGTTATCAAGGCAATTTTTCTTATGGGAAGAAGTATTCCACCTGAATAAACCAACTCGCGCGATTGTGTTAAGTGTAACATTGTCACGCTGCTTTTTCGTGCTAGGTTAGGCTAGTTTTGCCCAACTAATGCGTATTTTCTCACCATGCCGCGAAACTGATGATAACTCAAGCCGAGCAAGTCAGCCGCTTGGCGTTGATTGTATTTGCTCTCTTCCAGTACTTGTGTGAGCAGCAAAATATCTTGATTCTCTTGCCACTGCTTATAATCCAATGGGAAATTAAACTGGGTGGAGGGCTGATCCGTCGTTGCGCTAGGGCGGCTCTCTTTCTGGTTGGCGGGCGAAGCCGCCGGAGTCACTACAGCGTGTTTCTGTGTCCAACTGGTGGCAAATGGATTGAAACTCAATTCGTCAATGGGGTCAGGGTCGACTCCGTGACGGTAGATAGCACGTTCTACCACATTCTTTAATTCACGCACATTGCCCGGCCATGGGTATTCGTTCAACTGGTTTTGGGCGTTTTGCGTAAAACCGACGAAGTAATCGAGTTTTAGCTCGCGACACATCTTGATTGCATAATGTTCGGCCAACAATAAGATATCTTCTCTACGCTCTCGAAGCGGCGGCAACATAATGACGTCAAACGCTAGCCTGTCTAACAAGTCGGCGCGAAAAACACCGCTTTCTGCCATTTGCGGTAGATCGGCGTTAGTCGCGCAAACTAGACGTACATCGGCGGTCAGTGCTTGGTGGCCGCCAACCCGTTCGTATTCGCCGTATTCAATCACCCGAAGTAGCTTTTCCTGAACCATAAGCGGTGCTGTTGCCAGTTCATCAAGAAATAAAGTGCCACCTTCAGCCCGCTCGAAACGGCCTTTGTGCTTTCCTTTTGAACCCGTGAACGAGCCAGATTCGTGACCAAACAGTTCGGAGTCAATCAGACCCTCGCTGAGCGTTGCGCAATTGAGTGACAGCAATGGCTTATCCCAACGCTTTGAGAGATAGTGAAGCCGCTGGGCTATCAACTCTTTTCCCGTTCCACGTTCGCCAATGATCAAGACAGGGCGTTCAATAGGTGCCAATTGCGATACTTTGTCTAGCACAGCAAGAAAAGCCGGCGATTCACCGATAAGGTTTTGCTTCATAACATCCTTCTCATGGTCAGCAGAGGCGAAGTGGTAAAATTTGCCAAAAATTGGTGAGAATCATCATAGCATAGTGTGGTGTTCAGACAAGCGACTTGCTATCTGTATGAAAAAAAAGAAAAATTTAAGTTGGCACGCTTATTGTTATACCTTTAGCAACCAAGTATTTTATGTCGTGCACCCTAACACAGCGCACGAGTCCAGAGAGCCACAGAGGAGTTTCATTATGGGCATTTTTTCTCGCTTTGCAGACATTATCAATTCCAACATCAGCGCATTGCTCGACAAGGCTGAAGACCCGGAAAAAATGATTCGTCTCATTATCCAGGAAATGGAAGACACACTCGTTGAAGTGCGCACCAACTCCGCTAAAGCGTTAGCGGATAAAAAAGAGCTGGCGCGTAAAGTTGAAGCGATGGAAGCACAGATCGCCGATTGGCAACAAAAAGCGACCTTAGCGTTGACCAAACAGCGTGAAGATCTGGCGCGTGCCGCGCTGATTGAAAGACAAAAATTGCAAGATATTATCAAAGGCTTGCATACTGAACAGACATTGGTCGAAGAAACCATCGAAAAGTTGACGGGTGAAATCGGCAAACTGGAAACCAAAATTGCCGAAACACGTGCCAAGCAGCAAGCGTTGACCATTCGCAATCAAGCGGCGTCAAATCGTCGCGATGTACAACGTCATCTAAGTTCTGGCCGCACCCATGAAGCGATGGCCAAATTTGAACAATACGCCCGTAAAGTCGATGAGCTTGAAGCGGAAGCGGATCTCTACGCCAACAGTGGCGCGTCCAGATCACTTGAACAAGAGTTTGCCGAACTTCAGGCGCAAGACGAAATTGAACAAGAGCTGGCAAAGCTAAAAGAACAAGTTAACTCACAAGAAAAATAATCCAAGGAGCCACTATGACGACATTTATGATCGCTGGACCATTAACTGTCTTTCTGATTTTTGTCGCACCACTTTGGCTGTTCCTTCATTACCGTAGTAAGCGCAAAGCCAGCAGCGGGCTATCGAATGTCGATCTGCAAAGGCTAGAGTCTCTATCGGAACGGGCAGAATCGTTGCAGAACCGACTAGAGACTCTGGAACGCATTCTCGACGCAGAAACACCTGATTGGAGGCGCAGATATGAGTGATAGAGAACTGTACCGTGACCCGGTGAATGGCAAACTTTCTGGAGTATGTGCGGGCATTGCCAACTTTTTCGGTGCGGAAGTGTGGCTGATTCGTATCTTGGTGATTTCGGCGGCGCTACTCGGCGGCAGCTTTCTCGTTATCTTGGCCTATTTCGCGATGACGTTGATGCTGGAAAAGCAGCCGATAAGATATGAAGAAAATCTCAAGGCAAAACAGGAACACAAACTCAAAGCAAAGCCTTGGCAGGCAGGGCAAAGCGCGGAAGAACTGCTGTCTGTGTTGGAAAAAGACTTTAGTAAAATTGAAGGCAGGGTACGCGATATGGAAGCGTATGTGACTTCTGATACGTTCAAAGTGAACCGCGAGTTTAGCAAGCTCTAAGCGAGCCAAGTGCCAGTCAAATCAAACAAAAAAGTGAGAGCAAGCTTCAGGCTTGCTCTTTATTTTTGCTGTTCCACCGAGAGTTCAGCAACCTGAACTGGAACAAAAAGCATACGTCATCTAAGGTTTAGTTACTTAAATCTAACCGGATGATTACCATGAGAAGAGCGTTTGTTTTTCTGGCGGTTGCGGCAACAGTCAGTGGTTGTGGCCGAGAACTCCCGCCAATTCCCGAACCAGAATCCAGGCCAGCTAAGTTATTTACTGTTTCCGTTGGCAATTCCCAATTTGAACGTACTTTTCCTGCCGTTTCAGAAGCTGGCGACAAAGCCGTGCTGACCTTTCGGGTTCCTGGGCAGTTGCAAACCATTGAAGTAACCGCAGGGCAGCGAGTGAGTAAAGGCCAAACGCTGGCCACTCTAAATCCTGACGAATACGCCTTACTTAGCAAACAAGCCAAAGCGAATTTTACCTTGGCTGAAGTGCAATATGAACGCTTTAAAAAACTGCGCGCCGACAAAGTGGTTTCAGAACAAGACTTTGACCAGGCTCAAGCCAATCATAAATCGGCACGTGCCACCTTAGAGCAAGCGGAAGCCAACCTGCGTTACACTAAGCTTGTCGCTCCTTACGACGGTACAGTATCACTGGTTATCGCGGAGACGCACGAATACGTTGGCGCGAAGCAGACGGTCATGAATATCCAGAGCAATCAACTGTTAAAGGTGATTTTCCAATTGCCGGACCATCTGCTCGGGCGTTTTTCATCAGAAAAAGAGCCCGTTGCCAGTATGAAGTTCGATGCTTTCCCTGAGCATGAATTTCCGTTGCGTTTTCAAGAAATAGATACTGAATCAGACTCCACAAGAGGCAGTTACAAAGTCACCATGATTATGGAACGCCCCCAAGATTTAGGGGTATTACCTGGCATGGCTGGCAATGTGCGTCTTGTGGCGTCTTCCAATGCCGCAACGCAGATCCCGCAAAATGCCATTTTTATGCGTGAGCAACAGCAGTATGTCTGGCGTGTGGATGAACAAGGTATTGTTCAGGCTGCGCCGATTGAACTTAATCCTAAGCGTGAAGTATTGAGCGGTCTTCAGGATGGCGACAAGATCATTATTTCTGGTGTCAGCGGTATAGAGGCAGGAATAAAAGTGCGTGAATGGATCAAAGAGCGAGGGCTGTAACGTGAAGCAATGGACATATTTTAGCGCGTTGGCATCCCTCTCGCTGTTGAGCGGATGTGGTGAAGGGCAACAAGCCACCGCCCCTGTTATTCCCAACGTAAAAGTGGCAAGTCAGGTAGACAGCTCAACACCAGACAATCTCTATTTTCCTGCGGTGGCTCATGCCGCGCAACGGTCTCAGTTGAGCTTTCGTGTTGCTGGTGAGGTCACTAATCTGCATGTTCGTGAAGGGGATAGGATCCTTAAAGGCGCAATGATCGCCGAACTCGACCCAACCGACTATCGATTAGACGTTGAAAATGCCCAAGCGCGCTTTTCCGTGGTAGACAGCCAGTTCAACCGCTCCAAACCTCTGGTTGACAAAGGACTGTTGGCAAAATCGCAATTTGATGAAATTGCGGCACAAAGAGAAATTGCCCTAGCCGAATTAGAACTGGCTAAATTACGCCTCTCATTTACTCAACTGAAAGCGCCGATGGATGGCATAATTTCTCGGGTCAGTGTTGAGAAGTTTGAGAATGTTCAAGTTGGCCAGCAAGTGGTCAACATCCACAGTTTGGATGCCGTGGAAGTGCTCATACAGTTGCCCGATCAACTCTATAGCAACCAGCCATCCCAAGAAAAACTTTCTCATGTCCAAGCGAGTGTCCGTGTTCCTAGTGGCAATGAATATATGGCAAGCATTCAAGAGTTCACCACAGAACCCGATCCCGCAACGGGCACGTTTACCGTCACCTTGTCGATGCCAATGCCTGAAAACGAGTTCATTCTTGATGGCATGGCGGTTGAAGTGACGACGAGAGGAGAGCAGGTGGGATTGGAGCTCAATCGAGGGATCCGAGTACCAATCGAAGCGGTGTTCAATGCTGATGGCGATCCGCTGGATACGGACAGCAAGTTTGTCTGGATTGTGAACGCCGATAGCACGGTAAGTAAGCGCAAAGTTGTGGTCGGTAAAGCCTCGAAAGAGAGCGTGCAGATCTACCAAGGCTTAAACAAGGATGATCAAGTCGTGGTCGCGGGAATTGCCAGACTGCGGGATGGTATGGCGGTAAACGTGATTGCTCAGGAGGCTAGCAATGACTGACAACAAACAACACTCGCCTCAAAGCGACCAAGAAATAGCGGGAATTGCGGCCTATTTTATTCGTAATCGTGTGATCAGCTGGATGATTTCGTTGATTTTCTTGATTGGTGGTACGGCGGCGTTTTTTGGTCTGGGGCGTTTGGAAGACCCTGCTTTTACTATTAAAGACGCCATGGTGGTGACCTCCTATCCCGGAGCAACACCGCAGCAAGTCGAAGAAGAAGTGACCTACCCGCTAGAGAAAGCCATTCAACAGCTTCCGTATGTAGACGAAGTGAACTCCTTGTCGAGTCGAGGCTTGTCACAAATCACCGTCTCAATGAAAAGGAACTACGGGCCAAATGACTTACCGCAGATTTGGGATGAACTGCGTCGCAAAGTCAATGACTTGAAAGGCCAGTTACCGCCGGGTGTCAATGAGCCGCAAGTGATTGATGATTTTGGTGACGTGTATGGGATTTTGTTGGCGATTACCGGAGAAGGTTACAGTTACAAAGAGTTGCTGGATTACGTCGATTATTTGCGCCGAGAGCTGGAACTGGTCGATGGAGTCAGTAAGGTATCGGTGTCTGCGCAGCAACAAGAACAAGTGTTTATTGAAGTTTCGATGAAGCGCTTGAGTAGCCTTGGTCTTTCTCCCAACACAGTGTTCAACTTACTTTCAACGCAGAATGCGGTATCGGATGCCGGAGCGATTCGCATTGGTGATGAGTACATTCGCATACATCCTACTGGTGAGTTTCAGAATGTGGATCAACTGGGCGATTTGATCATCACAGAGAATGGTGCGCAGGGGCTGATTTATCTGCGCGATGTGGCAGAGATCAAACGTGGGTATGTTGAGGTTCCTAGCAATATCATTAACTTTAACGGTAAGTTGGCGCTGAATATTGGCATTTCATTCGCTCAAGGTGTCAACGTGGTGGAAGTCGGCAATTTGTTTGATCGACGTTTGGCCGAGCTAAAATACCAACAACCCGTTGGCATCGACATAGCAGAAATTTACAGTCAGCCGAAAGAAGTGGATAAATCGGTCAGTGGGTTTGTTGTAAGTCTCGGGCAAGCCGTGGCGATTGTGATCATTGTCTTGCTGTTTTTTATGGGATTACGTTCAGGGTTACTCATTGGTTTGATCTTATTGCTGACGGTGCTCGGTACCTTCATCTTCATGCTGTATTTTAAGATCGATTTGCAACGTATCTCCCTAGGGGCTTTGGTTATCGCGCTGGGGATGCTGGTCGATAATGCCATTGTGGTGGTTGAAGGTATCTTAATTGGCACGCAAAAAGGACGAACACGTCTTCAAGCCGCGACGGATATTGTCACGCAAACCAAGTGGCCTTTGCTCGGCGCCACGGTGATCGCTGTAACGGCATTCGCACCGATTGGTTTGTCACAGGACGCATCGGGTGAATATTGTGGCACGTTGTTTACGGTTCTATTGATTTCTTTAATGTTGAGCTGGTTCACCGCTATCTCCCTAACCCCATTTTTTGCCGATCTCTTTTTTAGAGGACAAAAGGTAAATGCGCAGCAAAATGGCGACGAGGTTGATCCCTACAAGGGAATGATTTTTATCGTATACAAAAACTTTCTCGAATTCTGTATGCGGCGCGCGTGGCTGACGATAGGGGTATTATTAGTCGGTTTGTTCGTCAGCTTGTATGGTTTTACCTTGGTTAAACAGGCGTTTTTCCCATCGTCGACGACGCCGATATTCCAAGCGGACATCTGGTTGCCTGAAGGCAGTGATATTCGTGCGACCAACACCAAACTCAAAGTATTGCAAGATTGGTTGGTAGAACAAGACGGTGTAGAACATGTAACGACAACTGCTGGTAAAGGCTTGCAGCGTTTTATGCTGACTTACGCGCCTGAGAAAAGCTATGCCGCTTATGGCGAAATCACGACGCGCGTGACCAATTACGAAACACTGGCACCTCTGATGGATAAGTTTCGCCAATATGTCGGTAATCACTTTCCTGAAATTAACTACAAACTGAAACAGATTGAATTAGGTCCTGGTGGTGGCGCGAAAATCGAGGCGCGTATCGTCGGATCGGATCCGACAGTGCTGCGCTCCATCGCATCACAGGTGATGGACGTGATGTATGCAGACCCCGGCGCGACCAATGTCCGTCACAATTGGCGAGAACGGACCAAAGTACTTGAGCCGCAATTTAATGAAAGCCAAGCACGACGCTATGGCATCACCAAGTCGGATGTGGATGATTTCCTCGCGATGTCGTTTTCTGGTAAGGCTGTTGGGGTATACCGTGATGGCACAACCTTGATGCCTATTATGGCGCGTTTGCCTGAAGCTGAGCGTGTTGATATTCGTAATATCGAGGGGATGAAGATCTGGAGCCCAGCTTTGGGTGAGTATATTCCATTGCAGCAGGTCACCTTGGGTTATGAACTCAAGTGGGAAGACCCCATCATAGTACGGAAAAACCGCAAACGCATTCTCACGGTGATGGCCGACCCAGACATTTTAGGTGAAGAAACCGCCGCGACACTACAAACGAGATTGATGTCAGCAATTGAAGCGATTCCGATGCCTCCCGGCTATTCGCTAGAGTGGGGCGGCGAATATGAGTCATCAAGAGATGCGCAAGCATCGCTGTTCCAGACCATGCCGATGGGTTACCTATTCATGTTCCTGATCACCGTGTTCCTGTTTAATTCGGTTAAGGAACCTCTCATCGTATGGTTAACCGTGCCCCTGGCGGTGATTGGCGTGACGACGGGTTTACTTGCACTCAATACCCCATTTGGCTTTATGGCGCTGCTTGGTTTCTTAAGCCTCTCGGGTATGTTGTTGAAAAATGGTATTGTGCTACTGGATCAGATCGAAATAGAAATGAAATCGGGTAAAGACCCTTATATTGCGGTGGTTGATGCCTCACTCAGCCGTGTGCGTCCGGTGTGTATGGCGGCGATTACCACCATTTTAGGTATGGTGCCGTTACTGCCTGATATTTTCTTCAAGCCGATGGCAGTGACAATTATGTTTGGTCTTGGATTTGCTACAGTACTGACATTGATTGTCGTACCTGTGCTGTATCGTCTGTTCCATAAAGTGGCTGTGCCGAAATAAGGCACGGGAGAGCGTTGATTTGATGCGCTTTGTTTGGTGAGGTTATCGTGACCGCAAAGCGCATTGTTTAGGGATAATTGAATGACAGAACAGAATACCTGTGCATGGGCGATGAACCACCCCTTGGAGCGTGAATATCATGACGCTGAATGGGGGAAGCCTGTTTTTGATGACAAAAAATTATTTGAGTTTATTACCTTAGAAGGTGCTCAAGCCGGGTTAAGCTGGATTACGGTACTGAAAAAGCGCGAAGGTTATCGTCAGGCATTTGAGGACTACGATTTATCGCTTCTCTCTACGTATGGCGAAGAGCGTATCGATCAAATTATTGAACGATTTGATGTGGTGAGACACAAAGGCAAAATTGCTTCGGTGTTCAGTAATGCAAAAGCGGCGATTGCACTACAACAAGAGTTTGGCTCACTCAGTAACGCGTTGTGGCAGTTTGTCGAACATAAACCAATGGTGAATCCGTGGACGTCGATGCAGCAAGTGCCTGCCTCCACCGAGCAATCAAAAGCAATGAGCAAGTTTTTGAAAAAGCGTGGATTTAAGTTTGTTGGTGAGACAATTTGTTACGCCTTCATGCAGGCGGTTGGTATGGTCGATGATCACGTGGTTGGCTGTCCTTGTAAAGCGCAACACTAACTCGGGCGTGAGTAAGACAAATCCTTTAACACAACTCGCCCTCCACAACGGAGGGCGAGTCACATCTTGATTACTGACTGAGTGAAACTTCTTTTTCTAACAGCACAGCGTTGTAGCGTTCAAGCCCGGCTTGTAGATCGGCAATCAGGTCGTTGATATCTTCCAGACCAATATGTAGGCGAATGAGCGTGCCTGTAAAATTGGGATTGGCGATGGTGCGCAGGCTGTTAAAGCTCTTCGGTTCATTGGCCAAGATCAAGCTTTCAAACCCACCCCAAGAGTAGCCCATGCTAAAGTGCTGCATTCCATCTAGCAGTGCCGTGGTCGCTTTTGGACAGCTGGTTTTTAGCACGAATGAAAACAGTCCGTTGCCACCGGTGAAATCGCGCTTGAAAAATTCGTGCCCCGGACAGCTCGGTAGAGCAGGGTGGCGAACATGGTCGACTTCGGGGCGCGTTGCGAGCCATTCGGCAACTTTTAGGCTGTTTTCCGCATGCTGGCGCAGACGCACGTCCAAAGTACGAATGCCGCGTAGGCCAAGATAAGCGTCATCTGGCGAAACGCACTGGCCCATCAAGTAGCTTTGCTCGCGCAGTTGATCCCAGTATTGCTCGCTGGCAACCGCGGTGCCTAACATCACATCGGAATGACCAACGATGTACTTAGTTGCTGCTTGAATGGAAATATCGACACCATGTTCAAATGGCGAGAAATTCACGCCTGCCGCCCAGGTGTTATCCAGCATGACAATGATGCCGTGCTCGTGAGCGATGCGTGCGAGTGTCGGAATGTCCTGTACTTCCATGGTGATAGAACCCGGAGATTCGGTAAACAGCACTTTGGTGTTCAGTTTGATCAGTGAACGGATGTCTTCACCGATCATCGGATCGTAATAAGTGGTCTCAACGCCGAATTTTTTAAGGATTTTGTCACAGAAGTCGCGGGTGGGTTCATAGCAGGTATCCACCATCAATAGATGGTCGCCGGACTCGACGAACGAAAGAATCGCGTTACTGATGGCTGCGGTGCCGCAGGGGTAAAGCGCACAGCCCGCGCCACCTTCAATTTCCACCATCGCTTCTTGAAAGGCAAAGTGCGTTGTCGTACCGCGACGTCCGTAGAACAAGGTTTTGTTGGCGCGATTCACCATCGCATGATGCTTTTCCGCCACACTCTCAAAAACGACAGTCGAAGCGCGTTGTACTGGAGGGTTTACCACTCCGTTGGTCCACTTTTTGTTGCGTCCCGCCGTCACGAATTTTGTTTGTTTGCCTTGCGACATATCAGTTCCTTGTCCTAAATAAGAATCCTCTATTTAAAACATGGACAGCAGGGGATTGGCAAGGGGACAAGCCAAACAAAAAAGCATTTCTTAAAAGCGTTTGGCCTAACGTTCACAGCAGAGGATTAAACAGATAGAAGAGCCTTTCAAGGAAGCGAGAATAGAGGCTGCGTTCATTCCATTGCTGTAGTCGCAGTTTATGCGACTGCGCTTTATATTCTTGCTGGAGCTGGTGCATCTCTAAGGTAAATTGCAGATCCTCAATAGCGAGAGTGACTTCGAAGTTCAGCCACAGGCTGCGCATATCAAGATTCACCGTGCCGACTAGGCAGAATTGCTTATCGATGACGACCGATTTGGTGTGCAGTAAGCCGCCGTAAAACTCATGGATTTTCACACCCGCTTCCATTAGCTCAGTGTAAAACGCGCGTGAGGCCCACTGCACCATCATAGAGTCGTTCTTGTGCGGAATGATCAACTCAACCTGAATCCCTCTTTGCGCGGTCATTTTGAGTGTTTCGAGCAAATCGGTACTTGGCACAAAGTAAGGGGTTGTGATTGTCACCGAATGGTTGGCTTGGTTGATCGCCAGCGTCAGCGCTTGATAGATCAGATACTCAGGCATACCTGGGCCAGAGGGAACCACCTGGATGGGATGCTTATGCAGCTCGGCATCCAAAGGGCATTCGGGCAATCTTGGTAAGAATCGAGAGCCAGTCTCCACTTCCCAGTCCCAGCAATGGATGGCTGAGAGCACATTCACCGTAGGCCCGGTGATACGCACCATGATGTCGATCCACTGTCCGACGCCGCTGCTCTGTTTGAAAAAAACCGGGTCAACCAGATTCATCGAGCCTGTATAAGCAATTTCATCATCTATAACGATGATCTTGCGATGTTGGCGCAAATCGAGTCGTCGTAAGAATATCCGCCAAGGGCTCACTTCTAATGCCTGAACCACGTGAATGCCGGCGGTTTTCATCATCGAATACCAAGGGCTACGGAAAAAGCGCGGGCTGCCTGCGGAATCGAGCAGCAGTTTCACATCCACCCCTCGTTTGGCTGCTTGAATCAGTGCGGAGGCCACCGAATCCGCGAGCCCTCCGGGATGCCAGATGTAAAACACCATACGAATGCAACTTTGCGCCGCTTCGATATCGCGAATAACAGAATGCAGGATCTCGTCTGGTGAGCGTTGCAGCGAAAGCGAGTTACCGCTTAGAGCGGGTAAGCCGAGGCGATTGTTACACAGCTCATCTATCCGATAGATATGGTGCCCCATCGACTCTGGCGTGTGTGCTTGGCAATCGTTCAACTGCGCAAACCATTTGGCGTAGGGAGTAAACATCTCTTTGGCTCGCTCGGCGCGTTTACGACCTAAGTTCAACTCACCAAACAGGAAATAGCAGGCAATGCCCAATACAGGCAAGATGTAGATGATCATCAGCCATGCCAGCGAGACGCTCACGGCCCGTCGCTTCAACACGACTCGCAAGGTGACCCCCGCAACCAGTACCCAATATAAACCGATGCCAGCAAGAGTAAGAAAGTGGTAGAACTTATCCATCATGATCTCTAAACATTTTTTCTCGTTTTTGATAGTAAGCGCAAACACACCAATTAGGAATAGGTAGCAAATGATACCAGTATCACGCAAACAGAATGAGCATGTTTAAAAATTGTTAACAACAGGTCATAAATGTTGCATTGTGGGTAAATAATCAGCGATTAATGATGATTATTACAGTTGTGGTAGGAAATTATGTCAGCCGGGCTTCCAATTTTATGCTCAAACTGATTTACTTGCCACATTCATCACGTGGCCGATATTTTCGATGGGTGTACAAAAATTATTACACCTCACGTTTGACGCCGAAACAAGATAAAAAGCACACACAACAGCGGTAACAATTATGGCAAGTAACAATCGAGGCCACTTCTCATCGAGACTTGGCTTTATTATGGCGGCGGCAGGTTCGGCTGTCGGTCTTGGTAATGTTTGGGGATTCCCAACCAAAGCGGCGAGCAACGGCGGCGCGGCATTTTTGGTGATCTATTTGGCGATGGTTTTCCTACTGGCATTTCCTATGCTGGTGGCAGAATTGACGATAGGCCGTCATGGTCAATCGAACCCGATTGCTTCACTGCGTAATATTTGGACGAAAAATCGCGCAGCCGCAGGCTTGTTTGGTTTGATCGCCATGATCGCCGCTTCCATGATCCTCAGTTTTTACTCAATTTTGGCAGGTTGGTTGATGGGCTTTGCCGCAGCACCTGCATTGGAAGTGGTCGGTTTACAAAGCGCAGCTGACTGGCTGGTCAACTTCGGTGGTGCACGTAACGTCGTCTTAGCCGTTCTATTCTCGCTGTTGACTATTCTTGTAGTGCAAAAAGGCGTCGCCGATGGTATCGAAAAGTGGTCAACTCGCTTGATGCCTATGCTGTTCGTTCTTTTTGCTGTGATGATCGCGTACATCTTTACTCAAGATGGAGCGATGGAAGGTCTGAAAATGTATCTGATTCCAGACATTTCCCACATCACGGCAAGCTTGATGGTCGATGCGATGGGACAAGCCTTCTTCTCTCTCTCTTTGGGCGTGGGCTCAATGATGGTGTACGGCTCTTACCTGCAAAAAGAGGTCAATATTCCCAAAACCGCAGGTCAAGTTGCGGCAATTGATACGGGTGTCGCGTTTGCGGCGGGCTTGCTGATTCTTCCTGCGATGTTTGTTGCCAAAAACAACGGCGTGCAAATTTTTAACGACGCAGGCCAGTTGATGAGCTCTGGTGACTTGGTGTTCGCGGTGCTGCCTGCGATGTTTGATACCATGGGCGGGATCGGCGTGATTCTGGGTATCGGTTTCTTTGTCCTGATGGTGATTGCCGCGCTCACGTCTTCGATCTCTTTGCTGGAGGTGCCTGTCTCCTGTGCGCAAGACGAGCTGAAAATGGAGCGCAACACCGCGACTTGGCTCATTGGTGGCGCGATCCTCATTGTCAGTATTGTCATTTCGCTGAATTTTGGCGCTCTGTTTGGTCTAGTTGCTGATATTTCAACCGTTTACATGCAGCCACTGCTTGGTGTGGTATGGGCTATCGTGGTGGGTTGGATCTGGAACCGCAACAACCTGCTCAATGAACTGAAAGAAGGCAACCCAGACATCGCTCAGGGCCTGTTTTGGAAAATCTGGCCTTGGTATGTGCGCATCGTATGTCCGGTAGCGATCATGGCTGTGTTCCTCTTCTCGATTTTATAACCTTTTAAGCCCCGCAAGGGGCTTTACTTCTTGCGGCTGTGTTACTGGTATTCAGAGTGAGAAAAGGTATACTTCGCCCCTCATAATGAAACCAGCCATGATGATGGCAGCCACCCGAAAGTTACTTGACTACCATGTTTGACATTCTGTTTACTCACCCTGATTTTCTCATTATCAACAAGCATCCCAATGTCTCCGTACACAAAGATGATGGTGAGACCATGTTATTGCATGAAGTGGCGAAGCGAAGTGGTGACACACAGCTCTATCTGATCCACCGTCTCGATAAAATGACCTCGGGCATTTTATTGCTTGGTCGACGCGCAACTGCGGCCAGTGCGCTTTCACGCGCTTTTGCCGAGCGTAAGGTAGCCAAATTTTATCTAGCGCTTGGAGCTAAAAAACCGAAGAAAAAGCAAGGGCTGGTGATTGGCGATATGGAACGCTCGCGCCGCGCCGCGTGGAAGTTACTCAGCAGCAAGCATAATCCTGCGATTACCCAATTTTTCTCTTTGGCGGCAGAGCCTGGAGAACGACTGTTTTTATGCAAGCCGCACACGGGGAAAACCCACCAGATCCGCGTCGCGCTAAAATCGGTTGGTTCCGCGATCATCGGCGATGCTATCTACAATGCGGGCAGTGAAGCAGATAGAGGCTATTTACACGCATTTTGCCTCTGCTTTTCCTACCAAGATGAAGCGTTCCACTTTGTCTGCGACCCGCGACACCAGCCTGCGTTGGGGGAAAAATGGAATAGCGATGTGGTTTCACAAGGCATTGAAAGCTGGCTGACGCCTTGGCAGTTGTCGTGGCCTACCATCAAATAATCAAACAACCCATCAAAAAGAGAATTCAATGCAAGTTTCCCAACTGACGCAGTTTTTTCAACATATCGAAGCGCAATTGGCGAGTGTACCTGATGAAATACGACGTCTGTTTCACGGCCGTGGTCGCCGTTTTGTTGGCTTAGAACAAATCACTTGTGATTGGCTGCAAGGGCAGATGGTCGTCAATCTATTTCATCAAGTTGACGAAGACTTTTTGACTGAGCTAAGAGCGGGTTTACTGCGCTTTGCACAGTCGGATATCTGGCGAGAGAAGCAAGGCCGATGCATGCTGATCCAACATCGCTACGCAGACGGTGCGCCGTCAGAAGTGCTGCTGGGCGATCTGGATGCACGTCCTGTGGTAGTTGAAAGTGGTCTTAAATATCAATTGGATATTGGACGAAATCAAAACTTTGGCCTGTTTTTGGACATGCGCTTTGGTCGTGATTGGGTACGTGAGCACGCTAAACAGAAGAATGTGCTCAATCTGTTCGCCTATACCTGTGGCTTTTCGCTGGCGGCGATCGCCGGAGGGGCGGACAAAGTGGTCAACGTCGACATGGCGAAAGCCTCCCTTTCCAAAGGGCGTGAAAACCATAAACTCAATGGACACAACCTCAATCAGGTGTTCTTCCTTGGCCATGATATTTTTAAATCTTGGGGCAAAATCAAAAAGGCAGGCCAATACGATTTGATCATTATTGACCCACCTTCGTTCCAAAAGGGCAGCTTTGCGCTGACATCCGATTACAAGAAGATTTTACGCCGTTTACCCGACTTACTCGCCACGGGTGGAGAGGTGCTGGCCTGCGTTAACTCGCCTTCCGTGAGCAGCGACTTTTTGATTGAAAGTATGCAAGAGGAAGCGCCATCACTGACTTTTCGCGAACGTTTGCTCAATCCGCCGGAGTTCATGGACATCGACAGCGAAGCGGCGCTGAAAGTGCTGCGCTTTAGCTAACGTCACATCGCCAAAACTGCCACATCGTCAAAACAAGAAGCGCCACCTTGGCGCTTTTTGCCCTTTAGCCTAAAGTCACTTCAAGATCCGATTCTATTTGTGACGAACACGCTAACACAAAGCCTTGTTCTATCTCTTGTGCACTTAAGGTTTCCTGACTGCTGGAGATGACCGAACCGTGGCGAACTTGACATTTACACGATCCACAGAGACCACTTCGACAGGCGACAATCAGGGGCAGCCCTGCGCCTTCTAATACGTCGGCCAACACTTCGCCTCGCTTGGCATCAATGGTTTGTGCAAAGTTTGGCACGCTTACCTGTACCCCTTGTTCGCTTTGCACAGGCGATGTGTTTTCGGCAGGGGTAAAGCTCTCATGATGAAACTGCTGCATATCAAAACCAAGTTGCTGCAAGTAAGCTTGCGTATCTTGCATGAACTGGTTCGGCCCACACAAATAGACGGTCCACTGGTGAAAATCAGGCACCAGTTTTTGCAGCCACTGTGCATCCAATCGACCTTGAGGGTGGGAAGTGCCTTGGGCATTTTTCAGCAGCAAGTGCAGATGGAAATCGTCGTAGACACTTTGATAGGTGCGCAGATCGTCAAAATAGATAGTCTCTTCGGCAGAGCGCGCAACGTGTAGAAAGGCAATATCGACCTTTGCATCGTTACATAACCAGTATTTCGCCATGGCGAAAACCGGAGTCACACCACAACCCGCGCTGATCAGCAGTGCTTTCTATTGCCCATGGCTCCATTTAGGCGGGGAATCGATGCAGTTAAATTCGCCGGCTGGCGGAAACGCTTGTACGGTGTCGCCCAGCAGCAGTGACTCAAAAATGTAGTTGGAGACCAAACCACCCTCCATACGTTTAATGGTGAGCTGCAGGTAATCTTCGCCAGAAAGTGAACTTAACGAATAAGCGCGAAAAACCCACTTCCCCTCAATTTCGACGCCCAATGTGAGCCACGCCCGGCCAGCCAACGATGCTACGGGTAAACAGGCGCTCAGCGTACTGACCGACATTTGGGCTCAGCAGGCAGTTGGACGTCATGACAATTGCCTCTGGGAAATTGGCGAATTCCTTCTGCTGGTTTTACCACGCACTGCCGTAGTTACCGACCAGATGAGGGTACCTATGCAGTTGAGGATAGCCATGGGCAGGCAGCATTTCACCGTTGGTATAGACGTTGATGCCCGTCCCTTGCGTTTGCTGCAATATTTTCTCCAAGTCATGCAAATCATGGCCAGAAACCAGAATACATTTGCCTTTGACTGGTTTGACATTCACCGCCGTCGGCTGCGGATGACCGAAAGTGGCCGTCTCTCCGTGGTCGAGCATCGTCATCACCTGATAGTTCATCAAACCGATCCGCATGGAGCAATCGAGTAGTGCGCTGAGATCGTCGGGATCGCTGCCTAACCACGCCATGATCTCATGGTACTCGGCGTAGATCTCTGCACTGGTTTGCCTCAGCACTCGTGCGTGTTCCATGTAGGCTGCTGCGCCTTTTAACCCGTAAAGACAAAGTAGACGTAAGCCGATGACGTCTTCATGCACCGTTCCTTTACCACGGTTGACGGCGACTTGAGGCGCTATGGCGAGGATCTCAGAGGCAGCGCTGGGGAGTGCAAAATCGGCTACCTTGGGGAACTCATCCAATTCTTGGGAGGAGAGTGTGCTCGCTGAAAGTACCGCGTTTTTCAACTGGGTTTTGTACTGCTCTGCAGTCGAGGTCAGCGCTAGGATGCGTTCGGGATCGAAGTTGACGTTAGTCAGAGTGGCAAAAAATGCTTTTGGAGCCCACTGATCGATTTCATCGTTGATGATATTGAAACGACGCGCTTGGGTTGCCCAAAAAGAGACGCCTTGCAAGCAATAAACCAATACATCTTGCAGGTCTGAGACTTCAGCGGTTTTACCGCACATACCTTGGGCGAATGAACAGCCTTTGACTACAGGGGGTTGAATTGTCTGTTCACATTGAATACAGAACATTTTGCTTCTCCAGTCATGATTATGTTGATCAAGTTTTCCCCAGAGAGCAGATTGTGTACCAGTTTTTAATCTATTGATTTATTTGGATTAATTTGGTTTATCTTGAGTGTTGTGATGTCTAAATAACAACGTGTTTGTAGTCATTTAGACATCGAACTTTGTTTTTCACGCTGTTTGAATGCCTAATTTTTTACCTACTTCGCTTGGTTTTATACGCGCAAGGTTGCTCCCTAAAGACGCACCGAAAACCGGCTTTGTCATCCCATTAGCTTTTCAATGTGTGAAAACCTGAATAAATCCGAGTAAAGGTTGTGAACCAGCAAGCCGCGCCAAACAAGTAAGCAATCAGGGCAAAATGGTGCGGGAAGAGGCAAAAGGCGATAAAACAGGCGATAGTTTCTGTCCCTTCGGTCAGACCGCTCATGTAATACAGCGATTTATGTTGATAGGCAGGGTTATCAATGCCGCGTTTACTGGCGAGTACCGCCAAAGCGAGAAAACTACTGCCAGTCCCGACAAAGGAGAAAATGAGAAATGCCCCCGCTATGGCATTTTGCTCCGGATTGGCCAGTACAAAACCAAACGGGATCAGTGAGTAAAAAAGAAAATCCAGACTGATATCGAGAAATCCACCCGCATCGCTGATACCTTGAATGCGCGCCAGTGCGCCATCTAATCCGTCACAAATGCGGTTGAGCACAATAAAAGCCAGCGCCCAGTGGTACTGTTGCCAAACTAGGGCGGGGAGCGCCAAACAACCGATGGCAAAACCGACCACTGTGGTTTGGTTGGCGCTGATCCCCAACTGATTAGCCAGTGTTGCGCTGTGGGTTAACGGCCAGCGAATGGCTTTGATTGTGAAACGGTCAAGCATTTTCCTTCTCCCAAGGCCAAGTTAGGCAGCGGCTGCCAGCCGGGATGTCATCCTCGTCGTGAGTCACCATCAAAGTTGGGATGTTCGCCTGTCGCAGTTGTTCGACCACCCACTGGCGAAATTGAGCACGCAAATCTTTATCCAGCTTGCTATAGGGTTCATCCAGCAGCGCCACCTTGGGTTGGGCCAACAGCATACGCGTCAGGCTAATGCGCGCGCGCTGTCCGCCGGAAATTTGGTCGGGAAAGGAGTTGGCGAGCATAGGGAGCGAAATGGACTTCAGCGCTTCCATCGCGCGCGTTTTACGCTCGGCGTCCTTGATATTATCGGGCAGGGCAAAAGCTAAATTTTCCCAAACCGTTAGGTGAGGAAACAGTAGGTCGTCTTGGAACAAGATACCGACTTGGCGGCGATGAGCGGCGAGCGTATCAAGCTTCTCACCATCGAGCCAAATTTGCCCACTATAGCGAAACTCGCTAGCAAGGTGACCCGCGATTGCATCCAACAAGGTCGACTTACCACAACCGCTTGGCCCCATTAGCGTGACGATCTCGCCTTTTTGCACGGTGAGATCCAACGCGGAAAACAGTGGCTCGCCGCTGGTTTTATGGATGGCGAGGTTTTCGAGACAAAGACTCATGGAGGAGTAACCCTTTTATGGAAATACGACGATATTTTGCCTGCCAACGGCTAACGACAATCGCTATGGAAAAAAACAGCAATGGCAGCAATGCTTGCCAGAGAGCATAAATGGCGGTCACTCGCCGATCAAAACCGCTCGACAGAGCAACCGCTTCGGTCGTAATGGTGATGATACGGCCTGCTCCCAGCATTAAGGTTGGCAGATACTGCGCCAAGCTGACGCTGACACCGACCGCCCAGGCAAAGGCGACAGCTGGCAGCAAAATCGGTAATTTAACTTTAAGCCAAACTTGCAGTGGTGATTTACCTAAACTTAACGCGACCCGAGTCAATCCTTGATCAAAGCTTCGCCATGGGCCATCCAACGATAGATACACGAACGGAAACGCAAAAAAGATATGCGCCCAGCAGACCCAAAAAAAGTAGCCGTCGCTGCTTAGGTAAAGTGTCACGACTTGCATGCCAAATAGGATTGACAGTTGAGGGATCAACATAGGAATCGCGATCACGTAGCCCGGAACTTGCCAGCGATAGCGCAGCCGATATTCATGAGCAATCAGTGCTAGTAACAACGCAATTGATGCACAGATCACGGCGATAAGCATACTTTGCTGCAATACGCCCAATGTTCCCTGCCACTCGTGTTGCCAGAAACGCAAGCTAAACTGGCTGGGCATCAGATCAGGAAAACGCCAACGCTGGGCAATGCTCCACAGCAGCAAAAGTGGTGCCATCAACACGGCAAGTAGGGCGATAGACAGAAAGAGTGCTCGTCCTGGCAAAGCAAAACCAAACCGACCAGCGTATTGCCATCGTCGATATTTCTGTGTCACAAGCCATTCAATCACTCTGGCAAAGGCTATCAGCAAGCTGGCGATGGCAAACAGCACCACTGCACCAGCGGCAGCGCGTGGTAACAGCAATAGATCGGGATCGTTGAACCACTGCCATACCAATACGGCAAACGTGGGAGGATTGGTCGGGCCGATGATGAGTGCCACATCGACCACCGACAAGCTGTAGGCGATGACGGCCAGCATCGGGAAACGCAGCTTGCTGAACCATTGCGGGAAAATGCATTTCCACCAGGTTTGCGCCGAGTCATACCCCAACGAGTGACAAACCTTCTCAACTTGTTCGACTTTCAACTGGCGCAAAATAGGAATGCTCATTAACAGCAAAAAGGGTACTTCTTTTAGCGCGAGCATCACAATTAAGCCCAGCGCGTAAGGGTCTTTAACCAATAGCGCCAGATCGTTAACGGTCTGAGCGCTGGGATCGTAACCGAACCACTGCTGTAAAACGCGCATGCCTAATCCTGTCGGGGCAAACAAAAAAGCAAAACCAATCGCAAATGCGACGTGCGGCATGGCGAGTAACGGCGAAAGGCTTAGCTCCACTTTGCGCCAAAATGTGCGATTCCAGGCTGCCTGTAAGATGGCAAATGTTATCAAACAGGCAAGATAGCTGCTCAGAATGGCGGAATAAAGTGTCAGACCAATCGACTGCCAAACGCCATGCCAGGCAAAAACGGCGGAAAAACCAGTCAGTGAAAACTGATTGAGGCCGATAGGCGGTACATAGCCGAGCGCGGAAACCAACACTCCAATCAGACCCGGCAGGGTCGGGAGAATGCACACCGCGATCATGGCGAGATAAAGCGCTCTTAGCATCGGTTTAGCTTAGTTGCCGTAACGCTTGAGCCACTCTTTCTCCAACGCCGATTGCCAGCTTGGATGAGGCTCGGCAATGGATTTAAACTGCTGAGTGTTTTTCGCGCTGCCTGAGAGATATTGGCTGCTCAACACCGAAGGATCTCCCCAAATGTTCAGATCGCCTTTGCGCGATTGAGCTTCTGGGCTGAGCAAGAAGTTGATCGCAACGCGTGCTCCAGCGCTGGCGTTGGCATTCCATGGAATCGCGAGAAAATGAATGTTCGAGAGTGCCCCCGCGTCCATCGCGTATGCTTTGGTGGTTGGGGCTAAATTGCCGCTTGCTTGAGCTGAAAAGACCGCATTGGGATTGAACGTAATCGCGAGATCCGTTTGTCCATCATCCAGCAACTGGAGTGATTCTGCGGTGCCAGCCGGAAACTGTTTACCGCCACGCCAAGCCACTTTGTGAAACTGGTCTAAGTAAGCCCAAAGAGGCTGGGTGATTTTTGCAAAGTCGGCATCAGAGACCGGTTTTTGCAACGCAGGGTCGTTTTGAGTCAACTCAATCAACATCGCCTTAAGAAAACTGGTGCCATGAAACTCCGGTGGGCGAGGGTAGGTTAAGCGGTTAGGAAAAGCTTTCGCGTAGCTGAGCATTTCCGCAAATGAGCGAGGCGGGTTGTTCAGGGTTTGCGTATCATGAATAAAGACCAACTGGCCAACACCCCATGGCGCTTCCAAACCATCGGTGGCGACCGAAAAGTCGACCGTGACGGGCAGTGATTTATCCACGTATTGCCAGCTCGGTAGCTGCTCGACAAAAGGGCCGAACAGCAGTTGGTTGTCTTTCATCGATTTGAAGTTTTCACCGTTGATCCAAACCATATCAACACTACCGCCACTGTTTTTGCCCGCCGCTTTTTCTGCAATCAAACGCGCGGTGGTTTGTGCAATGTCGCTCACTTTGACGTGGTTTAGCGTGACATTGTAGCGTGTTTTTAACTCACTCCCTGCCCACTGCAGATAGCGATTGATCTCTTGGCTGCCGCCCCAAGCGTGAAAATAAACCGTTTGCCCATCGGCTTGCTGTTCAACTTCTTGCCAAGTTTCTGCGTAGCCAGAAGCCGTCAATGTGGTGGCTAAAATACCAAGGGTGCTCAAAAGCTTTTTCATACGTAATCCGTGTTTTTCGTTGGTTAGGTTGCAACGGCAAAGCCACTGGCGAGCAGCCAATGGCTTTTTTTCCTCTTGTGGATACTAATCTATCCCCTTTGATTATCAACGCAAAGTTAATAAAAAATCGCCCTCAATGAGATTAATCTTAATGGTGAAAAGTCAAGAGTGATTACCTGTCAGAAAAGAGAGACCAGATTAAAGTTGAAAATCTTTCAAAAGGAAGGAGATTTCCATTGGTTGTGCAATTTCTTCGTCAATGGATGAAAATGGCCGCGTTTTAAGAGCGGCTCAATCTCTTTGGTGCCTTGACAACATAGAATAAAAAAGCAGCGATAAGCTGCTTTGCAAAAGGCATTTTTGATGAAATCGTGACGCTAATTCACCCAATCACGCAGAGTAAATATTAACTCGTGCTGCGCATTTTTTAAGGTCAAAGTTTCGTTTGTCAAAGTCACCTCACTCCAATTAGTGAGAGTGCTGGAGACTAGCTGTTCAACTTGCATCTGTTTTTCGTGGCACATTTTCATCGTCATGGCCATTTTCTCGATACGCAGTTGCGTCCCTTTGAGTTCGGCTTGGCCAAAAAATTGGTTACAACCCGCAAAACCGTTGGTGGTAAGGTTTTCGCCAATTTCTAAACGTGGAATGAGAGTGTCTTCATTTTCTGTCAGCGCTTTTCCATCAATATGGCTTAACTGCCAGTGATGGTGCTGCAGATCTTGCGCGCTTATTGAGGTCATAGAGTTTCCGTTGCTAACACAGGCGCTCAGCAACAAGGGGAGAGAAATTGCTGCGAGCAAGGTTTTTGATCTAAGCTTCATGATATTGATTCCTAATGAGCAAAACAGAGCAAGTATAGTTAAGCGCACGGCGTATTTGTCAGTTTAAGGTCATCATTCTGAGGGCTTTTTTGACTGGTTTATGCGAAGGTCAAACTTTGTGGAAAATCGGCTTCCACGATGTTGAGTGACGAGATTAGAGTAGAACAAGAAATTCAGAAAGCAGGAGGGATATGGAACAGCTCGAATTTTTCAACGTACCCAATCCTTGTGTGGGCGTCTGTACGGTCGATGACAAAGGCTATTGCAAAGGGTGTATGCGCAATCGCGATGAGCGCTTTCACTGGCTGACGTTTACCTCTGCGCAGAAACTGCACATCATCAAGCTCTGTCGTCAGCGTTATCAGCGCAAACGCTTGGCGGGTAAAGCCAACAAACCATTGCAGCAGGACGACACTGGATTTTCACCACAACAGGAACTGTTTTAAGCTCACCTTTCTCTCGGCGGCAAATGGCCAAATCAAGTCTCGATTCCCGGCCTAGATTGACAAAGCGCTCTGTTAAGCCGGGAATTTGTCACGATTGCTCCCTATCATCCACGGTTATTTCATCGCCCAACGATCGCTTATCCAACCGCCAGCATGTTCATCGAAATGGCAACCAGAGAAACGATGGTTCGTCTCGGCATCCGATTTGCTGTTGGGATTTTCCGTTAATAGTTGATGAATGTAGTTGGCCATGGGGTCATTACACGCTTGCTGTTCTCTGCGAGTGACCACTTCTTTAATAAGTTGTAGTCTGTAGCTATTGCTGATTCGTTTCATTTTTGACCTCCCGAACTCGATGCAGCAGTCCAAACACACTGGCGTTTCCGCACTGCTCACTGAGGCACACATCGTGGTGTCCCCCATGGTTCGGGGTCTTTAAACAGACACAAATTGTATGAGAGCAGTATTTTTAACGCCAAACTCGTCTTTCGACAGCACTCATCATGCTCTGGCGCGAGAATAAAACGGCGCAGAGTCAATCAATTCAGCTGACTGAAAGACAATATCAAACATAGAAGTCGCTTAAACAGCCGTCAATCGTACTTTAAACGGTTTTTTATCAGCTAACGAAAAGACACAACAAATTCATAAGATTACCCGTACAAAAAAACCGGAGCACAGGGCTCCGGTCTGAGGGAAAGGTAGAAAGATTATGCGCCCGGCTGAGCAGGTGCAGGACAGCCTTTTACCGCTTGACCATTGCTGAGGTACTGAATGTTGTTCAAGTTCTTCTCATAGTCAGATGCAGAGATCGATGGGTTATTGACGAAAAACTCACGCAGCACAGAAGCATCGGTCATTTGAGTTGACTGCACATCGATGACAGGGTAGTTGTCTCCGCCAGCGGCACTAAAGCTAATGATAGAGAAGCTATAAGTGGCGTTGAGATCAAAGCCCTTGTTGTTGATATCTGTGATGGTGACTTGTTTGGCATCACAATCCACCGACATGGTGATGTTGTCGAGCTGCGCGTAACCGCCAGATCCCGCCGTTAGAGTGGCCACCACATTCAAGTAATCTTTGACCTCTTGGCCTGTCATGGTTGCTTTAGTGACAAAGTTGCCAAAAGGCTGAACCGTCAGCACGTCGCGGTAAGTAATATCACCCGCCTCGATAGACGCGCGCACACCGCCAGAGTTCATCACACCAAAGTCTGCGTTGACTAAGTTGTACGTGCGATAAGCTTCACCAAGCAGATGACCTAAGTTGGTTTGCTGTGAACGGACGATAGCGCGATCGCCAATCAGCTTGCCATCGGTCTCTGAAACTTTCTCTCCCAATAGCGCCTGACCCTGCTTTTGATACTGGGAAAGAACAGCCTTAACCGTCGCATCAGCTTCGATTTCATTGGTAATGAACTGATATTTACCCTCCGCGTCTTTCTTCTTCAGGTTAACCGGAATCAAGGCGTAGTTAGCTAAATGCAGCTTGCCATCGTAGTATTCAAAGTCTGCACGACCAACGTACTTACCCCACTCATGTGCTTGCATGATGTAAGTGCCGTTCTGTTGATCTGGAGCACAGGCATCGCCCGGCTTAAAGTTGGCGTATTGATTGGTGCCCGGTTCCATACAGACGGGGTTTTGTGAGTGGCCACCAATAATCGCATCCAACTTACCGGATTCTAACGAGCGAGCGAGCATTACGTCGCCAGGTGCTTCAGTACCATGTGTTCCGTTGGCATAGTGGCCCATATGCGTTGTAGCAAAGACAAGATCCACTTTCTCTTTGGCTTCGATTTCTGCCAGAACTTTCTTGATTTCCGTTTGCGGATCGGCAAAGTGGATGCTCGCCACATTGTCTGGGTTGACCAGTTTCGCGGTATCTTTCGTGGTTAGGCCAACCACGGCGACTTTTACGCCATTGAGATCGAATACCTTATACGGCTGGAAGTAACGCTCATCCGTGACTTTACCATCGGCATCTTTTTTGTAGATGTTGGCCGCCAACATTGGGAACTCAGCGAGTTTCGCTTGCTTGTCCAGCACGCTAAGTTCGTTGTCAAACTCGTGGTTACCGACCGCCATGGCGTCGTAGCCGAGCAGATTCATGCCGATAAAATCAGGTTCGGCGTCCTGCATGTCGGACTCTGGGACACCCGTGTTGATGTCACCACCAGAGAGCAGAATTGAGGTGCCACCATTGCTCGATACTTCTGCGCGGATCGAATCAATCAGCGTTTTGCGTGCTGCCATGCCATATTCACCATTGTTGTTTTCCCAGAAACGACCGTGATGATCATTGGTGTGCAGCACAGTAAATTTGCTACAAGAAGTTGCGGTGGCACAGGTGACGACTTTGTCTTTGTCGGTCGCGGCTGAGTTATCGCTGTCTGAACCACATCCCGCCAGAGCAACACCGACGGACAACACCAACAGGGATTTGGAGAACTTCATAAGGGATCCTTTCTTTGTGATTTTCATATCGTTACGGCGTGCAATATACGTAATTAATATTAAATTTTAGTGATCCTAATCTTATTAGTACTTTTGTTAGCAGAAGAAATTTATGAGCTTGTAAGCCTTATCGAGAAATACACAAATTTAGTGCTCTGGATGATATATTTTATTAAATTGAAATAAATTTGTGATTTGGGTCGTTGAATTTGAATCAATAGAGAAATGAAAAATAAGAGGTGTGCAATTGGTGAGCAATATTAGTTGGTTTTTGACTCACTTTAGAATTTAGTACCCGAGTAAGAAATATTTTATTAAGATTTAATGTGTTATATCAAAAGCAGAATGGGATGATAAAGATATCTCTGTTTAACATCACAGCAGCGTGAGTATGTTTGACCTAAATTATTTAGAAAATGCTAATTAATCGTCTTGTCCTCAATGATCTATGTTCATTTTCAAAATAGATTGGTGAATAAAGGAGAAGAGAGCAATTTAAAACAGAAAAGAAAGTCAGTGTTGATAAAAAGTGAAACCCCAGAGATGGTAAGGCTCTGGGGTCTCGAATTTTTTAGATTGTCCGGTTGGTAAGGCCGTAAATCTTATTTATGCAAAAGGTTGGAAGTTATCCATTTAATTCCTTGGTAGGGAATTAGATACGGATGAAGTCCATGTGCTCAACTTTTGGCTTGAACGCGTGACGTTGAACGTCTTGTGGCTTAACCTGAACTTCTTCGCCAGCGATCACGAGAGTGATTGCTTCGTAGAATGCTGGTTTGTCCATTTGGTTCACGATGTCATCGTGGTTCAGAGCGATTGCAACTGGTGCTGCTTCTCCGCCGTATACAACAGCAGGAAAATTACCAGTGTTACGTAGGCGGCGGCTCGCACCTTTACCTAGTTCAGTACGTACGACTGCTTCGAATTTCATAGTTTTACTCTCAAATTAGTAAACATTTTTAACTTCATATTCTGTAATGCGACCTTACAGATATATGGTAAAGCTTCAATCGGAATCAAGATTCCTATCAAAGCGAGCGCGGATACTAGCACTCAATGGCGGTTTGAGCAACTGAAATTGCTGTGAATACCCCGATGCCTCAGCTTTTTCTGTCAGAAACGGCAGGCTTATGCCGATTTGAGTGACAAAATGGCTTTCAGGCCACCCAGCTGACTTTTTTCTAGCGTTAGCTGACCTCGATAACTGTGCGCCATTTCGGAGACGATGTTCAGCCCAAGCCCAGTGCCTGCCGTAGTTTCATCGAGCCGGACACCGCGATGGGTCACCCGTTCAAAATGTTTTTCGTCGATGCCAGGTCCGTCGTCTTCAATCACAATGTCGATGGTGCTTTGTTGGCGGATTGCATAGATACGAATGAAACTTTTGCCCCACTTGTAGCTGTTTTCCAGCAAGTTACCAAGCATCTCATCCAAATCACTTTGCTCGACGGCGACGTCAAGTTCATCATCCAGTTCATTGGCCAGTACGATTTCTCGCTCGGCGTAGACTTTATCAAACGCCATGGCGATAGCGTCGACACGTTGGCTTGGGTTGGATTTGACCGAGAGAATGTTCATCGCTCCCGCCATTCTGGCTCGGCTCAAGTGGTAATCAATGTGGTTTTGGATCTGTTGCAACGACGGTAAGAGTTGCTGCCGTTCTGGTTCGTTGAGTTGCGATATTTCATTTTTCAGCACCGAAAGCGGCGTTTTTAGGGAGTGGGACAAATTGCCTGCGTGGTGACGTGCGCGCTGCAATAGTTCTTGATAGTGAAACAAGAGGGCGTTGAGGTCTTTAATCAGCGGTGCCACTTCCGCGGGGTAGCTTTCTTGCAACTGATCTTGCTGGCCTGATTTCAATGCCTTGAGTTCTTGTTGCAGCTTATTGAGTGGGCGAAATGACCAAGCGATCTGTACGCCAATTACGCTCATGACACCAAAGAGCAGCAGCCCGAGGATCATCCACAACTGTTTAGTGAGCTGGCGTAGTGTCTCTTTAACGGGCGCTTCATCCATGCCAATCACAATGGTTATCGGGGTAGAAAACTCGGGCAGATATAGGCGCTGTTCTATCGCGATCAAATTCTCTTCCTTGGCACCAATGAGACGCTGACCAAGTGGTGTTGCTTTGGTTTGGATGTTTCTGTCCCAAAGGGAACGGGATCGCAGGGTTTGCTCACCCAATGTCGCGTTCCAATAGAGCCCACTGTAGGGCTGACTGAAACGGGGGTCAGAAAGACGCGCAGGAAGCAACAAATTGCCTTGTGCATTCGCTTCTAAGTTGGCGGCGATTTCGTCCATGGCAAGCTGCAATTGGCCTTTAATATCACTCACTAAATACTCTTTGACGAGCGTGGGAATACCGACGCCCGCCGCGAGGAGCATGGAACTAACCCAAAGAAATGAAGCAAAAAAGAGACGCCGCTTAAGGCTCAGGCTTTTGAGTAAGTCCAGTTTAGCTGGCATCAAGTTGGTACCCTAAACCGCGTACGGTTTTAATGATGTGTGGCGCGATTTTTTTGCGGATACGACCGATAAACACTTCAATCGTATTGGAGTCGCGGTCAAAGTCTTGCCTGTAAATGTGTTCAACCAATTCCGTACGGGAGATCACTTTGTCGGCGTTGTGCATGAAATAGGCGACCACCTTGTACTCAAGCGCGGTTAAGCTCACGGGGTGGCCTTGCCACATCACCTTGGAAGAGCGGGTGTCGAGGCTCAAATCGCCAACTTGCAGTACGGGCGAAGCGTTGCCAGAGGCTCGGCGCAGTTGCGCTCGAATACGAGCGATCAGCTCGACTATCTCAAACGGCTTGGTCAGATAATCGTCTGCACCCGCGTTTAACCCTTCTACGCGCTGGGTTAAGGTGTCGCGTGCGCTTAAAATGACGACGGGCGTGTTGATGTTTTCGTCGCGTATGCCTTTAAGGACAGTAAGCCCATCTAATTTGGGCAGCCCCAAATCAAGTACGATAGCATCCCACTCTTCGGAAGTAGCCCGATACAGGGCGTCAATACCATCTTGTGATAGCTCCGGTACCCATCCCGTTTGCTCAAGAGATTGAACAATTTGCTCACCTAAACGCGGCTCGTCTTCAACAACTAAAATTTTCATCGGTAAGAAACTCTATTTTTTGATCACGTCTTGCAAATTGCGCCCTTTGATTTCCATCAGTTCTAAAGTGGTCGCGTTGTACTCGACTTTAATGACATTGTTTTCATGCACTAATTTAAGCTCATAAACCCACTCGTTGTCGTCTTCTTCAAGCTCTACTTTGATTAAACGTCCATTGAGCTGCTTATCAACGGTGGCATAGAGTTCAGAGAAGGGCTTAATCAACCCTTTTTTAA
The DNA here is from genome assembly GCF_015767675.1 of Vibrio navarrensis. Classification (NCBI taxonomy): domain Bacteria; kingdom Pseudomonadati; phylum Pseudomonadota; class Gammaproteobacteria; order Vibrionales; family Vibrionaceae; genus Vibrio; species Vibrio navarrensis. Next base: position 2,190,135 of record NZ_CP065217.1, on the reverse strand, counting down.
CCGCGTCGTAAACTTCATCCTGATCCTCGTCAAATTCGATGCGAGCGCCCTCTTTATAAGCATCTTGGATGAGTTCGTGCCCATTTTGTGTGTCGTCGCTGGCGAATGCTGGCATGGTCAGCATACAAGGGAGTATAAGCGCAAGCGTCAGTGTTCGGTTTCGCATGTCCGGACCCTATTTTACAAAGTTGCCCGAGTATAAAGCTGGCAAGATGAATAGAAAGTGAACTTGCCCACGGCATGGGGCTTACTGGCGGTTTTGTAGTTCATCTTCGAAAATCTTGTCGCGCATTTTCCAAAAACGGCCGGTTTTGCGGGCGATAACAAATTGTGGTGGGCGAAAACGGTGTTGATTAGCGACCACTTTGCTTGGCGTGGCATCGTCAAAGGGCCGGTGTTTGTCCGCTAAATGAGGGCGAACAAACTGACTCTTGAACATGGCCTTCTGCTTGTGGGTGGTGAGGGACCAAAACTCATGCACCTGAGCTTGGTTTTCGCCCAAATAGCTGACCTTTAACTGGGATTTTCCTTGCGCCGTTTTATGAACGCTGAGCACCATCTCAAGGCATTCAAAGACCAAAGCGTCTTTTAGATTGAGGGCTTCTTTGAGCTTTTTGTCAGGGTCCACCAAGGTCGCATCGCACTCGTGACAAATTCGCGCTGCGATGTCGTTATCCGCACCACATTCGTTGCAATACTTAGCGCGAAAACGGTAGCCGCAATGTTCGCGTTCGCCGTTCTCTTCGTCGGTGAAATAGCCTTGGCAGCGACGGCCAAAGTGCTCAAGTAAAAAACCGTTGCTGTCTAACTTGCCCCAAAAATTATTGTTAAAGCCGCAGGCGGGGCAGGGAATGGTAATGATTTCGCTATCAGAGTCGGGTTTCGGGTCACCCACCTCGGGCTGATACAGATCGTAATTATTGCCTGCGTAGTCAAGTACCAAGCACTCTTCTTTGCCCGGGGCCAACCGCAGACCGCGACCGACAATTTGTTGATAAAGACTAATCGATTCGGTTGGGCGCAAAATAGCGATGAGATCGACGTGCGGCGCGTCAAAGCCGGTGGTCAGTACCGAAACATTGACGAGAAACTTTATTTCACGCGCTTTAAATTGGCGAATAATCGCGTCTCGCTCTGGTGTTGGTGTATCGCCAATCACAAGCGCGGTGTCATTTTCTGGCAACAAGTGATGAATTTCTTGCGCGTGTCTGACGGTGGCCGCGAAGATCATCACTCCTTGCCGCTGCTGGGCAAGTTGGAGGATTTGCTGAACAATTTGCGGCGTGGCGCGTTTGGCGTTATCGATCACCATATCCAGTTCAGCTTCTTTATAGCGCCCGGTATTGGCGGGTTTTAGCTGGGAGAAATCATACGAGAGCACAGGCGCATCCATCATTCGCGCTGGAGTGAGAAAACCTTCGTCGAGCAAATAACGTATCGGCAATTCGAATATGCAATCGCGGAAAAAGCGTGGCTCTTCGCTACGCACTTGCCCGCGGGTGTGGTACTGATAAATCCAACCGACGCCGAGGCGATAAGGCGTGGCGGTCAGACCGAGTATTTTCATCCCCGGATTAAGCTCTTTTAGGTGCGAGATCACTTTCTGATAACTGCTCTCTTTATCTTCCGGAACACGATGGCACTCATCGATCACCAGCAGAGAGAACTGGTTGCGAAAAGATTCCAAGTTGCGCACCACCGACTGCACCGAGGCAAAAACCACTTGATGTTGTGTCTCTTTGCGGCCTAGCCCAGCGGAGAATACCGAGCCCTTGAGCCCGTATCCTTCGTACTTGGCGTGGTTTTGTTCCACCAGTTCTTTGACATGTGCCAGCACCAAAACTCGGCCGCGTGCTAATCTTGCCAGTTCGGCAATCACTAAACTTTTGCCTGCCCCTGTTGGCAGCACGATCACCGCTGGCGTCGAGTGCTGACGAAAGTAGTGGATAACGGCCTTTACCGAGTCGGCTTGATAGGGTCTTAGGGTGTACATGAAAACGGTGAAATCACTCAACTATTCTTTGCAGGGTCGCTATAATACCCGACCTTAACCAGTTGAGGTATTCATGCGTTTAGATAAATTTCTTTGTGATGCGCTGGGCGCGACACGAAAAGAGGCGACAAAAATCCTGAAAAGCGGTGAAGTGACCGTGGATGAGCAGGTACAAAAAAGCGGTGCGTTCAAAGTCTCTGAGCAAAGTGTGGTTGAATGGCAAGGTCGCGAGCTGGCCGTTCAGGGGCCGCGTTACATTATGCTGTATAAACCGGAAGGGTTTGTGTGTTCCCACGAGGATGGCTTCAACCATACGGCTTTTGTTCTGCTGGACGAAATTAAGATGGACGAGCTTCACTTTGCTGGCCGCTTGGACGTGGATACCACAGGGTTGGTGTTAATCACCGATGATGGCAAGTGGTCCCATCGCATCACGTCACCAAAGCATAAGTGCGACAAAACGTATCGTGTTTGGCTCGCCGACCCGATTGGCAGCGACTATCAGGAAAAGCTGGCGGCAGGTATTCAACTGCGCAATGAAAAGGAGCTCACCTTACCTGCGCAGATGACGGTCGTGAATGAAGCAGAGAATGAACTGCTGCTGACGATTCACGAAGGCAAATATCATCAAGTAAAACGCATGTTTGCTGCGCTGGGCAACAAAGTCGAGCAGTTGCACCGTGAGCGAGTGGGGGAGATCGTACTGGATGAAAATCTCGAACCGGGCGAGTACCGTTATCTGACTCAGGAAGAAATAGATTCAGTTTGGAAATGATTTAGTTCCTAAATGGAACTAGTGTTTAGGCTTGATCTGTATCACAATATCGGCAGTTTTTCCGCTCTTTCATGGGGCGGAGTTTTCAGAATCAAGCCTTTTCTGGCTGTAATGCGACATTCCTAGCGTTCCTCGATTACCAATCTGTGTCAGCCTTGTTCTGACGACGATAAAGAGTCAACCTAATCAGTGGCGTTGCAGCGTCAAGCTTATTCCCAACCCATTTCTCGGGAGAATAAATGACGGACAAATCACAAGCCACTGCGCAATCACACATCAGTTTTTTCCTTTTCGTCGTTCTGGGCGCGATTGGTGCGCTTACGCCGTTGGCGATTGACATGTATTTGCCATCCATGCCGACGATCGCCAAAGATCTTGGCGTGGATGCCGGTGCGGTGCAGTTGACTCTGACGGCCTACACCGCAGGCTTCGCTCTAGGGCAGCTGATTCATGGCCCACTTTCGGACAGTTTCGGTCGTCGTCCGGTGCTGATCCTTGGCGTGCTGTTTTTCGGCCTAGCGGCGGTTGTCAGTGCAACCACCAACGGCATTGATTCGCTGACCTACGTGCGTGCCGCGCAAGGTTTTGCCGGAGCAGCGGCCGCGGTGATCATTCAGGCCGTGGTGCGCGACATGTTTGATAGAGAAGACTTCGCTCGGGCGATGTCGTTTGTCACCTTGGTTATCACCATCGCGCCTTTGGTCGCACCGATGATCGGTGGACACCTTGCGATTTGGTTTGGCTGGCGCTCTATTTTCTGGGTGCTGGCGGGTTTTGCTGTGTTGGTGATCGCGCTGGTGTGGTGGCAAATTCCAGAAACGCTGAAAGCGGAAAATCGTCAACCACTGCGCTTTAAAACCACGTTACGTAACTATGCCAAGCTGTGCAGAAACAGCACTGCATTAGGTTTGATGCTGGCTGGTGCTTTCTCTTTTTCTGGTATGTTCGCCTTTTTGACCGCAGGTTCGTTTGTTTACATTGACATCTATGGCGTATCGCCAGACCAATTTGGTTATCTGTTCGGGCTTAACATTGTCGCGATGATTATCATGACCAGTTTAAATGGTCGCATGGTGAAGAAAGTCGGGTCGCACTTTATGCTGCGATTGGGGCTTAGCGTGCAATTAGTCGCCGGAGTCGGTTTATTTGTTAGCTGGCTACTAGACCTCGGTTTGTGGGGCACGGTACCATTCGTGGTTCTTTACATCGGTACACTCTCCACCATCGGCAGCAACTCAATGGCACTGCTGCTTTCTGGTTATCCGCAGATGGCGGGAACCGCTTCTTCTTTAGCGGGTACTTTGCGCTTTGGCACTGGTTCGCTGGTTGGCGCGCTGGTGGCTGCGTTGCCATCTGCCGTTGCGTGGCCGATGATTTTGGTGATGTCAGCCTGCTCGTTGCTGTCAGCCCTCTTTTACTGGATATTCGGAAGAAAAGCATAATGTCGAACTACACAACGGAAATTCAACGACTGGTTAATACCGCGCTGCAAGAGCTAGAGGCGGAGCATCGCGCAGGTAAACTGGCTGACGCGCCTGTCGCGAACAACCACTTTCTCGTGCGTTGGGTGACCAAGGCGCTGAAAGCACAGCGTTTTCATCGCTGCGTCGTCGATGATCTGACTCGCTGGCAAAAGGCAGGTCGCTCGAAAGGCAACGATGCCGCACTATTGCCGACCTTTAAGCGTATCGCCGCATTTTATGCCTCTTTTTTCTGTGCAGATAAAGAGCCTGCGGTGATTACCGATAAGCAGATAGAAGCGTTTTTAGATCAGATGGAGCAAGCCGACTGGGAAGTTTCCACGGCTGAGCCGTTAGTGGGTTGTGGTAAAGTGCAGATTTTTACCGAAGGCCAACACTCATTAGCGCTTTGCGCCCAGCAGTGTGAAAGCTGCTTCGATGGCGACACCTTAGTGAAACCGATGAGTTGGTTTGTACGGGGCAATCACGCCGAGTTTGTCGCAAAGGCCACTGAGGCAGGATTTATGGTACACAAGGTGACGGATTACAAGTCGAACGTGAAATACCATGGCGAGTACCTGATTTTTCCAGCCAATTTAGGCAATCAGCTGGCGGAAATTCCGCTCAATTTTCAATGCTGACCACCATTTTCTGAGGCGCTGTGATTAAGCGCCTTTTTTGTCGCGGTTAAACGAGAGTGCTTTTCTGGCGATGGCTTTGACCATACCGTTAAAAACAAACAAGTGGGCGGGCATCATGGCAAACCAATAGAGCAGTCCGCGAAAACCTTGCGGATGCCACCAAGCGGTGACCGTGAGTTGGCGATAGTGTCCGTGATCGTCAATAGTGAACTCCAGCCGTCCGAGCCCGGGGCCTTTCATACCAAAGAACAGAGAAAGAAAGTGCGGTTTCTCGCAGCGGATCACTTTCCAAGAATCGATGTAATCACCGACTTTAAGCTCCGGCCCAGATGGGGCGCGGCGAATCGGTTTTTTGCCGCCGAATAGCACATCAAGCCACTCACGTGTTCGCCACAGTGACGTAGCAAAATAGTAGCCTTGTTCCCGACTGCCTATTTTTTCCACCCATTGCCAAAGTGCCTCGGCAGAGGCTTGGGTTTGAATGCTGGCGCCTGCTTTTTTCGCGTAATAGCCGTAACCCGGCTGCCAGCGCTGTAATGCCTCGGGTTCAAAACCCCAGACATTGCTTCTAACAAAGGTGCCTTCTTGCTCAATTGCTTGTTCAACCGCCTGCTGGTATGAGAGCAAGGCTTGTGGGTACTTTTGCCCCAATTCTGCGCTGTTTGCTACATAGTCATGTTCCAGCCCAGCTAAAAGGGCGCTACCAATGCTTGAAGGGACCGAAGTAATTAACCCGAGCCAGTATGAGGCCATTTTGGGTGTCAGAAGCGCCGTCGAAAAAAGGCGAAAAGGGCGCTTTGTAGCTTGGCAGATGAGGCGAAATTGTTCGCGGTAGCTCAGTGTGTCTGGCCCACCCGCTTCGTAGATTGCATGAGTGGCGTGGGCCTCTTCGGCCAATCGCAACAGATAGTAATTAAGGTTTTCCAGTGCGATCGGATTGGCTTTTGATTCAACCCATTTTGGGGTGATCAACAGTGGCAAGTGGTAGACAAAATCACACATGATCTCAAAGGCGGCTGAGCCCGGGCCGATAATCACCCCAGCACGAAGTTCAATAATCGGAATCCCTGCTTTGCGCAGGACATCGCCGGTCATTTTCCGCGCTTGAAGATGGGCTGAACTGCCACTTTGCGGCTGAAGTGCGCTTAAGTAAATCACCTGTTTGACGCGGCTTCCCTGTAGGGCTTGATAAAAATGGTCAGCGAGGGAGAGTTCATAATCAATAAAATCGTGCCCTTGAGCCATGCCATGAACCAGAAAATAGATCAGGTCAAATTGTGGAATGAGCGCTTGAGTCGCGCTTTGATCCGCCAAATCAAGGTAAGCAACGTTTAGGTGCGGATGAGGTTTAACTCGCGCTTTAAGGTAGTCGATTTGTCTCGCTGCGGCCGTCACTTGATAACCTTGCGCCAAAAGAAGTGGCACCAATTGCGACCCAACGTAGCCTGATGCGCCCAACACTAGTACTTTCTGCACTGCGCTCTCCCTAAACAAAAGTCGAAAAAGTGGGTGGAATACTCACCCAATTGGTTATAATCATCGGCTATTTTCTCCGCTTCTTCAATAAGTTGTATCTGAGGTGTCTATGTCCTTTCTTGCTCTGGTGGCGAAGCATGCCGACGCGGCGTTTTTGCGTCGTCTGCTGATGATCGCATTGCCAATCGCGCTGCAAAGTATGATGTTTTCCAGCCGAGGTTTGGTGGACGTATTGATGCTAGGACAGCTGGGTGAGGCGGAGATTGCTGCGGTTGGTGTTGCGGCCAGAGCGACCTTTGTCACCACTATTATGCTGGTCGGCGTCACTACTGGTGGCGCTCTGCTGACTGCGCAATATTGGGGGGCTGGGGATAAAGACGGTGTTAGACAAAGTACGGCATTGACTTGGTTGGTGTCGATGGCGTTTGCCTTGCTAACCGCCTTGCTTTTTCTGCTCTTTCCTCAGCAGATCATGGCGCTAACCACCGATTCGCCACTCGTGAATCAACTTGGCAGAGAGTACTTGGTCCTCACCTCGTTGACCATGCTCAGTGTCGCTTGTGTGGCGAGTATGGCGGTTGGGCTCAGGGCGATGCACAAGCCTGGTATCAGCACTTTCTTTAGTGGCATCGGTATTCTCTCCAACGTATTTTTGAACTGGCTATTGATTTTTGGCCATTGGGGATTGCCAGCAATGGGGATCAAAGGTGCCGCAATCGCGACTTTGCTCAGCGGGGCGATTGAAGTGGCAACGTTATATGGTTACCTCTACGCGAAGCAGCATTTGTTGGCTTTTGGCCGAGCGGATATACACGCCATCCTTGATTGGAAAAAAATTGTTCGTTTTCTCAAACTCTCGCTACCCACGACCTTTAACTTCTTAGCCTGGGCTGGCGGGCTGTTTGCCTATCATGCCATTATGGGACAAGCGGGTGTGCAAGGACTTGCGGCGTTGTCGGTGATGACGCCAGTGGAGTCGATTTCACTGGCGATGATGATTGGCCTGTCCAATGCTGCCGCCGTGCTGGTTGGGAATCAGTTGGGGGCGAAAAATTTTGAGCCCGTTTATTACCAAGCTTGGGCGACAGTACTGATGAATGTCATCATTGGGGTTGTGGTCGCAGTGCTGTTGTATCTATTCCACCAGTCGATTCTAAATGCCTTTAGCGCCTTAACCCCAAAAACTCGACAACTTGCAGAGCAGTTCATGATGGTGCTCTGCGCCGCTGTGGTACTGAGATCGTTGCCGATGATGGCGATTGTTGGCGTATTGCGTGCGGGCGGCGATGTGAAATTCTGTCTCTATCAGGATTTGCTCGCTCAGTGGGTCATTGGTATCCCTTTGGCGGCGTTTGCGGCTATCTACCTTGAGGTGTCGCCCGTGTGGGTGTATCTGTTATTTTTGGTCGAAGAAGTGGTCAAGTGGGTCGGCGTTTTATATCGCATCGTCAGCCGTAAATGGATGCGAAATCTCATCGAAGATTAGATATGCGCTGATTTGCATTCATTTAATGTGATCCAGCAATCAAAATACTTTCGATAATCAGCTTTTTAGTGTAGATTCTGGTTCCAATTTCTGAAAGCGAAGCGGCAAAGTTAATGTTACAACTGTCAGACCTATGTAAAGGCTATGTGGATGGTGGAGAATTTCATCCGGTATTGCAAGGGGCTGAACTGACGTTGCAACGTGGCGAACAAATTGCCCTAATGGGTGAGAGTGGCTCAGGCAAAAGTACGCTGCTCAATTTAATCGCAGGGTTAGACATTGCCGATTCCGGCGCCATCAATTTTCCTGGCTTCGCGATGCATGATGCGCCTGAATATCAGCGCACAACCTACCGCCGTAACAATATTGGGCATATTTTTCAGCAGTTTAATTTACTTCCTACACTCAATATCGCCGATAACATTCGTTTCTGCCGTCAACTCAAAGGCTTGCCGGAAGACAAAGGACTGTTGCGACAAATCCTTTCTGCACTCGATCTCATGCCGCTACTGGGCCGCTATCCCGAAGAGGCCTCCGGTGGGCAGCAGCAACGTGCTGCAATTGCACGTGCTTTGTATATGGAGCCCAAGTTGCTGCTTGCAGACGAGCCGACCGGCAGTTTAGACGAGCGTAACGCCGAAGCGGTGATGCGCTTACTGACTTCACTCACTCGCCAACTCGATTGCACCTTGCTTTTAGTCACGCACAGTGAAAAAGTCGCCCAGCATATGGAAGGAAGAATTCGACTTCAAGGAGGACAGCTGCATGTTATGGCCCGTAGTTAAAGCACTACTCGGTCATTATCGGCGCTATCCGCTGCAAATCATTTTGGTCTGGCTTGGCCTAACGCTCGGCGTTTCCCTGCTCGTCGGGGTTACTGCGATCAACCATCATGCGAAACAGAGCTATCAAAATGGTGAAAAGCTCTTTTCCAATCCGCTCCCTTATCGCATTCGGCCAAAGCATAACGCCAACAAGATCCCTCAAGGGTTCTACATTCAACTGCGCCGAGCGGGTTATCAGCAATGTGTACCGATGGATATGCATCATATCGACACCGCCAACGGAATTGGGTTGACCTTAGTGGGCATCGATCCTGTTGCGATGCTCTCGTTGGAGCAGCCCAATGCGATGGGAGAACTCTCTCTGCTGGCGTTGATGAACCCACCTTACCCGATCTTAGTCAGCAACGCGCTTGCTAAGCATATGCATTGGCAAAATGGTGATTCTATTCCGCTGGATGATGGGAGCCTGCTTGGCCCGTTGAAAATCGAGAGCGAAGAGCGTCTTAATGGTACGCGGATCGTGGCTGACATCGCCACATTGCGTATGCTTCAGCGCAGTTCGGGTCTCTCGGTGATTGCCTGTGGTGAAATGCCGCCAGAGAAGCTGGAAGCGTTAAAACAATCATTGCCCAATGGCTTGTCTTTGGTGCGCAATAGCCGAGATGAGCTTAACGCGTTAACCAAAGCCTTTCATCTTAATCTTACCGCCATGGGTATGCTGTCGTTTTTGGTCGGCCTGTTTATCTTCTATCAAGCGATGTCGCTCTCGTTTATCCAACGCCAACCTTTAGTAGGCATTTTGCGCCAGACGGGTGTCACCGGCATGCTACTGGCGAAAGCATTGATTCTTGAGTTGACCATTTTGGTGGTCGTGGCTTGGTTATGTGGCAACGTGCTTGGACTGCTATTAGCCAATGAGCTGATCCCGGCCGTTTCTGCCAGCTTGAGCGATCTGTATGATGCCAACGTCGGGCTTTCGATTGGCTGGAGTTGGCAATCGAGCTTGTACGGCTTGCTGATGGCGGCGCTCGGCGCTCTGATTTCCTGTCTCTGGCCTTTGATTCGCTTGTTGAAATCTCAGCCGATTCGTCTGTCCGCGAAACTCTCGTTGGTGCGTTTTGCTGGACGTGAGTTTGCGTGGCAGGCACTCGCCGCGTGTGCATTCTGCGTAGCGGCCATTGCCGTTTACCAAGCCCCTAAAACTCAGGAATCGGGCTTTGCGATTATCGCTTTGATGTTGATCAGCGTTGCCTTGTTTACTCCCTTTTTGATGTGGGCGGTATTTAATAGCTTTTCCTACACGTTGCGCTGGGTGAGGTTGCGTTGGTTCTTTGCCGATACGGCGGCCAGCATGAGTTATCGCGGTGTGGCGATGATGGCATTCATGTTAGCGTTAGCGGCAAATATCGGTGTCGAGACCATGGTGGGCAGTTTTAGAGATACGACCGATAAATGGTTAACCCAGCGTCTTGCCGCAGATCTTTATATCTACCCAACCAATAACTCGGCAGCAAGGATCAGCAGTTGGTTGATGGCGCAGCCAGAAGTGGACCAAGTTTGGTGGCGCTGGGAAAAAGAGATTCAAACTGACGCAGGGCAGTTGCAAGTGGTCAGTACCGGTGCTTCGGAAGGGGAACTTGATGCATTGACGGTCAAGCTCGGTGTGCCCAATTATTGGTATTATCTCAACAGTACCCGCAGTGTGATGATCAGCGAATCGATGGCGTTGAAAATGGGTATTCGTCCCGGAGATTTTATCAATCTGACGGCGCCTTTAGGGGACAAGTGGTTGGTGGTCGGCGTCTATTATGACTACGGCAATCCGTATAATCAGGTACTGTTGTCCCATCGTAACTGGCTGTATGCCTTTGCTGGAAATGGGAATGTCGCGCTGGGTGCGGTCATGCACGAAGGGGTGAATATTGAGGGGCTGAAAGGGCGTTTAGAAAAGATTTTCCGCATGACGCCAGAGCGTGTGCTCGATAATAACAATATTTATAAGCAGGCAATGCGAGTGTTCGACCATACTTTTGCCATCGCCGATACCTTAGGCAATATCACCCTCGTTATCGCGGTGTTCGGCCTGTTCTTCGCCACGTTAGCCGGAGAGGTTTCGCGTCAGCGTCACGTGTCGATTTTGCGCTGTCTCGGCGTATCGGGCAAAGAATTGATCGCGCTGGGTGGACTGCAACTGTTTGTTTTTGGTCTTATTTCCGCCGTTATCGCTGTGCCGCTTGGTATGGCGCTGGCCACCTTGATTGTTGACATCGTGATTAAGCAATCTTTTGGCTGGTCGCTGGAGCTACAAATTAACCCCGGCGAATATGGTGAAACCCTTGCGTGGGCAATGCTGGCGATCATGCTGGCGGGTGCTTTGCCTGTGCTCAGAATGGTGAGAAATACGCCGATGAAGTCATTAAGGGACGCCTTGTAATGAAGCGAGTACGTGGTCGATTTATCCTAATGTCGCTGCTTTTTTCTACCATTGCTGTTGCAAGTTTAGTGGCCGCTTGGTATCTGCTTTTTTATGTCAAAAATTCGACAACGCAAACACAGTATCAATTTAACAGTGTGTTTGCTGCACCACCGCAGATGGTGTTTGAACCCGTACTGCCAGGACAAAAAGTCCGCCTGCCAAACGATTTCCGCTTCCACTCACAATACCAGCATGAGTGGTGGCACTACTTTGCCAGTCTGCAAGATGCAAAGGGTACGTCTTATTCTGTGCAGTGGAGCTTTTTTCGTCTGGCAGGTGATGAAAGAGACGTCAATGGTTGGCAAAACCCACAGATTTACCTTGCGAATGTGGTTGTCAGTGGCGAAGGTAAAGTGTGGAAAGACCAACGTATTGCCCGTGGGGGCATAGGTCAGGCGGGCTCGAGCGATAAGCCGTTTCGCATGTGGATTGATAACTGGACTTGGCGAGCCTTAGGGGTGACCCCTTTTCCGGGTAATCTGATCGCGGCCAGTGACGAATTTTCACTGGAGTTGGCCACGCGAACCAGCGGCCCTTTTGTCCTCAATGGCGAAAGTGGTTATCAGCTCAAGCATGACTTGGAATCCGTTGCGTCGTTTAGTGTGAGCGCACCGTTTCTGCAAACGGATGGTGTTTTGCATCTTGATGGCAAAAGTATCAAAGTGAGTGGCTCTGCATGGCTGCAAAAAGAGTGGGGCTCAGATCTGGTAGGACAAGATCAACAGGGCTGGGACTGGCTGGTGTTTAATCTCGACAACGGTATGGCGTTGAGCGTCAATCAGTACCGACATAAAAGCCGGTTGCCTTATGTGTTTGGCACACTCTCTACCTCGTCGGGTAAGGTTTTTCCCCTCAAAGAGCAAGACATCAAGATCATCCCCTTAGAGGAAAGCGAGCTGGCCGATGGTACGCGTTTACCTCTGCGATGGTCTGTTGAAGTGCCACAGTATCAAATCCGCCTCACCGCCACGGCTGTGGATCAGGAAATGTGGTTACCCTTTTTACTGCCTTACTGGGAAGGACCTATTCAGGTGGCGGGCAGCCATCAAGGTTGGGGTTTTATGCAGTTAACTGGCTACGGCGAAACCAATTAAAGCGCATTCAAAAGTAAAAAGGGTCCCGACGATGGGACCCTTACTTTTTTCTACGTATTTACAATTTGTTGCGTAGTTGTCATGCTTATGTTCACCTGTATGTCGCTCATTGACTATAATCTTATCAGTCAGTTATCGGGTGACTGCGGCTATTTTCAAATGAGTGACGTTGACATCAATGTAGGAAAAACCGATGTTTAACATCTAAACAAGCGATTATTCCTACATTATTCTTCGCGATACACTGCTACACATTGTTAGTTGTTCATTTATCACGATTATAAATATAAGGGCGAAATCATGAACGATGCTATCCGTGACTTTTTCAAAATGGAATCCGCAGGCGGCATCCTGCTGGTGATTGCTGCAGCCATTGCTATGGTGATTGCCAACACTTCGCTAAACGATACATATCAGTCGGTACTGCATAGTTATGTATTTGGTATGTCAGTATCGCACTGGATTAACGACGGTTTGATGGCCATCTTCTTCCTTCTGATCGGTCTAGAAGTGAAACGCGAACTATTGGAAGGCGCGTTGAAATCAAAAGAGACGGCGATTTTTCCTGCGATTGCGGCCGTCGGTGGTATGTTAGCTCCTGCGCTGGTCTACGTGCTGTTTAACAGCGGTGATCCACAAGCGGTGCAAGGTTGGGCTATCCCTGCGGCTACCGACATTGCATTTGCATTAGGAATCATGGCGTTACTTGGCAAGCGCGTTCCGGTGAGTTTGAAAGTATTCTTGCTTGCTCTCGCGATTATTGATGACCTAGGCGTGGTCGTTATCATTGCCTTGTTCTACAGCGGCGATTTGTCGACACTGGCGCTGACAGTCGGCTTCATCATGACTGGTGTACTGTTCTTACTGAATGCGAAAGAAGTGACAAAACTGACGTGGTACATCGTAGTGGGCATTATCTTGTGGGCTGCCGTACTGAAGTCAGGCGTACATGCAACGTTAGCCGGTGTGGTCATTGGTTTTGCTATCCCTCTCAATGGCAAAAAGGGTGAGCATTCTCCTCTCAAGCATATGGAACACGCACTGCATCCTTATGTTGCGTTTGCGATTTTGCCTCTATTTGCCTTCGCTAATGCGGGCATATCACTGGAAGGCGTTTCGATGTCTGGCTTAACGTCTATGCTTCCGCTGGGTATTGCTTTGGGCTTGTTGATTGGTAAACCTCTGGGGATTTTCTCCTTCAGTTGGGTGGCGGTGAAAACGGGCGTTGCGAGATTGCCAGAGGGCATCACCTTTCGTCATATTTTTGCAGTGTCAGTGCTGTGTGGTATCGGCTTTACCATGTCGATATTCATCTCTTCACTGGCGTTTGGCGGGCTAAGTCCAGAGTATGATACGTATTCACGACTGGGGATCCTGATGGGCTCTACCACAGCTGCTGTGATAGGTTATTGCTTACTGCACATCTCTTTACCAAAGAGTGACAGTAGCAGCCGCTAAACTCACTTAGGTTAGGCTAAAAAACCTCCGAATTTCGGAGGTTTTTTTATTGCTTCTAAAAACGGGCAATAACAATAGAAAGAGGGGACAAAAAAAAGCCCAAACCAAGCGGATTCGGGCAGATACAAACACAGGAGTTAATAATGAAAAAGCAGCAACGTAACAAAAGTCTGAAACAAGTTTGACGGCCAGTGAAACTTAGCAATGCGCTTGTTGTTACCCTTATTCAGACCAAGTGTTCGAGCTGCAGTTCCCTAAATCAACGAAAATATCTAAAAAATTTTCTCTCGCTAACCCCTTGGCTGACAGGCGAAATTGAAATCTGGTCCGACCAATATTAAAAAATGTGATGTTAATTGCTTGTTAATTATTGGTGTCAAAAGTATATTTCAAACAGTTGTTTGATACGAGTGATTGAAATGGCACCAAGAAGCAGTACAAAAGAAAAAATTCTCGACATCGCCGAAGGGTTGTTCGCCGAGTACGGGTTCAATGACACTTCACTTCGTACCATTACTGGCAAAGCCGGTGTGAACTTGGCTTCGGTCAATTATCACTTTGGTGACAAAAAAACCTTGGTTCGAGCGGTGTTAGATCGTTATCTCGAAGCGTTAATGCCAGCAATGAAAATTTCGTTAGTACAACTGAACAGCAAAGAGTCTTACACCATGGCCGAAGTGTTTGAATCGCTTCGCGTACCGCTCAAAGAACTCAACGAAGTGCGTCCGAATGGCACGAGTCTGTTCATGTTGTTGATTGGCCGCGGATATACCGACGTACAAGGGCATTTAAGATGGTTTATCACTACACGTTATAACGATGTATTGAGGCTGTTTACTGAATCCGTGCTGAAAGCCAATCCGACCTTAACCGAAGAAACGCTTTTTTGGCGCTTGCATTTCACACTGGGAACCTGTGTTTTTACTATGGCATCCAGTCAGGCGCTGTCTGAAATTGCTGAAAGCAATTTCAACAAAAAAACCGACGTAAAATCAGTTGTTGACCTCTTGATCCCCTATATGGCGGCAGGAATGTCAGCTGAGTAACTAAAATAACAGATAACCAGGACCTGATCGGGTTCCACCAGTGAACAAAAGGATCTGAACTATGAGCTCTCTAAGAAGGAAGTGGGTTAGCGACCCGGCGTTTAAAGTATTCAAAAAGGTTTTGCCTCCTCTGTCTATTACAGAGAAGGAAGCAATGGAAGCCGGCAGCGTCTGGTGGGATGCAGAACTGTTTTCAGGCAAGCCTGATTTTCAAAAATTGCATCACTATCCAAAACCTGTTCTTACCGCTGAAGAACAATCTTTCATGGACAACGAGCTGGAAACGCTGCTTGAAATGCTTGATGACCATAAAATGGTTAAGGAAGATCGCGATCTGCCTGCGAAAGTTTGGGAGTATCTGCGTAAAGAGCGCTTCTTTTCGTTGATCATTTCTAAAGAGTACGGCGGTCGCCAGTTCTCGGCTCTGGCGAATTCAACCATCGTTTCGAAGATTGCGACACGTAGCATCAGTACTGCCGTGACGGTCATGGTGCCAAACTCACTCGGCCCGGGTGAGCTTTTATCGCACTATGGTACACAAGCGCAAAAAGACTACTGGCTACCACGTTTAGCGGATGGTACCGATATCCCTTGTTTTGCCTTGACTGGTCCTGAAGCTGGCTCGGATGCCGGTGGCATTCCAGACCAAGGTGTTGTCTGCTACGGTATGCACGAAGGCAAAGAAGTCCTCGGCATCCGTGTGAGCTGGAATAAACGCTATATCACCCTAGCACCGGTCGCAACCGTACTAGGGCTGGCGTTCAAACTGAGCGATCCTGATCACCTGCTTAGCGATAAAACAGACATCGGTATTACCTGCGCTTTGATCCCAGCCGATCACGAAGGGGTTGAGATTGGTGAACGCCATGATCCGCTGGGTTTAGCTTTCATGAACGGGCCAACTCGTGGACAGAATGTTTTCATTCCGATGGACTGGCTGATTGGCGGCGCGGATTATGCGGGCAAAGGCTGGCGCATGCTGGTTGAGTGTCTCTCTGCCGGACGCGGTATTTCGCTGCCTGCACTGGGCACAGCGATTGGTCACCTGACGACACGTACAACCGGCGCTTATGCCTACGTGCGTAAACAGTTTGGTATGTCGATTGGTAAATTTGAAGGTGTTGCAGAGGCGATGGGCCGCATTGGCGGTTTAACTTATCTGCTCGAAGCGACACGGACATTGACCACCACGTCGCTGGATCTGAAAGAGAAACCAGGGATTGTGACTGCGATTGCCAAATACCATATGACCGAAATGGCGCGCACCATTCTTAATGATTCCATGGATATCCATTCAGGCCGTGCGATTCAAGATGGACCAATGAACTATCTGGCGACGCATTATCTCGGTATTCCGGTGGCGATTACGGTGGAAGGTGCGAATATCCTAACACGTAACTTGATGATCTTTGGTCAAGGTGCAACGCGTTGTCACCCTTACGTGCTTAAAGAGATGGAAGCGGCGGCAAACCCGGATGAGAGAGAGGGCGCCAAGCAATTTGATGACCTGTTGTTTAAACACATCAAACATGCCGCTGGCAATACCTTCGGCGCATTGGCGGCGGCACTGACAGGTTCTCGCTTTGTCAAAGCGCACATGAGCGGTCCGACTCAGCGCTACTACAAAGATATGACACGTTTGAGCCGTGCGCTCGCCGTGAGTGCCGATTTTGCGATGTTAACGCTCGGTGGTGAGCTCAAGCGCAAAGAGATGATCTCAGCGCGTCTTGGCGACGGACTTAGCTATCTGTACATGGCCTCAGCAGCGTTGAAGAAGTATGAAGATGAAGGACGCCAGCAGGGCGATCTCAACTTTGTCCACTATGCGGTTCAGCACTGTTTGCACCATGCGGCCAAATCGCTCAACGAAGCTTACGCCAATTTCCCAGTGAAATACGTAGGCGGTGTACTGAAAGCATTGCTTTTCCCGCTGGGCAATCATTTCAAAAAACCGAGTGATGATCTGTGCATCAGCCTAGCTGAAGCGATGATGACTCCGGGCGTACAGCGCGATCGCATGACAAGCCTCTGCTACATCGGCAAATCTGCAGATGATAGTGTTGGTTTGATGGAGCAGGCATTCTTAGCCATGTATGACATCAAACCGCTAGAGCGCAAACTGATGAAAGCGGTCAAAGAGGGCAAAGTGGCGCGCAAAGGCTTATTGCACGACCGCTTACAGCAAGCGTTTGAGGCCGATGTATTAAGCGAGCAAGAGATCGATAAGATCCTCGCGGCGGACAAACTGCGCTATAAAGCGATTCAAGTTGACCACTTCAGCTTCGATTTTTCCGAAACTTTGACGGATGCCCCCGTTAAAGCAAAGCTGACTAGCGCTGCATAATTCGCAGCGCATTGCCGAAAAAGCACCTAATTTAAGGTGCTTTTTCTATTTTAAACGGAGAAAAATCTATGAGAGTGCTCCAACCACTTGCATTTTCGCCGCATTTTTACAGAAATTAGATGCGAATTGTGGTCGAAACTTTTATCCTAGCAGCGTTTTTTAAAGGAAGTTGAATATGATCATCAAACCTAAAATTCGTGGATTTATCTGTACCACAACGCATCCAGTGGGTTGTGAAGCGAACGTAAAAGAACAAATTGCTTACACCAAGGCGCAAGGCCCGATCAAAAACGCACCAAAAAGCGTTCTTGTTGTTGGTTCGTCAAGTGGCTACGGTTTATCTTCTCGTATTGCAGCGGCATTCGGTGGCGGCGCAGCAACTATTGGTGTTTTCTTCGAAAAAGAAGGCACGGAGAAGAAACCAGGCACAGCAGGTTTTTACAATGCGGCCGCATTTGAGAAGCTAGCGCGTGAAGAAGGTTTGTACGCGAAAAGTCTCAATGGCGATGCTTTCTCCAATGAAGCGAAAGAGAAAGCCATCGAACTCATCAAAGCCGATCTGGGCCAAGTAGATATGGTGGTTTACTCTTTGGCATCGCCAGTCCGTAAGCTTCCAAGCACGGGTGAACTGATTCGTTCAGCGCTCAAGCCAATCGGTCAAACTTACACGTCTACGGCGGTTGATACCAACAAAGATGTGATCATCGAAGCGAGCGTAGAGCCGGCGACGGAGCAAGAAATCCAAGATACCATTACGGTTATGGGTGGCGAAGATTGGGAACTGTGGATCAATGCGTTGGCCGAAGCGGGCGTGTTGGCAGACGGTTGTAAAACGGTTGCTTACAGTTACATCGGTACCGAACTGACTTGGCCAATCTACTGGGATGGCGCACTAGGTAAAGCAAAGATGGACCTAGATCGCGCCGCCGCTGCACTGAACGATAAGCTAGCCGCAACTGGTGGTAGCGCGAATGTCGCAGTGTTGAAGTCAGTGGTTACTCAGGCGAGCTCTGCCATTCCAGTGATGCCTTTGTACATTGCGATGGTGTTTAAGAAAATGCGCCAAGAAGGTGTACACGAAGGGTGTATGGAGCAGATCTATCGCATGTTCAGCCAGCGTCTTTACAAAGAAGATGGCAGCGCGGCAGAAGTGGACGAGAAGAACCGTCTGCGTCTGGATGACTGGGAACTGCGTGACGACATTCAACAATACTGCCGTGATCTTTGGCCTCAAATCACCACTGAGAACCTGAAAGAACTGACAGACTATGTGCAGTACAAAGAAGAGTTCTTGAAGCTGTTTGGCTTTGGGATTGATGGGGTCGATTACGATGCAGAAGTGAATCCACAAGTCGCAACCGATTTTATCACTATCTAATCTGATACTAGACAACACATAGACAAGGCGCTCAGTTGAGCGCCTTTTGTTTACTTGTGATGGCTGATGCTAGCTAAGAATAATCAATATCGTACCCGCCAATGTCATCAAAATATTGGCGATAGCGTATGTGCCGGCATAACCAAGGGCAGGAATGGTTGACTTCGCATAGTCATTCACGATGTCCATGGCGGGTGCACAGGTACGAGCACCAATGATGGCGCCAAATAGTAACGCGCGGTTCATCTTAAGGATGTAAGCACCAACAAGGTAGGCAAAAACCACAGGCACGACACTGACCAAGAAAGCGATGCCGATGATTTTCGGTCCAACTAGGGTCAGATGGTCGAACATCTTACCACCTGCGCTAAGGCCGATCCCCACCATAAAAATCATCAACCCCAAGTCTTTGACCATGTTAAGCGCTCCTTGTGGTACGTAGCCAAAGGTAGGGTGGTTTGCGCGTAAAAAGCCCAGCGTGATCCCAGAGAGCAACAAGCCGACCGCATTGCCCAAACTGAAGGAGACTTGGCCAAACGTCATGGTGACTAAGCCGAACATAATGCCGAGAATGAAGAAACTGCAGAAAGCGAGCAGGTCGGCCATTTGACTGTGGATCGAGATAAAACCGATGCGCTCAGCCAGGCCATGAACACGGCTCTTTTCACCACTGACTTGCAATACGTCGCCTTTGGCTAGCACGATATCGAGATCCATTGGCATTTCGATCTGCGCGCGGACTACACGGTTAAGGAAACAGCCATATTCTGAAAGATTAAGATCGGAAAGACGCTTGCCCGCAATCGCATCGCTTTTTACCACGATCTCTTCTTCTACGATGCGCAAATCGAGCAGGTTTCGGTCGAAAACCTCTTTACCGTTGCGAAAACTCGGGTCAAGACGCGCGTGGCTATCGGGGAAACCAACTAAGGCAATTTCATCACCCTCTTGCAAAATCGCATCACCATCGGGATGGGCGAGTATACCGTTGCGGCGAATACGTTCGATGTAGCAGCCTGTTTGGCGGTAGATACCCAGTTCACGCAAGTTTTTACCATCCGTCCAGTCAATAAGTTCCGCGCCGACCCGATAGGCGCGGATGATGGGCAAATAGACTTTACGTCCCGAACCGCCCAAACCGCGCTCTTGCGCAATTTGTTGCGCTGAGTCAGATAAATTTTGCTTTTGTAACTTAGGCAGTAACTTGGCAAACATGATCATGCTGACCAAACCAACGAGATAGGCCATGGCGTAACCGACCGAAAGGTTTTCTAGCACCAATGAAAATTCCATATTTCTCGGAATGGACGCTAATCCCGAATTGAGTGCGTCCTGTGCCCCAACCAATACCGGTGTCGCAGTGAGCGCCCCCGCCATCATGCCGGCGGCCAAACCAAAATCCAGCCCCATGTAATGGCTGGCAAAGTAGGCAATAGCTAACGCCGTGACTAACACCACTAGGCTCAGTGTCAAATAGTGTTTGCCATCTCGAAAGAAAATACCGAAAAAGTTGGGTCCGGCTTCGATACCTACGCAATAGATAAACAGCATAAACCCGATGGTGAGCGCCTCGGCGTTAAACGAAAAACCGAGATGGCCCATGATAAGGGAAGTAATGAGAACACCAATTGAGTTGCCAAGCTGCATATTACCAAAGCGGATTTTGCCAAAAGAGAGGCCGATGGCCAACACCACAAAGATGAGCAGAACTGGATTTTGCTCAAGAAGAAGTACGACGTCTATATTCACGTTGTCGCTCTAAAAAGTTAGGTCAGGGAACAGGGTTAGAATAGGAATTGTAACCAAATATAGCTAAAAGATAAGAGAAATTTTTCAGTTTTGCCAAGAGTTGACTTGTATTGGCTGTTTTAATAAAAAACGCTATAAAAAAACCCGCTGCGCAGCGGGTTTAAAGAAAAATGAGCGGAGATTAGTCAAATAGACCTAAGTGCTCTTTTGCATAAGCTTCGAAGTCATCACAACCACCGATATGTTGCTGGTCGATGAAAATTTGTGGCACGGTTTCAACCGGCTTACCAACAGTTTTCTCTAGGTCTGCCTTTGAAATGCCCTCAGCTTGAATGTCTACATAACGATAGTTGAAATCGTCACGTTTGGCTTTCAGGGTTTCCGCATGCTCTTTTGCACGCACACAGTAAGGACAAGCCGGACGACCAAAGATAACTACGAACATATACTTTCTCCTTTATTTTGATAGCTGCAACTATGCCCGATCCGATGGCGGAAATAAAGTGGCAAATGCCTCTCGCTCTGATAGAGGAAACACATTGAACACTTGCTGGACAATTTGCGTAGCAGATGATGTGAGGCACAGCAAAAAGTCTCACAAAATACAAGGTTAATTGGGGCAGGTTGCACTTGATCAAACATTTTGTCGATAAATCAAGGCACAGTGAGCAACATTAACTTGCGCTGAGGATCAGTGATGACAGGAAGAGGATGTACGCTATGTTTCAGTTTATGACGGCCACGAGGATCATTTTTGGCGAGGGAGCCCTGCAAGCCTCATTGTCTGTGCTTAATCAGTTTGGTTACAGCGTACTGTTAGTGACAGGGCAAGATCTCTCTCGCGCTCAGCCAGTTATTGGTTACCTGAAGTCACAGAATATGCGCTACCAACATGTTGCCATCTCTGGTGAACCCTACATCGCGATGGTGGAAGAGACGGCCGTCCTTGGACGAAAATTCAAACCCGATATGGTGGTTGCCATTGGTGGTGGAAGTGTGATTGATATGGGCAAAGCGCTAGCGGCTATTATTCCCAATCAAGGCAATGTCTATGACTACGTTGAAGTGGTAGGGCGAAACGTCCCTCTCAAGACACATCCATTGCACTTCATCGCGATACCGACAACGGCGAGTACAGGCTCTGAGGTGACCCGCAACGCGGTATTAAAATCAGGTCAAGATAGGGTCAAGGTGAGCTTGCGCAGCCCAGACATGTTGGCGGACGTCGCGATTATTGATCCAACACTGACTTACGGAACCGATCCTTATACTTCGGGGCGTGGTGCAATGGATGCTTTCACTCACTTGATGGAAGCGTATGTGTGTGGAGAACCGAACCCCCTAACTGACATGATATGTGAAGAAGGGTTGCGGCGACTGGCGAATTCCATTTTACCCGCTTGTTTACAAGATGATCACAAAGCGCGCTCTGACGTTGCCTTTGCCGCTTTACTCGGCGGTATGGCGATCACCAATGCTAAACTGGGCGCAGCGCATGGTTTAGCTTCGGCATTAGGTGGCAAGTTAGATGCGCCGCACAGTGTAATTACAGGACGCTTGGCTCCTCATGTGATGCGGGAAAATATTATGGCCGCACGCACCGCGGGGCGCAGTGACTTGCTGTATCGCTACCGCTCTATCGCGCGCATCGTAACGGGAAGAACAGAGGCGGATGAAGAAGAGGGGATTGATTGGGTGGCGGAACTTTTAGATAAGCTGTCGGTGCCACAGCTTAGCCAGTTTGGCGTCTGTGCCACTTCTTTTACTCAGGTTGCGGAAGATGCCTTGAAGTCCGTTGCGATAAAAGGAAACCCGTTACCGTTGACCAAAGATCGCCTCATCTACATTCTTAATCAGGTGTGCAGTTGCCGCTGGGGTGAAGGACAAGATGCGCAGCCAATCAATGCCGCCGTGATAGAGGTGCTGGGAGGAAATCAGCGAAGCTTACCAAGTCGCGATAACGTGGAAAACTAAATAAAACGGAGCCTGAAGGCTCCGTTGAAAAGGGCTGTTTAGAAGTGGGACAGCTTGTCGTATCGGCTGTCTTTAAGCGCTTCTTTTACGCGCTTGAGGTTTTCGCGAAAGCCTGAGCCGCGACGTAGTGTGAAGCCTGTGGCTAAAACATCGATCACGGTCATTTGTACCACACGGCTTGCCATCGGCATATAGACGTCAGTATCTTCTGGAACGTCTAAAGAAATTGCCAGCGAGGCCGCTTTTTCCAAGGGGGAATCTTTTGCGGTGATAGCGATGACGGTTGCGCCATTTTCACGTGCAAGATTGGCAATCTCTACCAGACTTTTAGTGCGACCTGTGTGAGAGATCAGCACAAACACATCGTTATCGCTGCAGTTGATACAGCTCATACGTTGCATCACCACATCTTCAAAACAAGTAATGGGGATATTGAAACGAATGAACTTGTTTTGCGCGTCTTTAGCCACCGCAGAGGATGCGCCTAAGCCAAAGAAGGAGATACGCTTGGCTTGAGTGAGCAGGTCCACCGCGCGGTTGACTTGCATCGGGTCCAAACTGTTTTTGGCGACGTCAAGACACGCCATGGTGGATTCGAAAATCTTGTGCGTGTAGGCGTCTGGGCCGTCATCTTCCTCGACATTACGGTTAACATAAGGCGTTCCGTTCGCCAAGCTTTGCGCTAAATGGAGTTTAAAGTCGGGGAAACCTTTAGTATCCAATCTGCGACAGAAGCGGTTGACCGTTGGCTCACTGACGTCTGCCATTTTTGCCAGTGTTGCGATACTTGAGTGGATAGCCGTTTGCGGTGACGCCATAATCACTTCAGCGACTTTGCGTTCCGACTTGCTAAAGTTCTCAAGGTTTTTTTGAATTTTTTCTAATGTATTCATAGTGTTCACGAGGGTATAGAGAACAACTCGCCGACAATACCAGTCCAGATGATACTATTCTTGGGAAAAACGTATATTTAGGACGGCAACCTGCAATCAGCGCCATAGCGAGAGTATAAACCTAATAAGCGATACGACTAAAACAAATAGCCGTACTATTTAGTGAGAATTTGACAGGCCTCAAACAAAAGTTTGTTAAAACTACAAAACTGAATGTTGTCGCACGCTGTTTCGGCAAATTCTACGGTATATTGACTTTGGAATTACAGCAAAAGAGAAAGAAAATTTCATTTTGCTGTAACTCGTTAGGAGAAGCGTTCAGTGAGACTTGCTCAGTATCTGTTCGCTTAACCGTCCAATTTCTGCCATCAAATTGGGGGCTTGTTGCTGAACAATTTGCCGCTGTTGTTGCAAAACACAAGCAAGGATATCGTTGCTAGTTAAAGGGTTAGCGAGCACCACACGAAAGACGATCGTGTCCATTCGTGACCACTGAGCTGGGTTCAATCGGGTTCTCGACACGAAGGACTTACCCGTTTCGCGCTGGCGCTTTTGTACAAATTTGGTGAGTTCGTTGAGTAACTCGTTGAGCTCAACACGTTCTTCATCATTAGCCAGCGTCAAAGCCTGTTTCACTTTGGCAGGAATGTAGCGATAGGTTAGCAGGCAAAGCTCTGGCTCTGAGATCAGCTCAAAGTCTTCTTGCTGTTTAATCAACGTAGCAAAATATTTTGCTTTCTCAATGCTTTGGTTAATGAGCAGTTCATAGCCTGGACGGCTAATAATGTGCATGCTGGCGTAGACCAACATCGCCATACCAGAGCGCGACCCCTCGAGCGTATGGCTGCCAAGATCCTTCGACCCTTTGCGCAGGATGTACTGCGCGTGGTGCTCAATCGAACTCATCGCGTTGGGATCTTTAAAGAGAACCATGCCCGCGCCCATTGGCACATAAAGCTGTTTGTGGGCATCAATGGTAACAGAATCGGCAAGCTCTGCGCCATCAAGCAGATGACGATACTTGTTGGACATCAAAGTGGCGCCGCCCCAAGCGGCATCAACATGAAAATGGCAAGCATGGCGTTGGCACACTTCAGCGATTGCGCGCAGTGGATCGACGCTGCCCGTTTCTGTGGTGCCCGCGACGCCGATAACTGCGAACGGTTTAATGCGCTGCGATTTGAGCTCTTGAATTTTCTCTTCTAGCGCCTGTGGGCAGATGCGGTTGTTTTCATCGGTCTTGATAGCAATAAGGCCACTTTGGCCGATACCAAGCACATCGGCGGCTTTTTTCAGTGAATAGTGTCCACGCTCTGAAACCAGTACGGCTAAGCCTTCATATTCGTAGTGTTTCATCGCTTTGAATAAGCCTTCTTTTTCAACGCCTTGAAAAGCTCCCTCGGCACGTAGGGCATTATTTCTCGCTACCCACAAGGCGGTGATGTTGGCGATGGTACCGCCAGAGCAAAACGCCCCCAGTGAGTGCTCAGCGCTATGCATCCACTGCGAATAGAAAGCGTCGTCTTGTCCGTAGATCAAACGATGCAGCATACCGATCACTTGACGTTCTAAAGGAGTAAACGCTTTTGATGTTTCAATCTTCACTAAGTTTTGATTCAGAGCGATCATGATCTTCGATAATGGCATCAGGAAATAGGGCAATGCCGAAGTCATATGACCGATAAAGCTGGGTGAGGATGTATGAACAGAATGAGAAACCAGAGTGTCCAACAAATGTTCTGTATGGTCAGAGACAAATTCGGGCTGTTCCGGAATTCTAGCAGAAGAAAAGTCTTTCTCGATTTCACGTAAAGGCTTTTCTTCTGCCACGATATGTTCACCGAGGAATTTATTGAGGTTTTGTGAGAGCTTTGCTTCGATTTGCGTCAAAGTGGAATCTGGACCCTCTGGTATGGTAAAGATTTTTAACAGACTTTCGAAGCTGACGTCAGCGATTTTTTGTTCCATTGCCATATAAACAAATCGACTTAATTATACTAGTAGTTCGAGCGGGATAATCTAAACCAAAATGGCGGTAAAGTCCCGTTTTTATTCAACGATCACAGAGGCGTGTTTCTCATCTGCCACTGAATGGCTGGCAGAAAAGAAACACGCCCTAGGAATAAAATGGTTCTGTTTGTGATTTAGTTACACTTAACCTGACTTACACCGGAGATGGCATCATTGTAACGATTCAGCGCAGCTTCGATCTTTTTCGGATGGCTGAGGAGATCGGCAAACGCGGAGCGCAGCTGGTAATTCTTCTCATGGTTTGCCGCTTGGCGATCTTCAAAGGTTCGTTTAGCAATTTCACCCAATTCATCACTGCGACTCGCGAGCTGTTTAATGTCGCTTTGCTCCAGTTGCAACCAGTTTTCAATCGATTTGTCGGTCGCGACTCGGCTAGCATCGTGTTTGAGGTAGTAATGCACGGCTGCACGATTGAGCTCGAAATGGTGCTTACGCCCTTCAAGAAACCATCCACTCACATCTTGCAATTCTGGGTATTGTTGCGTGGTCAGTTGGGCAAGATCTGAGTACCAATTCAGAGAAGCATCGATGTAAGCGTCGTATTTTTGGGCTAAACATTGGCTGTCGGCAGCCAAGGCAACAGATGAAGTTGAAGCTAGCATAAGAGCGACAACGAAACGTTTCATAGTTCTTCCTTTTGACACATGTTTTAATTTTTAGCGCGTATTGTAACGAATGCGGGCGGGTCATCCTGAGATCTAGCTAGCAAGTGACACAAAGAATAACATTAATACGGGAACGAGTAGGCTGAGTATAAAACCGCTGACAATCGCAATCGGTACGCAGCGCACTCCACCTGTCGTCTGAATCACAGGAAGGGTGAAATCCATAGCTGTCGCGCCAGCATAACCGATCGAGGTACAAGGGTAGCTCCTAATTAATAGCGGGATAACCACTAGTGCCACCAGTTCTCGCAGCAGTTCGATCAAAAATGACGTTCCGCCAAAGACGGGACCAAAAGCGTCCCCCATGAGTATGCCTGCTAGCGAGTACCAACCAAACCCAGAAGCCATCGCTAAGGCTTGATAGATGGGTAAGCCTAAAAGGTGCCCGGCAAGTAGACCGCCAAGCATAGATGTGACGATAATGACCAGCGCGATCAACATACCATGTTTATTGAGCAGTATTTGTTTGAGCGTCAGGCCACTGTTACGCAGTTGAATGCCAATAAAAAACAGCAAGATAAACAATATCCACTCGCTAGCGGTGTCTACCCAATGCAACTCAAAAGGCAGCAACAAACCAACTAGGAGTCCTCCGCCGACCACAAGGATCAATTTGGCTGATTCTAATGCCATGGCGGAAAGTGGCAGCTTCTTATGTGTGTTGTCTGTGACAACGGGCAGTAGTCTGTCTATCAAGGGTAAGCCCGCCAAATTGCAGATGCCCAAGCAAAAGAAAAACGTGGCTGTATAGAGGAGAATCGTTTGTAAGTTACTGCTTAGGTTATCCAAAGCGGCTAGGCTAAGTCCCATGAGGGAAAGGATCACGTAAATAAGCTGAGAGGTAACCTTGTTAATTGTCACTAAGGTTGCTTCACGCGAAATGGAAATGAAATAGCCGAAAACAAGCGGAGCAAAAATAAATAGCATCCCTGACAACATGAGAACTCCTGATTCCTTCGATAGTTTTCCGATGTAGAGCGTTGGCCTAAGCTAGCGTTTTCATCGCAACGTAATTTGTCTGACAAACAGTGCCTGTGTTCGAAACCATTGAACAATGGCGATTAACAAAGAGTGTGCAGTATACGATTTGTCTGAGGACGAACGTTAATAAGTAGATCAGTGTTTGCAAACGCTCAACCTACATCGCTAGGTGAACGCTTGCATAGAATACAGAACAAACCCGTGATAAACCACCAGAAACTGGTGGCTTTTCACAGTCAGTTATTCATTTGTAGCTCGGAATTTATGGGCTTGAGCGAAGGGACGGTAATTTTATAAGCCGCTAGCGTTTAGCACGTCGTTAATCTTCGATTGGAACTCATTGTCGTTGAGGTTACTCAGCTCAAACAGCACTTCAGCACCCGTTAAATTGAACTCCACTTCATGCTCTTCAATGCGCTCATCTTGGCTGCGGAACATGAGTAAGTGGTTCGCGATTCGTGCAATATCGAGGTAGCTGACCTCAGGGCGAGTTTGAGAAAAAGACTGGTTGGATGCCACTTCGATAAAATCGCGGTCAAATCCCCAGTTTTCTAATACCAGTTTACTGGTCGCGGAGCATCGTGTCTGGAAGATTTGTAGTGCAATCTGGTGATCAAGATAATTACCTTTATCAAGATACAGGTGGTATTCATTAACTAGGCAAAAGAGACCAATATCTGCCAGCAAACCCACCAAGAGTGCTTTTTCCGCCTCAAGGTGAGCATATTTATCTGCACCAAGCTTCCTAAAAGTATTTACCACCAGAACCATGGTCGCGCCCAACTCGCGTGAAACCGCAGCGCTATTTACTAACACCGCATTACACTCTTTGTTAAGGTTAACCGAATGTTTAAGCTGTTCAATGGCTTGGGCGGTAACTATGTCTCTGACACGCAATATCCCCAAACGTGATACCGCTGTGGTCAAATCAGTACAGGTGATGTTACGTCGATTGAAAATGACCGAGTTTGCTACGCGTATGACAATAGCCGCTAAGCCAGGATCTTCGAGTAAGCAGTCCGCAACGTCGACAATACCAGTTGATTCCTGTGTACACAGTTGTTGAATTTTAAGGACAACATCAGGGATAGGCGGCAGAGCAATTTTGCCAGTGGAGAGTGATTGCTCTACAAGTTGAGCAAACTCTGACTCCAGTGCCTGCACCAGCATATCCTTATTGTTGGGCAGCCAAAAAAATGATAGATGTTCCATAGGTAATCTGAACACGTGAGCTTTAATACAGTGTACTCCTACCAGTGCAGAAAGCGCAATCAAATGCACCTAACGCTGCAGTTTGTTTGATGTTTTTCCGACCTTACAAAAACTTGACGTCAAAAAAATAGCATAGAACTTTTCTAAGATGTGAATTTAGTCACGCAGTTATGAGACGTGAAACTTTATTTGTGACACGAATCCCGACTTATTTTTTATCGTTAAGTATGATTTAGGGCATTGGCGCTTCGTTACTACAATCTAATTAAGCCAATTTATAAATTTTTATTCGCTAAAAATACAATGCTGCTATCTGGAGACATAACTAATCGGGGTTAATCTTTGAATTAGGAGTCAATGGATATGACAGAGCAAACTTTTTTTAACTATGTTAGTCAGTTTGGTGATTTCCAAAAACGTTCTATGTTTGGCGGTATCGGATTATTCGCTGATGATGCGATGTTCGCTTTGATTAGCAACGATTGCTGCTATCTTCGTGGCAGCAACGGCTTGGATGAACAACTGACAGAACTAGGGTGCGAAAAGTATCGTCATATAAAGAAACAGACGACTGCAACGGTGAACTACTACGACATTAGCGCGTTGTTAGAAACACAGTATGCGGATCTGGATAGTCTGGTCAAAAAGTCAATTGAGTGTTCCGTTCATCAGCGTAGCTTTCAAAAATCGTCCGCTAGCCGTCGGCTTAGAGATCTGCCGAATATGCAGCTGACATTGGAGCGCATGGTAAAGAAAGCGGGTATAGACGATGTTGAGACATTTATCGAACTCGGTGCTGTGGAAGTGTTTAATCGAGTACGGCAAGCGTACGGCAATGATGTTGATGTCAAACTGCTGTGGAAATTTGCCGGTGCGGTAGAGGGCATCCACTGGAAACTTTTGCAAGAGCCTCGTCGTCGCCAACTGCTTTCTGCTTGTCAGTAGTTCATCTAGCTTGAAATAAAAAACCGAGACATACGTCTCGGTTTTTTTATCTTCAACTTAGAACTTAGAACTTAAAACGAGCAGAGAACATCAACTGATCGTCATAGAAATCGTTGATGCGTGCTTCAAGACCAAGAGAGAAAAGCTCAGTAGAGTGGAAGCGTGCGTAAGCTGAACCAATCCAGTCATCGTTATCATCAATAGAAACGTAACCTACTTTACCGCCAACTTCCAGTTGTGGGCCAAGCCATTGGCGAACACCAAGATTCAGTTCCATCCCCATATCCGCACTGCTGGCATCTTCTGGTTCAACCACACGTAGCAGCATAGCGCCCGTCATGTCTGCCCAGTTATTGATTGGAGCATGGAAGCCAAAACCAGCCGCTGAATCAAAATCTCCTTCGAACTTTGAATCAACGCGCGCAATGAGGTGAGCGTTTGGATGAACAGATTTGCTGAAACCAGCACCGAAGGTCATTGGGCTAGCGCCAATGCGAGCTTCGAAATAGTCGTAGCTAAAATTGCTCATGGTTTCTGGACGATTAGAATCTTCCTTGGCCAAAACCTGACCAGATGCAATCAGCAGTGCTGCGGCTAGAATTGTTTTACGCATATTTCGGTAAACCTTTTAAAATGAATTGTTTCCTGACGGAACTCGAGCGAGTTTCACCAATAATCGATTCGCGACATCTTAATCAACTTGCATGCAAGTGACCAATAAAAAAATGCCATAGTTTTGTCGTGTAGCCAATATTTAAGCAAAAACAGTACCATTTTTAACAGCTGCCTTACATTCAGGCCGGGACGAACGAGCGAAAGAAGACAATTTATTCTCCGAAGCTGCTTCGTCTTTCCGCCATCGCGTTAAGAATCGCTTCGGCATCCAAGATAGAAACCCAATTAAGCAGATTATCGTCGTATTTAATGACAAATTGAGTTAACTGTTTCTTGATGGCGGCTCGAAGCTCTTCACCATACCAAGGTTTTGAAATGTAAAAATCTAAGCTGGCATGATTCACCGCTTCAACGGTATCTTCCAATCCTGCTTGACCGGTGAGAAGCACTTTTCTTGCTTTTCGGGTGTGCTCATCGTCGCTCAATTCGATCAAAAAACTGATGCCAGTTTGTTCGGGCATGATGTGGTCACACAGAATCAAAGCCAGAGCGATATCGTCATCTTGGTACTCTTCAATCACAGCGCGCGCTTCGGATACCGATTCAGCACCTTCGAGGACAAAATGATCTTCAAAAGGGGCAAGATCTTGCAGCACGCTATCCAACACTTCTCGTTCATCATCAACGCATAAGATCAGATATTTATTCATGGTGTGTTCCTTCTGCTTCGAGCGGTAACCAGATGGTCATGCAGGTGTATTGATCCACGACGGAGTCTACGTCTATCCATCCTCCGTGCGCGTGAATGATTTGTAAACAGATCGACAAACCAATGCCGAGTCCAAAATTGCCTTCTTTTTTTGTCGTGTAGTTCAGCTCAAAAATGGCCTCTTTTTGCTGGGCGGGAATGCCACTGCCATTATCTAAAAAGGCGACCGTGACATAATTTTTCCCGTCGCGTGTTTGCAGCGCGGTGGTGATGGTTAACTCACCTTGTTCTGGCATCGCATCCAACGCGTTAGAGATCATATTGGTCCAAACTTGTTGTAAAGCGATAGGTTGGCAGTAAATCGGTTCCAACTGGCAATAATCTGTGATGACTTTATGTCGTTTTAAGCGGTTTTCAAAGATCACTAAGGTATCTTCAATGCCTTCGTGAATGTCGACTTTATGCACTCGCTCATCGTCGGCGCGGGCGTAGCCTTTAAGGCTTTTTACCATATCGGCAATGCGCGCTGCGCAGACATCAATAGAACGTAGTGCGTTACCAATTTGGAAGTAGTTTTCTAATACCTCCACCTCTTTCACACCGGTTTCTGAGCGTTTTACTCGGCCTATCAACTCACTGTCTTGCTCTAGGCCAAGAGTGACAATTTTGCGCGCGAGATTACGGTTTGCTAAATTAAGCTGGTTGGCTTTTTCTCTTAGGGTTGCGGTGGAGAGCGGCTTACTCAGCTTGGCGTTATCGAGCACTTTGATCCCTTTCGATTGCAGTGCCTCGCAATGGCGGCTTTGTAGCACCAACTCTAGACTCTGAGTGAGGTTTTCGATGCCGCGCAAAATCGCAGCGATGGGGTTATTCAATTCGTGAGCCACCCCTGCAACAAGTTGACCCAACATCGCCATTTTCTCTTTTTCGATCAGTTGCTGATGGGCAGATTCCAATGACTCAAGCGTTTTTTGCAGTTGCAGTTTGGTGTTGATGCTGCGTTGCAAACGACGGTTGAAGTGACGCAGTAACAGATTAGTAAATAGGGGCAGCAGGTTGGAATCGGATTGCATCACTTGCGAGAACACACTGCGGTCCAGTTTGATCACTTCGGTTTTGCACAAGGTTAGTGCGGTTGAAAAGGATTTTTCTCCGGTCACGAAGGACATGCCGCCGACGAGATTTCCTTTGCCGTGGCGGACGACTTCCCGTTGCATGCCCATATCGTCACGTTTATAGAGCGCTACTTCGCCTGAAGTAATAAACCAGAGGAACTTGTTAGCTTCGCCTTCCATGGTCAGCAGATGCTCCGCCGAATAAGTGCGGCAGGCGCGAGTCTCGTCTTTTTCGCGGAAGAAGGCTTGCAGTGCGCCAATAAAACGTTCAGTGAGTTCAACGTCGGATAGGGTGTGGTAATCATGAATGAATCCGGCTTGATAGCTGCGCATCTGATTATCAATGTGCGCACGCAGCAAGCGATTTTGATCCAAAACGCTGCTGTAACTGAGTAACTCTTCTTTATCAAATTTCAGAATAAATTGCGTCAGCTCCTTTTGAACGGTGTTCTGCAAGACGTTGTCTGGGAGTGGTTTGGTCAGGCAATGGTCGAGCCTACCTTCGTTAACGGCGGTCAAAATCGCCCCGATATCGCTTGAACCACTGATCAAGATTTTGCGTGCGCTTTCGGTGCGTGGATTCTTATCGAGACCAATCAAGAAATCGACGCCATTGAGTTCGGCGTGGTGGCTGGCAATAACCAGCGCCATTTCCTGCTGGCTTTGTTCCAAATATTCAATGGCATGGTGTGCTTCTTCGAGCGAATCGGTGTTGAACACGTCAAACTTATGAGAAAACGTCGCCAATTCCTGACGAAACTGCTCAGTACTGATCGGATTGTTATCTAAACAGAGTATGGCGTAACGGTTCACCTTGACCTCGTCGATTGGCGCAAATCACACCACATTACGTTAACAGGAAGTGAACAAGGGGTTTGAGAGCTGAGTTTGAGTTTTATCAGCTATAAGCTGGTAAGTGGCAATAGCCTGATATATCTCAATGTTTTATCCCATACTCAGATAGGATAGACTGTGGCAAATTTCTCACTCAAAGTGACTTTATGAACACGTTAAAAAAATGGGCTGCTCTTGGTGGCGCGGTCTCTCTGGCGGTGTGCTGGCCTCTAGCGGTCGGTCAAATTGGCCAATCGATCATTGAAGATGGCATTGCCAAGCTCGACAGCCAATCGCTGAAAGCGGAAATTATCAGCTATGAGCGCGGTTACCTCTCATCCGTTGTCACCACTCGCTATACCATCATCGATCCAGTGATTGCGGAGCAATTTGAAGCTGACGGTTTACCGGTGGAGTTTGAGATGCGCTCTGACCTTACCCACGGTTTGACCTCGCTGGATGCGCAATCATTGCTACTGGGTATAGAAACGTTACCGTTGACGATTTCCTCCACGACTCAGCTTAATGGTAATACCGATTTTACTATCGCGATGGACAGCTGGAACGTGCAGAGCGAGGTGGAGGGCGTTTCAGTGTCTACCGCGCCGATGAGTGTCAGTGGCAGAGCAACGGTGCTTGGCGATCTCAATTTCGAGTTTGATGTGCCGTCGATTCAGGTGGATTTTGAATCGGGTGAAGAGTTGCATTTGTCTAATCTCAAAGGGACAGGGCAAGGAAAGCGACAAAGCGGCTACTGGCTGGGTAAACAAGATATTCAAGTGGGTGAGTTGCAGCTCAGTGATGTGGATGCACAACCGATATTTGGCTTGTATCAAAGTCGCTATCTTGGCAACACTCAGCTAGATGCCAAGGGCGAGCGATTGGAAAGCCAGCTCAGCTTCAAAACCAACAAATTGCTGATGTCCGACGGTAATGAAGCGCAAAATCTGAATATTGATTTCTCATTGAAAAACCTTGATCGTCAGGCTTTTAATCAAGTGATGGCGATTTATCAAAATTCCCCAGTACTTACAGAAGAAGATCTTGGCAAAATCTTGCCGCACATCGACACCTTGTTTGACAAAGGCTTCGCCATCGCGATCGATAATCTCTCTATGACGTTGGGAGAGGGCAAGTTTGAAAATCAATGGCATCTGCAGATTCCTCAAGGAACAGATAAAATCACTCAGGATCCGATGAAAATCATCACGGCAATGCAAGGGGATGTGCACACCTATTTCTCCAATGAACTTGTCACGCAATACCCATTCATCCAAGAGGGTGTCGATGAATTATTGGTGATGGAGCTTCTTGAACAAATTGAAGGTGGTTACCAATTAAAGGCCGATATTAAAGAGGGCAAATTGGTGTTTGAAAATGGCCAGGCGTTCCCGCTGTTCTCTTTGTTGATGCCCGCGATGATGCAGTAATTGCCAATTAATCTGCTTTAAAGAAAAAAAGAGGTCGTAAGACCTCTTTTGTTGTTTTTCGTCAAAGAAAAACATGCTATTACTTGAGCAGTTTTTCTTTATATCATCGAGCAGGAGCAAAGAGCGTCATGGAACAAAATACGGATATCGTATTTAACTTTAGTGCTGGTCCCGCAGCACTACCAAAACCGGTTATGCAGCAAGCGCAGCAAGAACTACTTGACTGGCAAGGGCTAGGCACGTCGGTGATGGAAATCAGCCATCGCAGTAAAGAATTTGTCGCGGTGGCGGAACAGTCCGAGCGAGATCTTCGCGATTTGCTCAACATCCCAGATAACTACAAAGTGCTTTTCTGTCAGGGTGGCGCGCGAGCACAATTTGCTGCGGTGCCACTCAATTTGCTGGGTGACGCGCAAACCGCCACTTATATCGACGCTGGCTACTGGGCGCAGAGTGCCGTAGAAGAAGCGAAGAAATATTGTGAGCCGGATGTGTTCGATGCCAAAACCAGCATTGATGGCAAAGTCGCGGTATTGCCTGCTTTGCAGTGGAAAATTCATCCAGACGCTGCTTATGTGCATTTTTGCCCGAATGAAACCATCGATGGCATTGAAATCAATGATCTGCCTGTTACCGATAAACCGATTGTGGCGGACATGTCTTCCACCATTTTGTCTCGTGAAATCGATGTTTCCCAATATGGGGTGATTTACGCTGGTGCGCAGAAAAATATCGGCCCATCTGGTATCGCGATTGCCATCGTCCGTGATGATCTACTTGGTTTGGCGAAACAGGTATTGCCAAGTGTTTTGGATTACAAAACGCTGGCAGAGCAGGATTCGATGTTCAATACACCGCCGACCTTTGCATGGTACTTATCTGGTTTAGTGTTTAAGTGGCTTAAAGCGCAGGGTGGCGTGAAAGCGATTGAGCAGATCAACCGTGAGAAAGCGGCACTGCTGTATAACTACATCGATCAATCGGATTTCTACATCAACAACATTCATCCGCAAAACCGCTCGTTGATGAACGTGCCGTTCCAGATGGTGAAGCCAGAGATAGACGCCTTGTTCCTCAAGCAAGCCGATGCCGTTGGCCTTAAATCGCTTAAAGGTCACCGTGTTGCGGGTGGTATGCGCGCTTCCATTTACAACGCCATGCCACTTGAAGGCGTGCAAGCGCTGGTGGATTTTATGCGCAAATTCGAACAAGAAAACGCTTAACCGGTTTCTCTATTGCTTGATTTTGAAAGGAAAAGCGCCGAAAGGCGCTTTTTTATGCTCGGTATTTAAAACACGACGCGTGGTTTAAAAACGGCGTAGACGCTATTTCTCGCCGAGGAACCCGCCCGTTTGGTGCGCCCAGAGATGGGCATAAATGCCTTGTTTGGCGAGTAGCTCGTGATGAGCATTCATCGCCTGCGCTGAGAGAAAACTGCGGATAAAAATAACCCGGGCTTGCCCGGGTTATTTGTTGACCTTTAAAGAGATTGCGCCAGTTGATAGTAGCGGCCTTGCTTGGCCAGTAACTCACGATGGCTACCGTGTTCTACCACTTCGCCCTGTTCAATCAAACAGATGCTGTCCATCTGGTCTAAGTTGACTAAACGGTGCGTAATGAAAACGACGGTTTTGCCAGCAAAATGGCTGGCGAACAACTGCATGATCTGCTGCTCGGTTTGCTTATCCAAGCCTTCCGTTGGTTCGTCGAGCAGTAAGATCGGCGCATCGTGCAGCAAGGCGCGAGCGATGCCAATACGGCGCTTCTCACCACCGGAAAGCTGGCGACCACCGTCTCCGAGCCACGCATTTAAGCCGTCGTGCTCGAGTAGGTTGTCAAGTCCCACTTTATTTAGTACTTGGCTGATGGTCTCGTCACTGGCATCCGGAGAGGCCATCAAGAGGTTATCACGCAAGCTACCATTTAAAATGTCAACCCGCTGACTCACGACGCTCAAGGCTTGACGAAGCTGGCTTTCATTCCATTGCATTAACGGCTGACCAGCGATTTCAATCGAACCGCTCTGCACATCCCAATAGCGATTGAGAAGCTGAAGAAGCGTCGATTTGCCCGAGCCCGTTTGCCCAACAATCGCAATTCTTGAACCCGCAGGGATAGACAGATTGACGTTTTGCAGCGCCAGTTTTTCGCTGTCTGGGTAGTGGAATGAGACATTGTTGTAGGCAATCGAGAATTCGCCGCTGTGCGCCACCGGTTCGGCAGGGAAGCGTACTTCCGGTTCTGACAAGATCACTTCGTTGAGCCTGCGCGCGGATGAAAGCGTCTGGCCAAGGTGTTGGAATGCGCCCGCAATCGGCATCAGCAGTTCAACGCTCGCCATGGTGGCAAAGGCGACTAAAGCGATCATTGGATCAGGTGGATTACCCCCAACTCCATCGGCGGCTAACCAAAGCATCAGTACTAATGTCCAGCCGTTGGCCAGCATCAAAAGCGCTTGAGCCAACCCAGAAAAATGGGCATTGAAGTACTGATTACGCATCAAGCGTTGCTGTGCCTCGCCAATGGCGTCGTGATAACGCGTTTCTGCGCCAAACAGTGTTAGCTCGCTGTAACCTTGTAACCAGTCAAGCGCGGCGATACGCAATTGCGCGCGATGTTGGGTAAGTTCTGCGCCGTTGCGTTTGCCCAGCTTGTAAAACAGCACTGGCCAGCAGAGCAGTAGCGCCAGCAAAATGGCCCCTAGTGTGAGGCCGAGTGTCATATCAAACCAGCACAGCACCGCAGTGAGGCCAGCAATGCCCAGCGTACCGACCACCATAGGGCTGATAAGGCGCAGATAGACGTGATCCATCGCATCGATATCGGCCACCAAGCGGTTGAGCAGATCGGCGTCACGCAGGTTAGATACGCGGCCGGGGATAAGCGGTGCCAGCTTGGAGAAAAAGAAAATTCTCAAGTCAGTCAAAAGCTTAAAGGTAGCATTGTGGCTAACAACGCGCTCGCCCCAACGCCCAGCAGTGCGACCCATGGCAAAGCCGCGTACAAACGCACCGGGCAACATGTAGTTGAATGTTTCCCGTGCGATGGTCAGCCCGGCAATGCCTGCGGCGGATAAAAACCAACCAGAAAGCGTTAACAGGCCGATGGAGGCGCACAGGGTCAAAAAGGCCAGCAACATCCCGAGCGAGAGGCCGAACCAATGTTTTTTATACAGTTTTAGGTAGGGAACTA
This sequence comes from Vibrio navarrensis, assembly GCF_015767675.1. Classification (NCBI taxonomy): domain Bacteria; kingdom Pseudomonadati; phylum Pseudomonadota; class Gammaproteobacteria; order Vibrionales; family Vibrionaceae; genus Vibrio; species Vibrio navarrensis. The sequence continues at coordinate 2,153,378 of NZ_CP065217.1, read as the reverse complement.
AATCACGCATCAAGATTCCCCTTGTTGGTTTGATGAAGTGCTTGATTGGCGTTAAGCATCTGTTTGAATAAGCCCGCTTGCTCTGCGAGCTCATGATAACCGCCGGACTGAACCAGTTGGCCGTTTTGCATCACCAGGATCTGCTCGACGTGCTGTAAGGGTGTCAATTGGTGCGTCACCATCAAGGTGGTTTTCCCTTGAATTTGACTGGCAAGGCCTTGCATCACTAGCCGTTCACTGCGTGCATCTAAGCTGGCTGTTGGTTCGTCTAAAAGCCAGAAACCACCGTTTTGCACCATCGCTCGAGCCAGTGCCAACCGCTGAGCTTGTCCAACAGAAAGACCACCGGAACGGTCGGTGATGAGGTAATCCAATCCGTGCTGGTCAACAAACTCAGCTGAGAACGATTGTTCCAGTGCGGTGCGCAGTTGGGTTTCGCTTACTTGCTCTTTGCCGAGCGTGATGTTGTCGCGAATCGAGCCGTGCAGTAGCAGCGGATTTTGTCCAACCCAACTGATCTGTTTGCGCCACTTGGCTAAATCGAGCTCGCTGCGCTCAATACTGTTGATGGTCAGTGAGCCTTGATACGGTAAAAAGCCCAGAATCGCATTGATTAAGCTGGTTTTGCCAGCGCCACTTGGGCCTACTAGCGCTGTCGTTTGGTTGGCGTTGATGGCAAAGCTGATTGGGCCAACTAAGCGCTCTCCTTGTGGTGAAAACACCTCTAGATCGCGAGCGACGATCTCAATCGCTTGGCAATGGTCAAAGCTTTTGTCCCCAGAGCGCACACTGCTCGCTTCGGTTTCGAGAAAGTCAACGATGCTCTCAGCCGCGCCAACTGCTTGCTGTTTGGCGTGATAGAAGGTACCGAGATCGCGCAGTGGTTGATAGAACTCAGGAGCGAGAATAAGGATAAACAACCCGGAGAACAGTGTGACTCCAGCGCCGTAATCACCAAAGTTGAGTTCGCCAATAAAGGCAAAACCAAAGTAGACCGCAGTCAAAGCGATAGAGATGGAGGTGAAAAACTCCAGCACCGCCGAAGAGAGGAAAGCGATACGCAACACATCCATGGTGCGGCTGCGAAACACTTCCGACGCGCCGCGCATGATTTCCGTTTCCGCTTGGGTACGGTCAAAAAGGCGGATCGTGGTCATTGCTTGCAAACGATCATAAAAATGGCCCGAGAGACGTTGCAGCGCTTTGAAGTTTTTGCGACTGGCGTCGGCGGCTTTCATCCCCACCATGGCCATAAAGAGCGGCACCAATGGCGCGGTGATCAAAAAGATCAACCCTGCGGCCCAGTTGACCGGAAACACCACCGCCAAAATGACGAAAGGCACCAGCACCGCCAGTGACATTTGCGGCAAATAGCGGGCGAAGAAATCCTGCATGTTGTCGACTTGCTCAAGCACTAAGGTCGCCCACGCGCCAGCAGGTTTACCCTTGATGTATGCGGGGCCAAGCTCGCGCAGTTTGTCGAGGATCAGTTGGCGAATGTAAACGCGGATCTGTTCACCACAACGGTAACCCGCGATCTCGCGTCCCCACGAGCAGAGAGCTCGCAGTGCGATGAGTGCCACTAGGCCGAGAAATTGCGGCAGCAGTTGCGACTTATCGACTTGCTCTATGATGAGCTGATGAAGAATGGTGGCGAGCAAAGCGGCTTGGGCCAACAAAAACACGCTCGACAATACGCCTAGGCCAACAGCAATCATCAACCAGCGCTTGGCCAGTTTACTCTGCTGCTTGAGCCATTTGTTCAAGCTGCGTTGTTTCTTTTTATCCATTGTGAAGGCTTAATGAGAATTGTTTTATTTCGAGGGAGCTAAGTATACAAAAGAAAGCCCGGCAGGAACACTGCCGGGCCTTAAGGTTATGACACAAATGTGAAAAGTTATTTATCGTTCAGTGAATCAAGGTAGCGCTCTGCATCCAGCGCTGCCATACATCCAGTGCCTGCAGAGGTGATGGCTTGACGATAGTTGTGATCCATCACGTCGCCAGCGGCAAACACACCTTCGATGCTGGTTTGGGTCGCGTTACCTTCCAAACCTGATTTCACCACGATGTAACCATCTTTCATCTCAAGCTGATCTTGGAAAATCTGCGTGTTTGGCTGGTGGCCAATCGCGATAAACGTGCCCATGACGTCAACTTCTTCGAACTCGCCAGAGTGAACGTTTTTGATGCGCACGCCTGTCACACCCATCTCATCGCCGAGCACTTCATCCAGCACGCGGTCAGTATGCAGCACGATATTGCCATTTTGCACTTTGTCCATCAGACGATTGATGAGGATTTTCTCTGCGCGGAAGGAATCACGACGGTGAATAAGGTGCACTTCAGCAGCGATGTTTGACAGATAAAGCGCTTCTTCAACTGCGGTATTGCCGCCGCCCACCACCGCAACTTTTTGATTGCGGTAGAAGAAACCATCACAGGTGGCACAAGCCGAAACACCGCGACCTTTAAAGGCTTCTTCAGAGTCTAAACCTAGGTATTTGGCTGATGCGCCGGTTGAGATGATCAGTGCATCACAAGTGTACTCGCCAGAGTCGCCTTTAAGACGGAATGGACGAGAAGTTAGTTCAACTTGGTTAATGTGATCAAAGATGATTTCAGTTTCAAAGCGTTCTGCATGCTCTTTCATGCGATCCATCAGAGCAGGGCCAGTGAGTCCTTCCGCATCGCCCGGCCAGTTTTCCACTTCAGTGGTGGTAGTGAGCTGACCACCTTGTTGCATCCCAGTAATCAGCACTGGGTTTAAGTTGGCTCGAGCTGCGTAAACCGCGGCGGTGTACCCCGCAGGACCAGACCCAAGAATTAATAATTTACAGTGTTTTACGTCGCTCATTTCGACTCCCTATCGGGCAGATAAATTTGCCTGATTGTATGGAAAATATTGGCCTAATAAAAGATGCAAGCCACACACTGTAACGAATTTCTGGTTATAGGTTATAGCTAAGTTTGTGCTTTGGTGCGGGCGTTCCATATTTTTGATGAGCTAACGTAGCTAAAGATCATTTGATGGGAAAAATGAACTTAACATTATGAAAATATTAGCTTTAGTTTCAATGTTAGTGAACTTCACTGCTTTTGGAATCGGCCAAGTGCTCAGTTTGGGCTATTGAACTGGTAATTTAAATTAATATGGTATTATATGTCGAATATATAAATATATTGAAATAAGTTGTGGTTAAACGTTGCTTTGACGATATTTACTCGTATCCTATATGTGAATTTATTGTTAACAAATATAACAACAAATGTATCTATCAAAGGAGTGAATGATGCTACATTCGCACGAGAACACTTTACATTTAACCCAACTGAGCCGCCAAGCGATCGAACAACTCTCTCCCTCGTTCGCGACCTTGCCGCATACGGAACATGCCGATGGAAAGTACCGTCTGCGTCGCTATTCTGTCGTGCAGATGAAGCAAGGAAAGTTGATCGATTTGCAGAAGAGTAACTTTGTGCAGAGTTCGGATATCAATCGTTTTCAAGGCGATGTGACCCGGCAGTTCGAGCCGATCGAGTCGCACACTTTACACAGTGAAGGTTTTTGCGAAATGTGTCAGCTCTTTGCCCATAAAAATAATCTGCGCGATGGGCAGGAAATTGAAATCCATCAGATCCGTATCACCGCCATTTACGACCAAACCGAAGTGGCGCCAGAAGGGGTGCACCAAGACGGTTTTGATCACATCGCTATTGTCGGCATCGGCCGCAATAACATCGAAGGCGGTGATATTCTGCTGTATAGCGACTTCCACGCCGAGCCTTTCTTTAGAAAAGTGCTAGAAAATGGCGAAGTGGCTATGCTGGCAGACAGCAAGTTGTGGCACAACGCCAAACCGATCCGCGCTCTGGAAAACGCGCATGAAGGGTATATGGACGTGTTTGTGTTGACTGCCAAAGGGGCTGCACATGAACTTCAATCTTGAGCAAGTTCGCGGACAGTTTTCCGCGCTGCATCAGTACCACAATGATAAACCGGTGACCTTCTTTGATGGTCCGGGCGGCTCTCAAGTGCCGCAATCGGTGCTGGATGCGATGATTGGTTATCTGGGTCATTACAACTCCAACTTAGGCGGGCACTATTTTTCTAGCCAGATCACGGTGGATGTGATGGCGCAGGCGCGCCAATCCGCGCAAGCATTGCTCAATGCCCCCAGTGCCGACAACATTGTGTTTGGCGCGAACATGACTTCGCTGACTTTCCAATTGAGCCGTGCCATCAGCCGTGATTGGCAGGCGGGCGACGAAGTGATTGTCACCGCCTTGGATCACTACTCCAACGTATCGAGCTGGCAGCAAGCGGCGCAAGACAAAGGGGCCATTGTGCATCAAGTGCGAGTCAACGAGTCAGACTGCACGCTCGACATGGCGCATCTTGAGCAATTGCTCAATGAGAAAACGCGTTTGGTGGCAGTTACTTATGCCTCAAATACTACGGGTTCGATTGTGGATGTCGAGCGGGTGGTTGAGTTAGCACATTCGGTGGGCGCGCAGGTTTACGTGGATGCGGTGCATTATCTGCCACACCACTTGGTCGATGTGCAGGCACTTGGCTGTGATTTCCTTGCTTGCTCGGCGTATAAATTCTTCGGCCCGCACGTTGGCATCGCGTTTGTGGCAGAGCCTTGGCTGCAATCACTACAACCTTACAAAGTGGAACCTGCCACCAATGTTGGCCCTGGCCGTTTTGAAACGGGCACCCAGAGTTTTGAAGGCTTGGCGGGTGTGACGGCGTCGGTGGAGTATCTGGCGCAGTTTGGCGAGCCGCATCTGCCGTTGCGCCAGCGTTTAGTGCAGAGTTACGCGCAATACAATCTGCATGAAGAGCGCCTCAGCCAGCACTTTTTACAGCGTTTAAGTGCGTTAGATGGCGCGACCTTATACGGCATCAACGACAGTGCAAGCGACAAACGTACTCCGACGTTTGCAGTGCGTTTTGCGCAATATCCACCGGGTTTTATCGCCAAGACCTTGGGTGAGCACAACATTTGTGTGTGGAATGGCCACTTCTACGCATTGGGTTTGGTTCGTCAGCTTGGTTTAGAAGAGAGCGGTGGCGTGATCCGCATTGGTTGTATGCACTACAACACCGTTGAAGAGATCGATCTGCTGTTTAACGTGTTGGAAAGTATTCTCGATCAGTAGTCACTCTAGGGTCTGTTGACCTTTTGCGGTTAAATTTTGTTCGAGATAAAAGCGTTTTAATCGCGGCGAGAGGTTTGTAGCCTAGTCATTCTAAGCAAAACACCTCTCAACAAAGAGTAAAACGCTTTTTGCGGGGGCGCCTAGCTCGAACCCTTCGGGCAGCGTTTGTGGCTCCTTTTTGCTGCGTTATCGGCTTATCATGTAGGCCCCTACAATTCAAAGCCTCTGCCTTGCACAAAGAACCCACAAACTGCTGCAAAAATCATCTCAAAAGGTCAACAGACCCTAGTTACATGAGAACTCAGAGCCCGCTAAGTGCGGGCTCTTTCTATCATTGAGGCGAATATAGTTTAGGCGATCTCTAGCCTTCGAATTCCACTTCGTAAGATGTGAACTTGCGAATATTGATAACGCCAGTATCTAAAATCAGGTATTGCCCTTTAATTCCCTGCAAAATGCCGCTCACTTGTGGCTCTTTATCAAAGTTGTGCGATGTGATCTTGGTTGGGTAGTGCTCAACCGGATACGCCAGAGAGGTCAAGCTGTCATGCACGACTTCAACGCTCTCTTCACCAAACTCGGCTTTTACCTGAGCGATTTTCTCTTCCAGCAACGGCAACAATACGTTGGCTTGCTCGGCGAGATCGAGTGGTTGGCCATCACCTTTAAGAAGGGCACGCCAGTTGGTTTTATCGGCGATGTGCTTCGCCAGTTCCACTTCAAGCAAACCGGAAATATGACGAGTTTTTACCTTCAATATTGGCAAGCCTTGCGTCGCCCCTTGGTCAATCCAGCGGGTCGGAATTTGCGTATGACGTGTGATGCCCACTTTGAGGCTGGAGGTGTTAGAAAGATAAACGAAATGATCCACCATGCAGTGACTCTGTGCCCACTCAGGCTCGCGACAAGTGCCCGCCGCGTAATGGCAGGTTTCTGGCTTCATAATGCACATATCGCAACTGGCCAGTTTGCTCATACAGACATAGCAGTGGCCTTGTGCGTAGCTTTTCTTGGTTTTTTTGCCGCATGAACTACAAAAAATATTGCCGGTATAAGTGAGGCGAATAGGTTGGCCAATCAGGCGGTTGAGTTCAATTTCTTCCTCTCCGACCGGGAGGCGGTAGGACACAACGCCGTCGAGGGTCGCACGCAGTTTATCCAGCGTGCCGGTGATTTGCTTTGACATGACATTACTCATTGTTTTGCTTTTTTTTGCAGTATATCAGGGCTGATAGCGACTGTGGGCAGCTTTTGCCGTATTCGGTTTGCAAACGCCTTGTTCTTGACCGATTGCGAGGACGGATAGTGCCAGCAGGCTATGTGATTGCATGCTTATTTTGCGACGTGAACTATGTCGCAATTATGCGCTTTTAAACAGACTTGACCATTTCTGAACTAATATCACATTAGTGATTAAGATAAGATGTAACTAAATTAAGAATAACAATAAAAAGCTAAAAAAAGTTTTGCATTTTAAGTTTCGATTTTCCCGATTTTTTGGAGCAGTGTGGAGAGCAATGATGAAATCGATCCCTAAACTGGTGCTTGTCTTGGCAATAGGTACCATAGCGCTGTTTTTGCTCTATCGGGCGCTAGGCGATACACGCGTACTCCTCGTCACACCGGATCAATTCACTTTTTATTCCAATGATGATCGCCTCGATGGGGGAGTCAGCCAGTCGGAAATGCACACCCACAACCAAGCCCTCGATCTGCAATGTCAACTCAAACTGGAAAACTACCCGTGGCCTTATTGTGGTATTTCCATTCACACCGATACGGTGACAAAAACACAAGGGCTTGATCTTTCAAACTATCATACAGTCAGACTACGGCTTCGCTATGATGCACCGGAGAGTAGCGAGCCTCGACTGCGCTTCTATTTGCGCAACTTCAATCTGGTCTATTCGACGGCAGAGCAAGAGTACAGCTATAAATACAACGGCGTGGAGTTTAGTGTCGTGCAAGGCGCGCAGACGATTGAAATTCCTCTGGCTAACTTGCAAGTGATGAGCTGGTGGCTGTCAGACAACAAAATTCCGATTGTCGAATCGGGGCCGGAGTTCACTAACATTGTGCGCATCGACTTAGCGACGGGTTCGGGGGCACGCTTGGGTCATCACCATCTGCAAGTCGAAAGTATCGAGTTTGAAGGCGCTTATCTTGCGAAAGAGACGCTGCTTACCACGTTGCTTTTTTCTTGGGTGTTGCTCGGCTTGGCCTTTTCACTCAATGAACTGCGTAAAAGCAAACGAGCCTTTCGTGAGGTGCGTGCACGTCAATTACACTTGAAAAAGCTCAACGCCGATTTACGCGCGCAAAATTATGAGTTTGCCGAGCTGGCGCACCGCGACGCTTTGACCGGAGCGATGAACCGTCATGCAGTGCGTGATTGGCTCAATCAAACCGCTCGACAAGTGCGTTGGGGGCAAGAGTCTTTGTCGCTGCTTTATCTCGATCTTGATAAATTCAAACACATCAATGACCGCTATGGACATCAGATGGGGGATGACATTCTCCGTGAGTTTGTCATGGTGGTCGCCAGTTTGCTCGAAGGCGATGAACGGTTAGTCCGCTGGGGCGGCGAAGAATTTGTCGTGTTTTGCCCGGGTATCCATTTGCATCAAGCGAGTGAAAAGGCGGAGCGCTTGCGTCGTCATATTGCACAGCATATTTGGTTACATGGTGGGCTGCTGACGTGCAGTATAGGTGTGGCGGAAATGGGCGCAGAGCGGATAACCGAGGTGTTGGCACGTGCGGATGAAGCGCTTTATCAGGCCAAGCACCGCGGGCGTAATCGGGTAGAAGTGAACTACGGCAATACCGCCGCCTCTGCATAAACGCTGCGTTGAAAACAAATTAAAAAAGGTGGCACTTGGCCACCTAACAGGGGCTGCAGATTGCCCCGGGGAAGGGGCAAGCTTTTGCAAAGCATCATCCTAGACGGATTTGCGCATCTGCAAAGTGAAACTGATTACCAAAATATCGCGGCGAAGAGAGTGAGTGCGGCAATACAGGCGATGTTGAGCACCATACCAATACGCATCATTTCACTTTGCTTAATGTGCCCGGTGGCAAACACAATTGCATTGGGTGGCGTCGCCACGGGCAGCATGAATGCACAGGAAGCCGAAATCGCAATCAGCGCGGAAAGAATCACTGGTGAAATGCCCAGCGCTTCTGCAATGGTGGCAAACACAGGAACAAGCAGCGCCGCACTAGCGGTGTTACTGGCAAACTCGGTTAAGAACACCACGAAAGTCACCACTGCCAAGATACTCAGCAACATCCCCGCTTGGTCAAGGAAAGCACTGAGGCCTTGAGCGAGGAAGACGCTGGTGCCGGTTGCTTTCAGTACATTACTCAAGCAGATACCGCCGCCAAATAGGATCAGAACGCCCCAATCGGTGGTTTTTTCGATGTCTTTCCATTCAACCGCACGAGAAACGCCCAGCGCTAAGATGGCGCCGATGGCAACTAGCGTATCAAAGCTCTTAAAGCCGCCCAGCATACTGTTGATCGGTTTAGAGAAGATCCACAGAGTCACCGTGACTAAGAAGATGGCCAGTGTGATGAGCTTGCCGTTGGTCCACTCAACCGGTTGGTGGTCAAGTTCAAACGAATGCTTGAGGTTCGGCTTGGTCATGCTGTAGAGAACGATTAGCGCGATTGGCAATAGCAAGAAGGTGATCGGCATACCGAGCTTCATCCAGCCTGTGAAATCGAGGCCAACTTCTGCTGCCGCGATGGCATTAGGTGGGCTACCGACGATGGTGGCGATCCCGCCAATCGACGCGCAGTAAGCAATACCAAGCAGCACAAACAGGTAGGTGTTATGGTTTTTTTCGCGGTCAAGTTTGCTCATCACGCCCAAAACCAGTGGCAACATCATTGCGGTGGTGGCGGTGTTCGAAATCCACATCGACAAACCGGCGCTGACACCAAACAGCATGAATACCGCTGTTGACATTTTGCCGCCTGCAATCAGCAACACTTTATCCGCAATTGCTTGATCAAGTTTTTGCTTGTGCAGTGCCGCTGCGAGAGCGAAACCGCCTAGAAATAAGAAAATGATCGAGTTAGAAAAGTTGTTTAGCGCAGCTTGCGTGTCGAAAATGCCGGAGAAAATCGCCAGCAGCGGCACTAACAAAGCGGTGATACTGACGTGGATTGCTTCAGTCAGCCACAATACTGCGACGAAAGTGAGAATGCTTAAACCGATCACCACTTTTGGGTCAAACGGTAGCGTCTCCAGCAGAGTGATAAACAACAAAATATTGGCGATAAATATCATGCTGTTTCTGGTGAAAAACCAGTTTCTTAGAGTAACGACGAGTGCAGTCATTGAGTGCTCCTTTTGCTCTGCCTCTGTAGCGTGTTGTTGTTTTGTCAACCGACCTAGAGCTCAGCACTGTGCTGGGCATGGCAAGGACGGTTGTTGCAGAGGCGAATATCTGACTTGTGTTACTTGGATGTTACGAGAGTTGTGCAATCTATGTTGGTGGCTTTTAACTTAATAGCAACAAAGTGTGAGGTGCTGGAATGAAAAGGAGTAGATTCCTACCCATTGGCTGATGGGATGGAGTCAGACATGGGTGCATCCCCTTCGTCCGTTCTGCGCAGAATTGGTTGTTGAGGCCCGAGAAAACGAGGTTGAGTATCAATAATGTAGAGGTCTAATAACGCTTTGCTGCGCGCAAAAATCTCTCGAATGCGTACTGACCACGTTTGCGATGGATTGTCCGGCCCGGCAACCGCTAGGCACTGCGCGTTAATGTGGTATGCATTCGCGATAAGAAGTGCGCGCTCACAGTGAAAACGTTGCGTGATGATGAGAAAGTTTTCGGTAACAAAAATCTTTTTTGCCCGCACAATCGAGTCGAGCGTGCGAAAACCGGCATAGTCGAGATGAATGGCGGTTTCAGGCACACCTGCTTTGAGCAAATCACGCTTCATTGTCCAAGGTTCGTTGTAGGAACGATGGGCGTTGTCACCGCTCAGCAAAAAGTGTTGCACCTTGTCTAAGCGATAGAGCTCAATTGCGGCTTCAATTCGGTGGGTGTAATAGCTGTTGAGTGTCTTGCCGATGTATTTGCTGGTTCCGAGTACCACTGCGACATCGAATGGCCGTACTTGGTCGTAAGAGGTGATGATGCGTTCACTCGCTTGATAGCTGACCCAGCGGTCAACCGCGATAACCGCCGCGGCAAAAAGGATCAGCAACACAAACACCAGCAGCGCCAGTTTTTTCCAGCGACGTTTTGCGTGTGTTTGGCAAAGCGGATGATCCAATGCTCTTCACTCCAAGTTATTGAGAACTCGCATCATAACGGAAAGTAAAGCAGACAATGAAGCTCTATTCTCGTAAAAATCGACAAATTGGTGAAGAAAAAGCCCTCGCATGCGAGGGCTGAAAGGGAGAGGCTTAGAACGCGGTACGTTTGTAACGGCGATAGACCGGTTGCCAGAAATGCTGTTCAATGGCCACTTGCAGCGCATCGTCGGCGATCTCCAACGCGACGCCTTGTTCAATGGCTTTCTTCGCTACCGCATAGGCGATGCGTTTAGATACCGTATGGATCTCTTCCAGTGGTGGCAGCAGAGCGCCACGACCATGAATCGCCAACGGCGAACAGGTCGCCAGCGCGCGGCTCGATTCCATCAGCATTTCGTCAGTGACGCGTCGCGCGTTAACCGCCAAAACGCCAAGGCCAATACCCGGGAAAATGTAGCTGTTGTTGCACTGGGCGATCGGGTAGGTTTTGCCTTCATGAATCACCGGATCAAACGGGCTGCCAGTTGCCACCAGCGCTTCACCTTTGGTCCAGCGAATAATATCAGCCGGAATCGCTTCCACACGGCTGGTCGGGTTTGACAGCGGGAAGATGATTGGACGCGGACAGTGTTTGTGCATCTCTTCAATGATCTCTTGGGTAAACAGACCGGGGGCACCAGAGACACCGATCAGCACCGTCGGTTTGGCGTTCATCACCACATCAAACAGAGAGAATCCGTTTCCTTCCGATTGCCACTCGCCAGTGACGGCGTGCTTTTGCACCAAACGCTGCTGAAAATCGAGTAGGTTTGGCATGCCCTCTTGCAGTAGACCCCAACGGTCGACCATGAATACTTGCGAACGCGCTTGCTCATCCGAAATGCCTTCCGACACCATCTGCGCGATGATGGCTTCTGCAATGCCGCAGCCTGCAGAGCCAGCACCCAAGAAAGTAATGCGCTGTTCAGACAACTTGCTACCTGCCGCTTTACACGCCGCCAGTAGGGAACCGACCGTCACTGCAGCGGTTCCTTGGATGTCATCGTTGAAACAGCAGACGCGATTTTTGTAACGCTCAAGCAGCGGCATGGCGTTTTTCTGTGCAAAATCTTCAAACTGGATCAGTGCGTCTGGCCAGCGGCGATGTACTGCTTGCATGAACTCATCAATAAACGCGTCGTAATCTGGGCCAGTAATGCGTGGATGACGCCACCCCATGTACATTGGATCTGCTAAACGTTGTGGGTTATTGGTACCCACATCGAGCACAATAGGTAGCGTATAAGCAGGGCTGATGCCGCCACAGGCGGTGTAGAGGGAAAGTTTTCCGATAGGAATGCCCATCCCGCCGATCCCTTGGTCACCCAAGCCAAGAATACGTTCGCCGTCGGTAACAACGATCACCTTGACGTTATGGTTCGATGCGTTGTTGAGCAGGTCATCGATGCGATCGCGGTTGGCGTAAGAGACAAACAGCCCGCGGCCACGGCGATAGATATTGGAAAAGTTTTCACATGCCGCACCAACCGTTGGCGTATAGATGATCGGCATCATTTCGGTGATGTGATTTTGTACCAAACGGTAGAACAGCGTTTCGTTGGTATCTTGAATGTTACGCAAGTAGATGTGCTTATCCATGTCGCTTTCGAACGCTTTGTACTGCATGTAAGCACGTTCAACTTGCTCTTGAATGGTCTCAGTGGTTTCTGGAAGCAGACCTTCAAGGTTAAAAGAAACGCGTTCTTCACTGGAAAATGCGCTTCCTTTGTTGAGTAGTGGCGTGCTGAGAAGCGCTGGGCCCGCGAAAGGGATGTAAAGTGGGCGTTTATCGTTATTCATTGGGTGCCTTAACGTAGGGTTTGAGGAAACGGCGAAAATGATAACGGCTTCACTGTTTAGTTGTAAATAGGACTTGATATACATCAAAACATTCGTTGGCAAAATTGTTTACACGCTAGGCGAAACGCCTTTTAAAACAATTGATACCAATTGGAATACACAATTGTTAGCCGCTAAGCCTGTTGTTACCTGCCTGTTTGACTATAATGCGAGTCCAAATTAAACACGGCGAATTTGTTATGACTGCTCTGCCCATCGATAGTGTTAAATCACAATTTGAAACAAAAATTTTACATTCTCATTTGGTGGTAGAGGCAGAAACCGGCTCAGGAAAGTCAACGCGTTTGCCATTGTGGGCGTCAGAACATGGCCGGGTGTTGGTGATAGAACCGCGCCGCATCGTCTGCACGTCATTGGCGCAATACCTAGCGCAGCAGTCGGGTTCAGCGCTCGGTGTACAGGTCGGCTACGCGATAAAACTCAAAGCGGTTTTTGAAAAGAATACACCGATTGTGTTTGTCACACCGGGCGTGGCGCTGCGCTGGTTTGCCGAGGACGGTCTAAAATCGTTTGATATTGTTTTGATTGACGAATTTCATGAACGCCGCTGGGATATGGACTTACTCACCGCGATGCTGAAAGTGCGTGGCGAGCATCGTTTGATCGTCACGTCGGCGACCATGGCGGGAGATCGCTTGGTCAGCTATCTTGCCGCTCACCGCATCGTCTCTCACGGGCGCTGCTTTCCGGTTGAAGTGCAGCATCTGGCGCAAGAGAGCAGGCAACTGCCGCAGAAGAAATTTCTAGAACGCTCAGTGGTTGAGACCATCGGCAATGAACTGACGCGAGGCGGGGAAGATATTTTAGTGTTTTTGCCCGGGCGAAAAGAGATAGCGCAAGTGGCGCAGGCGCTAAGAGCCTTCACTGACATCATGGTGGTGACGCTGCATGCCAGTGTGAGTGACGAAGAAAGACAGCGAGCATTAACGGTCCAGCCGCTGCGAAAAGTGGTTCTTGCCACCAATGTGGCTGAAACCTCGCTGACCATTCCTAACATCACCTGCGTGATCGATTCCGGTTTAGAGCGGCGTAACGTGCAACGCAACGGACGAACTGCACTGGTGTTAAGCACTATCTCCAAAGCCAGTGCGGCGCAGCGAGCGGGGCGCGCAGGCCGAGTGATGGCCGGTCGCTGCGTCAGACTGTTTGGTGAACATGCGCCGATGGAACTTGCTACACCACCTGAACTGCAACGTGAGGAACTCAGCGAGCCGATGCTCTCTGCAGCTTGTTGTGGCTATCAATTGGCTGAGTTGCCGTTTCTCGACCCGTTGCCGGAAAAATCGCTTGGTCAGGCCAGCGAAGTACTGCGTACCATGCAAGCCATCGATCAACTCGGGCGTGTGACAGATCACGGCAGACTACTCAACCCACTGCCAATTGACACACTGTACGCCGACCTTGTCACGCGCATGCCCAGCAAAGCGCTTAAAGAGGCGATGATTGACCTTGCCGCGGCGCTCTCGGTGCCCGCTAACTTATATCAGCTCGCTGGTGGCGAACAAGCGCAAGAGCTCGATGTTGCTGAACCGAACTTGTGCGATGTCACGTTATTGATTGGCCTAGTTCGTGGCAAACGCTATCCCGGCGTCAACATCGATGAGCAAGCTCTGACAGAGGCGATGGGGCTGGCAGAGCAAATGCGCGCGCTGTTTGAGCTACCAGAACTGGAGGTGGCGTCGCGCTATCATCGGGAAGCGCTGGCAAAAGCAATCGCCACGTTACACCCGGAGCTGCTGTTTGTTCGCCGCGCCAAAAGGCAGGAGGCGCTTGGTAACGGCCAGATGGAGATGCTGGTGGGCAAACAGAGCCGCTTTGCGGACAAGGCGCAAGCGGCGGTGGTGCTAGATAGCCACTCTCTGCCTGGTCGAGGCGTTAAGCAGACGCTCAATCTCGCTTCGGTAATGATGCCCGTGGCGCTAACCTTGGTTGATGAGCTCGATCTAGGGGAGTGGCGTCAGGCCGAAAGCCGCTTACAGAGCGAGCAAGGCCAAGTGTTGATGGAGCGAATATTCGCCGGACGCGTTGTCGCCAGTAAGCTGGTGCAGCCGCAAGGTGAAAGTGCGATTCAAGCGATTGTCGCGCAGGTGAAGTCGGGTCAACTGTTGGACGGATTTTATACCGAGCGCCACCAACAAATTGAACATTGGAAACTTTTTTGTGCATTAGGCCTGAATGACAATAATTCAGTTCACAGTAAAGAAGTGAGTTTTGATGTTTGGTTTGCCGAGCAGTTAGATACATTGGGGGTGAATACGCTAGAAGAGATGGCGCTGTTTGACGCCGCCGACTTTCCTTTTGCCGGCATTCCAGACTGGCAATACGCCGATTTTGCACAGCAGTATCCATTATCGTTGACCTTATCGGATCTGCAATTGCAGGTGGAGTATTTCCCGGCGCGTAAGCTGGTGCAAGTGGTCCACTGTGGCGGCAATCGCAAAGAAGATCCGAAACGTTGGGAGTTGCCGCGCTTTTCAGGTTGGAAAGTCCAGTATCGTAAAGCGAGCCGTATTGTCGATGTGCGTTAGCCATAGGTAAATGGGAATAAAATTTGCTTTCTCAAACGATGAGTGTTTACATTTGCCGCTTATCCTCTTGATACGGCAGCCATTTGCCTAAAAAAATGAAGATGAATATGAAGTTTAACGCACTATGGTTTCTTTTAGCGCTGCCTTGTTTCGCCAGTGGCAAAAGCTTAGTTAATATCTCGAGCTACGAAGACAACTACGCGCTCGGCACCTACACCACCGATGTGAATCAAGAAGAATACGCAGGTACCGATCTAGAAGATCTGCAAAACTTCGAGGTCAAATATCAATTGTCCGTGGCAGTGCCTATCTATCGCTTTAGCAAAAGCACCGCGATTGTCGGTTCTTACACGCAAAAGTCGCTGTGGCAGTTAGCTAACTCCAGTATCTCTTCCCCGTTTCGTGAGACCAATTACAAACCACAACTGTTTATTGCTCACCAAAGCAACTTACTGCTTTTCAATCACTTGGAAGCGGGTTACAAACACGAATCCAATGGTCGTTCGGGGGACTTATCACGCAGTTGGGACCGGCTCTACTTCGCTGCGGAGCGACTGGAAGGTCCTGTAGAGTGGGGTGTGCATTTGTGGTCGGTTGTTGGCGATACGTCGGAGAATCGCAACATCGAAGATTACTATGCTCCCTACGAAGTCTGGCTGAAGTTCTATAGCGCCGCTGGCATTTTCAATACTCGCGGATTTTACAACTGGAACGACGATCGTGGTGGTGTTGAGGTTGGCTACACATTTTATTTCAATGACATAATCGGTTTCTACTTGCAGGCTTATCATGGCTATGGCGAAACGCTTATTGACTATGACCACAATCAGACACGCATTGGCCTCGGGTTTAAATTAGTCAAGTGGTAGGCTTTTTCTAGTTTTCTAGTTTTCTAGTTTTCTAGTTTTCTAGTTTTCTAGTTTCCTAGTCTGTAATTTGTTTTTAGCTTGAAATATTAATCAATCAGATGCGCATGGTTACAGAATGTGTGCTGTTATTGTTACGAATTTGCTTTTGATATTTCCTTTTTCCTTAAAATAAGGGCATAAAAGACGATTGTTTTATATCCTATTGCTATATCAAAGTAATTGTCTAATAGTGGATAGGCTGTGTTGACAGTCTGTCGGGGGATAAAATGGAAAAGAATGAAAAAACGCATGTTGAGTTTGATTACACCAGTTTTCTCGGGGCTTCTTGCAACAAAAAATGGACATTCTTAGAAGCGATGACCACCTTCGCGCCTGTGTTTAGTACGGTGTGGAAAGACAGCATTGCCGAACTTGCCAAACCAGAAGACCGCCTCTGGGATGCAGCACTAAAAGCGATGTCTTCTCGTCGTAGTGATGAATCCAATCTGGTAACTCTGCTTCGTCTCGCGAAACTGGAAGGGATTGATGAGCTTACCGTGGTGATGCCTTACGCGTTGGAACCTAGACAAATCGATTTTATTCAAAGCCGTAGCGACAGCGTGATCAACTGCTACGAGCAGGATGTTTTTACCATTCACCTCAAAGGCTTTAGCTAGAATCCTGCCAATTAGCCGCTTTTAGACGCAGCCAGTTTGATGATTTATCACTGGCTGCGTTTCTGTTTGTCTCATGTAAATGTTTCATTCATTTAGATTTTTTAATCAATCGGTAATTTACTCTATCTCTACATGTTGGATACGCGAGTGGTCGCGCGTGCAGAACCTCTAGACTATTTTTCGCTCGATACGCCGTCGATGGAAGGGATTGTCAGTTTGGTGACCAAAACGCGTTACTACCAACGATGGTAAAACCATTTCCATGAGTTAAACGCAGCGCTGCAATAAAAAAACAGCCCGCTTGGTGGCGGGCTGTTGGTACTGACGTTGTTATATTGAATTCATTTAATCGATAAGACCGTAATCACGCGCAAGGATATCAATAATCTCTTGTTTTGGATTTTCGCTTAAAGTGATTGATTGACCGGTAATTTTTTCTGCGATGCCGATGTAGGTGCGAGATACCGCCAGTAAAGCCTCTTCTGGCAGCGTGTTGTCACGAGCCAGTGCTTCGCGCTCAGGCATGCGATCTTTGTTGAGCAGAATATCAGGGTCTGGGAAGTAGTTAAGCAGAAACTGTCTGAAACCTTCTTTCGAGTTTTCGACAATTTTACCCGCTTGATACGCTTCGCTATCCCAAATCCGCGATGAATCGGGCGTGCCCACTTCGTCCATGTAAATCAGCTTTTCGTTGCCTTGCGCATCTTGCACATAACCAAACTCGAATTTGGTATCGACAAAAATTTGTCCTACTTGTGCTAGAGCATCACTGATCACCGCAAAACCTTCTTTCAGCAGCTTCTCGTAAGTGGCAATGTCGTCAGCGCTGGAAAAGTTAAATGCGGCAAAGTTGTCGGCAATATTTTGTCTGGTAATGTTCACATCATCGGCTTCAGGCACGCCAGGAATTCCTTTTAAAATCCCTTTGGTCGACGGTGTCATCAGCAGTTCGACCAGAGGTTTGTCTTTGCCTAACCCTTCTGGCAATTGAATACCGCAAAACTCGCGCTCGCCTTTTTCGTATGCGCGCCACATGGAACCTGTAATGTATTTGCGACAAATGGCTTCAATACGCACAGGCTTCGCTTTCTGCACAATCCAAACAAACGGGTGTGGGATATCAAGAATGTGGCTATCGGCCAATCCGTTCTCTTTAAACAGCCTAAACCAATGATTAGAAATGGCGTTCAATGCGGCCCCTTTACCCGGTACGCCGTTGAGCCCGTGTTCACCGTGCCAAATACAATCGAAAGCGGAGATACGATCGCTGATCACCATGATGGCTAGGGGCGCATCTGGGGCAACGTTATAGCCTTTTTCTTTTATCAGGCGGGCACTGTCTTGCTCAGTAAGCCAGTAGACAGAGCGAACTTTTCCACTGTGAACGGGTTTATCGGTACGGATGGGCAGATCGTCATTGACGGCAAGTACTTGATCAGCGAGGCTCATTTTGACATTCCTATCATAATTTCAAACGTCATGCGGAAACGAATCGGACAACAAAATCCATCAGATTCATCGATTACCGGGGCATGATACCAGAACTATTTGAACTCGCCAGAAGAAAAGCAAACGTTTGCCTTGGTTTGACGAAATTTAAAAAAGCCTTCATAAAGAAGGCCAAATGCAGGATGGATAACGTTGAACTTATTAATGATACTGAGTTGCTCTGCCTTCAACGAAAAAGACTTCACAGCCAAACTCTTTTGCCATCTCCTGCAGCAGAGATTGGTTGACTAAATCAATCTGGCTAGACGCGACAACCGCGGCAGCATTGCCAGAGCGTATCGCTTTCATCACGATTTCAATTTCAGTCAGAGAGTGGGACGGTTTCATCTGGATGACATTTTTACAGCAAATATTAGACGCAGTGAGCTGGCTAAGATCCGGACGTGGGCACTCGGAGGTAAATAAAATCCATTGATTCAGCTGAGATAAAACGGCCAATTGTTGCAACAACGGCGCTGAGGCATTCATTGGCTGAGTCGGTTGTGCCAGAACATTGAAATGTGAGTATGTACGAGTTTGACCTTGAATCTGCATTTTACTGCTCCTATATACATGCTGTATGTTTATACAGTAATTTTTCCAATGCTGTTCGTCAACCTACTTGCTCTCTTTTTCGCCACATATTGCGCGCCTGATGGTAGGGTGCTGTGTATTAACTTATTGTTTGTATGTGATATTTTCCATTCTTTGGCGTTTAGAAGAGTGTGAGGTTTTGTGATGGACTTCTCAGCGACGAGTGAAGGTTTATACAGGGGTATACTGTGCTGCTCAGTAAGGTTGTCAGGGGTACATTGCGTAATTCAAGAACAGTAGGTAAAAGAAAAGCACCTCGTAAGGTGCTTAAAGAATCCGTTCTTTTGCGTGATTTCCCGTTTTAGCAGGCTCTCGCCTGACGGTCGCGCATTTGTTGCTCACCAAGATTAAACAGACGAACGTCAATCTTGGCGATGTCGTTACACTCTTCACAAGAATGGTTGGATTTGCCATCCAGATAATCGTGACGTGTCAACAATCTTGGTCTCTTGCACCAATCGCAGGTGCCTTCAATATTAAACATGCTGCTTCTCCTCACCAGGCTTCTTGTTGTGCTGGTGTCATTTTCGAGGCGCATTATGCCATAAACTTCGTTACTGCGTTAAATATCTGTTAATAAAAAATGAGAGGGAGATCGATTGCGATCCTTTATTAACAAGGTGAAGAAGTCTATTTGGTCTAAGAAATATGGGTGCATTTACGAATCTGCAACATTTTGCAACAGAACCTTCAATGCGCCATTCAGACGCTTCATTTCTTCTTCACTGCCGCGGGCGTCAGGATGGTAGAGACGGGATAATTGGCGAAAGCGAATCTTAATAGATTTTTCGTCGGGAATGGCACTCGGCGAATAACCAAACATCGCACACGCCAGAGAGAGTTTCTGCTTTCCAGCTTGGGCCTGTACCTTTTTGTATTCATTAAAGACTTTTTCCAGCTGTCGCTTGAGCTGTTTGTTGCTATAGCGTTGTTTTTTGAGCTCGCTTTGCAGTTCAAGCTGTTGCGTTGTTTCCCGCGACACTCTTTTACGGCGAAAGTAGAACATGACGCTACTGAAGGAGAGTGCGAGAAACAAAATGGCGCTGATGGAGATCCAGTCGGTATATATAGGCGAGGGCGGAGCGGTAGTTGCAGCCGAAGTCTCTAGCCCGGAGTCTAGCGATTGCGTTTGGGTATCTAATGCCGTATCCAACTGTGAAATGGCAGAAACCTGCTTGGCGCGCATTGCATTAAATTTGATTTCTAGAATGCGATTGTAAGCGTCTTCCGCTTCGGCAGAATGTTTGGACGCAATTCCAAACCAGAACTGGGCGATATCAAGTTGTGAAAAGAGAGAGCCTTGCTCTTCAAACAGTGCCCCTAATTTGATTTGCGCGTCCAGATTACCTTGTACGGCGGCTTGCCAATACCAATTGGCAGCAAGTTTAAGATCAACTTGTGTGCCGATACCGCTTTCGTAAGCTTGGGCTAACTTGATTTGTGCGGGCTCATAGCCCAATTGTGCCGATTGCTGCAACCAATAAAAGGCATCGGCTTTGGCCGCCTCGCCTTCTTCCTTGGCCAATTCAAGTGACAATTGGTATTGCGCGTTTGGATCTCTTTGATTGGCCTGTTCGGTTAACTGTTGCACTGATTGGCCGAATGCCGAAGTGGACAAGAGAAGTCCGATAAGAATCAGAAGATTATAGCGCAAAGTCGTGCCTCTCAAATTCAGGTTCAGTGCCAAGTATAGACGGAACCTGAATTGAAATCAGCAGTAAACACGGCCGTTCATACTGTCCAGATAGCCCTATTTTAAAGGCAGGATCTGAATTTCTACTCGGCGGTTACAGGCCCGGCCTTCGGCAGTGCTATTGGTGCAAAGTGGGTAACGTTCGCCGTTTCCGCGTGCAATCGCTCGGCCAGCAGCCACTTTTTGCGAGATTAAGAAAGCACGCACAGATTCAGCGCGGCGTTCAGACAAAATTTGGTTGGATGAATCGCTGCCCGTGCTATCGGTATAACCATCAATCACCAAACTGGTGTCCGGATACTCGACCAAAACGCGTGCAACGCCTTGCAGTGTGCTGTGGATGGAAGCCTCGAGGTTGTAAGAACCTGAGCTAAAGCCGATGCCATTTTCCAAACGCAGCAGCAGTTGATTTTCTCCAACGCGCTCGACTTGAACACCCGAGTTGAGCAAGGCTTGACGTAGCGCTTTCTCTTGTTGATCAAAATAGTAGCCGACACCGCCACCGATGGCTGCACCACCTGCCGCGCCAATCAGTGCGCGTTTGCCTCGGTCATCTTTGTCGCCGGTAGCCGCGCCTGCAACGGCGCCAGCGAGAGCTCCAAGTAGGGCACCTTTGGTTGCGGAATTGGTTTCGGCTTCGCCGGTGGTTGCGTTTTGTCGTTGAGTCGCTTGGCAGCCGCTAAGGGTCAGTAGAATCGCTAAAGCAAGTGAACGGTTTTTCAAGGTTATCTCTCCGTGTGAATCGGAGGCGAACATCTGCCTCCAAGAGAGAATTATTCACAGAACTAATGTTTTAATTGTCAGTGTAAGGTTATCTTTTTTCTATTTGCTTAGCGGATTTTTGACCACCAACGGGGCGGTTAACCGACACTTTTCGGCCTTTCTTCAAACCCACTTCATAATCGGCAGTAAGATTTTTCATCGCTTCTCGCAACTGCTTCTTGAAGGTTTCGCGGTCAATGTTTTGAAACTCTTTGTCGATGTAACTGTTGATTTTGTTCGCCGACTCTTCATCGGGTGTGATTACCGGCAGTTTTTCCAAAGCGCCTTCTACCCAACCGGAAACGTAGGAATTGACCCGTCTGGTCACCTCAAGACTGGACGTGCCAGAGCCTGCGAAGCTATTGCGAAACTGTCCGGTACTTTCGTTCATCTCACGGTAAATAATGTCAAAGGCAAAGGCGGCAAAGATAGCGCGATCGGCTTCGCCAATAAACTCCAACCTCTTTAAGCCTTTATGGTTAAGCAGTACCGCTTCGACGCCGAATTTGGTATTGATTCCACGGATCACACGGAGCAAAACGGAGCTGACGTTGGCTGGCAACAGATGACTAGACTGTGTCTTGCCCATTTTGATGAACTCGATATCGTCTTTGTCTAGCCCGTATTTCATCATTAGGCGATGGGCCATTTTAATCGCATTGGCCGCTTCGTTAACGTTCGCAGAGTTACCTAGTTCAAGGCACTTGGCGATCTTCTTCAGTGCTTTTTGTTTATCCATGGAAAATGACAACAAATCCTGGTGGCTCAGAAAAGTCGCATATTTTACCCTTTTTTGTGACAAAACTAAATCCTGCATCTTTAACCAGTGTCGTGCGATAAAAAAACCGCCTCACTAGGAGGCGGCTTGAAGTTCGCTTAGCAAAACGAGTTAGATGCCCAATTCGTCCAAAAGGTCAGAGGCCATGTCCAAATCATCACTGGAGGATTGGCTTTGCTGCTTGCTGCGCATGTTAGCTTGCGTCATTTCTAAGATGTCATCTGGGTTTTCATCTTCACTCACTTCAAAATCTTCTAACTGGATGAACTCTGTTTTATCCATTGCTAACTCAAGATAGAAAATGTTGTTGTTTTCGGTCGAGAAAGTAACGCGACGCGCTTGAGGACGGTCGAGGTTAGTATCCACCGACAGCAAAACCTGCTTGTTCAAAGAAAGCATTTTAGGCTGGTTTTGTGTGATATTGGTTTGCAACTCTTTGCGGATTTTGTTGGTAAAGTCACCAACCAGTTGGTTCATCAGTTCACCGAGCACATCGCCCACTTCGTCGGACGTGTGTAACACAGCAAGTTCTTCCTCTGGCATGCCCATACTGCGCATGTAGTTGGTGTAGATTTCTAACGCCGCTTTTGCGGTAAAATTGATGACAACTAATCCAGTAAAACCGCCATCAAAGAGTACGAAACAGCCAAAATCAGGTTTTAAGCTGGTTTTGTTGATTTTCTGCACCATGGCAGAGTAGTTGATTTGTGATGAGGTGGCGGAAGTTAATACGCCAGAAACGGATTGGCACAGTTTTAACAGGATGTCTTCAGTCGTAACGACTTTATTTTTTTTCATTATCAATGCTCTGTGTGTGTTCTTTACAATGTCTCTTGTAATGAATTTAGGTTTTAATCTGCAGAAAAGAAAGCAACTCTTCCATTTTTGCATTGAGATTCTGATTTGATCACCTTTTTAAATGTTGTAAAGTGACGAAATTCAAAGATTATTTTCAAACTCAAAAATATTAACCCGCAACTGATTGGATCAGTGTTGTAGGGGCAGGAAGCAAATGTTACCAAAACTTAACTCGCAATCGGATGTCGATCCTGTTGTGCTGAGCTTTCTCAAAGAGCTTAAGCAGGCTGGTTTTAGCGGCGACATCGAATCCCAATATTCCAGCCGTCTCGCGGTCGCCACAGATAACAGTGTTTATCAGCAGCTTCCTCAGGCGGTTGTTCATCCTAAAACTACCCAAGATGTGGCTTTGATTGGCAAACTGATTCAAAAGCCTATTTATGAACGAGTTACCTTCTCTCCGCGCGGCGGTGGTACCGGAACCAATGGCCAGTCGCTGACCAAAGGCATTGTGGTGGACTTGTCGCGGCACATGAATAAAGTGCTGGAGATCAATGAAAAGGAAGGATGGGTTCGCGTTCAGGCAGGGGTGATCAAAGATCAACTCAATGATGCAGTGAAGCCCTACGGCTATTTTTTCTCTCCTGACCTCTCGACCAGCAACCGTGCGACGCTGGGCGGAATGATCAACACTGACGCTTCTGGCCAAGGCTCGTTGAAATACGGCAAAACCTCTGACCATGTAATCTCATTGCAAGCGGTATTTGCTGATGGTTCCATCCTTGAAACCGATCTCTCACATGGTTTGCCGCAAGAAGGCGAATACGCCCACAAAGCGCTTCAAGTGACGGAAGCCGTTTGCCGGGAAAAACGTCAGCAAATTGTGGATAAATTTCCGCCGCTTAACCGTTTTCTTACCGGTTACGATCTGAAAAACGCCATTGACGATGAGAGTGGCGAGTTTAATTTTACTCGTGTCTTGTGTGGCGCCGAAGGCTCGTTGGCCTTTATCACAGAAGCGACGCTCAACCTCACGCCAATTCCCAAAGCGCGTACTTTAGTCAACGTGAAGTACAACAGTTTTGATGCCGCGCTGCGTAATGCCCCATTCATGGTGGAAGCCAAAGCGCTCTCCGTGGAAACCGTCGACTCCAAAGTGTTGAACCTGGCCAAGCAGGACATCGTTTGGCATACCGTGAGCGACTTAATCACCGATGTGCCGGGGCAAGAGATGTTGGGCATCAACATGGTTGAGTATGCCGGGCAAAATCCGCAAGAAGTCAACGAGCAGGTAAACGCATTGATCGTTCGTTTAGATGAGATGTTGGCAAACGGCGAAGCGGGCATTATTGGCTACCAAGTGTGCGATGATCTGGCCAGTATTGGCCGAATTTACAATATGCGCAAAAAAGCGGTGGGCTTGCTTGGAGCAGCGAAAGGGCGCGCTAAACCTGTTGCTTTTACGGAAGACACCTGTGTGCCACCGGAAAACCTCGCCGACTTTATTGCCGAGTTTCGCCAACTGCTCGATAGCAAACAGCTAGATTATGGCATGTTTGGTCACGTTGATGCCGGAGTGCTGCACGTACGTCCAGCGCTGGATTTGTGTGACCCTCAGCAAGAGCTGCTGATGAAGCAGATATCCGATGAAGTGGTCAAGTTGGTGTCTAAGTACGGCGGTTTGATGTGGGGCGAACACGGCAAAGGTTTCCGGTCCGAATACGGCCCAGAGTTCTTTGGTGACGAGCTGTTTACCGAGCTCAGACGCATCAAGTCGGCGTTTGACCCGCATAACAAAATGAATCCGGGTAAAATCTGTACGCCGCTTGAAAGTGACGAACCTCTGGTGAAAGTGTCCGATACCAAACGGGGTTATTACGATCGGCAAATTGACGTCAAGGTGCGAGACAGCTTTAAACAGGCAATGGAATGTAACGGTAACGGTTTGTGCTTTAACTACGACACCAGCTCGCCGATGTGCCCTTCCATGAAGGTCACCGCCGATCGTCGCCACTCGCCTAAAGGGCGTGCGGGCTTAGTGCGTGAATGGCTACGCCAGTTGACGGAACAAGGCATTGATATTCTTGATTTGGAACAGCAGCTTGTCGCCGGCTCGCCCACGGTGAAAAGTTTATTGGATAGAGTGAGAAACTCGATCAATAAGCGTCATGAGTATGATTTTTCGCACGAAGTGTACGAAGCGATGAACGGCTGTTTAGCGTGTAAAGCGTGTGCCAGCCAATGTCCGATCAAAGTCGACGTGCCGAGTTTTCGCTCGCGATTCCTCAATATTTACCACAGTCGTTATCAACGCCCAGCGAAAGATTATCTGGTTGCCAACATAGAGAGTTTATTGCCGCTGATGGGCAAAGCGCCCAAGTTGGTCAACGGTGTCATTTCTCAGCCTTGGGTGCAAAGCCTGACGGAAAAAACCGTTGGTTACGTCGATACGCCGCTGCTATCTGTGCCGACGCTGAAACAGAGACTCACCACGTTGAAGCGCTTTGATCTGCAAGCGCTCAATGCCTTGTCTTCTGAGGAAAAAGGCAATCATGTGCTGATTGTGCAAGATCCCTTTACCAGCTATTACGATGCACAAGTGGTGGAAGATTTTGCCAGCTTGGCCATCAAGCTGGGTAAAACGCCAGTGTTGTTGCCCTTTAAGCCCAATGGCAAAGCGCAGCACATCAAAGGATTCTTGAAACGTTTTGCGGCGACGGCGGCAGATACCGCCAAATTCCTTACTATGGTGGCCGATCTCGGTATTCCTATGGTTGGTGTCGATCCCGCACTGGTGCTCTGTTACCGTGATGAGTACAACGAAATTCTGGCCGATAAACGCGGCGAGTTCCAAGTGCTTACCGCGCACGAGTGGTTGTTGCCGCGCCTAAAAGAGTTTTCTTTCACCGCCGAAGATAGCCAGCCTTGGTATCTGTTTGCCCATTGCACGGAGAAAACCAAGCTGCCAAATGCGGAAAAAGAGTGGGGTGCTATCTTTAGCCACTTTGGCGCTGTGCTGCAGACGGTTCCGGTGGGCTGCTGCGGTATGGCGGGAACCTTTGGCCATGAAAGTGACAAACTGCAGATGTCGAAAGATATCTATGCGCTGAGCTGGAAGCCGAGCCTAGAGCAACTGCCCAAAGAACGTTGCTTGATTACTGGTTATTCATGCCGTAGCCAAGTAAAACGTTTTGAAGGCACGAAGCAGATGCATCCGATTCAAGCTCTACTCAGCATTCTGTAATACCTCAACCCGGCGCTCAGCCGGGTTATTTTTTGGAGAAGTTATGCGTAAGTTAGAGCTCAAAATTCCCCCAGTGGCGGTATTCTTGCTGATGTGCACAGGCATGTTCGCCGTTGACCTGTGGCTGGCCGAACCTTTGTTTCGCTTAACGTTTCCCCGTGTGAGCGCCTTGCTGCCGTTCGGACTTTCCGCTGTCGTCGGTATTGCGGGCGTGAGAGAGTTTCGTAAGGCAAAAACGACAGTCAATCCGGTCAAACCGGAGACGGCCTCAACCGTGGTAGCGAGTGGCATTTTTGCTTACAGCCGCAACCCGATGTATTTGGCGTTGTTGCTGCTGTTACCCGCGTATGCTTGCTGGTTGCAGAATGTCATCACTTTCGCGTTTGCTCCTTTGTTTGTGTTGTATATGAATCGCTTTCAGATCCAGCCGGAAGAACGTGCGCTAGAAAAGCGGTTTGGTTCGGCTTATTTACAATATAAACAAAAAGTTAGACGCTGGATTTGATGGTCAATGTAAAAAACAACGGAGTAAATCGTCAGCCAAAAAAGAGCAAGGGGCCAAATGGCCCCTTTTTATCATTTCGCTTGGTTAAGCCGCCGCGGCAAAACGTTGCAAGAATTCTTCTTTACGCAAATGAAAACGATTGACTAAATCGTCCACCGCTTCTTGGTCGTACGGCTTTAAGCCGCTGGCGACCATTCGTTTGATGCCATGGCCAACCACTTCACCTTCTTCTTTAAACGCAAAGTTCATGGTGACTACGCCACGTTTGCCATCGACGTTAAATGTTGCGCCAGTAAACTCCACTTCAGGGTGGGTCAGGTCGAGACGGCTAAATTCCACTTCCATGCTCTCGTAAATGACCAAAGGGCGTTGGCAGTTGATCATCATCTGCTGCTCTTCCATCAACGGCACCATGATGTGCGGGAAGTTCATTCCAGAGAATTGAACGTAGTTGGTGACCACATGCTCGATAAATTCGGGATTGTGATTCACTTGGCCTTCACGCTGCATATGCAAATACTCTTTGCCTGCGGCATCGACTACTGCGCTCTCTTTCTCACACTTATTTTCAATGTGCAGTGCAACGCCATCGCTGACCATCCCAGAGAAGTCGAAACGCATTTTCTGGCTCACGCCTTCTTTACGCAGGAGCACGGCAAAAAGCAGATCGCCGGGTACGCAAAAGCGCTTGCTGTCTTCATCGTGGATAGGGTTGAAATCACCGGCGACCTTTTTGGCAAAGTGGCTTGCCTGTTCGCGGGTAAACTGGAATTGTTGTTGGTTGCTTGAAAAATAAGGTGCTAGAAACATATTTCATCTGACATAACTTAAACTGCCGTGGATTATATGCCAACTTTGAGAGGTCAATGGTCCATCCAGTGTCAAGATTGGGATGTGCTCACGGATTTATATGCAAAAGATGAATTAAGCAGGTGAAAAGCCGAGAGAATCGCAACTCTCTCGGCTTTTTTCGCTTAGATGACGCTCGGTAATAGCGCTTCAGGCATCAGTTGGTTGTGTACCGCCAGTGCGAGTAACGCATTGGCTTTTTCGATATCTGGCGCAAAGTAGCGGTCTTTATCGTAGAAAGCGACTTTTTCACGCAACATCTGTTTGGCTTGCTCAATACGTGGTGAGGATTTGTGCGGCGCACGGAAATCCAACCCTTGTGCAGCGGAGAGATACTCAACCGCAAGAATGCCGCGCGTATTTTCGCCCATTTCACGCAGTCTGCGCCCCGCAAAGGTTGCCATCGACACATGATCTTCCTGATTTGCCGAAGTCGGTAAACTGTCGACAGACGCAGGATGGGCCAAGGTTTTGTTCTCACTGGCCAGCGCGGCTGAAGTGACCTGAGCGATCATAAAACCTGAATTCACGCCGCCGTTATCTACCAAGAAAGGAGGCAGTTTCGACAACGCGCTGTCGATCAGCAGTGCCATACGCCGCTCTGACAGACTGCCGATCTCAGCAATCGCTAAGGCGAGGTTATCCGCGGCCATTGCCACCGGTTCTGCGTGGAAGTTCCCACCAGAGATGATGTCATTGTCTTCGGCAAACACCAGCGGGTTATCCGATACAGAGTTCGCTTCAACCAGCAATATCTCGGCTGAGTTGCGGATCTGTTGCAAACACGCACCCATCACTTGTGGCTGGCAACGCAGCGAGTACGGGTCTTGCACCTTTTCGCAGTTGCTGTGGGAATCGCCAATTTCGCTGTTGTTCTCCAGCAAGTGACGATACGCCGTTGCGGAATCCATTTGGCTGCGATGACCCCGAACGCGGTGAATGCGCGGGTCAAACGGACGACGGCTGCCCAGCGCTGCTTCCACCGACATGGCGCCGCACACGGTGGCCGAGGCAAATAGGTCTTCCGCAATAAACAGACCTTCCAGTGCAAAGGCGGTAGACGCCTGTGTGCCGTTCAAAAGCGCCAAGCCCTCTTTTGGTGCCAGCGTAATTGGCTCAAGCCCGGCGATTTTCAACGCTTCCAGCCCTGAAATGATTTCGCCGTTATGACGCGCTTGACCTTCACCGAGCAAAACCGTGCTCATGTGGGCCAGTGGCGCGAGATCGCCAGAAGCGCCAACCGAGCCTTTTTGTGGCACGCAAGGGTAGACTTTGGCATTCACCAGATCGATCAGCATGTTGATCACTTTCAAACGAATGCCGGAGAAGCCGCGAGCCAAGCTGTTGATTTTCAAAACCATCATCAAACGGACGGTTTCATCCGCCATCAACTGACCGATCCCCGCAGCATGCGAAAGCACAATGCTGCGTTGCAGTGTCTCAAGATCTTCTGGCGCGATACGCGTATTGGCCAGTAAACCAAAACCAGTGTTGATGCCGTAAACGGTGCGATTTTCCGCAATAACACGATCCACCACTCGAGTGCTTTCCTCAATCGCTGGAATCGCCGATGTATCCAAGGACAATTTGAGAGGGGAGCGGCTTACTTTGCGCAGTTCATTGAGGCTCAAGTGGCCTGGGTTAAGCGTAAAATTAAACATGTCGATTTTCCTTACTTCAACTTGCGCAATTCTTCGTTAAGCATGGGCAGATCAAGCCCTTGCTCGGCAGCACATTTTTTGGCGATGTCGTAACCGGCATCGGCATGGCGCATCACACCAGTGGCTGGGTCATTGTGCAGCACGCGAGCAATACGCGCAGACGCATCATCGCTACCATCACAGCAGATCACCATACCGGAGTGTTGTGAGAAGCCCATTCCCACGCCGCCACCGTGATGCAGCGAAACCCAAGTCGCGCCGCCCGCAGTGTTCAGCAGGGCATTGAGCAGTGGCCAATCAGAAACCGCGTCTGATCCATCCATCATGCCTTCTGTTTCACGGTTCGGACTGGCGACAGAACCCGAGTCGAGATGGTCGCGACCAATCACAATCGGTGCTTTTAATTCACCATTTTTAACCATTTCGTTGAACGCTTGACCCAAACGTTCGCGATCTTTCAAGCCGACCCAGCAGATCCGTGCTGGTAAGCCTTGGAACTGAATGCGCTCACGTGCCATGTCGAGCCAGTTGTGCAGATGAGGGTTATCTGGGATCAGTTCTTTGACTTTTTGATCGGTTTTGTAAATATCTTCCGGATCACCAGAAAGGGCCGCCCAGCGGAATGGACCAATTCCTTCACAGAAAAGCGGACGAATATACGCGGGTACAAAGCCCGGAAAATCAAAGGCGTTTTCTACCCCTTCTTCCAACGCCATTTGACGAATGTTATTGCCGTAGTCGAGCGTCGCAGCGCCGCGAGCTTGCAGATCGAGCATGGCGCGGACTTGAACCGCCATCGACTGTTTTGCTGCTTTGACAACCGCAGCTTCATCTTGCAGACGCATTTCGGCGGCGTGTGCCATGCTCCAACCTTGCGGAAGATAACCGTTAAGCGGATCGTGCGCCGAAGTTTGGTCGGTGACCACATCTGGGGTGATGTTGCGCTCAACCAGCTCAGCGAAGAGGTCGGCGGCGTTACCCAGCAAGCCAACCGAAATCGGTTTATCGGTTTCTTTGATCATCGCCAAGGCTTCGTCAAGCGACGTGGCTTTTTTGTCTACGTAACCAGTGCGTAGGCGGTAGTCGATGCGTGATTCGTCACACTCAACCGCAATCATAGAAAAGCCAGCCATTGTCGCTGCCAGAGGCTGCGCGCCTCCCATGCCACCAAGGCCACCAGTTAGAACCCAGCGCCCTTTGGCATCACCTGAAAAATGCTTCTTCGCCACGGCAACAAACGTTTCGTAGGTGCCTTGCACTATGCCTTGTGAGCCGATGTAAATCCAACTGCCGGCCGTCATCTGGCCGTACATCATCAAACCTTTTTTATCGAGCTCGTTGAAGTGCTCCCAGTTAGCCCAATGTGGCACCAAGTTTGAGTTGGCAATCAGAACGCGTGGTGCGTTTTTGTGGGTGGGGAAAACGCCCACAGGCTTACCCGATTGCACCACCAGCGTTTGGTCTTCTTCCAAGCGCTCCAGCACTTCAACAATTTTATCGAAACATTCCCAGTTACGAGCGGCTCGGCCAATGCCGCCATAGACCACCAGTGCGTGTGGGTGCTCGGCCACATCAGGGTCGAGGTTGTTCATCAGCATGCGAAGTGGCGCTTCAGTGAGCCAGGATTTGGCACGCAGAGTCGTACCGTGTGGGGCGCGAATGGTTCTGCTGGTGTCAAGGCGAGGATCGTGTCTTTGTGTCATGTGAAGACTCCTTTAATTTCACGAATTGGCAGGCTCATTGGCCGACCTGATAGTTGTTTTAAGTCGCCTGAACGCTGGCGCTGTTCAGGCCGAGTTCGGTCTAAAACTTGTTATTCATTGCGTTGGCGATGTCCCAGCACAATCTGGCGGCCAAACGGGCGGTTTGGCTGTCTATATCATAGGTTGGGTTGTATTCCGCGATGTCTGCCAGCATCAGCTTGGGATAATGGCTGAGAATGCGTTCAAGAAACGGAGCCAAGTAGTCATAGCTCACGCCTCTGGCGGCTGGCGCACTGACGCCCGGTGCGGTTGCTGCCGGGAAAACATCGAGGTCGATGGTTAAGTAGAGGTAATCACAACCATCGATGAAGTGCTGCAGTTCTGTCAGGTGATAGTCGAGATTGAGTACCCCGAGATCTTTATCTTCCACATACCAAACATTGAGTTGATCCGCGCGTTCAAAGAGCGCTTTGGTATTGCTCGCACGGCTTACCCCAAGGCACGCGTAATGGAAATCCCATCCCGACTGCTGGCAAAAGTGCTGGATCTGATTAAATGGTGTGCCTGAGCTTGGCTTAACTTCAGCCTGTTGGCTGTGAAACGCGCGCAGGTCGAAATGTGCGTCGAAGTTGATGATGCCAATTTTGGGCTTACTCTGCGGCTGATGATTTTGCAGATAACCCGCTAAGCCTTGGAATGAAGCCCACGCGACTTCATGTCCGCCGCCTAGGATAATGACCGGGCAGTGGGCGAGCGCTTGACTGATAACCTCTGCACATTGCTGCTGACTGCTTTCGAGTTGGTCATCCTCACACACCACAGTGCCGAGGTCGTAGAGCGGCGCATCGCTGTGCCAAGCCAGATTGGCTAACGCACGGCGGATCAAATCGGGGGATTTTTTCGCCCCGATACGACCCTTGTTACGCGCCACACCCGCATCGCAGGCGAAACCCAGCAGGGCAACGGCACGTGAAAGCGGGTCGATGGCAGCATAATCGACATGACGAATGACATGATGGACGCGTTTACCCAGCGCACCATCCTCGGCATCGTGTCGGCCTTGCCAAGGAAACTCGTTGGTGAGATTAAGCGGACTTTTCATCACAACACTCCTTTGTGCTGTTGGTAATCGCCATCAACCACGCGGGCATGCAGGCGTTTTGCACCGACTTGATAACTTAGATCAGCGGGGTGCTCGATATCCCAAATCGCCAGATCGGCTTCCAAACCAAGACCGATTTGCCCACGTTTTCCTTGATAGCCTAGCGCTTGCGCCGCATGTTGAGTGACGCCGCGCAGCGCCTCTTGTGGCGTGAGTCTGAACAGCGTGCACGCCATGTTCATCATCAAGGTCAAATCGGCAAAAGGGGAAGTGCCTGGGTTGACGTCGGTGGCAATTGCCATGGGTACTTGATGCTGGCGCAAGAGATCAATCGGCGGCTGTTGCTGTTCACGTAAGAAATAGAAAGCGCCGGGCAGCAGTGTGGCGACTGTGGATGAAGCGGCTAACGCGACAACGCCTGCTTCATCTAGGTATTCAATATGATCGGCGGACAGCCCTTGGTACTTGGCAGTTAATGCACTACCACCAAGGTTAGATAACTGTTCGGTGTGGCCTTTGATGTGCAGACCATGCTCAAGGGCGCAGCGAAACACCTTCTCCGTTTGCGCGAGGTTAAAGCCGATCGACTCACAAAACACATCCACACTCGAAGCCAGTTGCTCTTGTGCAACCGTTGGAATGATCTCTTGGCAAATGAACTCGATATACTCATCCGCTCTGCCAGCGTATTCGGGAGGAAGGGCGTGCGCGGCCAAGAGAGTCGTCGTGACCTTAATTTTTCGGTGACGTTGTAACTCCTTCGCGGCTCGCAGCATTTTGATCTCTTCAGCCAAGGTCAGCCCATAGCCCGATTTTACTTCTACGGATGTGACACCGCTGGCAAGCAGCCCATCCAATCTTGGTAGACTTTGCTCAATCAAGGTGTCGATGCTCGCCAAACGTGTGGCTTGTACCGTAGAAAGGATTCCGCCGCCTTGCTGGGCGATCTGCTGATATGGCACCCCGTTTAGGCGCATCTCAAATTCATTCGCGCGATTTCCGGCGTATACAAGATGGGTGTGGCAGTCAATCAGGCCGGGAGTGACAAGACGGCTTTCCAGATTGATACGTTGGCTTGCATGGAGCTCAGTGGTGTCCGCACCCACATACGCGATCAACCCATCTTGAATACCAATGGTGAGCGGGTCAGTCGGATGGTAACCCGTATCTCCGTCAAGCATGGTGACGAGGCGAGCATTGGTGAGCAGCAGATCCATGATGTCATCCTGATTAATTGTATGCA